>MFPS01000001.1 GCA_001782825.1 Candidatus Magasanikbacteria bacterium RIFCSPHIGHO2_01_FULL_33_34
GCAGTCAAAAATTTTTGAAGTTTTGTAACTTCTGCATTTTTAGCCACTCCATAGCGCAAATCGGCATTAAATTCAGCGGCAGAAACTGAAGTAGTAAATAAAAGACCAACAACCAATAACAGAATAAATTTTTTCATACTTTGGAAGTATATAAATATTAAAGTTTTAAATAAAACGAATTATAATATAAAAAACACAAATAATACATTTTACGCTCCTTTCATAAAAAATATAGTTATTTTTACTATAAACAAACACTTTTTATTTTTTTAAAAATACCACTAAATTCTAATAAATAACCACAAAAATATTATTAATGATATTTTCTATATTAATAAAATTTACAATACTTTTCGTCATCACACACAACAAATATGGATTTTATATATAATATATTATACTAAAAACATAAAAATATGCAACTTTATGTATATTTAACATCTAAGGGTGACAATCTGATAGTATAAGGGTGACTAATGTTAACTCTTAAATGAACAACTAAATATATGGCAGGATCACCTTTAAGCGCACCTCGTACAATGAGAGCAAGATGGTATCTACAAGTAGATAAATACGGAAAATCAATTAATGAAGTGTGTGAGATATTTGGAATATCTAAAAAAACATATTACAAATGGTATAACTTGGATAATGGACATGATTCTCGTAAATATGTGAGCAGAAAAGACCACCCCAAACTTAAATTAACACCTAAGATTAGGTTAGTCATATATAAAGCCAAAATTAAATATACTTATGGACTTTATAATCATACTAGTAAAACTAATAAACTTTGGTTATATACATTTTGATCATCACGATGATTACAATATGGAACTTTATCGTGAAAAAAAATGAATTAAATTGTGGAACATTTATAAAAGCAATATTACAAGATACCAATGCATCATCTGCACTTTTTATAGGTAATCGTCCACCAAAATCTCAATTACTAAAAGGCATACCTCATCTTTATCTTTTAGAAAAACATCTGTGTACTGGTAAAAAATTTGAAAAATTAAAAACAAAATTAAAACATCTACCAGATGATGTATACCTATCATTTGATTTAGATGTAATGGATGTACAAGCGATAAAGACTGCTTGGGATCAAGGAACTCTCACTATACCCGAAATAATGCAATGTATTGAGATTATCAAGCAACACAAAAACATAATTGGGGCTGACATTAATGGCTATATTGGACCACCAGACATTTTTCCTGATAGAAGTTTATATCTAAAAATAGCAAATTCAATTCTACTCTCCTAAAAAACATTGAGAAAATTAACAAAACCACAAAAATATGATACTTTATATAATATGAAAGCACAGCTACCACAACACAAATCTCATTATAAATATTTTATATTTATATTTTTTTTATTTATATTTCTTTCTACACCAAACTATTCCAAAGCACTTACAAAACCAGTCAATTCTGGATTTGTAAGTGGAATTTGGTATTCACAGACACCCTTCTTTGCTGATGAAACTATTAGAATATATTCTGCTATCCAAAATGAATCTGGTTTTGACATTACTGGTTCTATTCGTTTTTATGATAACGACAATATTATTGGTGAATCCAACTTTTCTTCTATTAGTGGACACTTAATTGAAGAGTGGGTAGACTGGGCTGTAACCGAAGGTGAACATAAAATTAAAGTAGAAATTATAAATCCAGTTAAATCTTCCCCTGATTCAGCACCAGAAGCAATCACATTACTATCAAGTATATCAGAAACAGCCACCCACTATGCTGATATTGATACAGATGGAGATAGAGTCGGCAACACTGATGATGATGACGATGACAATGATGGTCTGACAGACGAAAGAGAAATTGAATTGGGTTTAAATCCTTTGAAAAAGGATACTGACAATGATGGTAAAGATGATTCCGAGCAAACTGAACAACAAGAACTAATTGAAAACAAAATTAATTCTGACACACAAACAAGTGACAATGATGAAAATAAAAAAACAGATAATAAAGAAACCACCATTGTTGATAAAGCAACTAATATTATTAAAAATATATCTGGCACATTAGAAAAAGGAGTTAATTCTGCAACTCAAAAAATAATTCTCTCACTAGAAAGAAAAGTAAATGATCTAGAAGATATTTCTGATAATAAAGATACTTCTAATAACAAGAAAAAAAGTTTCCTAAAAAACTTTCTTTCAATAATGTTATCACTTTTAATATGGTTATTTGAGAATAAATTTGTACTCTACAGTTCAATATTTATAATCTTAATTATAATTTGGCGAATACTCAGAATATTTAAAAGAAGATAATATTTATAAATTTCCACTACCTAATGGATTAAAGCCATTATTTACTTCCCGTCCATCAATGAATCCATCATTATCAGAATCATCATCATTTGGATCAGTCCCATAAAATTCTTCTTGCAAATTACTCAAGCCATCACGATCAAAATCCTGTTCAGTAAAATCAATTGCCAAATCTTGGGTATATTCATCAACTTTTTTCTGACTTACTGTCAAAACTGACTCCCACTCAAAACCAAGCGCCAAAAATATTCTTTCACTGGCAATTATCCTACGTCTATTGTTGGAAATCAAATATACAATTGGACTCACATCAGACTTGATCAAACTACCCTCGCCAACTATATCGTCAACTGATACATATACCAAAACTTCACCTTCTTCATATTCTTCTAATATTTCAGGCTTTAATACCAAGATTTCACTCCACTCATATCCTCTAGATTCAAAAGCCTGTCCAGTTGCAAATGCTCGCTTTTTTCCATCCTCAATCAAATACACGGCTGGGCTATTGCTTGCCTTGACCACCACACCTTCACGTACATCTTCTGCAGAGGCTGTAAATTCAACTATTTCACCCTCATCAATATTGGCAAGTGAAACAATACTGACCACCACAATATCACCCCATTTATAGCCCATACCCAAAAAAGTTTGCCCAGTTGCAAATGGTCTTTTCTTTCCACCTTCAATCAAATATACAGTAGGATTGTCACTAGCTTTTACAACACTACCTTCAATAATAGCTCCAGCTGAAACACCCAAATCATCACCAACTTCATAACTATCCAATTCTTCTTGAGATACATTTTGTACATCTTCCCATTTATAACCATAACGACCAAAAATTTCTGTACTTGAAATATATCTCAATTGTCCATTCAAAAGTACATATATTTTTCCAGTCAAAGCAGAACGAAGCAAAGAATTATTTGGTCTCAAAACTGCTGGCCGTGGATCTGAAATTGATTCAATACTCACAATATCACCTTTTTTTGACAAATTTACTGTCGTCAAAAAATTTTCTTTTACAGCCAAATTATAATTTGTACTCTCACCCGCTTTGATTATATAAATACCTTCAGGCACACGAATATCGGCATAACCTTCTTCACCGGTATTCACTGTGGCAAGCCTTGTACCCAAAATTTCTACATTGGCCAAATCATAATCTTGGTTATACAACGACGCAGCGACATTTTTCACCAATTTTCCCTCACTATCTCGTGCCACAATCCTAATTACACTCAAAGTTAGATTAACAATTGATGCTTGCTCTTGAACAATTTCTTTATCCCAAAAATAATAAAACTCTTTTGTTGTGCCATTTATTCTCAACGCATATCTGCCAGGAGGAAAATAAAACTCAGCAATTCCAAAAGCTTTTGTATTTTTTGTATTTAAAACTTTTCCAACCACAAAATTACCTTGGGCATCTTTCAATTGTTCAACCAATGAAACCGGCACATCCAACAACAAATTTCCATCAGCATCTTTCAAAACAATTTTTAATGCACTCAAAGTTTTTTCCAAATTCAATATACCTCTCTCTGCCAAGTCATTATAATAATAAAGATTTTTTTGTTTGTCTGGACCAACCAATTCAACTACATAACGACCAGATGGAACAAAAAATTTAACAGAACCATTAACCCCAGTATTTCCAGAAGCAACTACATCTCCCAACAAAATTTGACCATCAACATCTACAGACTGATTATAAACTTTGACTGCCACATTACTCAAAAGTTTATTATCAAAACCACGAGCTGTAACTGACAATGTAGGAAGTCTATAATTCAAATCATAACTCTCATTTTCTTGAATTGTCTGATCCCATAAGTATATTAAATTTTTTCCCGTCCCAGCAAAAGTAATAACATAAGTATCAGTCGGCAAATAAATGCTTTTTTGGCCAGTCAAACCAGTCGTATACGAACCCATTTTTGTGCCCAACACTTTAACACCATCTGTATTGGTAATTTGTTTATAAACTGTAAAACTATTATTTGGCAACAGATTACCTCCACCATCACGAATCACAATTGAAACATTACTAAGAGTATAATCAACTTCTATTTCTCTTTGAGATTCAACAACTATGTCATTTTTTTGATAATTTGTACCCACATCAGAAGCTACTCTAATAATATATTCTCCCGGTGCAACAAAAATTCTTGTTTCACCAAAATCTCCAGTTGTAAAAGCCTTTCCAACCACATCACCTAACAATGGATTACCTTCTCGATCAGATTTTTGTTCATACAATTCAAATTTTTTGTTTTTAAGAGATATACCATCCAAATTTCGTAAAATAACTTTTATACTACTTAATTTAAAATTCTCATTATATGGACCACCACCACAAACATAACTCTTATCCCAAATAAAAAACTCACCAGCATTTGGGTTGGTCTCATATAATTTCAATACAAAACTAGAACTTCTTCCAGAAACAGGATCATCATATGCATCTGGATGCATAGAAAAAGAACCAATTCCTGTTTCACCTATAACTCCTGACTTAACAGCTCTGCCTAACAAACGACCACTATCAGCATTTTGAATTTGTTCATACAAAGTATATTTAATATCACTTATAAAATCTCCATCCTTGTCTCTAGCCACAATCTTGATTGTAGCTTCGTCCCCAACAGCACAGGCATAAACTGTTTCTGTAGGATTAAATAAATAAATAATACTCAATAAAATTATAGTAAAAGGTATACAAAAATTTTGCATTAATCTAATTAATCGCATATATATAATGTTATGGTTATTTACCAAGGAAGTATAACAAAAATGACCATTTATGTAAATTTTACAAAAAATATTGACATACTATAAAATATGTAATATAATATCCACAACTTGTTATTGACAAGTGTATGACACAGCTTCAAATCTGTGTTATAATATTCATGTATATAAGTAGTTCTTGAAATTTTCAAGAACAGCCCACTTATATACTGTATGGCAAAAACAAAAGAATCCCGACTCTGTCGAGATTTTTTTGTTTTTAAATTTAAAAAAAAGAAAACCACCAAAAACGGTGGTAAGCAGTTTATAGACATGCTTCGGTCTTTTGAACGGGAGCCTCTACGGCTCACCGTTATCGGGACAAAGGAAGATGAGCCGTTGATGCAGATCAACGATATCCTCCTTTTCACCTCTCAAGTAATACCCCACAAGCTGGAGAGAGCCATTGCTCTCTCCGACTCGAAAGACCCCTTTGTGCCCATTCGGCATCAAGATCGGGGTCATAGCGATCCGCAACCACTTGTCCCCAGTCCTCTGGTCGAGGTACTGGTACCGCAACTGCGGTCCAACCTCTGCTGGGCAGAGCCTCAAACCACTTTCAAAGGCCAATTCACAGACCTCCGAGAAAACCGTGTCCTCTCGGAAACCAAGCTCCGAAGGAGACACATTGGCAAGGCGAACCTTCTTGCCAACTACGGCACAAGCAGGTGTCCGCCTCACCATCTGCTCTGCCTCATAAGAGACCTTGACGAGCGAATTGCTCGGCAATTCCACTCCCAACAGAATCTCCTTCCAACACTTGCAAGGATCATACATGACCCACCGGATCATCTCTTTGTGGAACTGCTTGTTCGCAAAAAGACGTCGCACGTCATCATATGTCCCACCAGCATCCAAGATGCTCTGAACAAGGTTAGTCGCCAGAGCAATCCCATTGGCACGATCGTTAGTAGTCATCTTTGCCCCCAAAGAAAAAGTTCTACCCAACACTATTGTCAGGCAGAAAAAACTGGAATTTCATCCAGCTTTCTCTCTATCTTCTTTACAAAACAAGACAAAAAGAAAGCTATAAAAAACAATTGACTAACAAAAAATTATACCATATTTTAATGACTTTGTCAAGGTAGTATCTTATACGAAAGATTCACAAATCTTTATACAAAAACCCGACTAACACCCCATACAACTAAGAAATCTCAACTAAAGAATGATCCTTCATCACATAACATCTGTCACAAATCTCTTTCAGTGCTTCCCGATGAGAAACAATAATAACCGTTTTATCAGAAAAATAATCCCTCAAAAAATCAATAACTTTGCCCTCAGTTACAAAATCCAAATGAGAGGTTGGCTCATCCAACAATATTATTTCACGATTAAGCAAAATACCTCTGATTAAATTTATCCTTTGCTTTTGACCGGCTGAAAGTTTAATTCCTTTTTCACCAACAATTGTCTCCAATCCTTTTTCCAAATTTTGAACCCAAGCCAAAAGATCAAGTTTAGAAAAAATATCAAGTATTATTTTTTCTTCAATTTTTTGTCCCAATGTAATATTTTCTCTCAAAGAAATATTAAAAAGTTCTGTATCTTGTGAAATCATTGCAATACGATTTTGAAAAAATTTTTCATTCATTTTTCCATAAGACCAAGTGTCAATCAATCTTTCTCCTTTATCTGGTTTCAAAAAATTCATAAATAAATTCAAAAAGGTTGTTTTGCCTTCTCCTGATTTTCCCATAATACAAACTTTTTCTCCCTTTTTGATGATAAACTCAGAAATACTAATTTTCTTTTCTGTACCAGTATATTGAAAATATACATTATTAAATTTTATTTCTTTCCACTTCTTAATTTCTTTATTTTCAACTACCGGCTTACTTGAAAAAATAATTTTATCCAAATTATTTACATACGCCTTCATTTCCATTAATAATTTGAAACTCTCTGATATACGATTAACATTACCCCTTATCAAGGCATACGCTGCAATAAAAAGAATCAATACTGATGAAGACAATATACCTTTTGAAATTTGAAACAACAAAAATCCAACGGTAGCCAAAAAAGCAAAACTAAACAATGTATGTAAAAAAAACCATCTATTGGCATGGAAACTCTGAAGTTTTTTAATTTGATTATAATTATCATTAGTTTTATGAAATAGTTTATCTTCTACAAAAGAATAAATACCAAGCCTTTTTACAGTAAGAATATTAGACATAAAATCTGTATAGGATTCCAATAATGAAGCTCTTTTTTTATTTAATTCATTCGCAATTGGTACCATTTTTCTTGAAAGAATAGTGCCTACTACTATAAAAATAATTAAAATAACTATGTTAACAACCGCAATAAATACTGATTCTTTGGCTGTAAAATAAAAAAACATAATCATCTGGGAAATACTTTTAGAAAAAGTCCAAAAAATATCAAATATTATAGGTTCTAAACCATCAGAAACTTTATTTATCATTGACAAAATATAACCAGAGTGATGATTAATCAAATCTTTTATAGGAAGTTTTTCCAATGCCTTGAAATACTTCAAGCGTATATAATTTCCAAATTGAAGTGCAATAGCCTCTCCCCACTTTCTGATAACCCATTGAAAAAATAAAGAAGACAAATAAAAAATACTTACTAAATAAATAAGATTTTGAAAATCACTTGATATAAAAGAACTTTTTGTAAATTCAGCCAACAATACCGGCACAAAAAATGTGACAAAGCCATCAAAAATTCCAGCAAAAAAAACAAAAATAAACTTTATTTTAAATTTGTCAAGATTTTTATAAATAAATTTAAGTACACTCACAATATTTATTTTTTAATCAATTATTAATTCTTATAAGCATTATAACAATTGAAATACACTTAGTCTATATAAAACAACTGTATTGCAATCTAAATATATTATAAAAATTTTGAACAAAGTTAGAACATTTTTTAAAATAATAATTAGAAAAACTATGATATAGTAACTTTGTTTCTACAACTCCACGACAATCTTAACTGACAAAAAATTGGTTTTTAAAATGTTTAAATGATACATAAATTTTTTTGACTCAAAAAAATTATGTGATATACTTTTAATTACCATAATTAATCATTTTTTAACTTAAATTATGTCAAAATCCGATCAATTTAACCCAGAAGCTACAAACACCCAAACATTTACTAAAGAATTAATAAACACTGAAAAAGAACAAGATCAAAACATTCCTCACTGTGTATATATAATACTAGAAATAATACCAGGTTCACCAGCAGAAAAAGCAGGTCTGAAAATTGGAGATGAAATATTAAGTATTGACGGAAAGCCTACAACTACAGTTGAAGGTTGGTTTGACCATGCTCACAAAAAAGCAGATCAACCAATGATATTGAAAGTAAGAGATAATGGGATTGAAAAAGATATCATATTGACACAAGAGTATTTACCAGCAGAAAATCGTTACCGTGCTGGATTCATGTTTCAGTCTGAACTAAGGCCAGAAGAAAAAATTGAAACTTTAGATTTGGGTGACTATATTGTTTTGCGTTATCACGGTAAAATGTACGATGCAAACGGAAAAGAAACATGTTCATATCAATATGATCTAGACAAAGACACTACACAGCGCAGTGGGTTAAATGAAAAAAACCAAACTGATTCAGTACGTAGACTAAGGTCTTTTATCTTACAATCTCCAAAAGAAGAACAAAAAAAAATTGATATCTTAGCACGGTTTAACCCAAAAAATGTTCCAGTCTATATCGCTCAAAAAAGTGGCACTAAAACAACAGGCATTCACGAAAGAAATAAAAATGAAGTTATTTTACAAAGACCAGGTGGTAATTTTTATGATGTGCACATATTATTACATGAATTAAGACACACTCAACAAGAAGATAATCCATCCCTTCACAAGTTAGGAAGTTTTTATGTAAACGAAGAATCATTAAAAAACGAAAATATCGACAATCCACTTATACAATTGAATCCTGATTCTCTTGTTAATAAGTTAAAAATTATTAGCAAACTAGCAGGTTTAAATGGTTTAGAAAAACTATTAAATGATAGTTCTATTTTAAAAAAACTATGGAATATTATTGAAGAACATCAAGATAAAATGGATTTTGGAAAAGAAATACCCGACATATTAGCAGTAGAAATTTCCCCAGGCGTCACAATAAAAGATTTGCTAATGTTACCAACACGAGTAATAGAGCGCGATGCCGAGTTTGGAGCTTTGATAGCAGAAAGAAAGATACGTCAAGAAACTGGCATTGATTTATTTGATTTATATCGTAATTATGCACATGAAAATAAAATAAAAAATCATGCTTTTATGATTTTGGAGAATATTCGTTCAGCAACAAATATTTCAGAAGAAGAAAAAATAAAAACTAAAAATGAAATTGAAAAACAAATCAAAGAACTAGAAAAAAATGGAATAAATTTAACATTAATTCAATCTGTCCGCGCATACATGTATTCAATCGGTGCAACACCAGAAATAATCCGCAAATATCTCGAAGCTAATGAAAAAAATGAAGCTTAATATAGATTACAAACCTATATAAAAATTCTGAAAGTTTCACGTTGTCGGAGTGAAAGGACTCGAACCTTCGACCCTCTGGTCCCAAACCAGATGCTCTAGCCAACTGAGCTACACTCCGTTATAACAATTAACATTTTACATTTTACAATTGACTGCATTATATTTAGTTAATTATAAATTGTCAATTGTTAACTGTCATTATGTGCCGAGGGTGAGAATCGGACTCACGACACGAGGCTCTTCAGGCCCCTGCTCTACCACTGAGCTACCTCGGCGCATGAATCATGTGGACCCTACCAGATTCGAACTGGTGACCTCCTCCATGCCATGGAGGCGCGCTACCAGCTACGCTAAGGGCCCGCTTGAGCGCTACAACATTTTACTAAAATACAGACTACAAGTCAAGTACTTTATTTATATTTATGACAATTATATCACAAACATACAATTTAACAACTTACACTATATACTAACAAATATCACATTAGTTAAAAATATCTCAAAATTACCTAAATCTTTACAAAAAATACCTACATACAATTTTATACAATATTATTGTGTATGGTGAGCACAAATTACTTAAAATAATAAAATTATATACTATATATATTTTACGACACTAAAAAACTTCTTAATTTAAATACAAAATTAATAATACTCCTAAAAAATCAACAAATGTTTCACGTGAAACATTTCATTGCCAACAATCATGCCATAACTACTATACTATAAAATCAAACCTTTAAAATTAAGTAATCTTATAAATAAATATAATATTTTAATATTACAAATAAAATAATTGAATTGTTTCACGTGAAACATTTTTAATATAAAATTTGCCAGTACATATATTGCATACATTTTAGCAAATAAATCCCTTGTTTGTGTAGACTATTGTATACAAACACCGTACTTTACTGTTGATAATTATCACATATGCTCTTGCTAATTATATACAAAGTGAGATAATACTAATACATAATATATAATCAATTCTATATGACAGACAATAATACAACCGATATCAATATCAATATTGACTACTACCGCGAAATTTACAATGAATGGGACTTTTCTCCACTCAACAATAGTGATCTAGATGATGATTTGTTTGAATATTTAGAAGAATCCGTCTCTGAGATACCAAAGAAAAATAAGGTTTGTATTGTATTTCATATACCAGCATCTATACATGACGTAGAAAAAGAACAAAAAAGCATAGAAGGCTTCAAAAACTATTTCCATTATTATATAAAAAAATATTCAAATAAACTAAGGACAACCAAGCATAACTCCATTGCCTATGCTATTTTTGGTTTATTCTTATTATTTATCGGATCTTTATTACAACGCATCATACCTAAGGCAATATTTGCTGATTTCCTTATAGAAGGCTTCTTTATTGGTGGTTGGGTACTTTTTTGGGAATTATTCAATACTTTATTCTTCAAATTACAAAAATTAAAAGACAGAATCACTGTTTTTCAAAGACTACAAACCGCTGATATAATATACAAAACAGACAGAAATGACCAATAATTGTTTCACGTGAAACATCTCTATAAAGGACTTTTGATACTACGAGCGCCAATATTGCTAACGCTAGTATACACCTGCGTAGTTCTTATATTATTATGACCCAAAAGTTCTTGGATATAACGAATATCTATCCCATTTTCCAGCAAATGAGTAGCAAAACTATGCCGTAGTGAATGAAAAGAAGCATCTTTTTTTATATTTGCCTTATTTAATCCATTTTCAAAAACCTTTTGAGCGGACCGCAAAGACAAAGCTCCTCCACGTTCACTCCCAAACACAATATCATCTCCATTTTTAGTACTTACCAATTCTTGTAACTCAACTTTTATACTATCGGGGAATATGGTAATTCTATCTTTTCTACCTTTAGCGCCTTTTATATGCAGAGTAAGATTATCAAAAATAATATCCTTTACCTTTAGGCTAACAACTTCACTGACTCTAAGCCCAGATCCATAAGCTACAGACAATAATAATTTATGCTTTTTGTTGGTAACACTGTCAATAATTCTTTTTATTTCATCACGAGACAGTACAATCGGTAGTTTGTTATCACGTTTTACTGTATGAATATCCATCTTATCACCACTTTTCATTATTTCATGATAAAAAAATTTAAGAGTATTTATACTCAAATTTAGGGTTTGGGGCGAATATTTTTGCTCTTTTTTATACAAAATGAAATCTTTTATACTATTTATATCCATTTTTTCAAGATTATCCATCTTGAAATCAAAATACTCAGATAAATAATGTAAATAAGTTTTAATAGTTTTATTACTATAATTACGCACCTTCAATTCTCGTTCAGTTTTATCCAACAATTCTTGCTTATTCATATGTGTATGATATAATAAATTTAATAATAAAATTATACCATATATTCGTTAAATATACCAAATTAAGTATATTTAACGTATTGTTTGCGTATAATCACTAGTTGTATAAAATGCCTCCGCTCCGCTACGTCATTT
>MFPS01000002.1 GCA_001782825.1 Candidatus Magasanikbacteria bacterium RIFCSPHIGHO2_01_FULL_33_34
TTATCAAACTTCTAATGTATTGGTTGATGGTGTATCTCAAGGAGTTGTTTCTAGTTATACTTTTTCAAATGTAACTGCTAATCATACAATTTCAGCTGAATTTGTAGTCAATACACCAACAGAAGGTACATTTGAGATAGACAATCAATTCATTACAGGATTACAAAATCCAACTGCTATGGCTTTTGCACCAGACGGTAGATTATTCGTAACTGAACAAGCTGGAGCAGTACGCATTATTACACCAGAAGGACAACTACTCCCTACTCCGTTTTTAGTAACGACTAATATGAGAAGTGACGAAGAACGTGGATTATTGGGGATTGCTTTTGATCCTGATTTTGTTAACAACAACTATATCTACATTTTCTATACAGAAAATTCGTTGGGTGCTCGTCTTAGTCGTTTTACAGCCAACGGAAATACTGTTGTACCAAATAGCGAATTGATATTGCTTGAATATTATAATATTTCAGGTAACCACAGAGGTGGAGATATTCATTTTGGACCTGATGGCAAACTCTATCTATCTCTTGGTGATGCCGGTGAACCACTTAACTCCCAATTAGTAACAAACTATGACGGAAAAATTTTAAGGTTAAATAGTGATGGTACTATTCCAAATGATAATCCTACTAGCTTTGTCAATACATCCGGACAAACTCTTACTCCTGTAGGTCAATATCGTGCTATTTGGGCTTTTGGTTTACGAAACCCATACCGTTTTTCTTTTGATTCAAATACTGGAAAAATGCATATAAACGATGTTGGTGCTGGGGCATGGGAGGAAGTCAATGTTGGTCAAGCTGGTATAAATTATGGTTGGCCAACCTGTGAAGGAATGTGTTCTAACCAATATGCTCAAAATCCAATATATGTACATGAACGTGGTATTGAAGGATGTGCTATCACTGGAGGTGCTTTCTATACTGGAAACCAATTCCCTGCAACTTACACCGATAATTACTTTATTATTGATTACTGTAGCACATGGATCAGATACTTAGACACCAGTAATACTTTTTACACTTTTCCACTGTCAATTCCTCAATTTTCAGTTGACCTAAAAACAGGCCCTGACGGAAGTCTTTATGTAGCCGGTCATGGATCTGGTATAATATCAAAAATTACATTCGTAGGTAGTGGATCTAATCAAAACCCTGTAGCCCAAGCAAATGTTAGTCCAATTTCAGGAGAAGTACCTCTAAATGTCAATTTTGATGGCTCAACCTCTACTGACCCAGATGGCGATCAATTAACCTACACTTGGGATTTTGGTGATGGGATTACTAGCAACAGTGTTATAACTACTCACACTTACACTATTGGTGGTTCTTACAATGGCAGTTTGACTGTAGATGACGGCCAGGGCGGATCTGATATTGTCAATTTTACTATCATGGCTGGATCTACACCAATCGCAGATATCACCCTTCCAGATGGAGGAACATTCTATACTGCAGGCGACACAATCAATTTTTCTGGTGTTGCTACTGATCCTGACGATGGCGTATTACCGGCTAGCGCTTATAGCTGGACAGTTCTATTCCATCATGATCAACACACACATCCTCATCTTGGTCCGATTAATGGTATTACAAATGGCTCATTTGACATTCCAACCTTTGGTCATACAGAAGATAATGTATTCTATAGAATATATCTCACTGTTACTGATTCTTCTGGACTACAAACAACAGTTACTCGCGATGTAATGCCGATAAAAGCAAATATAACTATTGACTCCAATATTCCTGGTACAGAAATTCTTCTCGATGGCCAACCACAAACTACACCTTATACCTTTGTCGGAGTTGCCGGAGTACAAAGAACTATAGGCGTAACATCACCACAAACTATTAGTGGACAAGGTTATCAATTTGATACATGGTCAGATGGAGGTTCAGAAAGCCATATGATTATTACCCCAAATACTAATACAACTTACACTGTCAACATGGTAGAACAAACTATACCAAGCGTACCACCACCTACTATATATTGGAAATTTGATAATAATGTTACGGAATCAATAAATAATATAACAACCGTAGGCCGTGGTTCTATTAGATATAGTACAGATGTTGCACCTATCAATAATCCTAACTCAGCATCTCTAACATTTAATGGTGCGACTGGTACATATTTAGCAACAAATGGTTCACAAATTATTAATGGATGGACAGAAGGTAGTACTTCTGTATGGGTAAAGATTACTGACACTGTAGCAAATTCTTGGTCTACTGGTAGCTATCATGCCTTGCTTTTCAAATATGGCATTCTTCAAACACGAATTCTAAAAGATTCTACTGGCCTAAAATTTGTAGCCTCTCACAGTAATGGTTCCCCATTTGGTAATCATATTGTATCCACAACCTCAATCCCAACTAATACTTGGGTAAATCTAGTAACAGTTCACCAAGGGACAAATTTAAATCTATATATAAATGGTCAATTAGCTGGCAGTGGTAATACTACTAATAGTCTAGGTGGATCAAGTACAGATGGTTTAGATATCATTGGTCACGGTGGAAATTACTCAGGTTTATTAGATGATTTGAGATTATACAACATAGCCTTATCACCATCTCAAGTACAACAACTACCACTTCAATAAAGTTTAAACATAAACTTTTAAAATAATCCTAATAAAATTAGGATTATTTTTTATTTAATTAAAACACAAAGCTCACTTGACATAAATTATTATTGATAATAACCTACAATAGAGGAGGTTACTATGCGTACAAAATTTATAATCATCAGTCTATTTTTGTTAGCAATTGCTATCATTTTTGACACTGTTTCAACCTTTGTTTTTTCCTTTAAACCAAACTTTTCAGAAAAAAACCCAAATATGAGCTGGTGGCTTGAACAAGGATCATATTATTTTATAGCAATAAAGTTACTACAACAATTTGTTTCTCTTTTACTACTATGGCTTGCGAGAAAACACAAATATATACCTATTGTAACTTTTTTTCTATTACTAATACACGCATATATTGTATTTCTACATATACAACTTTGGCAAAAATTTTAACCAAAGTAACAAAAAATACCCCGCTCACAAGCGGGGTATCAAATATATTATTAATGTATTTTCCATTGTCTAGCAAACAAATCAGTAAGCGGTTCAGTTTCTTTTTCAAAATCTTCTTCTAAAAATACAGTCATAGCTTCTCTTATATCCAATGGATCTTGATCTAAAAGAGGAATTCTGAGTAATGGTCTGATTCCACTTTTTGGTTGGATAAATAAAGTTTTTATTTCTGGTGGCTGATAAATAATATAAAAACTCTCTAACTCAGAATATTTATAAAATCTATTACCCAATACCACACCAAGCTCTGTTATACTAAATAAAACTTGTGCAGGCTCTTGGTATGATTGAATAAACAAGATAATCGCCGACAAAACAATAATCAATGAAAACAAAAAATTATTTGACAAAAATCCATATATAACCAAAATCATGCCAACAGTAATCATAAAAATATACCAAAATAAACCTCTTTGGTGTCTATCAAATTCTTGGACAGTCCACTCATACGCTACATCACCTGTGATACTATTTTCTCTTAATATTTCTGGCATATTTATTTATTTTTTCTACATATATTATACCATAAAAGGCAAAATTGATACAAGAATAAAACCTTGATTATTGATTATTTTTAGCATATACTATATCACATGTTAGAAGAATATAATAAACCAAGAAAGACGGATAATATCGAAAAAAAACCGTTAAATTTTCTTGACACAAATACAAATAATCCAGAAAAACCTGCCAAAAAAAACAAAAAAAGTTTTTTTATTTTAGCTATCTTTATTATATTATTTTCCATATTAATAATCAGAACTTTCTCTTCTCCAGCAATATCTGAAAATCCTTATGAATACGATCCAATTACACTAGAACCAAACAAACCAGACAATATTCTAAAAAGAATAACAAATTTTGTCTTTAAACGACAGACCGACTTAGTTGGCAAAAAAGATGACCGTATAAATATACTTTTACTCGGTATGGGTGGTCCTGGACACAATGGCCCATACTTGACAGATACTATAATTACTGTCAGTATAAAACCATCTACTGGTCATATAGCTATGATTTCTATTCCACGAGACTTGGGAGTTGATATTCCAGACTATGGCAAACAAAAAATCAATCACGCCAATGCTTATGGTGAGGCAAAGCAAGAAGGTGCTGGAGCTATATACGCCACAAAAGTTATTGAAGATACTTTTGATATCACAATCCCCTATTATGTAAGAGTAGATTTTCAGGCTTTTAAAGAAATAATTGATAATGTCGGTGGAGTTAAAATTGATGTTGAAACAAGTTTTACTGACCATGAATTTCCAGCTCCAAATGACGAATATCGTTCTTTGACTTTTGTAAAAGGTGTACAAACAATGGACGGCGAAAGAGCTCTGCAATATGCTAGATCACGCCACGGAAACAACGGAGAAGGTTCTGATTTTGCCAGAGCCAAAAGACAACAAAAAGTAATCCTTGCACTCAAAGAAAAAATATTATCATTTCAAACCTTATCTAATCCAATCAGAATTAGTAAAATTATAAAATCTCTTGGAAACCACATTAACACAAATATTGAATTTTCAAGTATGATTTCACTGTTAAAAATTGGTCGATCAATTGATTTAAAAAATATAATTACATTAGTATTTGATATACAAGATAATAAATTTTTAGAAAGTAGCTACACACCTGAAGGAGCATATATACTAAGTCCAGTAACGGGTAATTTTGACGCAATGAAAGATGCTATAAAAAATATTTTTGATAACAATAGTATTGCAGACACAACCCCATCTCAAGACACACCTGCGCCAGAATCCATAAATATTATTGTAGAAAAAGAAAATACAAATATAACTGAAACAAAAGAATCCAATCAAAATAAAGATGCGATAGAAATCCAAAATGGAACTTGGCGCGCTGGTCTGGCTTCTAGAGTACAGAATAAATTGACTGATTATGATATAATTGTGGAAGAAATTGGTAATACCCAGACACGACCAATAGCTGAAAGTGGATTATACATAATATCAAATATTTCTGATACAAAGATAATTGAACAAATTCAAACAACCTTAAATATACCCCTTAAAAAAGAAATTCCAGAAAATGAATCTATAGTGAGTAGTACAAAAATATTAATTATTTTAGGTGAAGATTTTGAAGAATAAAATTATATAAAAAATTTATTTAAATTATATGGATAATGTAGAACAAGAAATAGACAATCTACCGATAATTGCTATCGTTGGAAGAGTGAATGTAGGAAAATCAACTTTTTTTAATAAATTAATTGAAAAAGATAAAGCTATCACTTCAACAATTCCTGGCACCACTAGAACCAATAATGAAGGTACTGTTTTGTGGAACGGAAAATATTTTAGATTAATTGATACTGGTGGTTTAACTTTTGATGATAATATTGAACTAGAAAGCGACATACTCAAACAAAGCCAAAGAGCAATGAAGGAAGCCGACGCAATAATATTCATGATTGATGCCAAAACTGATATTATGCCCCAAGAAAAAGAATTGGCAAAATATATACGCAGAATTGAATCAAAACCAGTTATTCTAGTGGCCAACAAAGTAGACAACAAAAGAATTGAGATGCAATCACTATCTGGAGAATGGTACAAACTTGGCTTAGGTGAACCATTCAAAATTTCTTCTTCTAGTGGTAGAAGTATTGGGGATTTACTAGACCACATCTTTAATATTTTACAAAAATCAAAAAAAAGACCAAAAAAAGAAAAAAAGAAAGAATCCATAAAAGTAAGTATAATTGGCAAGCCAAATGTTGGAAAATCATCATTATTCAACAAAATGATAGGAGAAGACAAAGTAATTGTCAGTGAACTAGCCCACACTACTCGCGAACCATTTGATACAGATATTATCTATAAATATACAAGTGATAAAAAAACTATTTCACAAAATATAACCTTTATTGATACTGCTGGAATTAGACGCAAGACAAAAGTAACTGGAGAATTAGAAAGAAAAGGTATTGGCAAAAGTATTAGAATACTAGAAGAAAGTGATATTATACTTTTTGTAATTGATGCAAATGAAATTATTTCTAGTCAAGATATGCAACTTGGAGGACTCATTGAAAAACGCGCAAAAAGTGTAATTATCCTAATAAATAAATGGGATTTATCAGACGACAACACTGACACAAAACGACATATGGTTGAAAAAATGGTTTATTCACATTTTCCTCACATCGATTTCGCACCACTGGTTTTTGTAAGTGGTAAAACTGGTTATAGTGTACACAAAATAATGCCCTTAATAATCAGAGCATGGCAAACACGCCATATAATCGTACCAGTTAAAGCACTAGAACATTTTATAAAAGAAACTACTCATGAACACAGACCTTCACGCGGTAAAGGTACAAGACACCCAAAAATTGTCGGCATAAGACAAATAGACAGTAATCCACCCGTACTAGAATTAGCAATCAAACACAGAACTTCCCTACATTATTCTTATGTAAACTTTATAAAAAACAAACTACGTGAACAATTTGATTTCTTTGCATCGCCTATTATCATTAAACTAAGAAAAATGAAAAGATAATAAATATCTTATGAAATTAATAGTTGGTCTAGGAAACCCCGGAAAAAAATATGAAAAGACACGCCACAATGTTGGCTTTATGGTTTTAGATTATCTAAAAAAAAATTTATCTAAATATAATATAGGTTCTTGGGAATTAAGTAAAAAATTTAATGCTGAAATCTGTGGATGTGTCATAAATAATGAAAAAATAATATTAGCAAAACCAATGACATTTATGAATCATTCTGGTCAATCCATCCAACTTATTGCTAATTTTTATAATATAACCCCAGAAAATATTATCGTAGCGCATGATGACAAAGACTTGATTCTAGGACAATTAAAAATACAAATTAATCGTGGACATGCTGGACACAATGGAATAAAATCAATAATTGAACACATAAAAAGTCAAAATTTTCACCGTATAAGAGTTGGTATAGCCTCTACTAATGAAAATAAAATGAAAAATATTTCAAAATTTGTTTTGAATAAATTTAGTTTATTTGAAAAACGTAATCTAGAAAAAATGATAGATACAGCAACTAAAGAAATACTAAATTTGGTATAAATTAATAAAACAATATAAACTTTTACACACAACAAGTTTATATATTTTCATATCAATAAAGCAAAAACTAGCTAATTATGAAAAAAGAAATACTTTTTGCGCATTACCCAAAAGCAAATGTAAAACGCTACCATGAATTATTGGGAGCTTTTTCAAATTTGGACAATGCTTGGAATGCTCAATTTTCTGATTTTAAAATTCTTGGGTGGAAAGACTCCACTATAAATGATTTTCTTGATTGGAAAAAAACTATAGACGAAGATAAATTAATCAATACTTTAGAATCAGAACAAATCAAATGTATAACCAGGGAAGATGATGATTATCCATCCCTATTAAAAAATATTTATGATCCACCATTCTGTTTATTTGTCAAAGGTAGTCTAAAAAATATAACCTATCCTTTAGCTATTGTGGGCCCAAGAAAATATAGTACCTATGGTAAACAAATGGCCCAAGATTTTGCTTCTAACCTTGCCAAAGCTGGTTTTAGTATAATTAGTGGATTAGCGCTCGGAATTGATGGCATAGCCCACTCTTCTGCGCTTGACATTGGTGGCAAAACTAGTGCAGTCCTTGGCTGTGGTATAAACAAAAATAACATATATCCATCATGCCACAAGCAACTCTCCGAAAAAATTATTGCATCCGGAGGAGCATTAATATCAGAATATCCACCAAATACTCTACCAAATAAATATACATTCCCTATGAGAAATCGCATTGTAGCTGGTATAAGCCTCGGAACTCTTGTGATTGAAGGAGCTGAAAAATCAGGCGCGCTCATTACTGCTCAATGTACCCTTGATTATGGTCGTGAAATATTTGCTATACCCCAAAATATAACCTCCCCCACTTCCACTGGCGTAAATAAATTACTAAAAACTGGAGCGCACTTTGTTACAGAAACAAAAGATATCATTGAAATACTAAACCTATCAGAAATTCTTGAAGTCACAAAGACCATTGACAACTCTGTAGACAGTCATAGTACTGATAATAAAATACTATCTACAATGTCCAAAGAACCAATGCATATAGACATAATAGTAAAAAAAACTGGACTAAATAGTCACACAGTCAGCAGTACTCTTGCGCTATTAGAATTATCTGGTAAAATACGAAATTTAGGGTCTATGATGTTTGTAATCTCAATATAATATATGAACTTTTTAGAAGCAGAACAATTTTTGTTATCCCTCAGAAATATACCCAGAAAAGACTTTATTAAAAAAAATAAAAACTGTCAAATATGTTTAGATAGACTAAACTATTTTTTGTCATTTTTAGGCAATCCCCAAAACAAAATTCCTCATTATATACATATAACCGGTACAAGTGGTAAAGGTTCACTTACAACTTATTTACATTCAATTTTACACACCGCTGGTAAAAAAGTTGGAAGTACCCAATCACCTCACCCCACTAAAATCACCGAGCATTGGAAAGTTGCTACAAAAAATATGACTGATAAAGAATTTGTAAATATAGTAAAAATAATCAAAGTAGCGCTTGAAAAATATATATCTTCTAATAAATATGACATAATATCATATTCTGAAGTTCTTACAGCTATCGGTTTATTATTTTTTTATCAAAAAAATGTTGAATGGGCAATAATAGAGGTGGGGCTTGGAGGTAGATATGACTCAACCAATATAATTCCAAACAAAGATATTGCAATTATTACAAATATTGGGCTTGATCATGAAAAATCAATTGGGCCAACAAAAAAAGCTATAACTTACGAAAAATCAGGTATCATAAAACCAAATACAAAAATATTTACCATGGTATCAGATACAAAATTATTAAATATAATAAACAATGAATGCAAAAAAAATATAGCTGATATTAAAATAATCAAAAAAAATAATTTTAAAATAATTAATTTTTCTATAAATAAAACACAATTTAACTATCTAGATAATGAATATGTACTTACTACACCAGGAATTCACCAAATAAATAATGCATTAATTGCAATTGAAGTCTCAAAATACCTAAATATACCTATAAACACTATTAAAAAAGGTCTAGCCAATACCAAACAAATATTGAGATTAGAATTGTTTTATAAAAACCAAATTATTCTAGACGGTGCTCACAATAAAGATAAAATGAAATCAACCGTAGACTTTATAAAAAAAATCAATGAAAAAAATGAAAAAAATATTCATATATTAATAGGTTTTTCTGAAAATAAAAAATATAAACAAATGATTAAAATGATTTTGGATCTGAACCCAAAATCTATAGCTATTTCTAGAAATACAAATAATCCTTTTAGAAAAGTAGCCAGTCCAATTGATATAAAAAAAGAATGTAATAAAAAAAATACAAACAATACTCTACATGTTTTTGTAGATCCAGAAAAAGCTTTAGATTGGTCAATGAAAAAAATAAAAAAAAATGATATACTACTAATCACCGGATCAATCTTTCTCAGTGGTCAAATAAGACCATTATTGACAAAAATGAAATTATAGGCTAGAGTAAAAAAATATGGCAAATAAACTCGTTATTGTAGAAAGTCCTACAAAAGCAAAAACAATTACCAAGTTTTTAGGCAAGGGATTCAAAGTTGAATCCTCTTTTGGACATGTGCGAGATTTACCAAAAAGTACTATGGGTATAGATATTGAAGGTAATACTTTTGAACCAGTCTACGAAATACCCAACACAAAAAAGAAAAAAGTAACAGAACTACGCAAATTAGCCAAAGACGCTGATGAAATCCTATTTGCAACTGATGAGGACCGTGAGGGCGAAGCTATATCATGGCATTTAGCTGAACTTTTAAAAATTAAAACTGACAAAGTAAAACGTCTGGTTTTCCATGAAATTACCAAAAGCGCTATAGAACAGGCTATTAATAATCCCCGACCGCTAGATATAAATTTAGTAGATGCCCAACAAGCCCGTCGTATTCTAGACAGACTAGTCGGATATGAACTATCCCCTCTTTTGTGGAAAAAAGTCAGATATGGCTTGTCTGCTGGACGAGTCCAATCAGTAGCAGTCCACTTAATCGTAGAAAAAGAAATTGAACGATCAAAATTTAAATCAAGTGAATATTTTGATCTAATTGCATCCCTATCATCTGATAAAGAAAAATTTAATGCAAAATTAATTAGTTATAATTCATTAGCCATACCGATTGGAAAAGATTTTGATCCTGATACTGGAAAACTTAAAAAACCTGAAAACTTTACTTTACTTGATAATAATAAAGCAATTGAATTATCCAAAAAACTTTTAAATACTGAACCTTGGGTAGTATCTGAAATTAATGAAAAACCATACCAAACTCATCCATACCCACCATTTATAACTTCTACTCTACAACAAGAAGGCCATAGAAAATTAGGCTGGGGAGCAAAACAAACTATGCGTGTAGCTCAATCACTTTATGAAAATGGATATATCACCTACATGCGTACTGACTCAGTCAACCTCTCAACCCAAGCAATTGACGCTGCACGAGACGCAGCTATGGAATTTGGCAAAGAATATGTAAGCACTGAACCAAAAAATTATACAAGCAAATCCAAAGTTGCCCAAGAAGCACATGAAGCAATCCGTCCAGCCGGCAGTTCTTTTATACATCCAAGTCAAATTCAAAAAGAAGTAAATAGCGATGAAAGTAAATTATATGAATTAATTTGGAAAAGAACAGTTGCCTGCCAAATGAAAAGCGCGCAATTGGTTAGTCTAACTGTTAAAATCAATGTTGAAAAAGCTGAATTTGAAGCTAAAGGTAAAAGAATTGAATTTGCTGGATATTTACGTGCTTATGTAGAAGGAACTGATGATCCTGAAGCAGAACTAGAAGATCAAGAAATCACCCTACCAAAATTAAAAGAAAAACAAATTGTAAAAGCAGACTCTGTTAAACCAGAAGGACACACAACTCAAGCTCCAGCTAGATATACCGAAGCTTCGCTTATAAAAAAATTAGAATCAGAAGGAGTCGGAAGGCCATCAACCTATTCAACAATTTTGGATACAATTATAGAAAGAGATTATGTTATCAAACATGGCAGTGCATTAGTGCCAACCTATACGGCAATGATAGTAGACCATTACTTACAAAAATATTTTCAACCACTTGTCAATGTAAAATTTACATCCAAAATGGAAGATGATCTAGATGATATTGCCATCGGCAAAGAAAAATGGCGACCTTACATTAAAGAATTTTATACAAAAAAATTTCACAGCCATATTAAAGAAGCTATGGCTAACGAAGAATACCCAGATATAAATATTGGTAAAGACAAAGACACTAATACCGATATTATTATCAAATCTGGAAAATATGGACCATACTTACAGCGAGGTGAAGGTGGAGAAAATAATACTTGTTCCCTACCAGATTCATTAGCACCAGCTGATTTGACACTGGACTCTGCTATTGAACTACTAGCAAAACCACAAGGCCCTCAAATACTTTACAAAGATGAAAAAACTGGAAAAGATGTAACTCAAAGAACTGGCAGATTTGGCCCATATTTACAACTAGGTGAAGATGAAGAAACCAAAAAAGCCAAAAAAGTTTCATTGAGTTATGGTCCAAAAAAACTACCGATTGGAGCCAGTCTTGATATAGATAATGTAACTAAAGAGCAAGCTACAAAAATTATTTCATTCCCATTAAATATTGGAGAAATTAATGGTGTAAAAGTAACAGCCAGTGTTGGCAGATTCGGACCATACCTTAAAAAAGATGATGATTTTAGATCTATTCCAAAAGATAAAGATATTTTGACACTAACACTAGAAGATGCAAAAGAAATCTATGCCCAAGAAAAAAAAGGGCGAGGAAAACGAAAAACTAAGATTCTAAAAGAATTAGGCGAAGAACCAAAAACCTCAAAACCAGTCCAGATATTAGATGGCCCATATGGCCCATATATTTCAAATGGAACTAGAACTTTTGCTCCAGTACCAAAAGATACAAATATAGAAGATATTACCCTCGCACAAGCGCTTGAGCTTATCAAAGAAAAAAAGGGTAAAAAGAAAAAATAATTATAAGCTCTCCAATACCGAGGGTTTTTAATTATATTTACAAAGTATTAATAGTTGCAAAACTTAAAAAAAACATATAAAGTATAAGAAGTTAAGCAATAAAAATATGAAGGAAAAACAAACCATCCAATCCTTAATAGACAAAATAATGACTTATAGCCCTGAGTCTGATTTGGATATGGTGCGTTTAGCTTTCAATTTTGCCGATGATGCCCACAGAGGCCAATTCAGAAAATCCAAAGAACCATATATTGTACACCCATTAGCTGCCGCCCATATTCTAGCAGATATGAGAATTGACCCTATTATAATTACTGCCACCCTACTCCATGATGTACCCGAAGATACCCATGTAACTCTCAAAGAAATTGAGGATAATTTTGGTAGTGAAATTAAAAACATGGTTGAAGGAATTACAAAACTTGGAAAATTGAAATATCGTGGAGTTGAACGTTATATTGAAAATCTTAGAAAAATGTTTATAGCCATGGCAGAAGATATCCGTGTCATGATAATCAAATTTGCTGACAGAATTCATAATTTACAAACATTAGACGCATTACCTCCCCAAAAAAGATACCGGATTGCGCTTGAAAGTCTAGAAATTTATGCACCAATTGCAAATCGACTTGGTATGGCTGAGATGAAAGGTCAATTAGAGGACCTAGCTTTTAGACATGTTTACCCAAAAGAATATGAAAGAGTAAAAAAATTGATGGACGAAAAATTACGTGGTAAAGAAAAATCTCTTGAAGGTGTAGAAAATATTTCAAAAGCTGAACTCATAAAATCTAATATAGAAGTAATTGATCTCAAAGGTAGAAGTAAAAGATTATATAGTTTTTATAAAAAACTCTTAAGAAAAGAAAATGATATTACAAAAGTGTATGATGTAATAGCAATCAGAGTTATTGTGTCCAACATAGCTGACTGTTATGCCACGCTCGGTATACTCCACAATATTTGGAAACCTCTCAAAGGTAGAATCAAAGACTATATTTCACAACCAAAACCAAATGGCTATCAATCACTTCATACTACTGTTTTTGATGATCAAGGAGATTTAATTGAATTTCAAATTAGAACACTGGAAATGCATGATGAAGCAGAATATGGTGTGGCAGCCCATTGGCATTATGACGAAAGAGGCTCTAGACTACCAGCCAAAGAAATTCTCTGGGTCAAAGAATTAGCTGAGATTCAAAAAGATATTTTAAATAAATTATCTGATTTAGAAGAAATTAAAGTTGATTTTTTACAATCTAGAATTTTTGTTTTCACACCAAAAGGAGACGTTATTGATCTGCCAGAAGATGCAACTCCAGTAGATTTTGCCTACCACATACACACAGACATAGGCAAAAAATGCAATGGAGTTAGAATAAATGAAAAAATGGCACGATTAGACACTCCACTTAGAAATGGTGACGTGGTTGATATAATAGTTGATAAAAACAGAAAAGGACCAAATCAAGATTGGTTATCTTTTGTCAAAACTCATACCGCCAAAAATCATATCAAAAATCAACAAAAAAGTACCAGACTCACAGGTTGGTTAAAATCTGTTTTACCAAAAAAATAATAAGTTCTCTAAAAACATAAAGGCTTTATTTAAAAAGTCTGATAATTTTCTTTTTTACGGATTTGTTTACCACAACAGGCATCACCCTCGGAGCCTAGGCGAGAATCCTGCCTGCCGGCAGGCAGGGAGTAAAAAAGAAAATTATCAGACTTAATTAAAATAGACAAATATAAATAATTCTATAATATTTTAAACAAAAGAATTTAAATAAAAATTAAGTAAGTTCTTGTAACAAACGCTTTAACTCGTCTTTTGATGAATAATGAATAGTTATAGTTCCTTTTTTGCCTTTCTCTAAAATAACAACTTTTGTACCAAGACGTTCCTCCAGCAATTCCTCTTGTGCAACTACATTTGGATCTCGTCTTACAGAACCTTTTCTAGATTTATCTGTATTACCATATACCTTCATCTCAACATCACGAACAGTCATCTCTTCACCGATCATACTTCTGAAAACTCGCATTTGTTCTTTTTCATCTTTTAAACTCAAAAGTGCTCTTGCTTTGCCTGCGTTTATTTTTTTGTCTATCAAAGCTTTTTGAATTTCTTCTGGTAAATCTAATAAACGGATCATATTAGCAATCGTAGATCTATTTTTACCAACTTGTTCTGATACTTCTTGCTGAGTCAAATTAAATTCTTCAATCAATCTTTTGTATGCAAAACCTTCTTCAATTGCATTTAAATCTTGTCTTTGTATATTCTCAATCAAAGCAAGTTCAAGTTTTTCTTGTTTGGTTGCAGAACGAACAATTGCTGGAATTGACACAAGACCAACAATCTGAGATGCTCTGAATCTTCTTTCGCCAGCAATCAACTCATAGCCACCATCTGTTTTTTCAGTTACAGTGACAGGTTGCAATATTCCATGCTTTTTTATAGACAAAACCAAGTCTTCCAAATCTTCGTGTGAAAAATACTTTCGTGGTTGCTCTATATTTGGAGATATTTCACTAATTGGAATATGCCAAATTCTATTATGATCATTATCACTGACATTATTTGTTTCCATTCGGATAGTTTTTCTAATCTTTCCTTGTGGAATCAATGAATTTAATCCTTTTCCTAAAGCCATAATCTTATATTAATAATTACTATGCTTTTCCAAAATTTCACGCGCCAATCTTTCATAAGCTTTTGCGCCTTTACTCTTTGGATCATAATGTAATATACTCTTTCCAAAACTTGGTGCTTCTGCAAGACGCACTGTTCTTGGAATTATACTTTTAAAAATTGTATCAGGAAAATATCTATATAATTCATTCATAATATCTTCTGATAATTTTGTACGTTTATCAAACATAGTAATAACCGCACCCAATATATTTAAATTAGGTTTTATATGTTCTTGAATAAGCTGAATTGTATTTAATAACTGACCCAATCCCTCAAGCGCATAATATTCAGCTTGAACTGGAATCAAAAGCTCATCGGCCGCAACTAGACTATTAATTGTTAATAACCCCAATGAAGGCGGGCAGTCAATTATAATATAATCATATGCATGACGCACTTCCTCTAACAAATCTGATAATTTAAATTCTCTACGCTCAACATCCACAAGTTCAATATTTGCCCCAGCCAAATTTGCAGTTGCAGGCACAACTCGTAGTGAAGTATGATCGGTATTAAAAATAACATCATGAAAACGTTTCTGACCTGATAATGCCTCATAAATACCGTGCTTCAAATTGTCTCTTTGCAGACCTAATCCGCTTGAAGCATTTGCTTGTGGATCCATATCGACCAACAACACAAAACTACCCAAATCTGCCAAATAAGCGGCCAAGTTCATAGCTGTCGTAGTCTTGCCTACGCCACCTTTTTGATTAACAATAGAGACTATTTTTGTCATACTTTATACATTATACACCAAATTGACATAACTTACAAAATAGGCTATAATTTATCTTATTATAATAATGCCGATGTGGTGGAATTGGTAGACACGCACGACTCAAAATCGTGTGCCGCAAGGCATGTGGGTTCGATTCCCACCGTCGGCACCAAAGTATGACCCTTTTTTACGATATTTTAATATTACTCACAATAATGATGACTGCAACCCCTGCAGTAATTTTACTATACCATCGCTACAAAGATACAACTTCATGGGAAAGCAAACATAAAAAATTAAGTGTATTTATTTCCATATTACTACTACTTGGATCTTTTACTGTCATATATGGATCATTCATTGAGCCAAAATTGCTTGTTACAAATTATCAAGATATTGAAATAATTTTAAATGGAAACAGTATCAATGCCTTAATTGTGAGTGATATCCATGTTGGAGATTTTAACCGAAGAAACGAGATTAAAAAAATTGCCAAACACATAGTAAAACTAAACCCTGATATTGTATTTATTGTTGGCGATCATATTCTTGCTACTCACAAAGAAGATGATAGACTAGATTATCTAGAAGAATTAAAAATAGTGGCTGATAATATACCAACCTATGCTGTGCATGGAAACCATGAATACGGCATTGGTGGAGCTGATGAAAATATTAACAAAAGGTACAAATTACCAAACAAAAGTATAGAAATAAAAAATATACTTGAAAAAATGGGCATGCACTACCTAGTCAATGAAACTGAAAAACTAACCATAAATAAAAGTGAATTTCTTTTATTTGGCGGTGACGAATATTTGGCTGATAGATTAGATTTTACAAGCCTAGTTGATATGCAAAAACAATACCCAGATTTGCCATCAATTGCTCTTATCCACAATCCAGCAGGCACACCTATGGCCAATGAAAATAATGTAGATTTCGTAATATCAGGTCACACACATGGTGGCCAAGTAAGACTACCTTTTATAGGCGCAGCTATGAAAATTGAAGTTCCAATACCACTTGAATGGTATCAAGGGTTTAGTCAATACAAAAATACTCAACTATTTGTAACAAGTGGTGTAAATGAATCAGGTGGACGAATCAGACTTTTTAACCCACCAGAAGTTGTAATGATGAATATCAAATAAAAAACTGCTTATTAGCAGTTTTTTATTTTATAATTTTATGGCCACTGATAATTTTCAAATACCATATTAGCCAAATCTCGAGACTCTGTAAACCTATCTTCATGTTCCTCAGCTCCCAATACTACCACATCAACTACCCTACCATCATTATTCCTTATACTCACGGCAAAACTATAACCAGCCGCATTAGTATACCCAGTCTTTCCACCCAAAACTTCTGCAAAATCATTATTCACCCAACCCAATAATAACCAATCTGTATTCCACATATGATGTGATTTTTCTCTTTGTTTTGAATATAAATTGTATTCAGGAGTTTTAAGAGCCTCTACAATTTTTGTATTTTCTAATGCATTATTTAAAAGTATAACAATATCACTTGCACTAGATTTATTACCCTCATCAAGACCAGTTGGTTCTACAAAAGTAGTCTCTGTCATTCCCAATTCCCTAGCTTTTTGATTCATCCGCTCGACAAATGCCACCACTGGCCAATCTAATGCATTAGCAAGACTTAAAATAGCTTTATTTGATGAACCAACAAGCGCTGAATACCAAAGTTCATCAAGAGTATAAATATCCCCTGCATACATATGTGTCCCCATTGAATCACTCCCGATCACAGTAGCTTCACTATTCCAGTCCGGATTTTTTTCCAACAAAACTAAGGCGCTCATCAATTTTGTAATACTCGCAATCGATCTTTTATCATATTCATTTTTACTATACAAAATAGCCCCACTTTTATGATCTTTGACAATAATACTTTTTGCGCCAAAACTATCCTGTGGCAATAATTCACCCACCAAAACTGGTATTTCTGGATTTGGAATACTAACTGGTTCTATTACAATATCTCCTCCAGCCAATGTTGATTCACTATCAGACAAATCTGTCATTTTTTCCATAACCAATGAAATTTCATTTAATTCTGAAGAAAATTCTAATTTATTTGTAAAAAATGAAACAGTAAATACAGCTCCGACGGCTAATAAAACAGAAATAAATTTCCAAAAAAAACCAATCTTATCTACCGGTTTTTCTGGCCCAAAAAAAGGAGTATTCATAAACTAAACAAGTATAATAATTAATTATTCCTTCACTTCAATAATTTTTTCTAAATTGGGATGTTCACTCATTTCAGCATAATCTGGCAATTCTGTAACATTTTTTATGCCAAGATGACGAAGGGCTTCAAAAGACAGACGATAAACCGGCACAATTTTATCAATATCCTCAGCCTCTTCAATCAACCCTCTCATTAACAAATTTCTAATAATCAAAGCGCAATTAACTCCTCTAATAAGCTCTAATTCTGGTCTTGTAACTGGTTCTCTATAAGCTATTACAGTCAATGTCTCTAACTGTGCTTTTGTCAGCTCACCAACAATTTCATCTTTTATAAAACTTTCAATTACATCATGATTTTTAGAATTAGTAGCCATTTGCACACTGTCACCAACTTGCAAAATATTTATACCTGATTCTTCATTGTATTTCCCTTGCAAAATTTCAACCGCCTCTTCAATCTCAATAATATTTTTACCAATAGCCTTGGCAATTGCCGACAACTTCAATGGTTTTGAAGCAACAAATAAAATAGATTCAATTTGAGATTGTAAATTCATAATGATTATTTAAATTCTTGTGATTGCAATATCAGAAAAAGCTGAATCCTGTTTTAAAATCACAGTTTTTTGCTTTACTAACTCTAATAGTGCCAAAAAGTTGATTATTATTTCTGTTCGATTATTTGAATTATCTAATAATTCAAAAAAATTGACTGATTTATTTTTTTCCAAAATTAATCTTATTTTATCCAACCTTTCCTTCAAAGATATAGCCCTATCAATACTAGTCTCTGGTAATGATTTTAATGGTTGCAATCTCCTAATTAATTTTACCATATTATCATACATGGTATTCTTATCCAAATTTGTTGGGGCAACAAACTCTTCTGACTGTCTTGGTGCTTCAATTCTAAATACACTTTGTTTGCCATCTATCCATAATTTATCTATTTTTCTACTTGCTTCTACAAAAATCTTATACAACCTTAATTGATCCTCCAAACTCTGACCATCTTCTTCCTCTTGATTAAATTGTGGTAATAATAATCTAGATTTTATATATAACAATCTTGTTCCGACCAACAAAAAATCTGCCAATTCCTCTTCTTTATTTTCCTCAAGCTTATCCAAATATTGCAAATATTGTTCAGTAATTTCTGCAAGTGAAATCTCAGATATACTCATCTGTTTATCACTAATCAAACTCAACAATAGATCAAGTGGACCACTAAATTTTTCTAGCTGTACAGTAGCCTTCATAATTTTGATGAAAAAAATAATAATTAATGATTGGAGATTATCATGAGCGGATTTGATTGCCACAACAGGCAATCACCTCGGAACCACAGTGAGAATGAGCGAATGATAATCTCCAATCATTAATTCTACTATAAATTATAATTTATACTACTTATTATTACTATCAATTTTTATATGTAATTCTTTCAATTGTTTATCATCAACTACAGACGGGCTTCCCATCATCGGTTCTTCTGCTTTTTGATTCTTTGGAAATGGTACTACATTGCGTATATTATCCTCATTTGTAAGTAACATCACTAAACGCTCAATACCCGGAGCAAAACCACAATGGGGTGGAGCGCCAAATTCAAACGCTCTTATCATATGTCCAAATTTAGCATCAACCGCTTTTTTGTCATATCCAGCTACCGCAAATGCTCTATACATTATCTCAGGATCTTTATTGCGCACCGCACCCGAAGAAATTTCAAGCCCATTGGCAATAATATCATATTGATCAGCTAATATATTCAAAGGATTTTCATCATTCAAAGCTTCTAAACCACCCATTGGCATAGAAAAAGGATTGTGCCCAAAATCAATCTTGCCTGATTCTTCATTCAATTCATACATTGGAAAATCTACCACCCATGCCCAGGCAACCAAATTAGGATCAGACAAATTAAGCTTCTTTGCAACCAAAGTACGAACAGCGCCAAGGGCTGTACAAGAAATTTTCCAATTGTCTGCAGAAAAAAATACAATACTTCCCTCTTCTGCTTTTACAAGATCACGAAGCGATAATAATTCTTGTTCTGAAAAAAACTTTGCAATCGATCCCTCAAATTTACCTTCAACATATTTCATCCAAGCAAGACCTTTAGCATGAGCACGTTTTGCCACATCAGTAAATTCTTCATCAATTTCTTTTCGTGTAAATTTGGCCCCACCTGGCACAACCAAAGCTCGGACAAATTCAGCTTCTGCAAAAACTTTAAATCCAGTTTGTTTGGCCCACTCTGCTACATCTACCATTTTCAAATCATACCTCAAATCAGGTCTGTCCCCACCATAAGTTTCCATTACTTCCTTATATGGAATTCTTGGAAAAGGACTTTCTTTTACTTGCTTACCAGCAAACTTGGTCAATTCAATAAATAATGGCTCCATCAATTGAAAAAATTCATCTGATGTCATAAAACTAGTTTCAACATCAAGTTGATAAAATTCACCCGGACTTCTATCAGCCCGAGGATCTTCATCACGCATACAAGGTGCGATTTGATAATATCTATCCATTCCACCAACCATCAAAAGCTGTTTATATTGTTGTGGAGCTTGAGGAAGCGCATAAAACTTTCCAGGATGCAATCTACTTGGCACAAGAAAATCACGCGCTCCTTCTGGTGAAGACACTGTCAAAACTGGTGTTGCCAATTCAATAAAACCATTATTATCCATATAATCACGAATAACTTTCAACATCTTTGCCCTAAAAATCAAAGTATTTTTTAATTTTTCACGACGAATTTCCAAAAATCTATACTTCAAACGAAGGTCCTCATCTTCCTCTGCCTTGCGCGCATCAAAAATTTCAAATGGCATTGCTTTGGCTTTGCTCAATACTTCAACTTCACTCACCAACAACTCAATCTCACCAGTAGACAGTTCTTTATTAATTGATTTTTTGTCTCGCTTTACAACTGCACCTTTTACTTTAATAATATATTCGTACTTCAAACCCTCAGCCACAGAAAAATCAGCCACCTTATCAGGGTGGAATACCACTTGAGTAATACCATATCTATCTCGCAAATCAACAAAAATAACCCCACCTAAATCACGGCGCTTATGAACCCAACCAGATAATACTACTTCTCCCTTACTTTTTGCAGATAATTCTCCACATGTGTGTGTTCTATACATAATTTAAAAAATAAAACCATTAAGCCATTTCAAGCCCTTATAGGAATTATTTTAACATAAAAGTTAGGTCTTGACAACACACCAAAAACCACCACAATATACTGTGATGGTTTTAAAATTTAAAAATGTTTATATGTTTAAATGTTTGAATGTTTATATGTTTACGGTCTTACTCTGTTAATCATCCGAGGAAATGGAATAGTCTCACGAATATGATGTACCCCACAAATCCAACCAACCATACGCTCCAATCCTAGACCAAAACCAGAGTGTGGTACTGATCCATATTTTCGCAAATCCAAATACCATTGATATTCTGGTCCTGAAAGCCCTTCTTTTTGAATTTCAGCTTTTAATACTTCATAATCATCTTCACGCTGTGAACCACCAATCAGCTCTCCTGCGCCTTCAATTCCTATCAAATCATTATTTAATACAATCTCTGGATCAGTCGGGTCAACCTTCATATAAAATGGCTTAATCGTTTTTGGCCACTTGTGAATAAATACTGGTACTGGTGAATCCTGTGTCAACATTCCTTCGTCATCATTACCCAAATCCTCACCAAATTTAATATCAGATCCCAAATGATTCAACTTTTCAATCGCTTCTTTATAAGTTAACCGAGCAAATGGAAGTGTAAGCATTCTCTCAATCGGCGCAATATCCCGTTCTAATATTACTAACTCTTCTTTTACATTTTCTAAACATCTTCGTGCAATAAATTTAACCATTGCTTCTTGAATATCCATATTTTCATCATGTTCTACATAAGCTGCTTCAGCATCCATCATCCAAAATTCTGTTAAATGTCTTTTTGTTTTACTTTTCTCAGCCCGAAATGTCGGACCAAAATCAAATCCACGCCCAACCGACATAATAGCAGCTTCCAAATATAATTGACCTGATTGAGACAAAAATACCTCGCCCTCATCAAAATATTCAATTCCAAATAATGTAGTTGAACCTTCACAAGCATTTGGGGTTATAATCGGTGTATCAATTTTTACAAAATCTTGCTCATGAAAATAATCATAAATAGCCTGAATCACCTCATCACGCACTCTCTGAATTGCCCACTGCTTTTTACTGCGAAGCCAAAGATGACGATTATCCAACAAAAAATCTGGTCCATGCTCTTTTTTGGTAATTGGGTATTCTTCAGCAATCTGAACAATCTCTACTTTTGAAACTTGCAACTCAAATACACCTTCCTGTTTTGGATGTTTACTAATACTACCAACAACTACCAATGAAGATTCTTGAGTCAATTTTTCTACATTATTCCATACCTCTTCGCTCACCCCTGACTTTACTACTACAGCCTGAACAAAACCACTTCCGTCCCGTAGCTCCAAAAAAGCTATTGAACCAGATGATCGCTTGTTATACAACCAACCCTTAATCTCTACCTCTTGATTAACATATTGTGAAATATTTTTTATAAGCATATAAACATTTTAACATAAAAACATCTAAACATTACCACTTTTTTATACTTTTAACAAGTAGATAATTAAAGATAAAATCATACACAAAAAAATAACATAAATGCTCGTATTTAACTATTTTTTAATAACAAGTATATTTGTATATTTAAATGTCTATATGTTTAAATGTAATTCCCAATCTTCAATCTTCTTCTCACTATGAAACAAGACAAATTCATAAATTAACTTATGAAGTTTTTTTTGTTCAACTTCCTCCATAGAAAAATCCTGTATTAGTCTCCAGTCATTTTTAAGCAATGCCTGTAAATTTGATACTTCTCTCAAACCACAATCAACAATCTGTTCTCCTATGTGTTTTTTTTCTTCACGACACAAAGGACAAATTATTCCTCCACCAGCAAAATAAAAACCAAGTTTTTTATTATTTAACAAATTATCTTTTGCCATTTCTTTATATGTTTTTTCACATATAACACAATAATCAAGTATCGGATAAAAACCAAGCACAGAAAATAAGTTTATTATGAAAGCATCAGTCAATATATTATTAAATTTATCACTTTTATCAACAAACTTAAGCCAACTTAAAAATAATTCAAATATTCTACTATCTACTTCTTCAACTTCAGTCATCTGATCCAAAAAAGAACACAAAAATCCCGCATCCATACTCTTGTCAAAATTTTGTCTAATTTTAGCAAAAAAATTAATAGGAATTACTTTTGTCAAGTGCGCCACTCCTTTACCTTCTGCTATTTCAATTTGAACGTAAGAAAAAGGCTCCAAATGAGCCGAATTTTTACTTTGTATTTTCTTGACACCACGTGCAAATAATTCAACCTTTCCAGACTCTTTGGTATAAAAAGTTATATGTTGATCAAATTCTTTAAAATTTCTACGTGCTAATACTATTGCTTCCATATTATATTAAAAATAAATCTAATAGGAATTATTATGAGCGGATTTGGTTGCCACAACAGGCAACCACCTCGGAGCCACAGCGAGAATGAGCGAATGATAATTCCTATTAGATTTATTGTTTATCCAAATAAGTCTGCATAATCACCATCGCTGATTTCTCGTCGCGACTAACGTCACCACCCATACTATCAGCTTGACGAGAACTAAATCTCTCATCAACAAACTCCAATGGTAAATTAGTTCTCTTTTTTAATTCTTCTGCAAATTCATTCACTCGCCTAGTATTATCATTTTCTTTTGAATCCAATCCTAGTGGCATACCAAGCACAAGCTTGTCTATCCCTTCTTTATTTATAAGAGTAACCAATTCATCAATATTATTGACAATACCATAAGGTAATACAACATCAAGCCCAACTTGAACCCAAGCTAATCCAATTCTTTTTTTACCATAATCAATACCTAACAAGTTCATAGTGAATAGTTCATAGCCAATAGGATTTATTTAAAGTTTATATACACTACCCGAATGACTTTTGTTAATATAATTTAATTTTTTATAAATAATTATCTGTGCTTCCAACTTGCAAAACTAACTATTAGCTCTTGGCTATCAATTATGAACTAATCTCATTTGGCCTTCTAGTAGCTACGACTGGACCATCTTTTGTAATGATAATTGTATGCTCAAAATGAGCATTCAAACTATGGTCCTGAGTAGATATACTCCAGCCGTCCGCGGCTGTGTCTACTGCATAATCTCCAATAGTTATCATTGGTTCAATAGCAATCACCACCCCTGGCTCCAAAATCCATGACTCCAAATTCTTGTCATAATAATTTGGAACTCGTGGTTCTTCATGCACAGCATGACCAACGCCATGACCCACTAGATCACGCACCACACCATACCCCAAAGGCTCTATATAGCTCTGTATAGCCTTACCAATACTTGCAATAGTATTCCCCACCTGACACTGCGCAATGCCAATTTCTAGAGATTTTTGAGTTTCTGCAAGCAATTTCTTGGTTACTTCATCAATATTACCAACTGGTATAGTGAGAGCTGTATCTGTAAAATATCCACCATCTGCTGGGTATCGCATACCAATATCAATACTAAAAATGTCCCCATCCTTGAGAACTTTTTCTTTGGTAGCAATACCATGAACTAATTCATCATTTATTGAAGCACAAATTGTAGAAGGAAATGGAGGGTCACTTGGACGAGATTTATACCCTTTGAAAGCTGGGATTCCACCCGCTGCAATAATCATTTTTTCTGCTTTCTGATCAACATCCCAAGCACTCATACCAACCACTACCATATTGGAAAGATCCTCTAATATCTTTCCCATTAGCTTTCCACCTTCTAAAATAAGCTCTAATTCTCTATCTTTTTTAATATACATATTATAATTGATCTAAAATTTCCATAATACTTTTACCAACCTCCTCAATTGATCTTTCACCACTTACTCTTTTTAATAAACCAAGACTCTCATAAAAATATAAAATAGGCTTGATAGCTTCATTACCTTGCTCTTCAATTCTCTTTTTCATAATTTCCAACTGATCATCATCTCGCAAACCATTGGAAGTTTCTTTCCTATGTAAAAGTCTCTCTAAACTTAATTTGTCTGATATATTTACGTCAATAACAACAACATTATTTTCTACACCTTTTTCCTCAAAAAATCTCTGATACTTTTCTGCCTGTTCAACACTTCTTATGGCCCCATCCAATATAATCCCCTTATTTAACAAAAAGTACTTTTCCATCTCACTAAAAACTAATCTATAAATTAGTTCATCATCTACTAATTTACCGTCCTTCATATCATCAAGCATCGCCAAATCATTAGGATCAGCATTTTTATCATCAGCCAATTTCCTCAACAAATTTCCTGTTGATATGTGGCCATAATTCAATTTTTTTGCCAATATTTCTGCCTGCGTACCTTTCCCACTCCCTGGTACTCCCATTAAAATAATTACTTTCGCCATACTATTTATCAAATTTACTAAAATAATTTACAAAGGTGTTCATTAAAATTTTTTGATCATTTTCACTAATTTTATTTTTATATTTGAGATTATATATAACTTTATATATATCACGCAAAGACAATTTACCATCTCCAGACCTATGACTTTCTAATTCAGAATAAACCAATTCTTCTTCATCCTTAGTTAAAGATTCTACATTCAAATCTCTAAATATTTTTTTAAAATCTTCTAATGGAAATGGCTGTAATTTTTGTGAATACTTATTTGAAGGTGATGAAAATAAACCCATACTATATGGCTATATTATAGTTAATTAATAACAATATATTAACAAAGACTCGACTAATTTGCAAACCTTGTTATACAAACATCTAAACATATAAACATTTTTATAATAAATCCGCCTAATGGCGGATTTATTATGTTTAAATGCTTATATGTTTGTATGTTTAAATGCACTTATATCTTGTCGTATTCATGAACTGTAACCTGAGCATCAATTTGTTTAGCAGAATCAATCGCCACACTCACAACTATCAACAGACTAGTACCACCAATAACTAATGCTTGTGAATTTGTAACCAATTGCATCAATAATGGCAATACAGCAACAGCTCCTAAAAATAAAGCGCCAATAAAAACAATTCTTGTCATTGTTTGTTGTAAATATTCTTCAGTTTGTTTTCCTGGGCGAATACCCGGTATAAAACCACCTTGTCTTTGTAAATTTTCAGCTATTTTTTCTGGATTGAAAATTACTGCAGTATAAAAATATGTAAAACCAAATACCAATGTAAAGTACATCACACCATAAAATAATTGATTTTGAAATAAATTTATTGTACCAATCGCCGCTCTTCCCAAAAAGCCTTCATTGCCTACAAAAAACTGAGCAATCATCGGTGGAAAAAGAATAATAGAAATAGCAAATATAATTGGGATAACCCCAGCCATATTCACACGCAATGGCAAATGACTTTTAGCACCCTGCCCACCTCTGCCTTGTCTAGCATAACTAATAGGAATATTCCTTTGTCCTTCATTTATAATAACAATACCCACAACAGTTGCAATTGCAATCGCAACAAACAACAGATACGTTGATAAATCTGATGGATTGTAATTAACAGCCGCATTTCTAACAACGGTTGGAAGCGAAGCTACTATTGAAGAAAAAATCAAAAGTGAAATTCCATTGCCTATCTTTTTCTCAGTAATCAATTCACCAATCCACATCAAGAATATAGTTCCAGCGGTTACAAACAACATCATGGTTACCAGTCTAATTGAAGTCAAATCTCCAAAAATTCCTTGCTGTGAATTACTCAATAATTTCAAAAAACCATATGCTTGTAAAAATGCTAATGGCACTGTTGCTATTCTAGTATACATGTTTATTTTTTGTTGTCCTGATTCACCTTCTTTTGACATTTCTTCAAGCTTAGGCACAACCATTGTTAACAATTGAAAAATAATTGATGATGTAATATATGGAGCAATTCCTAACATTACCAAAGAAAAATTTTCAATAGTTCCGCCAGAAAATACATTCAACAAACCTAATATCTGATTACCAGCCAAAAAACTACTTAGAGCTTCTCTATCTACACCTGGCATTGGGATATGAGCTACCAAACGAAAAATAACTAGCATACCTAAAACAAAAAATATGCTATTTCTCAAACTTTTTATACCCCAGATTTTTTTAACTTTTTCCCACATACCTTAATAATTGCAATTTAAAATTCTAATTTTCCGCCTGCTTTTTCTATAGCTACCACTGCCATTTTACTAGCAAAGCATCCTTTTAGAGTAATTTTTTTCTTTAATTCACCTGTAGCAATAACTTTTACACCAAATTGTGGTTTATCAATAACCCCCATTTTTTTTAAATATTTTGGAGTTACCACATCGCCATCTTTTGCAACTCTTTCCAAAACTGACAAAGTTATAGTCTGTTTTTTTGGTTTCAAACTATTAAAACCACGTATTTTAGGTACTTTTTGAAGTGATCTTTTAAAACCTTTTAGGGCAAGACCGCCTTTGCCACCGGAACGAGCTTTTTGACCTTTCATTCCGCGACCAGCAGTTGTACCTTTTTGACTTGCATTACCACGACCAACTCTCTTTTTTCGTTTGTGAGAACCTGGTGTAGCTTTAATTGTATGTAAAATTGTAGCCATATATATTACTTTATAGAGAATACTTATTCACTCTTTGTTTTATCATCTTCTTTTTCTTCAACTATTTTTTTTACAGAATCAACTACTTCCTTTTTCATAGGCTCTTTTTTTACTTCTCTTTTCTGTCTTATTGGCTTAAACATTTGTAATGCTTCAAAAATAGCTTTAATATTTGTAATTTTATTATTTGTCTTACTCATAATCTTTGCAGAAACATTTGGTACACCAGCTAGCTCCAACACAACTCGCACTGAACTTCCAGCAATAATACCAGAACCCAATGGAGCTGGTTTTAGCATAACTCTACCCGCTCCATACTTAGCTTCTACTCTATGAGGAATAGTATTTTTTGTAATTGGAACAGATATCATATTTTTCTTTGCTTGATTAACAGCTTTTTCAACTGCCAATTGCACATCTTTGCCTTTTTTTACACCATAACCAACTCTACCTTTTCTATTACCTACCACAACACAAGCACGAAAACTAAGTTGTTTTCCACCTTTTGTAACACGAGTAACACGAGCCAAATCAACAATCTGTTGGTCAAACTCTGGTTTTTCTTTTTTGAATTTTCCTTTGCCTTTTCGCATAATATTTACAAGTAAAAATATTTAATTTTTTATAATATTAAACCAGCTTCACGCGCACCTTCTGCAACCGCCTTAATTCTACCATGATATCTATTTCCACCTCTATCAAACACTACTTTTGTTACTCCGGCTTCAATTGCTTTTTTACCAAGAGCAATACCTAATAAATAACCTTGAGCAACCTTACCTTTTCTATCCCCTGCATTACCCTTTTTGTCTATATCTTTTTTTACATTTGCACTGACAAGAGTCTTGCCAATTTCATCATTAATTACCTGCAAATATAATCCAGTTAATGTCTTGGTTACGTGCAATCTAGGTCTCTCTGTTGTACCAGAAATTTTTGCTCTGATTCTAGCTTTACGTCTATTTTTCATTGTTATTTTTGAATTCTTCATAAAATAGTATAAATTTTACTAAGCTGATTTAGCTGTTTTACCAGCTTTGCGTCTAATAGTTTCTTCAAAATATTTGATACCTTTACCTTTGTATGGCTCTGGTTTTCTGATTGATCTGATTTCTGATGCAACTCTGCCTAACAATTCATTATTAATACTTTCAAGTGTAATCAAATTCTTTTCAACTACAGCTTTAACGCCTGCAGGCATTTTGTATATAACTGGGTTTGAAAAACCAATATCAATTTTCAAATCTACGCCTTGTAGTGCTACTTTGTATCCTACTCCATTTATCTCTAGTTGCCTCTTAAAACCTTCAGTTACACCTTTAATCATATTTTGTATATGAGCAGAAAAAGTACCCCAGAGTGATCTTTCAAATTTATTTTCTTTGTTAACCACATCAACCGTAACTTTACCTTCAGCTATATTTACAGTTACAAATTTATGCAAATCACGTTCCAATTGGCCTTTTGGTCCAGAAATAATAACTTTCCCTTCTTTTACAGAAACTTCTACACCACTTGGAATTTTTATAATTTTTTTACCTATACGTGACATATATTTATATATTTATTAGTTCGGAGCCAATAGCCAGTAGGCTATTATATTAAACTTATTTATCTGATTTATGTCAAACTATTGGCTATGAACTTTTTGCTATGAACTTGTTAATTAATATATTGAACAAATAACCTCTCCTCCAATTGAATCTTTTCTCGCTTTTTTGTTTGTCATCAAACCTTTTGAAGTAGACAAAATTGCAATACCATAATCATTCAAAATTTTTGGTATTTCATCTGACTTACAATACTTTCTGTGCCCTGGTTTACTTTCACGTTTTATAGATTGTATAGCAGGTTTTTTACCAATATATTTAAGTTCCAATCTCAAAACTGGTGGCTTACTTTCAACCTTTTCTGAAGATTTGATATATCCTTCACTAACTAAAATTGAACAAATATTCATTTTTAATTTTGAATAAGTCAAGTCAACAGTTTTTTTGCCAACTGCTTGCGCATTACGGATACGTGTTAACATGTCTGCGATTGGATCTGTCATCATATTTTAGTTCTTAGTTCTTGGCCAATAGCCAATAGTATAATATATATTAATTATGTCTTAGCTTTTAGTTTATATCTTCTATTGGCTATAAACTATTGGCTATGAACTTTTACTTACCAGCTTGATTTTCGTACACCTGGCAATTTACCATCATTAGCCAACTCTCTAAAACAAATTCTACACAAATTGAAATGTCTCATATAACCTCTTTTTCTACCACACTTCCAACAACGTCTAACAATTCTTGTGCTAAACTTTGGTTTCTTTTTAGATTTTGCGATTTGTCCTTGAGTTGCCATAGTATAAATAATTTAAATTATTTTTTATCACGAAATGGGAATCCCATTTTCTTTAACAGTGAAAAACTTTGTTCTTTATTTTTACCTGATATTACAAATGTCATTTCTAACCCATTAATTATATCACTGGTTCCTGCAGTAATTTCAGGAAAAGCTAATTGCTCTTTAATTCCAACTGTATAATTCCCTTGTTGATCAAAACCTTTTGGGTTAATGCCACGAAAATCCCGAATACGTGGAAAAGTAATATTTATTAATTTATAAACAAAATCATACATACGCTCACCTCTAATAGTTACAGATGAACCAATACTCATTCCTTCTCTTATTTTAAAGTTTGAAATTGACTTTCTTGATTTGTTTTCAATAGGTTTTTGACCAGATATTGCTGCTAAAACATCATTTACATGTTTAACATAATTTTTGTCCTTTGCATGTTTTCCATACCCAACATTAATTACCACTTTTTCTAATTTAGGTACTTGCATAACATTTTTAAAACCAAACTCTTCCTTTAAAAAAGGTGCAATTTCATTTTTATATTGTTGGTATAGTACTGATTTCATAAACTATTTTGTAATTCAAATATTTAAATAAATTCACCGCTTTTTTTAGAAACTCTTTTCTTTTCACTACCTTCCATCTTAAAACCAACTCTAGTAGATTTCTTTGTGTTCGGATCAATAATCATGACATTACTAATATGGATTGGAAAAGATAATTCAATTGTTTGACCTTTTTCACCAGATCTTTGAGTTTTTAAATGCTTTTTCCTAAGATTCACTCCTTCAACAACAACATAATTCTGACCATTACTTTTGGACTTCAAAACTTGTATGACTTTACCAGTCTTACCATTATCTCGTCCACTTAATACTTTTACATTGTCACCTGTTTTTATTTTCATACTTTACATTATTATAATACCTCTGGAGCTAATGAAACAATTTTTTTATAACCTACCCCACGCAATTCACGAGCAACTGGTCCAAAAATACGGGTTCCTTTTGGTTCTTTAGTTTTATTATCAATAATTACAGCAGCATTTTCATCAAATCTAATATAAGTACCATCTTTTCTTCTTTTTTCTTTTCTTTGACGTACAATTACAGCATGAACGACCTCACCTTTTTTAACCATACCACGAGGTGCAGCTTCCTTCACAGAACAAGTAATAACATCACCAATTTGTGCATATCTTTTTTTGTAACCACCAAGTACACGAATACACATTAGCTTTTTTGCTCCTGTATTATCTGCTACTTGTAACATTGATGTGTGTTGAATCATACTATTTTAAACAGTGAAAGCCTAATCGGCAATTACTTAATTACTTTTACTAATCTCCATTTTTTTGTTTTACTTATTGGTCTGCATTCTAAAAATGATACTACATCTCCAACTTGTGCTATATTCTTTTCATCATGTACAGCATATTTCTTGCTAGTAGTATATTGTTTTTTATATTTTGGGTGCATTTTCTTTGTCTTTACTGATACATGAATTGTCTTATGTTCAGCAACACTAACAACCTCACCTTCAAATTGTCGGTGTATAGATTTTTTAATTGTTTCAGTTTGATTAGTAACCATATTCTTTGTAACTTATTACTCTACTTTTTTGAATTTATTAATGTTAATATTTGAGCAACTTCTTTTTTTAATTTTCTTATATCTCTCACATTTTTCAATTGTGCGCCACTTATACCAAATCTTAAATCACGCAACTTTGATTTTTTCTCAACTAACATTTCTTCTAAATCTTTTACAGATTTGTTTTTTAATTCATTATTATCCATATTTCTATTTCTTTACTACTTTAGCCTTTAAAGGCATCTTATGTGAGGCTAAAATCAATGCCTCAATAGCTTTATCATCTGGAACTCCACCCATTTCGAACAAAACTGTTCCAGGTTTTACAGTACATACATAATGATCCGGAGCACCCTTACCTTTTCCCATAGGCATTTCACTACCCTTTGACGTAACTGGTCTATCTGGAAAAATTCTAATCCAAACTCTTCCTCCACGTCTTACATATCTGGTAAGTACTCGACGAGCAGCTTCAATCTGTCTAGATGTTACCCATGAATGGTCCATCGCTTTCAAACCAAACCCACCAAAAGCTACAGTATTGGTTCTTGAAGCAATACCTTTATTCAATCGTCTTGGCTTATGCCATTTTCTATGTTTTACTTTTTTTGGCAATAACATAAATTCATTTATTTAGTTTCTTTTTCTTTTTTATCTTCACTGTTGTTTTCCAATTTTGAAAATTGATCTTTTCTACCAAATATTTCACCATGATAAACCCAAACTTTCACACCAATCTTACCATAAGTAGTATTTGCTTCACAAAAACCATAATCAACATCAGATCGCAAAGTAATCAATGGAACTTTTCCAGCTGACAATTTTTCTGCTCTAGCAATTTCTACTCCGTTCAATCTACCAGACAAACCAATCTTAACACCTTTTGCTCCAGATTTCATTACTTTCTCAATTGACTGTTTCATCACTCTACGAAATGGCATGCGTTTTTCAATCTCAGATGCTACAGTCTGTGCAATTATAGCAGCTGACAAAGCTGGTGAATGAACTTCCTGAATATTCAATTTAACTTTCAAAGACATCTGTAAAAATTTCCTCTCAATATATTTTCTTAAATCCTCAAGACCTTGTCCACCACGTCCAATAATAAAACCAGGTTTAGCTGCAAAAACTGTTACGGTCATATTCTTTGGACCTCTGGCAATACCAATAGAATCAATATGAGCATCTCTATATTTCTTCATCAAAAACTCACGAATACGAATATCGTGTTCTGCATATTGTGCATATTTTTTCTTTCCAAACCATCTAGAATCCCAAGTATAAATAACTTGCATTCTATTAATTCTTGGATGAACTTTATGTCCCATATATTTATATAGTTATTAGTTCGGAGCCAATAGCCAGTAGGCTATTATATTAAACTTATTTATGTCAATCTATTGGCTATGAACTATTTGCTATTAACTTGTTAATTAACTTTTTCACCTTTGATTTCTTCTACTTCAGCATCTTTTACATTTTCTTTGGCTTCATTTTCTTTATTACCTTTTGTTTTTTCTTTTATTTTTTTCTTTGCTAATTTTTCATCAACTTCACCTTCCAAAACCAATGTAATATGTGATGTCCTTTTACGGATTGGTGTAGCTCTTCCCATAGCTTTTGGAGTCCATCTATGTAATGTTTCTCCGCCATCTACGAAGGCTACTTTAATTACTAATGTCTCTGGTTTAATCTGATGATTGTGTTTAGCATTAGCAATAGCTGATTTTAACAATTTTAATACTGGTTCTGAAGAATGCTTACTGGAAATTTGTAACTGAGCAATAGCCTTATTAACTTGCATCCCACGAATAAGGTCGATAAGCAAACGCACCTTTCTTGGGGCTACTCTTAATTTTCGTAATGTTACTTTTGTTTGTAGTTTTTCCATATAAACTTGTAATCAGTATATATAATTATTTTTTACTATCTTTACTCTCAGGCTTTAATGCAGTAGTGCCTTTTTCTTCAGTCTTTTGCATCTTACCACCGTGTTTAACAAATTTTCTTGTAAGCGCAAACTCACCAAGTTTATGTCCAACCATATTTTCATCAATATAGACATTCAAAAAGTCCTTACCATTGTGAACCAAAAAAGTAAATCCAACCATTTCAGGAGTAACAGTAGATGAGCGAGCCCATGTTTTAATAGACTTATTTTTTTCACCTGCATCAATTGCTTTTTTGACCTTTTTCATCAAATTTTCATCAACGTAAGGGCCTTTTTTTAAACTTCTTGACATATTTAATAGTTCTTAGTTCATAGTTCAAAACCAATAATTAATTATTTTAAAGTTCAATTACCATTTACTTATTTCTATTGGCTATGAACTATTGGCTATAAACTTTTTAATTATTTCCTTTTACTTTTTCCTTCTACTTACAATAAACTTATCGCTCCATTTACCTCTTTCACGAGTCTTAACACCCAAAGCTTTCTTACCCCAAGGAGTTTTCGGACCAGTTTTCAAACCAATCGGACTGTGTCCCTCACCACCACCGTGTGGATGATCAACCGGATTCATATTCTTACCTTTAACAGTTGGCTTCCAGCCTTTATGTCTCATTCTACCAGCTTTTCCCCATCTTACCAATTTATAATCTGGATTACTGACCTTACCAATAGTTGCTGAACAATCTTCACTTATAAGTCTGACTTCACCAGATGGTAATTTAAATTGTGCCATACCATTATCTGATATCTGTAATTGTACACCTGTTCCAGCACCCTTTATAATTTGCCCACCCCTTAATGGAGTCAATTCAACATTGTAAACAAATAAACCAACTGGAATATGCTTTAATGGCATTCTATTACCAGTTACTGCTTCAATCTTGTTAAGAGATGAAACTACTTTATCTCCAACTTTCATACCTTCAGCAGCTAAAATATATGATCTTGTATTATCTGGAGATACAACTAATGCAATCCTTGAATTACGATTTGGATCATATTCAATTGCAACTACTTCATATACAACATCATAATCTTGTCTTTTAAAATCAACTACTCTGTACAATCTCTTAGCACCACCGCCACGATGTCTAACTGTAATCCTACCTGTATTGTTACGGCCAGATTTCTTATTTAAAACTGCAGTAAGATTTTTTTCAGGTCTTGTTTTTGTTACATCAGAAAAATCCTGGACACTTGATTTGCGTCTTCCTGGAGTAGTTGGTTTGTAAACTTTTACTGCCATACTTTTATAGTTCTTAGTTAATAGTTCGGAGCCAATAGTCAGTAGTTTATTGAAAATTATTATGTAATTTCTATAAACTATTAGCTATTGGCCATGAACTATTTAAACACCTTCATGTATATTAATTGTTTTACCTTTTGGTAATTTAATAAATGCTTTTTTCCAATCAGATCTCTTGCCTAATCTTTGGCCAAAACTAGTTCTCTTGCCTTCAACATTTAATATTCTTACTTTTTTTGGCATTACCCCATAAACTTCTCTTATTGCTTCTTTTACTTGAAATTTGTTAGCTTTTATATCAACTACAAATGCATATGTACCCATTTGTTCCAAGACAGCAGATTTTTCACTAACAAGTGGTCTAATCAATATTTTATTTGAAGTAATACTAGCTGAAGGTACTTTCTTTTCTGATACTGTTTTTTCTGCTTTATCTTTTTTTACAACCTCTTTTTTATCTACCAAAACATCAGCAGATTTTTTTGAGTCTGTTACATCTTCAACTTTATCTTTCTTTTTTAACTTATCAAGTAAACCCATATAATAAAATATTTATTTTACTAATCTATTCTCTAATTCTTTTACACCATCTTTTGTTGTAATAATATATTGGTGATGTAGTAAATCTATAACATTAACATCAGATGCAGTCTGTATATCCAATTTAGGAATATTATTTACTGCTCTTTTCAAAGCTTCATCATTTTTTGATGCTAAAAGCAATGTTGTTTTTCCAAGTCCAGGCAAAGCCGCTCTTAATGTTGCCATTGTTTTAGTTTTACCATCTACTACTAAATTTTCCAAAACAATAAACTTACTTGTTTGAACCTTATCAGAAAGACACATCTTTACTGCTGTTTTTTTAGTTTTTTTATTTATTTTTTGTTTATAATTTCTGGTATTCAATGGACCAAATGTAGCACCACCTCCACGCCAAATAGGTGAACGAATAGAACCATGGCGAGCGCGACCAGTACCTTTTTGTTTCCATGGTTTTTTTCCACCACCACTAACTTCAGATTTATCTATTGCATGTGCCCATGGTTCACGAGCATTTGCCATCAAAGCAAGGTATACCTGATGAATAACTGCCATTTTTGATTTCAAACCAAAAATATTATCATCTAATTCAAGTGATCCATTTTCCTTACCACGATCATTGTAGATTGCTACTTTTGCCATATTATTTAATTCTTAGGTTTCACCCCGAGGGTGACCAGCCTCTGGCTGGCTTCTTATTCTGTTATCTATTTTGTATTATTATCTGACTCTTCTTTTATTTCCTCAGCTTTTACTTCTGCTGTTTTTTCTTCTTTTGTTTCTTCATTTTTTTCTTCTACTACAGGTGTTTCTTCTTTTACATCTTCTTTAGATTTTTCGATTTCAATTTTTATTTCACCATTAACATTTGAAATCAACAATAAACTTCCTTTTGCTCCAGGTACAGCACCCTTTATGTAAATAGTATTTTCTTTAGGGTCTACTTCAACTACTTCTAAATTCAAAACAGATACCTGAGCATCACCCATATGTCCAGCCATTCTAGTTCCTTTGAAAACTCGTCCTGGATCAGTTGCACCAATACTACCAGGCATACGCAATTGATCTTTATGACCGTGACTAGCTGGAGAACCTCTAAAGTTATGTCTTTTTACAACACCTTGGAAACCTTTACCTTTTGACCATCCAGTTACTTTTACCTTATCCCCTGCTTCAAAAGTATTCACTGTAAACATGTCTCCTCTTTTTAAACCTTCTGCATTATCAGTTCTAAATTCTTTAAGTATTTTTACAATTGGCAAATCTTTCAAATGACCCTGTTTTGCTTTATTTAAACGAAACTTCTTTTGTTCAGAAAAACCAACTTGAATAGAATTAACACCATCTTTTTTGGCTGTCTTTACTTGTGTTACTACACATGGTCCAGCTTGTACACGAGTAACAGGAACCACAGTCCCATCCGGACGAAACAATTGTGTCATTCCATTTTTTGTACCAAGAATAAATTTCATAACCTTTAGCATTATAAGCTTTTGTATATTATATTTTGTCTTTTCTAATCATTATATTAAAAAAGCCAGAAGACAACCCTAACCATTTCAGCCAAAGGCTGACCAGCCATAGGCTGGAATTTAAACTAATTTATAATAAACGATCCATACAGACAAAAATCTGTTTAAATCTTATAAAAAATATGTTTAAATTTATTGTTAGTACTACCTTCTAGCCATTTTGGCTTATTTTGTAGTTTGTTTTGGTTGCTTTTTCCTCTTGTGCCTAAATAACTCACTAGATGTTTTTAAACTCTTTCGAGTTAATCTTATCTAACTTGTCTTATAGACATTTAAACTGTGCCAATTTTACATTATTTTAAAATATCTGTCAAGTCTTTTTAATATTTTAATAATTGTGTTAAATTAGCTAATTTTATTGTACGAAATTAAACCTTATTACATCTTTATTTCAACATCTACTCCACTTGGCAAATTTAGACTCATCAGAGCGTCAATTGCCTTAGGATTTGCATCAATAATATCTATCAATCTTTTGTGAACACGAATTTCATATTGCTCTGAAGATGTTTTGTGAACAAAAGTTGAACGATTCACACTAAACTTCTTCTTTGCAGTTGGTAATGGTACCGGACCCACAACTTTTGCATTATTTCTCTCAGCAGTATTGATAATTGTTTTTGTTGCAATATCAATAATTTTGCTATCAAATGCACAAATCTTGATTCTAATCTTTTGACCTGCTTCTGCTTGATCAGCTTTGGCAGTTGCCTTATCTTCTTTATTTGATGTATGAATTTTCTTTTCTGTTTTTGTAGCTGACATAATTAATCCAAAGAGCATCCAGTCTCGCCTTTCGGCGAGACTGGAATATTAAGTTATTTAATAATTTTTGTTACAACACCAGCTCCAACAGTTCTTCCACCTTCACGAATAGCAAAACGAACTTTTTCTTCCATAGCTACTGGTACTATTAATTTAATTGTTAAGTTTGCAGTGTCTCCTGGCATCACCATCTCTGTACCTGCTGGTAAAGTTACATCTCCAGTTACATCAGTAGTTCTAATGTAAAATTGTGGTTTATAACCTTTGAAAAATGGCTTATGACGACCACCTTCATCTTTTGTAAGAGCATATACTTCTGCTTCAAACTCAGTATGAGGTGTAATTGTACCTGGTTTAGCTAACACCATTCCACGTTCAACTTCTTCTTTTTTTGTACCACGAAGCAAGATTCCAGCATTGTCACCAGCTTGTCCTTGATTAAGATTCTTGTTAAACATTTCTACACCAGTAACAGTTGTTTTCATTGTTTCAGGATTTATACCGACAATTTCAACTTCTTCACCAACTTTAACAACACCACGTTCAATACGTCCAGTTACAACAGTACCACGACCTTCAATTGAGAAAACATCTTCAATCGGCATCAAAAATGTCTTGTCAAGATCACGTTCTGGAGTTGGAATATATTCATCCAATGTTTTTAGTAAATCCATAACTGGTTTACTCAATGTCTCATCACTTGGATTTTCCAAAGCTTTCAAAGCTGAACCACGAATAATAGGAGTTGTGTCCCCTGGGAAATCATATTTCTTCAATAACTCTTTTATTTCTTCTTCAACAAGATCAATCAATTCTGGATCAGATACTTGATCTACTTTATTTAAGAAAACTACGATATAAGGCACACCTACTTGACGAGCAAGTAAAATATGTTCACGTGTCTGAGGCATTGGGCCGTCAGCAGCTGACACAACTAAAATTGCACCATCCATTTGGGCAGCACCTGTAATCATGTTTTTAACATAATCTGCGTGACCTGGACAATCAACGTGTGCGTAATGTCTAGCTTCAGTCTCATATTCAACATGAGCTGTAGCAATTGTAATACCACGAGCCTTTTCTTCTGGCGCAGCATCAATTTGGTCTATATTTTTAGTTTGTGCAGTCAAACCATGAGCTGCGGCAACTTTCAAAATAGAAGCTGTTAATGTTGTTTTACCATGGTCAACGTGTCCAATAGTACCAACATTTACATGGGCCTTTGAACGATCAAAGTCTACCATATTAACATTTTTTCCCGCACTGTTTATGAGTGGTCACAACAGTTTTGTAATCCAGCGGATCTTATTATTTATTTATAGATTAAAATACATGTAAAGAAACCTAAAATAGGGTACTTTTACATTTATATTTGATGTTGACAATTATACATTAATCATCAATTTAAGTCAAGTAGCACAAATCAAAATTTTGGGGATAAAAGAATAAAATATATTTTTATACTGGTTCCTCATAAAAAACTGGCTCATCATCCCCCAAAGACTCTTCTTCCCAAACTTGGTTTTTTTCTTCACCTGATTTCTGAGGAATAATTTTTGGTTCTATATCTTTTACCATATCTTCATCTACTTCATATGGTTTACTAATTTCTTTTACATTACTCAAAGATTCATTACCAACCCCTTCATAATCAAAAAATTCAGCTAAACCACCCTCTGATTCTTTAACTTCGTCTGTAAAGTCAATTTCAGATTCATCAAATTTATCACTTAAAACATTGCCAGCACTAAACCAACTTCCACCTATATCTCTGCCACCTTCTTCATCAACAAAATCATCATATATATCATCATCTTCAAGTTTGGTATTGGCTCTCCAGATAGCAATATCACGATTTATTTGATCAAGCAATTGTTTATCAGACAGATTCCGAACATCTCGTCTATTATCCAAAAGCATTTCATATTCATCAACATTCATTATTACAATATCCTCCCCTTTTTCAGGTTGATGAACTATCAATCTATCTCCTGTTTTTCTAGCTAAATTTATTAAACGATCCAGTGACATATTCAAAAAATTAATACTTAAGTTGTAACGATTATATCGCCATACTTATAAATTGGTCAAGGGTTAAAAAAAGACTTTTGACCTAAAATTGAAAGACCCCCAGAAAAAAATGTTTGTCTTTCTCTTGGGGGTGTGGGATTAGCGGAGTCTGTGGGGAAATTTTGTATCGATTACGACACATTATTTCGGTCCAAGCTCTACGCTCTTCCTTATATTTATAATAATTAATAAATAACATTATGTAAATAGACTGTGTGGATAAGGTACAAAAAAATAGGGTCTTGCCCTATAAATTAACAAGGGTTCTCATAAAGAGAACCCAGTTTTTTGCTCGATGGAGCTAAGTGATAGATTTCTATTACTTATACTAAGTCTCAGAAACCTATCACTTTCACTAAAAGTTTTTTTAATTACCCTACATGAGGATAATCCGACAATGTCGTATACTCCCTGCCCTTTTGAGCAGCTCATCTAACAAATTAACCATACCACAAACTAACAATCCTGTCAACCCTTAGACTGTGGATAACAAAAAATCGCCTACTAAGCGATTTCTCTTAAACTATTTCTTCCACCGAATAAATGTGATAAAGACTAGAACGTCTAATAATCCTGGTCCATGATAGGACCTCTATGTGATCTCACCGAAGTGAGATTTTTTTCTTTCTTCCGAAAGAATGTACTCCAGAAAGGAGGTGATCCATCCACAGCTTCCGCTACGGATGCCTTGTTACGACTTTACCCTAATTACTGACCTCACCTTCAACCCTATACAGGGTCTTCGGGTGTTGCCAACTTTCGTGGTATGACGGGCGGTGAGTACAAGACCCGAGAACGTATTCAACGCGCCGAGCTGATGCACGTTTACTAGCGATTCCAACTTCATGAAGGCGAATTTCAGCCTTCAATCCGAACTGAGATTGGTTTTGAGGGATTGGCTACACCTTGCGGCTTCGCTACCCGTTGTACCAACCATTGTATCATGTGTGTAGCCCTGGACGTAAGAGCCATGCTGATTTGACGTCGTCCCCACCTTCCTCCTGCTTGCGCAGGCAGTCTTGTGTGTACAATTTAACACACAACGAGGGTTGCGCTCGTTACCCCACTTAAGGGTACACCTCACGGCACGAGCTGACGGCAACCATGCAGCACCTATCTAACACCCTCGAAGGAGGCTTCCCTTTCAGGTAGCTTGCAGTTAGTAGTTGAGCCCAGGTAAGGTTCCCGCGTATCATCGAATTAAACCACATGATCCACCGCTTGTGCGGGTCCCCGTCTATTCCTTTGAGTTTTAACCTTGCGGTCGTACTCCCCAGGCGGTGCACTTAACGCGTTAGCTTTTTTAAACGACACTGAAAGGGTCGATACTTCCAATGTCTAGTGCACATCGTTTACAGCGTGGACTACGGGGGTATCTAATCCCCTTCGCTACCCACGCTTTCGTCCCTGAGTGTCAGGCATGTTCTAGCAAGCTGCCTTCGCCTTTGGTGT
>MFPS01000003.1 GCA_001782825.1 Candidatus Magasanikbacteria bacterium RIFCSPHIGHO2_01_FULL_33_34
AATAATACAGATGATCTTGGAGCCTATGGATTTGCTTGGAATAATATTTATGCATCCAGTACCGCATACCTAGATTATGTTTCATCAACAATGATGCAGTTATCAAATGGAACATTAACTAATCCTTCTCTTAATTTTATTGGATCTGAAAGTACTGGTTTAAGTTATACTGGATCAGGAATAGCAGTTAGTGTAGATGGATCAGTACAATTTTTAGTTTCAGCTTCAGATGTTGCTTTTTATAAAGATTTAATTCCTGGTGGAGGTGGATCTTATGATCTTGGTCAAGCAAGTGATAAGTTCAATGATTTGAGATTAAGTGGAACTGCATATTTAGCAACAGTGACATCAACTATGATGGAGCCATTAACAAATAATACTTATGATTTTGGTTCATTTGGATTTGCTTGGAATAATCTATTTGTTTCTTCAACATCATATTTAGGTAATGTAACTTCTACTGCTATAGAACCATGGGCTAATAATACTTCTGATTTGGGTTCGTATAATTTTTCATGGAATGACGTATTTGTTAGTGGTACATTATATGTAGCAGGACTTAATTATTCTGGTGCTTCAAGACCTGTTCGTCAAGTTGCATTGGTACCAGAATTTGCTGGTGCAACACTTACAGGTGATGGAGGTAGTAATACAGGTACTATGACATCTGATTTTTGTGAACAAGGTGTTCATGCAAATATTCCTGATACAAATACAGCTGATTGTGAATCTGGCGAAATTCATAATTATTATAAATGGGAAAATATTCAAGGTACTCCGCAAGATTATGATATTTGGCTTCGTTGGAGAGTTCCTGATAATTTTGCAGCTTGGCCAGCAAATCCTATTTCATTTGAATCTAGAAGAACAGATATTACTAATAATACTGTGAGTACTACTCTATATGATACAGCTGGTGTAGCAGAAGTAACAACGTCAACATCTGGATTAGCTAATACTTGGAGGAATACTTTTTATGAGCAAACATTTACAGGTACATATACACCAGGAAGTTATATGACTTTCCAAATATATATGAGAGCTGATACTAATGATGATGTACAGTTAGGTGAAATTACTATTAATTATGAATCAAGTAATTAATATATTATGAAAAGCAAAAGAATACTAAAATTAACAAAAAAAGTTTTTACATTTGGTTTGATTATTAGTTGGCTTTTTACTAGTTGGCCACAAATTCCATTTGTTAATTTTCCAGAAAAGGTTCAAAAAGCACAGGCTGCAATTTCTGCGACTCATTTGACTGCTGGTAGTAATACATATCCATCTGATACTGGTACCACAGCTTCTATTTCTCCAACTGCTAATGCTCTTATCATTGTAACGGTTGGAGTTTATAATGGTTCAGGTAATCCACCAACACCAATTTCAGTTATAGGGAATGGGATTACCTATGAACTGATAGATTGTTCAGGTGAATGGCATAGTGGTTTTGATGCAGAAATGGTTTGTATGTATCGTGGTCTTTCTGCTTCGCCTACAACAGGGACAATAGTAATTACAGGAGATACAGGTACAGGTTATCTTTCTTGGTCGGTGGATGAAATTACAGGTGTATATGATACAGGTGGAAGTAATGGTAGTGGTGCGGTAATTCAATCTAATACATATTCTTCTGGAGCTGGTACAACTGATACAATTACTGTAACATTAGGTACTTTTGCAAGCGCTGGTAATGGAGTTTTGGGAACAGCTTATAACTATAATGCTGGAACTTTGGCAATAACTAAAGAAGCTGGATTAACAGAACTTGTGAGTAATTATCCTAATGATAATCCAGAAACAGCTTGGAGGAATGATAATGACACAAGTCTTGTTTGGACATTAACTGCAGATTATTCTGGTGGTATGGCTATTGAGGTTAATGGAACAGCACCTGGGACTTGTGATGGTGGGGCTGTTAGTAATGTTGTTTTTATTGGTAAGGTTAATGGTGATTGTATAGGTTTTGTTTCATCTACAGGTGCTGGTACTTTTACATTACCAGGAGATTGGTCTGATACTAATTTAATTGAAGTTATAGGTGCTGGTGGAGGTGGAGGTGGTACTAGTTCTGGTGATGGTTCTGGTGGTGGAGGTGGTGGTGCTTATGCGACTACAACTATTGCTAGTTTGGCAGATGGGGTTAGTTATTTTGTTGGTATAGGTGGTCCTTCTGCTACTGTTGGTTCGTCTACATGGTTTGGCGCTACAACTTGTGGTGCGGCTAATGTCTGTGCTGGTGGTGGTGGTACTGCTACGGCTGGTGGTACTAATGCAAATACAGGCGGAGCTGGTGGAACTGTAGTTGTTGGCCAAGGCTATGCAGGCGGAGCTGGTGGTGATGGTGGTGGTGATACTGATGGTGGTGGCGGTGGTGGAGGAGGAGCCGGTGGGACAACTGGGATTGGCGCTGCTGGAGGAGGATCAACTTCACATGCTATTGATGGTGGTTCTGGTGGTGGTGGTGCAAGTGGTGGTGATGTTGGAGCTGTAGGTCCAAGTACTAATGTTGGTGGTGATGGCGGAGCTAATTTTACAAATAGGAATGGTAGCCCTGGCGGTGGTGGAGCTGGTGGTAATGGAACAGATGGTACTGCTGGTACGTTAGGTGCTGGTGGTGGTGGTGGTTCTGATGCTTCTCAGGCTGCCAATGAGGATGGAGGAGCTGGTGGTAATGGTATAGATTTATGGGGTGCTTCGCCTTTTTATGGTTCTGGTGGTGGTGGTGGTGGTGCTGGTGATAATGGTATTGGTGGTAATGGAGGTAGATATGGTGGTGGAGGGGGTGGTACAGGTGAAGATGGTGATATTGGTGGTACTGGTGGACAAGGTCTTATTGTTATTACTTATACTCCATCATTAGCGCCTGTATTTACTCTTAATTCATATAGATGGTATGTAGATAATGATTTTGTAGATCCATCTAATTCTTGGGGAAATCCTGATATAGCTCAAGATACTGCTATAACAATTTTACCTTATAGTAATCTTGCACCGACTAGTACAGTAGAATTACGTTTGCGAACTAATTTTACTGTAAGTTCAGCTGCACTGAGTGCGGGGGCTCAACAATTTAAATTACAATTCAAAGAAGGAACAGACGCTACGTGTAATACAGGTAGTTGGACAGATGTTGGTGCACAAGCTAGTGCTGTAACTTGGCGTTTTGCTAATTCTAGTGTAACAACTTCACTTTTATCAGTGACTAAGCTTTCTCCAGTTTCCAATGTATTAGAGAGTTATGTAACTACTACTCCAACTTATGTGAATCCAAATTCTGTTTCTGTGGGAGAGGAGATGGAATATGATTTTCATATTGAGCACAACGGGGCAACCTCTACAGATCAATATAGTTTTAGAGTAGTAGAAAGTGATAATACAGAATTTGATTCTTATACAAATTGTCCTACTTTGGCTACAGGACCAGAAACGGCAGATTTAATGAGGCATGGTAATATGATTACTGCTATTGGTGAGCAAGGGTTTTATTGGGCAAATTAAAAAAATAAAATGCAGAATTTAAGATATAATAAAATTATTTTAAATTGGATAGTACCAACTTTGATAGCCGGTTTGATTTTTTTTATTGTAAAACCTGCTTTGGCAGAAATAGTTGTATCAGAAGAATTAGCATTATATGTTATAAATAATGATTTGGAAGTAGGAGATGAGACAGTTGATGGTTATAGACAGGTTTATTATGTTTTTAATGGAGAGAAAGTTTTTGTTACAGATTTTGATAGGAAAAATAGTCGTAATCCGATGGTAAATAAAGAATATGTGGTTTGGGTTACAGAAATAAATGGTGCTGGACAGATTTTTTTGTATCATATACCGACTGATACAAAAACTGCTCTGACAAACTCTAGTACAAATCTTGATCCAGAAGTGGATGTTAATGGTAATGTGGTATGGAAAAGATGGGTAGATGACAGGTGGCAGATTTTCTTTTTTGATGGTATCTCAGTTAGTCAGTTGACTGAAGGTGATGTATCGGTTGATCCGGATATAGAAGGGGATAAAATTGTTTTTAGCCGTCAAGATGATAATAAAGAATGGAGAGCAGTTGAATTTAATATAGACAATAGACAAGTTAATTTACTTTCTAGAGGTCAAGAATCAAAATCTATTAAAATTATAGATGGAGAAGTTGTTTTTCCTATAAAAATTGCTAGAGAAGAAAAAGAAAAAGAAGAAAGAGAAAAAAAGTTGTTGAGACAACAAATAGAACAAGATCATGTGTTTGAGGAGTCTTTGCGAGAAGAAGAGACATTAGGTGAGGATTTCATAGAAATTGAAATTGAAGATGATAGTGATGGTATTGAAGAAGAGTCTGTGATTAATGAAGATGGAGGAGTTGATGGAGAAGATATAATGATTGATGAAGTTGAGGAAATTTTGGATGAAAATGTAGAGGAAATAGAAGATAGTATAGTAGAATCAGAGCCAGAGGAAGTTTTACCAACTGAACCAGAAATAGTTACAGAAGAGGATATTATAGCAGAGCTAGAAGAAGAACCAATAATTGATGATGAAGAAGAAATAGTTGAGATAGTAGAAATTGTTGAGGAAGTTGAGGAAGAAATAATTGAAGAAGAAGAAATTCTTCCTCAGGAAGAAAGTGAAATTACTGAAGAGCAAACAGAAGAAGTTGTTGTAGAAATTCCTATTGATTTAATTGAAGAAATTGCAGAAGAGCTTGTTGTTGAAGAAGAAATAATTGAAGAAGAGATTATACTTGAGGAAGAAAGTGAAGTTATTGAATAAGTTTATTTTGATAATAATTTATTTTATCAAGTAAAAATTGGTGTTCCAAAATTAAATTAGTTTGTTTAGTGAGTAACTTTATAGATTCTGCAGACTTTAAAAATTCAGTCTGATCTTGAAAATTTATAGTTTCTAGTTTTGAGAAAAATTCTTTTTGTTCAATAAAAAAGTTTTTATTTTTTTGCCTTAATTTCATCATTTTTTCTTTAAGTTCATTGCCCAAAAAATTGGAGTATTTTTTTGGTTTTATAAAGATTTTTGGGTAAGTATATGGATTTTCTAGATATATTAAAGCTTTTTCATTTATTTCGTTTAATGTTTTTACTTCATTTCTTTTTTCTAAGACAAAATTTGGAGATTTAGGGTCTAGTTTTATTAATTCTATAAAAGTGATGCGACTTTGTGAAATATAGTTTTTTTGTTCATTTAAAATTTTTTCTGTTTTAATTAAATTTTCAGAAATGATTAAATTAGATTTAATATATAGTAAATAATATATAAATAAAAACAGTGATAATAAAATTATTACCTTGATAATCAAGCTAAAAATTTTGCTAATTGGTCTATTTTTCATACTATAATAGTAGCATAGATTTTTCTTGTTGACTATTTTTGTGTGGTGTATTAAAATATATGTAAAAGGTCGTATATTTAGTAATATAAATTGAAGTAAATATTTATGAAAAATGTAAAGGAAATTTCTAATTCAGAGTCTAGTGGCATGGATTTTAGTCCTAAAGAGGTTAAAAATAAAAAAAATAAAATTGTATTGGTAGTTTTGTTAATTTTGGTAGTAATTTTTGGCGCATTAACGTTTTATTATTATAAAAAATTTTCTGAATTAAATAAAGATCCTTTGGGAGTAGCAGAACAAGAAGTGAATAAATTATTGGAAAGGGTTTCAGAGCATATAGTATTGCCAAGTGATGAGAGACCTAATATTGCTACAGTAAATAATCCAGAAAGTTTGAAGAATCAACCATTTTTTGCTAATGCAAAAAATGGAGATGTAGTGTTGCTTTATCCTAATTCTAGGAAGGCTATATTGTATGATCCAGTTCTTAATAAGATTTTGGAAGTGGCACCATTGATATTGCCTACGGTTGGTACGGAAACAAATGTGATACCGTCAAAAATTGAAACAGAATTAATAGTAGATACTGAATAATTAGTAGGTTTAGAATAAAACATGAATGAGCTAGGTAAAATAAAACAAAATTCCATTGTTTTTTTGATGGTAGTTATTTTATTTATTTTAAGTATCATTTTTTTTGTTGTACCTAGTTTTGCGACTGATTATGTAAGTAGTAATTTTATAATTAGAGATCCTGTAATTACAGTAGAGGGTGGTAGAGCAACTTCATCTAGTTTTATATATTTTTCTAGTACAGGGCAGACAAGCGTTGGTTCAAGTACAAGTACTTCTTTTTCAGCTTATGATGGGTTTTTATATTTTACAGATATTTCAATACCAACTTTGACAGCTACTGCTGGCAATGCACAAGCAAGTTTATCTTGGAGTGAATCTACTTCTACTTTTGGTTATGTTGTTACGAGTTATCAGGTTGGACAGTCTACTGTTTCTGGCGGTTCTTATTCTTATACAGATGTAGGTAATGTATTGAGTTCAACTAGAAGTAGTTTAACAAATGGTACGACATACTATTTTATTATTCGTGTAATTGATAATCAAGGGGATGTAATTGCTACATCAACCGAAAGTTCAGTTATTCCAGTAGCATCTTCTGTAGCTCCAAGTGGTGGTGGAGGAGGAGGTGGTAGTAGCATTGATACAGTAATAACAGCAGTAAAATTTTCAGGTATGGCATATCCTTTAAGTAAAGTTACAATTTTAAAGGATGGTCAGATTGCTGTGACTACTATAGCAGGACCAGATGCTAAATTTGATGTTTTATTGAGTGGATTATCAACTGGTAATTATGTATTTTCAGTAATCAGTGAGGATGATGCACAAAATCGTAGTTCTTTGTTTACATTTCCCATATTTATATCTAAAGGTGTGACCATAAATGTTGGTGGAATTTTTATTTCTCCAACAATTAATGTTGATAAGGAACAGGTACAACAGGGTGAAAATATTGCTATATTTGGTAAAAGTGTATCTAATTCTGAAATAACAATATTAATTAATTCAGAACATCAATTTTTTGAAAAAGTTAAAACAGATAATGATGGTGTTTATTTATATAATTTTGATACATCTCCATTAGAACTAGGTGAGCATTATACCAAGTCAAAAGTTGTATTTAAAGATCAGGTTAGTCCTTTTAGTAAATCAGTGAATTTTATTGTTGGAAATCGTACAGTTTTAAAAAATACAAAGAAACTAATAGGAGATTTAAGTAATGACTTCAGAGTCAATATTATTGATTTCTCTATTTTGGTATATTGGTTTGATCGTTTTGATTATCCACAAGAATTTGATTTAAATAGTGATAATAAGATAGATTTGATAGATTTTAGTATTATGGTGTATTATTGGACAGGATAAAATTTTTTTATGTTAAAATATATTCAAAAAAATAGACTTTGTATTGTAATGATTTTATCAAGTGTAATTTATTTTTTGTTTGTTTATAGTGTTTCTGCTGTTGAGTTGTATTTTGGTAGTACAAATAGTGAACAAAGTATCAATAATAAGTTTGCAGTTGGTTTTTTTGTAGACACTAAAGGTGAATCTATTAATGCTGTAGAAGGTAAAGTCGTTTTTAATTCAGATGAATTAGAATTAGTTGATATAATAGATGGAGAATCTATTATTAATTTTTGGTTAAATAAGCCAGAAGCAATTTGTAATAGTATTTGTGAAGTAAGTTTTGGGGGTGTAATTCCTGGTGGTTTTGTTGGGGATAAGGGAAATATTTTTTTGTTAGTTTTACGATCTACTAAATTGGGTGAAGTATCTATTAGTAGTATTGATAGTAGAATTTTGCTTAATAATGGCGAAGGTACTATGGCAGATTTGATAATTTCTCCAATAAATTTTAAAATTTTGGAGAAAACAGATACGTCAGAATTTGTTTATCCTTATGATATAGATCCACCAGAATCATTTTTACCTACTATAGCTCAAGAAGAAGATATATTTGATGGAAAATTTTTCTTAGCCTTTGCTACTCAAGATAAATTATCAGGTATGGATCATTATGAAGTTGCAGAAAGTAGTAAGGAAGTTAGTGATTATAATAAATTAAAATGGAAAATTACAGATAGTCCATATATATTAAAAAACCAATCATTAACAGAATATATTTATGTTAAAGCGGTTGATAAATCAGGAAATGCAAGAATACAAATTATCCCACCAATAAATAAAGTTATATTCTACAAAAAGTATACAATGTATGGTATACTAATTGTAGTATCTATAATTTTATATACCTTGCAAAGGGTCTTATGGAGGATAAAGAGATAATATTAAAAAATATAAAATTTTATTATAGAAGATACATATTTTTTGTATTTATATTTTTGTTTTCTATAATAGTTAACGCATCTTTTTGGGGTACTGTTAAGGCTACGACTTTGTATTTTTCTCCATCTGTAGGTTCTTATGATTCTAACAACATTTTTTCAGTTGGTGTATATGTATCTAACCCAAATGAGTCAATGAATGCAGTATCAGCGTTGATCACATTTCCTAAAGAAGTGCTTGAGGTTGCATCGGTTTCAAAAAGTAATTCTATAATAAATCTTTGGGTTCGTGAACCGTCTTTTTCAAATAGTCAGGGTTTTGTAAATTTGGAAGGTATTGTTTTGAATCCTGGTTTTACTGGTGCTTCTGGTAAATTATTAACAATAAATTTTAAAGTAAAAACAGCAGGTCTTGCAAATGTTTTGTTTTCAGAGGCTTCTGTTCTTGCAAATGATGGACAAGGAACCAATATTTTGACGTCATTAAATAATGCAAATTTTTATTTGGGGAGTACAAATGTTTTGTCAAATGAATTAGTAAAACCACCCAAAACATTTAATTCACCAATTATTTATTCTGAAACACATCCAAATCCTAGTGATTGGTACGCTAAAGATAGTATCAATTTTAATTGGTTGATGACAGATGATGTGACAGATGTTGGTGTATTAGTAGACCAAAAATCATTTACAAATTCTGGAACTGTAAGTGTTGGAAAAATTGATAAGTATACTTATTCTAATTTGGACGATGGCACTTGGTATTTGCATATTAAATTGCGTAATGCATCTGGTTGGGGACAGGCTGGCCATTTTCAATTTAATGTGGATACAGAAGGGCCGAAGAATTTAGAAATTAAAATAGTGGATAGAACTGATATGACTGATCCAAAAATTGATTTTATATTCAGTGCAGAAGATGAGCTTTCTGGTATTGATTATTTTGAGGTTAAAATTGATGGAACGGTTGATAAAAATGTTGATTTTGAATCTGCCACTTATCAAGCTGAATTATTAGGATTGGGTAATCATATTATAACAGTTAGGGCTGTAGATAAGGCAGGTAATTTTACTGAAGACTCTATAGATTTTGTTGTAGAAGAGTTAGATGCACCAGTGATTGATGAGTTTAATAGAATTATTACAACAAATGATACTTTGATTATTTCTGGTAGATCAAGTGCTAATAGTAAAGTTACAGTATGGTTACAAAATAGTGGTGGAGATATAATAAAAAATATAGTTGATTCTAATGGAGACGGCGAATTTAGAGTAACTGTTGGGGATAGGTTAAATGAAGGAACATATGAAATTCGAGCAGAAGTAATTACGGATACAGGCGCTAAAAGTAGACCAAGTGATCCTTTGCTTGTAGTAGTTAGACAACCAACTCTCACTATGATTGGGGCATTGACTATAACTTTTCTATCGGTAGTAGTTCAAATTGCAGGTTTGCTCGCGATGTTAGTGTTATTGATATTATATTTTAGGTATAAAGTAAAGAAAATGTTATTAAAATTTAGAAAAGATTTGAATTTTACAGAAACTGATTTACATATTGCTTTTAATAATTTGAAAAAAAATATTAAAAATCAAGAAGATATGTTGAATAATAAAAAAATAAATCATGAAGAATTGACTGAAGAAGATGAGAAATTAATGCTGGAGCGTCTTGAAGTAGATTTAGATAAAGTAGAAAAATTAATTACTAAAGATATAGAAGAAATAAAGGGTAAATTATTAAAAGATAAGTTATTAGAGTAATAAATGTAGAAAATATAGTATATTGTATTTTTAAGTAATATCTGATAAAATAAGGTTATTATGATAACAATTTGGAATGATTTTTTGTATACGCCATTATTCAATCTATTGATTTGGATATATAATGGTTGGGCAGATGGAAATCTCGGTTGGTCAGTGATATATCTGACGGTTATTTTGCGTACTGTTTTATTACCATTTTCTCTTATAAACGAGTATAATAAGACCAAGAATGAAGCTTTGTACAGAGAAATAAAAGAAATAGAAAAAGTATATCAAAATGATGATATTCTCAAAAAACAAGAAATCAGACAAGCCATGAAAAAACGAAGAGTCCAGCCGTGGGCAAAAGCTGTGGTACTGGGTATTCAAGCACTCGTTTTGGTGTTGTTGTATCAAGTATTTATAGGTGGGCTCAAAGGGGATAAAATAATTGAAACTTTGTATCCATCAATTGCATGGCCTGGAGTGATCAATACCAATTTTTATGGATTTGAGTTGGGTATGACGCATGATATCATTTGGTCAGGAATTGTTGGTATATTTTTGCTGGTAGAGATATATATAAATTTGAGGAGGTTCAAAGGTGGTATTGAACGAAAAGATTTGACTTATTTTATTTTATTTCCAACATTTATTTTTATTTTACTTTGGATAATCCCAATGGTTAAGTCATTGTTTATACTCACTTCACTTATATTTTCGGTAGTAGTAGGAAATATAGCTCGGTTGTTTTTCCAAGAGATAGTGAAGAGAAATTTAGTAAAATTACCTAAAAATTAAGAATTAATATTTAATATTAAAATATGTCTGAGTCCCTTGATAAATTGATGTATTCCTTCGTAATGGAGGATGTGTTAAAAGGTCTTTTTATTTATGTGCCACCGGGATATGTTGCTTGTGTGTATGATTTGGGACGAGGGGTGCTTAAAAAAGTTTTAACACCGGGATTGCATTTTAAGATCCCATTTTGGCAAAAAGCAAAGCTTTTTAATACTCAGACTTTGGAATATAGTATTTTCCGTGATTTTAATTCACAAAATGAAAGAGCATTGGGGGATATTCCAATCGCAGCGGTTACAAAAGATAGCAAGAGGATTGCGGTTGAAGGTACAATTTTGCTTAGACTAGATATTCACCAAATTCCAGCTATTTGGCAGACTATTGGTGAAGATTTTGTTGCCAAAATTATTAGACCAGCAGTTCGTAGTCGGATTAGGATGGTTGTCAGTCGTTTTGATCAGGTGGAATTGGTTGGTGATAAACGCAATGAAGTAGAGGAGAACTTAAAAAATGAATTGGAGAGAATATTTTATTCTCGGGGTATTTTTGTAGAGAATGTATTGTTGGGTGAGATCTCTAATATCCAAAAATATGTGAATGTTGCTAAAGAATAGTGGTAGATGATGATATATAATATAAAATCCTGTGAAAGCAGGGTTTTTGATTTTGGTGGTAATAAGTATAGGGGTTGACAGTCATTTATCCACATGGTATATTAGCACTCAATATAAAAGAGTGCTAAAATGTATTTGTATATGGATAGTAGAAAAGAACAATTACTCCAATTAATAGTTGAAAATTATTTACAGACTGCTGAACCAGTAGGGTCTAAATTTTTGATAGAATCAGCTGGTTTGGATGTGAGTGGTGCAACAGTCCGCAATGAAATGCGTGATTTGGAAGAACAGGGTTATTTGACACATCCACATACATCAGCTGGTAGGATTCCAACTGAAAAGGGGTATATTCATTATATTGAAAACATAATGAAAATTGATGATTTGAAAAGCAATACAAAAAAAGAAATAGATGAAATAGCTAAGTCTGGAGAGAATGTTTTGAAAGAAATTGCCAAATATACTGCTGAATATCTAGACTATTCTGTAATGGTTGCATTAAATCACAATAGCATATATTATACTGGCATTTCCAATTTGTTTTCTCAGGCTGAATTTAGAAATTATGCGCACACAGTGAGTGTTTCAACTATTTTTGATGAGTGTGAAGAAAGAATGGAAAGTCTGTATGATGTAGTTGATGATGAAATAAAAGTATTGGTCGGTAGAAATAATCCACTTGGAAATGCATGTGGTACGGTTGCTACCAAGATTGGAGGTACATCTTTGTTTGCAATTTTGGGGCCAATGAGAATGGACTATGCCAAATCAGTTAGTATATTAAATCATATTAAAACAATTATAAAAAATAATTAATTTAGTAATTATCCTTTTCACTCATTCTCACTTTGATTCCGAGGCATTTGCCTGTTGTGGCAAATGAATCCGTGAAAAGGATAAGTACTAAATTAAATATTAAGTAGTTTTTATGACAAATGATAAAAAAAAAGATGAATTAGAAAATGAAGAATTGGATAATAATGATAATAAGACAAGTGAATTAGATGAAATCAAAGCAAAGTGTGAAGAATATAAAGCTGGATGGCTGAGGGCGCAAGCTGATTACCAAAATTTGCAAAAAGAAGTTGAAAATAAACGAAGTGAATGGGTGAAAATGAGTGAAGTACAGATTTTGGAGGATTTTATTCCAGTCTATGACAATTTTAAAAAAGCTTTTGGACATGATATCAAGGATGGACAGTTTGATAGCTGGAAAAAGGGAATAGAATATATAATGAAACAGTTTAGTGATATTTTGACAAGTTATAAGATTGAAGAGATAAAAACAGTTGGTGAAATATTTAATCCAGAATTACATGAAGCAGTTGGTGAAGAAGAAGCAGTAGATAAAGCAGATGGGGAAATATTGAAAGAAATTGATACTGGATATAAGGTTGGGGACAAAATTATAAAATGCGCAAAAGTGGTAGTCAATAAATAAAAATAAAAAAGCTACCATCCCCGCGGAGGCGGGGATCTAGGATATTAAATTAAAAATTAGAAATTAAATTAAAATATATGCATTTAATACAATATGATCCATTTGCAGAAATGGAAAAAATGTTTAATTCTCAGTCATTTTCACCAGCATTAGATGTTTATGAAGAAAAAGATAGTGTAATAGTAGAAACTTCACTTGCTGGAGTTGATACAAAAAATGTGGATATCAGTGTTCAAAAAAGTGTTTTGACAATTCAAGGTGAAAATAAAAAAGAACATGAAATAGATGATAAAAATTATTATAGAAAAGAGATTCGTAGTGGTTCATTTTATAGACAAGTTGCGTTACCTGTACCAGTAAAAGAGCAGGAAATCAAAGCAGAGTTCAGTGATGGAGTGCTTAAAATTATTTGTCCAAAAGCAGAAGCAGTAGAACCAAAGAAAATAACTATAGAGGTAATTAATAAAGATAAAAGTAGATAGCTATATAACCAGTAATTAAAAATAAATAATAAAAACATATGCCAAAAATATTAGGAATTGATTTGGGAACAACAAATTCATGCATGGCAATCACAGAAGGTGGTCAGCCAAAAGTATTGGAAAATAAGGAAGGAAATAGAACTACTCCTTCTATTATTGCAATGTCAAAATCAGGTGATAGATTGGTGGGCCAATTGGCCAAAAGACAATCAGTCACCAATCCACAAAATACGCTCTATTCAATCAAGCGTTTGATTGGTCGTAGATTTGAGGACAAAGAAGTGCAAGATGTTGCCAAGCATATGCCATACAAGATTGTGGCTGATGGTGAGAAAATAAAAGTAAAAATGGGTGACAAAGATTATACTGCGCCAGAGATTTCAGCGATGGTATTACAAAAACTAAAAGCCGATGCAGAAGAAAAAACTGGTGAAAAAATCACTCAAGCAGTCATTACAGTACCAGCATATTTTGATGATTCACAAAGACAAGCGACCAAAAATGCTGGTGAAATTGCTGGGCTTGAGGTACTCCGAATCATCAATGAACCGACTGCGGCTGCTTTTGCCTATGGTTTTGACAAAAAAGATGATCAACAAATTGTTGTATATGATTTGGGTGGTGGTACTTTTGATGTATCAGTATTGGATATCAGTCATGATACTGCAGAGGGTCTTTCAACCGTAGAAGTAAAATCAACCAATGGAGATACTCATCTGGGAGGAGATGACTTTGATAACAAAGTCATCCAATGGATTTTGGAAGAGTTTAAAAAGATTGAAGGGATTGATTTGTCCAAAGATCCACTTTCATTACAACGGGTAAAAGACGCTGCTGAGAAGGTCAAAATAGAGCTTTCTAGCACTCCTGAGAGTGAAATCAATGAACCATTCATTACTTCAACTGCTGATGGTCCAAAACATTTGAATATAAAATTGTCTCGCGCTAAATTGGAAGAATTGGTAATGGATTTGGTTGAAAAAACTATGACTCCAGTCAAAAAAGCGATTGAAGACGCTGGTATGAAGAAAGAAGATATTGATGAAGTGATATTGGTCGGCGGTATGACTCGTATGCCATTGGTACAAAAGAAAGTTGAAGAATTTTTTGGTAAAAAACCAAATATTACTGTGAATCCAGATGAGGTAGTAGCAGTCGGAGCCGCTATACAAGCTGGACAGCTTCAAGGGGACTTGGGTAAAGAAATTCTTTTACTTGATGTTACACCGCTTTCACTTGGTATTGAAACTATGGGTTCAGTTTCAACTAAGTTGATTGAACGCAATACTACAATCCCGACTAGCAAGACTCAAGTTTTCTCAACCGCGGCTGACAATCAACCAAGTGTAGAGATTCATGTCTTGCAAGGTGAACGCCAAATGGCATCTGACAACAAAACTTTGGGTAGATTTATGTTGGACGGTATTCCACCAGCTCCACGCGGAGTGCCACAAGTAGAAGTAAAATTTGATATTGATGCCAATGGAATTCTCAATGTTTCTGCAAAGGACAAAGGTACTGGCAAAGAACAATCAATTCGCATTGAAGCTTCAAGTGGATTGTCTGATGAGGAGATTGAAAAGATGAAAAAAGATGCAGAATTACATGCCGAAGAAGATAAAAAGAAACGAGATATGATTGAAATCAAAAATACTGCTGACACAATGGTGTATACTACTGAAAAAATGATGAAAGATGTAGAAGAAAAGAAAATTGCCATAACCGATGAAGAAAAGAAAAAGGTGGAAGATGCACTCGCAAAAGTAAAAGAATTGAAAGAAAAAGATGATATGGAAGCGCTCAAAAAAGCATCTGAAGAATTGACTGAATCAGCTCAAGCAGTAGGGATGAAGATGTATCAGCAAGAATCAGAAAAACAAAAAGCCGAAGGTGGTGAACAAGTTGATCCACAAAAAGCAGCAGAAGATGAATTGAACAAAGAAAAAGAAGGTGAGGCGGTTGATGGTGAAGTGGTTGAGGATGATAAGAAATAAGACTTAAGACATAAGTACCCCGCCTGATGGTGGGGTACTCGTATACTTTATACTTAATACAAAATACTTTATATTACACACATGTCCAAAGACTACTACAAAACACTCGGCGTTGAAAAAAGTGCTTCGGCGGATGAGCTCAAAAAAGCTTTTCGTAAACTTGCTCATAAGTATCATCCCGATAAACAGGGAGGGGACGAAGCCAAGTTCAAGGAAGTAAACGAAGCTTATCAAGTGCTGGGTAATGAACAAAAGCGTGCGCAATATGATCAATATGGGGCTGATTTTGAGTCTCAGGGTGGTTTTGGTGGTGGGGCTGGTTGGGAGGATTTTATGCGGGCGAGTCGTGGACAAGGTGGAGCGCAGTTTGATTTTGGTGATATAGATTTGGGTGATTTGTTTGGTGGAATGTTTGGTGGTGGTGGACGCAGACAGCGACAGCGTCGAGGCAATGATATCCAAGTTGATGTGCAGATTGAATTCAAGGAGGCAGTTTTTGGGGTGGAAAAAGAAATTCGTTTGAATAAAAATAACAATTGTGATGTCTGTGCTGGTAGTGGAGCTGAGCCTGGTTCAAATGTAAAAAAATGCGCAGAATGCAATGGTCATGGTCAAGTCAAACAAGTCCAGCGTACTATTCTAGGAGCAATGCAGACAGTAGCGACCTGTCCATCTTGCGCAGGTGCTGGGGAAAAAGCCGAAAAAAGTTGCAAGCATTGTGGAGGTGATGGGCGAGTACGAAGTGAGTCAGTCTACAAAGTAAAAATTCCTGCCGGTATCCATGATGAAGGTACTATAAAACTGGCTGGGAAAGGTGAGAGCGCTGGAGTTGGTGGGCAATCAGGGGATTTGTATGTAGTAGTCCATATAAAGGCTGACAAAATATTTGAACGTGATGGTTATGATATTTATACAGATTTGCATATTAATTATCCGCAAGCAGTGTTGGGTGATAAAGTAGAAATTGATACGCTTGATGGTAAAAAAAGATTGGTAATACCCGAAGGTGTGGATTCGCATCAACAAATTCGTTTGAAAGGCTTGGGTGTGCCAAATCTGTCTGGTAGTGGTAGGGGCAGTCACTATGTACGAGTGATAGTAGATATCCCTAAAAAAATCAATCGCAATGCAAAGAAACTTATACAAGATTTGATAGAAGAATTATAAAAATTAAAAAATCATTTATTAATTAATAAATGATTTTTTAATTTAGTATTTTTTATCTGTAAGATTGACAAAAGTCAATATCTACGGTACATTATAAATTATAAAAAGGAGTACACAATGAGAGATGAACAATTGGATAGAGAAGTTGATTTTCTTCGGAAAATCGAAAATGTCCTTATTAGACTAGGTAAATGTAAAAATAGCACACAAGCTGCGGTAATGATTTACGATAGAATTATGCAATGGACAAATGGTTGTCCTGAAATTGCACGCAAGTGCTTTGAAGCTTTTTTAAGGGCTAATGCTAATGTATCTGTTTAGTTCTTCTCTTGACCCACCACCCAATGCAAAGCATCGGGTGGTTTTGATTTTATATTGACAAAATGATAAAAATAACCTACATTAAATTTAAGAAACAAAGGAGAAATAGTCATGCATGATTATGGTCTAACTGATGAGCATATTAGATGTTTGATGTTGGCATCACAATCAGATAGGCTCTGGAGAGAAATGGCAATTATTGTAGCTGTTGAAGGAAACCTAAAAGATAGGGAATCCGCAAGAGTAGTTACTAATAATTTTACTACCGGACTTGGTCCAAAAGGGCGAAAAGCCCGTTGGTATTTTTTGAGAAGCCAGTATCCTTTTGATTGATTGGGTGATTAGTGAATATCATCCAAAACATATTGACCTGCATGATAGTAAATCATGCAGGTCAATACAAAACATCAGATTGATAATGTCTAAGCATGTTTATCAAGAATTTTATTTACTTCCGCATCAGCTTCTTTATTATTTTCGCGCCGTGTATGGCGTATTTTTATTTTTTTGAATTTTTGACTAGCATTCCAGGCTTTGGTAAAAAGTTTTTGGAGTGTAGGTTCTTTTACTTTCCAATTTCCGTTCAATTGTTCCACTATTAATTTACTATCTAATATGCAGTCTACTTCGTCAGCGTCTAGTTCAAAGGCTTTTTCTAAGCCAGAAATCATGGCAGAGTATTCTGCATAATTGTTGGTTTGTTTGCCTAGATATTCGCCGTATGAAGCGACTATTTCACCTTTTTCGTTTTTTATTACTACTCCAGTTGCAGCTGGTCCTGGATTACCACGGGCACCGCCGTCAGTATGAATTGTTAATTTCATAAGTATTGTTTTTATTTACATAATATAATTTATCTTTTACTCCCTGCCTGCCGGCAGGCAGGATTCTCGCTGTGGCTCCGAGGCAGTTGTCTGTTGTGACAACTGAATCCGTTCAAGATAAATTATATTATGTAATATCTATATTTTTCTTAAATCTTTAATTGTTAATTGAATTTCTTTATTTCCATTCCATTCATTTATATCCATTTCAAAAATCATATCTATTTTGTCGCCAATTTTCAAAGTTTCACACCAATTGGTTTCATTGCCATTACACAAGCTCCAGCCGATAGTTTTTTGTATTTTTTGGGTTTTGTCAGTTACCATTATTTTGATATGTTTGTCGTCTTTACCGATTGGCATGACTGATTGTACGGTTAGATTGGTGGCTAGATATTTTGGTTTGGTATTCACTTGGCCAAATGGCTCAAATTTACTTAACATATTGTACAGATCCCAATTGATATCTTCTAGATTGATTTCTGCATCAATTTTTTGAGTTGGTACCATATCAAAGTCTTTAGTTTTTTCTTTGAATTTTTCTATCATCTCTTTTTTGAAATCTTCAACCAAATCTTTATTTTTCAAAGTAAAACCACAAGCCATTGGGTGCCCACCAAATTTAAAAAAATAGTCTGGCATTTCTTGCATAGCGCCGATTAGACTAAAATTTTCTACACTTCTGCCTGAGCCAGTTATTTCACCATTGTTTTCGGCCATTACTATACTAGGTTTTTTGTATTTTTCTTTTAGCCTGCCAGAAATAAGTCCGACTATGCCAGTAGACCAGCCAATACCCAATACAAAAAGTATTGGATTGTCTAATTGACTAGTCTCTACTTGTTTGAGAGCTTTTTGGAGTAAATCTTCGGTTAATTTTTGTCTGTCGCTGTTGTTGATATTGAGTTCACACGCTAGTTCATTGGCATCCAATTCATTTTTTGTAGCAAATAGTTTGTAAGCGACATTGGCATGATTCATACGACCAGCCGCATTAATTCGTGGAGCGATTTGGAAACCGATTGTATCTGCGGTGATTTCTTTTATTAATTTTCCGTTATTGTCCAACAAACCTGCTTCAGATAACAATTTTTTCATACCAATTCTTTTGGCAATATTCAAAACAATCAGTCCATATGTGGTCAAGGTGCGTGATTCTCCGATAAGTGGTACCATATCGGCAACACTGGCAACTGCCACCATATCTAGTTGCCATTTTTCAAAGGCTTCATGAGTTTGTCCATTTGGGAGGAGATCGTGGTCTTTTTTGTGAGTTTGTAAAATTCCTTGCATTAATTTGAAGGCTACTGCTCCGCCAGCTAGATTTTTGTCTGGATATTTTTCTGTTTCAATTTTTGGGTGAATAATAGCGAAGGCATTTGGCAGTTTTTTGGGTATAGAGTGGTGATCGGTTATTATCACTTCCATACCCAATTGGTTGGCAAGGTCAACTTCTTCTGCATTACTAATACCACAATCGCATGAAATTATTAAGTTTGTTCCAGTCTCATGCAACATTTTTATTGTATTTTTGTTGAGCCCATACCCATCAGTTTCTCTATGAGGTAGAAATACATCATAGTTTTTGAAATTGAGTACTTCAAACAGATCAGTCAAAATTACTGATGCCGATACACCATCAGCATCATAGTCGCCATGAACTGTGATTTTTTCATTATTTTTGATGGCCAGCAATACTCGGTTTACTGCTTTTTTCATATCTGTGAAAATAAATGGATCATGAATATCTTTGGCATAATCTGGGTTCATGAATTCATCAATTTCTTTTTCAGTTCTAAAATTGCGGTTATATAACAAATTTGCCACAATCGGTGGCAATTGTGGAAATTTGTTTAAAAATGATTTTGGAGCTGGATTTTCTATTACCCATTTGAATTCCATATAAGTAAAGGTGTGTTTTATTTATTAAATAATCGTATTTTTTTGAAATCCCAATATGAATCAGCTAAAAATAGGCTGAGTACCAAAAAAGATAAATCAAGAGACTTGAGATGGTTTAATGTGCTTGGTTGTATTTGAATAAATAAAATACTTAGTCCAAATAATATCCAATATATAATATTCCGTTTGTGCGGATTAATCTTTTCAGCGTCATTTATTTTGTTGCGGGTATACAAGGAATATATGGTGTAGAAAGTTATAAATGGCCAAAAAAAGTACCATTGGTATTCTATTTTGCTGAGATTAAATTCATCAAGTATCAGATAGTAGGGCAAGAACAAGAAAATACCAACTGCATACAAAAAAATTATTTCTAGTTGGTATTTGTGATAGGCGCTTAGTTCATGATGTTTTTTGAATTTCATCATAGTCATTGTTTAGTAGAACGCTGGTAAGACTGTAAAAAATACCATAGCAATAACAGATATAATACTAATCACTGTCCATAGTTTTTTGAATTTTTTACTTCGTGACATATTTAATAATGTTAATATATTTATAAGTTATAATGGTTTTTTTATATTTTCAATAATGAACATATTAATTCCAATTATTTGTTTTTACTCATTCTCGCTTCGGCTCCGAGGGTGATGCCTGTTGGGGCATCAAATCCGTAAAAACAAATAAACAAATTAATACTTAATTATAAATAATATTATTAATTCTTACAATTTATCTTTTCAAAACTGCCAAATAAGCTTCGGTTGGGATATCTACTTTGCCTTTGCCGTGGGCCATCATTTTTTTCTTGCCCTTCTTTTGTTTTTCAAGTACTTTGCGTTTGCGAGTAACGTCGCCTCCATACAATCCTGCAGTTACATCTTTTCGCATAGCTGACAATCTTTCGCCGGCAATTACTTTGCCACCAATTGCAGCTTGGATTTTGATTACGAATTGTTGTTTTGGTAGCGTGTCTTTGAGTGAATTGACGATTTGTTTGCCTATTTTGAAGGCGTCTTCTCTCCAGACCAATGTTGCGAGTGCTTCCACTGGCTCTTCGGCAATCAAAATATCAAGTTTGACTATATCTGTAGTTTCGTAATTTTTGAATTCATAACTCAAAGATGCATAACCACTGGTTACAGTTTTAAGTTTATCATAAAAATCAGTAATAAGCGAAGACAAGGGCATCTCGTAATGGAGTAGGGCACGCTGTTCTGTACCACTGCTTAAATATTCTGTATTTTTGTATCTGCCTTTTCTCTCAGCAATCAAACCCATAACATTACCAATATATGCTTGAGGAGTAATAATATCTACATTCATCCAAGGTTCTTCAACTTTGAGAATATTTTGGACTTCTGGCAAGTCTTGAGGGCTTTTTACTATAATAGTATCGCCTTTGGTTTTGAAAACATTGTAAGCTACACTAGGAACTGTAGCAATAATTTCTAAATCAAATTCACGACGTAAGCGTTCTTGAAAGATATCCAGATGCAACATACCCAAAAAACCGCAACGGAAACCAAACCCTAGCGCTTGGGAATGTTCTGGTTCGTAAGTGAGTGATGAATCACTGAGTTTCAGTCTATCAACTGCATCTCGTAGAGAATTATATTCGTCGCCTTCTTTGGGGAAAATACCGGCGAAAACCATTGGCTTTACTTCTTTGTAGCCTTCAAGTGGTTCTTTTGCGGGAGAGTTTGCAATGGTAATAGTGTCACCAACTTTTACATTACCCAATTCTTTGAGACCAGTAACAATATACCCAATTTGTCCATTGTCTAAATTGTTGTCGGCTACAAGAGTTGGTGAGTAATGGCCAATTTCTAAAACTTCAGCATCAGCCAATGTTCTCATAAATTTTATTTTTTGTTTTTTTTCAATTTGGCCATCAATTATTCTGACTGAGGCTACTACTCCACGATAATCATCATAAAAAGAGTCAAAAACAAGGGCGCGAGCTGGTTTATTCGCATTGTCAGTTGGTGGGGGAACACGTTTGATTACTTCCTTTAGAAGATTTTCAACACCTTCTCCAGTTTTGCCAGAACAGGTGAGTATTTCTTCGCGTTTGCAACCAGTCAATTTTATTATTTCTTCACTGGTTTTTTCTATATCAGCATTTGGCAAATCTATTTTGTTGAGCACAGGTATGATTGTGAGGTCTTGTTCTATAGCAAGGTAAAGGTTGCCAATAGTTTGTGCTTGAACGCCTTGGGTGGCATCAACCAAAAGGATTGCTCCTTCAACGGCTGCTAGAGATCTGGATACTTCATAAGTAAAGTCAACATGTCCTGGAGTATCTATCAAATTTAGAATATTGTCTTTGTATAGCATGCGGACAGGTTGCAATTTTATGGTGATGCCACGTTCTTGTTCCAATTCCATTTGGTCTAACATTTGATCATGCATTTTTCGTCCCTCTACTGTATTGGTCAATTCTAAAAAACGGTCAGCCAATGTAGACTTACCATGATCAATGTGGGCAATTATACAAAAATTTCTAATATTGCTCATATGCTTGTAAATTAAGCCTATTTTATCACAAAAAATGCTCATTGACAAGGGTCGGTATAATTATTATTGGTATACTAAATAAAATTTATATTAGACTATATTTATATTATATTTTTTATTTTTATATTTCATCGGCTTCAGTAATTTCACCGCGAGTTACATTGCCAAGTTTGATGAATTTGTGCTTTAGACTAGCTTGAAATTGGTTCATTTCTTCAAGATTGAGCAGTTTACAAATAATACTATATATAATAAGTCCAGATATTCCAGCCACCATCCCTTGAGTCATAATGCCCCAAAGTTTTGTCATATCGACCATATATGCTAAAGGAGTTTTTATAAGTTGAATAAATATTGCCATAATAATTGCTGCTACAGAAATTTTGTTTAGTGAATAAAGCATATTTGATTCATTAAAAGAACCAATTTTTTGTCGTAATAAAAACCAAAGGAAGGCTACTTGGACAGTCATAGAAAAAGAAAAAGCCAGGGCGAGTCCACTGATACCTAATTTTTCTTTTAAATATATTCCAAAAATTATATTGATAAGAGAGCTTATGATACCAATCAAAAATGGTGTCCAAGTATCTTTGAGAGCAAAAAATGCACGAATAAAAAGCGGTATAAGAGATTGAGCTGCGAGAGATAATGTAAAGAAAGCAAGAGTGTTGGATGTAATAATTGTGTCAGACCAAGTGAAATTGCCACTGCCAAGTAGTACTCTCACTATTTGAGCGCGTAAGAGTAAAAAAATAATAGTGAGTGGGATAATAAAAAATATTATTTGTCTGATGGTATGCGTGAGGTTTTCGATGAGTTTGTCTATTTTGTTTTGACCAGCAAGTTCTGATAAAGTTGGAAAAGCAGCAATAGCAAATGAAATGCCAATAATTCCAATTGGAAAATGTTGTATATTATTGGCAAGATTGAATATGGCTACACTGCCAGTGCCAATAGTTGAAGCCAAAATTGTAATAGCAACTAGGTTTAATTGGGTAGTAGCAAGCCCGAGTGTTCTGGGTAACATTGTACCGATGATCTCTCTGAGGTTTTTATTTTGAAAAGGCAATACGAATTCATACTTGAAACCATATTTAAAAAAAGATGGTAGTTGTATTACAAGGTGTAGTAAAGCGCCAATGACTACACCATAGGCTAATCCTTTGAGTCCATAATGTGGCACGAGATAGATGGCGCCAATAATAATACCAAAATTATACAAGATTGGTGTCAAAGCATAAATTAAAAAACATTTGAAGGATTGTAGTACTCCACTGACAATACTACTAAGTCCAAGTATGAGTGGACTCAAAAACATAATTCTTGTGAGCATAATAGTATTTGCAAGTTGTGCGTCAGTAAAACCTGGTACTAGTATAGATATGATTTGTGGGGCAAAATAATATAGGATCAAAGTTAAGGCAATTATAATAATACCAAGAAGATTTATAATACCATTGGTTATAAGCCAAGCTTCTTTTTTATTTTTTGATAATAATTTTGTAAATACTGGAATAAAACCGGCTGATATAGCCCCAACAATTACTAAGTTGTATACCAGATCAGGAATTCTGAAGGCGGCATAATATACATCTAGTTCAGCCCCAGCGCCAAACATATGTGCAAAAATCCTATCTCTGATTATGCCAATTAAACGGCTAATAAAAGACGCCGCACCAAGTATAATGGCGGCGCCGGTAATAGTTTTGGTTTGATTTGAAAAAAAATTAATCACAATAGTTTCTTTCTTTTCATTATGTATATCATGAATATTATTAAGGTTGCAAGACCAATAAACATTACCCATACCCAGAAAGGATTATGGGCATAAGGTAAACCTGATATATTCATACCATATATACCAGATAGTAGTGTAAGTGGTAATAGAGATACAGAAATTACAGTGAGAGCGCTGATGACTTTGTTTGTTCTTTGGTTGATAAGAGACTCTACTGTAATATGGAGTCCGTCTATAGTCTCTTTGTATGTTTCAATGATAGCCCATATTTTATTCAAGTAGTCATTGATATCATCAAAGTATAGACTCAAACTTTCATCTAAAAATGGTTTACGTATATTAGCTAAATTTGATATTAAATAACGTTGTGGATCTAGGATCCTTCGGAAATGTAGTACATTTCTTCTATATATTGCTAATTCTTTGATTACATTAGTATCTTGTTCTCCTTTGTAGACTTTTTGTTCTACTGTGGATACTTGTTTTCCAAGATTATTAAGGATAGGCCCGATATTTTGTAATAAGGCTTCTATTAATCTATATAGTAAAAAACCAGAATTACTCATCCAATCTGCTTTTACTTTGCGATTGTTCATACATCTATAAAAGAAGTTTTTTAATTCTTTGGAAGGAGTGTGTTGGATAGTGATAATAAAATTAGCTCCAATAAAAACATCTACTCCATGTGATGTAATATTTTGTTCATCGGTTTTCCAATGGGGAAATTTGAGTACAACAAATAAATAATCTTTGTAAGCGTCAATTTTTGGCATTTGTTGCTCTGAAATAAGATCTTCGTAGTCAAGATGATGAAATTTATAATTCTTTTTTAAAAATTCAAGAGCTTCTTCGTCAATTTTGTCAATATTTACCCAAGTGAGATTATTTTGAGTTAGTGTTTTTATAGACATAGAGTGGAAGTTTGTATAATAAAGTCTATTTATTAAATGTATAATTAAATTATTATAAACTAAAATAATTATAACATATAAAATACAGTATGTATACAAAACAACAAGTTATTTGAGATTGATTTAAAAAAATGTTAGTATATCTATGTTAAAATTAATGAATTTTTATGAAGATATCATTTTATGGCGCCGCCGAAGAAGTAACTGGTTCTTGTTTTTTGTTAGAGACAAAATCAAGAAAAATATTAGTTGATTGCGGGATGTTTCAAGGATCAGATTTTAATGAAGCAAAAAATAGTGATGACTTTTTGTTTGATCCAAAAAGTTTGGATGCAGTTTTGGTAACGCATGCGCATTTGGATCATATTGGTAGGATCCCAAAATTGGTACAAGAGGGGTACAATGGGCCTATCTATATGACAAAAGCTACGGTAGAACTAGCTTTGCTTATCTGGGAGGACGCATATAAGATTATGGAATATAACAATAAGAAATTTCAAGCACCAATTTTGTATTCTGAGGAAGATATAAATAAAGCACATAAGTTATGTAAAGGCGTAAATTATTATGAAAAAGTTGATATAGGTGATGTAAAAGCATTGTGGAAGGATGCTGGGCATATATTTGGTGCATCTTTTATTGAAGTTGAAGCTGATGGTAAAATGATTGTTTTTTCAGGTGATATTGGGAATAATAATGTGCCAATATTACGGGAAACTGATCAGATTGGTAAGGCGGATGTTTTGTTGTGTGAATCAACTTATGGTGGCAGAGATCACGAAACTCACAAGGAAAGTGTAGAATTGGTTATGAAATTAATCAAAGAAGGTTATGATAGAGGTGGAGTTATTATGATACCAGCTTTTTCTTTGGAAAGAACACAAGAGTTTCTTTATGATTTGAGTCAAAGAGAAGATGAATTGCCAAATTTACCAATTTTTTTGGATAGCCCACTAGCAATAAAGGCTTTGCCAGTTTATAGAAAATATTCAGAATATTATGATAGAGAAGCTAAAGTTATATCTGAGGCTGGTGGAGATTTCTTTTTGTTTGATAAATTGGAAATAACTAGTACCCCAGATCAATCAAAAAAAATAAATGACGCGCCGATGCCAAAAATGATAATTGCTGGTTCTGGTATGATGAATGGTGGTCGTATATTGCATCATGCTTTTAGATATTTGTCAGATCCAAATTCAACGCTCATTATAATTGGGTATCAAGCAGAAGGAACTTTAGGAAGAAAATTATATGAAGGTGAAAAGAAAGTAAAAATATTTAACAAGGAAGTAGAAGTAAAGTGTGCCATAAAAGCCATTGGTGGTTTGTCAGCTCATGGAGATCGTAGTAAGATGTTGAGTTGGGTGAGAGGTGCACAAAAAATACCAGAAAAAGTTTTTTGTGTTCATGGAGAAAAAAGTTCAGCCGTATCTTTGGCGCATGCAATGCAAGATGAATTTGGAATAGATACTATAATACCCAAGTTTGCTGAAACTGTGGAAATATAGTTTTTATTTTTGTAAATAAAAAAAGTATATTAAAAATATGGGAGAGGGGTGAACCAAACCTAAAACCGCATACGCTGTGTTATGCACCATGAGTCGTAGTGTAGCGGATGCGAGAAGTGCAGCGTGGCGCGACTAAAAGGAGCGAGTTCAAAAAATATTTTTCAATTAACTGTATTTTGGTAGGCTTTTTCTCAATTATATCAATAAATTTGTTTTTTATCTGGGATGGGGATTAAGGGATGAATACACACCACCCAAAACATCTTATTTTAAGGTAAACAACAGGAATTTTGGTTAAAAAATGGCTTATTTTAGTAAAATTAATCCCTGTTTTTTTGGGCTTGGTATTGACAAGAGTCTTTTTTTATGCTATATTACTATGTCAATTTGGTAGATTTCGTTCTGCCTTCGCAGTAGTGAAACCTCTAAATTGCAAGTGTTCTTTAAAAAGAGAAAGGCAAGCAAATGCGTGGGCATAATTCTGGTTATTTCTAACGAAGTAGCCAAGATCATGCCCACACATCGTTTGGCAGCAGAAATCCACTTCAGAGGAGAAAAACAACATGGAATTTAAGGCAACCAACCATCTTCGCGCCGAAGCTGACGAGGGCTGGATCGCCCTGGTTATGGGCAACTGGTTCCACAACAGCAACCGGTGCGACCTGCCCACCAGAACGCTCCGCATCTACTTCGCGCACTTCGACAACTACGAGCTGCGTGAGGGTACGACCGATCAGGGACATGTCGTTAACCTCTCCGGCTTCGACGGATCGAGGTATTGTGAGCCGCAGGGCTGGAATCGCTTCAGCAACGCGTACTACATCGGCTACCAGGTCCGCGACCTGCAGTCCTTCGTCTGGCGCGCTGAGTACCGCAAGCACCGCTTCGAGATCCGCGCCCAGCGCATCGACAACAACCGCTGGACCGTCGAGTACTGCAGCAACTGCGAGAACAGCGAGCACCGCTTCGAGATGGTGGAGTACAGGGATCTGCTGAAGGACTGGTTCCAGATGATCGACCCCGACACCTTCGAGATCACGACGGCGACCACGACCATCGCTCTCGCCTCGGCTGCTGGCTCGGCTTCCCAGGTCGTCTGCAAAGGTGCCTCACGGGGCAACCACACGCAGATGTACATGAAGCTCATCGCGTTCGCCGAGACCCAAGGCATCACCGACGCGAACAAGTGCTTCGGCGCCAGCGCCGTTCACGGTGAGCCCAAGCGTGCGGAGCTCCGAAACTGGTGGAAGATGATGTTGGAGCTCCACCGTGAGGAGGACCAGCCGACGTTCCGCGAGGGTTTCGACACCGTGCACGCCTGGGAGCTGTGCCACATCGACATACTTTTCGCCTGCTACGGCGATCAGCTTCCGAGATACATCCGTCACGGCAGTAACACAGTTCCTCAGGACCAGCTCGTCGAAGAACTGGTCATCATCGGACGCGCCGTACACAAGGTCCTGGGTCACCAGCCGACCTTCTCCTTCCGCGAGTATCTGTTCGGGCACTTCGAGAAGGATGTACAACAGATGTTGTACAAGGTCAGCGAGAAGCTCGGTTGGACGATGGTGTAGTACCAACTGCCTTTCTTTTTAACATTTAACTGGGGCCAGCTCGATGTACAATCAAGCTGGCTCCAAAGGATCTTCCATTGAGAATGGAACTGATGAGTCCAAATGATTGTAATGAACAGGACGAAATTCTTATTAAATAACTCCGCCAACACAGCGGTTTTTTTATTCAAAAAGCGTTTCTGGAGTGTAGCGAAGGAAACATCATATTTCTACTAATCAAAAAAATAAAAAATAAATTTATCCCTTATTGAAAAAGCTTACCAAAATTTTGCTATTAAAAGAAAAATATTTTTTGAATTGCGTATAACTGTGGATAAAGTGCCTAAAAATGATTGTTTCATAATTAAAAGTGGTGTATAATGGAAATAGGTGGGGAAAAGTGGGGAAAATAAAGTTTTCTACTTTATGCTTGTCGGTAGAAATTAAGTAAAAAATAACTATAACCTTGTTATGTTTATTGGTGAATATTCCCACAATTTAGATGAGAAAGGGCGATTGGCAATACCAAAAAAATTTCGTCTTGATCTTTCTAAAGGTTCGGTTGTGACAAAAGGCTTGGATAATTGTTTATTTTTGTATACCCAAGAAGAATGGGACAAACTTGCACAAAAGTTGGCCAATTTGCCATTTGCACAATCAAATACTAGAGCTTTTGCTAGACTGATGTTGGCTGGCGCTATGGATGTTTTGATTGATAAACAAGGGAGAGTAATGTTGCCAGAATATTTGCGTACTTTTGCTGGTCTGAAGAAAAATGTGGTGGTAGCCGGTCTGTATAATCGTTTGGAATTATGGGATACAGAAAAATGGGAAGAATACAAAAATAAGACAGAAAAAGAAAGTAATGAAATTGCTGAACAAATGGCAGATTTAGGAGTATAGATAGCTTATGAGACATATACCAGTATTAGTGGAGGAAGTAGTTGAATCATTACAGTTAAGATCTGGAATGATAATTGTAGATTGTACTTTGGGTGATGGTGGACATTCTGAAAGAATTTTACAGAAAATTCAACCAAATGGAGTGTTGATAGGGATTGACGCTGATATTGTTTCATTGGATCGAGCCAAAAAAAATTTGGATAAATATGATAGTAAAAAAATATTTATTAATGAAAATTTTGTAAATTTAGAACAGATTTTACAAAAAAATAAAATAAATAAGGCTGATGGAATTTTAATGGATTTTGGATGGTCTAGTCCGCAATTTTCCGAAAGAGGCAGAGGATTTTCATTCAATCTGGATGAAGTACTGGATATGAGATATGACGCCAAAAATGATGGAAAAACTGCCAAAGATATTGTAAATAATTATAGTGAAAAGGATCTAGAAATCTTGTTGAGAAAATATGGAGAGGAAAAAAATAGTAAAAGAATAGCTTTGGAAATAGTTAAAAAAAGAAAAACCAAAGAAATAGTCACTACGAATGATTTGGTAGAAATCGTAATGAAAATAAATAAAAAAGGGAAAGCAAAGATTCATCCAGCAACTAGAGTATTTCAAGCGATTAGAATGGAAGTAAATAATGAACTAGAGGTTATAAAAAAAGTTTTGCCAGATGCGGTTGAGTCATTAAGTGTAGGTGGTAGGTTGGCAATAATTACATTTCATTCTCTAGAAGATTCGATTGTCAAGCACTATTTCAAAAGTCAAAGTGATAAGTCAATTAAAATAATAAACAAAAAACCAATCACAGGATCTGTTGAGGAATTGCAGAATAATCCTCGATCTAGGTCAGCAAAATTAAGAGTGGTTGAAAAAATATAAATATGTACAAAAATATTCAAACTATCAAAGATAAACGTGATTCTATTAAAAATTTATTAAATAATCAATCGTTTAGGGTTGTTTTGGGTGTGTTTATTTTGACTTTTGCTGTATTGTGTTCATTGAATATGAGCGTAATGTCTACCAAAGGTTATGATATAGCTGATCTTGAGGATAAGATTACTGTATTAGAAAGAGAAAACCAAAAAATTGATTTGAAGATTGCCCAGAATCGCTCTATGAATAGCATCCAAGATAGACTGAATGGGACTGATCTTGTTGTGGCTGATAATGTGAAGTACTCAACTTTGGTGGGTTCTACTGTGGCTAGAAGATAAAATAATGATGAGTAATGTAAATTAATTTATAAACTATTATTGCAAGATGAGCAATTCTCCTTAGTAGGAGTTTTTTATTTTTACTAATATATGGTAAAATATTATTGTTGGTAATTGTTATATTATAATAAGTGAATAGTGTGAATTAACTTATAAATCATTCTTTAATAGAATATTAATAATTAGAGATTATCATTCACTCCCTGCCTGCCGGCAGGCAGGATTCTCGCGGTGGCTCCGAGGTGTTTGCCTGTTGTGGCAAACAAATCCGCTCATAATAATCTCTAATCATTAATTCTATTTTATATTTATAAATTAATTCACACTATTCATTAATAAATTATTATGTGGGTACTAATAGTACAGAGGATTGCAATAGATTTTTTGTTGCACATCGTTTATTTTCCAGTTTGGTGGTATACCGGTGGTGTGAAAAAAGCTGGTTTGTATTGTCTTGATTTGTTATTGGCTGGTAATGAATATTTGGCGCCTGATCTTTGGATTAGAAATATTTTTGTACCTATGTTTGGGCAAACTGATTGGCAGGGTAGGTTAGTAAGTTTTTTTATTCGGTTTGTTAATATTATTTTTAGAGTGATTGGCTTTATATTGTGGACTGCAGTTGTCATTGTTGTTTTTGCTTTGTGGCTTGTGTGGCCTATATTTGTGGTTTATTTAATCTTTGCATTATTGTAAGTTATGTTATTTGAAAAGAATTACAATCTAAAAATCACCTCATGTAACACTTGCAAGAATAGAGGTTCTGTTAATCATCTAAAATGTCCAGAATGTAGGGGTATGAGCATGGGTATATTTGCTCGTGGTAAATTTATTTATTTTAGTGTTCCTATCACTCGATATAATTTAGGGTTGCGTCAAGCTAAGCGATTGTTAAGAAAATTTGAAATAATGGGTGGAGCTATTTTTAGTATTGGTTTTCTGATATTTGCCTTTGTTGATTTTTTTACAAAAGATTCTTTTGAATTATTGTTTGATAAGAATTTTTGGTTGGGAATAACTCAGGTACAATCTTTTGGTATTGTTTTGATGTTGCTTAGTTTGCTTTCTTTTACATATTTACTTTATTTGTTATTTAGTACTGAAAGTAAATATGCTAGTATAGAAAAAAAAGAACAATATAGTGATGTAGAAAACAAAGAAACAGAATATAATATTGATGGATTTGAAGATGGTTTTGAGAGTTTTAAAAAAATTCCTAGAAAAAATAAAATTGATATTAGTAAAACATTTACAGATGAATCAATGTTTGTCATTGAAGAAGGTTATCGTGTTGCGGAGAGGTATCAAAACAAAACAGTAACACCTTTACATTTTTTTTATGCTTTATTATCACTTGAAAAAATAAAAGGTATATTTTTGAGAATGGGTATACCAGCTAAGCAGTTGCAGGCTCGTATAGGTCAAATATTTGAAAAAGAAAATGTCGTCAGTGAGCCAGTATTGTCTATAGATGTAGAACAGATAATATTCAATGCTTATGAGAATGCATATAATAATAATCAGGAATTTGTCAATGTGACAGAATTAATTATTGCCACGGTTGGTCAGTCAGAGCAAATTCAGGAATTACTTTATGGTTTGAAAGTTGATGCCCAAAAATTAAAAAATGTGGTGGAGTGGGTTCGGGTTAGGGAAAATTTGAGAAATCAAAATAGAAAGTTCAGAAAAGCGGCTGCTAGAGTAAGTAAACATGGAATTGACAAAGCAATGACGGCTGTAGCTACGCCATATTTGAATCATTTTAGTCAGGATTTAACTTTGGCAGCCAAGTTTGGTCATCTAGCACCTTGTATTGCTCGTGATAGTGAGATAGAAGAAGTGTTGCGGATTATTGAAGGTGGAAGACAGAGTGTTATTTTGGTGGGTGAACATGGGGTTGGAAAAATGTCTATTATGGAAGGTATTACACAGAGAATGATTCGTGGTAATGTACCAGATAGGTTATATGACAAGAGATTGGTCCAAATCTCTACTTCTGCTTTGGTGGCTGGCGCTTCTATGAGTGGCGCACAAGAGAGAATAGTCAATATAATGAGTGAGGTCAGAAGGGCTGGTAATATTATATTATTTATTAATAATATTCATGATTTGGTTAGTTTGAATACCGAAGCAGGGCAAGAAGGATTGGATATATCAGAGACTTTAGGTGAATATTTGTCTTCTGGAGATATAGTGATGTTCTCAACTGCAACTTTGGAAGGTTATAATCGTCATGTAGTGAATAGTCAGATTGGAAGTTTGTTATCCAAAGTTGTGATTGAGGAAATGAATGAAGATCAGGCTATTCAAGCTTTGGAATCACATATTGGTGGTATTGAATACAAACATAATATATATTTTTCTTATGATGCCTTGAGTACAGCTGTGAAATTGTCAGCAAAGTTAATGCGAGACCAACCTTTGCCTGGTAGTGCTTTGGAGGTCTGTACTGAGGCAGGAAGTTTTGTAAAAAATAAACGTGAAGATAATCTAATAGTCAGAGCAGAAGATGTGGCTAAAATTGTTAGTAGAAAAACCGGTGTGCCGACAACCAGTATTACCCAAGATGAGTCTCAAAAATTATTACAATTGGAAGAAGAAATGCACAAGCGTATTATTGGTCAAGAACAGGCTGTAACTTTGGTTGCTAATGCATTACGCAGAGCTCGTGCAGAAATTCGTTCTCAAAAAAAACCAATTGCCAACTTTTTATTTTTGGGACCGACTGGAGTTGGTAAAACAGAACTTACAAAAACTATTGCAAATGTATATTTTGGTGGAGAAGATAGGATGATCAGAGTAGATATGAGTGAATTTCAGGATAAATCAAGTATTTATCGATTGATAGGACAGCCTGGGCAAAAAGGTTCTGGAATACTTACAGAAGCTGTTAGGCAACAGCCATTTTCACTTGTGCTTTTGGATGAAATGGAAAAAGCCGATCCAGATGTACTTAATTTATTTTTACAAGTTTTTGATGATGGTCGTTTGACTGATAGTGTTGGTCGTGTGATTGATTTTACTAATACAATTATTATTGCTACATCTAATGCAGGTACTGCTTATGTTCAAAAAAGAATGTCTGATGGTGGAGATGTAGAAGAGATAAGACAAGAATTGATACGTGGAGAATTAAAGCAATATTATAGACCAGAATTTTTGAATCGTTTTGATGGTATAGTATTGTTTAGGACATTATTGAGAGATGAAATTAAGAAGATTGCTGGACTTATGCTCAAAAGAGTTGGAAAGGATTTGGAGAGTAGAGGAGTTAGTTTGGTTGTAGAAGATGAGGCATTAGAAACATTGGCAGAAATTGGATTTGATCCAGATTTTGGGGCCAGACCAATGCGTAGAGCCATTCAAGAACATGTTGAAAATCAATTGGCAGAACTTATACTTTCAAACAAATTACAGAGGAGAGATACTGTAATTTTGGGTGAAGGTGCCAAGATACGCATAGAATAGTATGTTAGCAGAAATAATGGCAGTTTATTTATTATTAGTATTAGTTTTTGCGATGAATCCATTGCGTAGAATGTTTTTACCATTACAAATGGATAAAAATATTTATTTTTTTGCAGGAAAACGCATAGAATATTTTGATTTTTTGAAGGGAGTGGCGATAATTGCGGTAATTATAGTTCATATTTCTTATCTCTCATTGATTTTATTTAAAGGTGAAGGCTCACTTTTTTTGTTTGAATTAAATAATTTGACTAGATTTGCTATACCATTTTTTTTGATTATTTCTGGTATATTGTCTACATTGAAATATAATCAAAAGATGGATTTAAAGAAGTATTATTTTGGAAAGTTTTTTAAATTGTATTTGCCTTTTGCATTTTTTACAATACTAGTGGTATTTTTGCATGACAAAGATATTAGTAATTTGCCAAGTTATTTAGTCAATGGTTTGGCTTTGACACCTTATTATTTTGTAATTTTAATATTACAATTATATATTTTATTTCCTTTATTAAGGCATTTGAAAGATAGCAGATTTTTTTTATTTTTTTCTTTTGTGGTATCACTAATATTTTTTACTTTTAATGACCTCAATACTATAAATGGAGTTATTTTGTTTCCAAAATTTTTATTCTTTTTCGTATATGGGATGTATTATAGGAATAATTTTATGAATTATAAGGTAAATAAATCACATATAAAATATTGGTATTTTATTGTATTTATGTATATATTTGTTACTTTAATATTACCGGATCATTACTTCAATTTTCGACCATTTTTTGGAATTGCTATTTTTAATCTGTTTTTTATATATAAAAAACAGATTATTGCTCAATTTGATGATTTGTATAATTTTTTAATTAATGTTGGTAAAAATAGTATTTGGATTTATTTTACACACTTTAGTTTGCTGGCGGGTTTATTTTATTTGTTAGGTTTGTTTTTGAATAATTTGTATGTTACAGTTTTGATAGTTTTTGTTGTATCTTTACCACTTTCATTTTTAATAGGTAGTATATTTTCAAAAATTTATTCTAATATTTTAAATACATTATATGGAGCAAAAAACAAATAATAAATTAATGATTACTTTTGCAATTATTTTTGTAATTAGTTTTGTAGTTATTAGGTTGATGCAATTTTATTGGAGTGATGCAAATATTGTTTTGGATGGCAATAGGTTGAATGTATTGATTGCTAGAAATGCAGAACAACAATACAAAGGACTAAGTGATCGGGATGATCTTGGAGAATATGACGGTATGATATTTGTCTATCCCAATCCTTTTATTATTGGTGTAGTTATGAGGGATATGAGATTTCCTATTGATGTTGTGTGGTTTTATGATAATAAAGTAGTGGATATTGCACCGAATTTGCAATTAGAGCCAGGTGTTTCCAATGAAGATTTGAGGGTATATTTTCCACGTGATAAGGCTAATATGTTTTTGGAGTTGGAAGCTGGTTGGGTTGAGGAGCATCAATTGAAAATAGGGGATACACTTGAGTTTATAGAATGATATTTTTGGCTGTGAGTAGCGTTTTTATATCTACACTTGACTAATAATAGTATTTTTGATATAATATTTGCGTTTCCTACATAGGTGGGATTATTACATATATTAAGATTATAAATTTATGTTTGCAGTAATTGAAACAGGCGGAAAACAATATTTGGTAAAGACTGGGCAAGTTTTGAAAGTTGAAAAATTAGAAGCAGAACCTGGTAAACCATTTGTATTTGATAAGGTACTTTTACTTGCTAATGACGATGGTACTGATGTTGAAATTGGTACTCCATATTTAGAAGGTGTAAGTATTTCAGCAGATATTGAAGAGCAAGGTAGAAGTAGTAAAATACGTGTAGTCAAATACAAGAGAAAAGTTCGTTATAAAAGAGTGATTGGTCATCGTCAACATTTTACAAAAATAAAAGTAACTGACAAAAAGGCTAAATAATTAAAAAATTCCGATAATTCGGAATTTTTTAATTGTCTTCAGTTCTATTTTTAATGGCGCCTTCTAGAGTGATTTCGTCAGCATATTGTAAATCACTTCCTACTGGTAGACCACGAGCTAGACGGGTAATTTTTAGATTTGGGTTGAATATATTTATTTTTTGTCTCAAAAACATTATGGTTGTTTCTCCGGTCAAATCAGGATTAAAAGCCAGAATGATTTCATATATTTCATTATTTTTGATTCTATTTAGTAATTCATTTATTTTTAAGTCTTTTATTTGTCCCTTTTTGTCGGCTTTAATGACGCCACGTAATACGTGGTATAGTCCATTGTATTTACCGATTTTTTCAATTATTTGAATATTTTGGGAATCACTCACTACACAAATAGTGTGTTGGTCACGTTTTGTATTAGAACATATTTCGCATGGACTTTTGTCAGAAAAGTCCCAACACATAGGACAGCTTTTTATATTATCACTAAGATTTGTTAGTACTTTTGATAGTTCATTAACTTCTTTTTTGCCAGATTTTAATAAATGAAAAACATACCTTTCAGCAGTGCGTTGCCCAACTGATGGCAATTTACCAAAGGCTTTGATTAGGTTTTGGATTGGGATTGGGTACATATAATAGTTCCTAGTTCGGAGCCAATAGCCAATATTTAATTATATTTAGTTAATTTATATTGTTTTAATCAAATTATTGGCTATGAACTACTGGCTATGAACTAACTAAGTCCTGGAATGTTTGGTAATCCTCCCATTTCTTTCATTTTCATAGCCATTATTCGTTGCATTTTTTTCATAGCATCGGCATGGGCATCTTTGATAGCATCTTGAAGCTTTTGTTTTTTGTCTGGATTGAGTAAATCATTATCAATTGCCAAGCCAGTCATTTTTAAATTGCCGTCCATTGTCATAACAACTTTGTCGCCCGCTGATTTTACAGTAACTGATTCTTTGCTTAGATTGTCCTGCATTTCTTTGGCTTGTGATCGTAGGTCTCTGAATTGTTTTAGTTTATTTAGCATATTATTTTATATGTAATATATAATAGTATTATTTATTCATGATTGTATTAGTTCCAATTATTTATCTTTACTTCCTGCCTGCCGGCAGGCAGGATTCTCGCTTTGGCTCTGAGGGTGACGCTTGTTGAAGCGTCAAATCCGTAAAAATAAATAATTTGAACTAGTACTTAATTATAAATAATATTTTTAATTTTTACATTTTATATTTATAAATTATTTAGAATTTTGGTATATGGGGTGTATTTGGAATATTTTGTGGTGGTGAAATTGCTGAAGATGGTGGAGCCATATTTGTATATTCATTGTCAAGATTTTTGTAGCTGGCTTGAGTAGCGTCAAAAAATAATTTTACCATACCAGTAGGACCATTTCTATGCTTAGCTATATGTATTTCACCGATATTGCGTTCATCAGGTGGTATGTCTTCTTCACGATAATTTCTATCAGCTGATTTTCTATAAATAAACATAACTACATCAGCATCCTGTTCAATACTACCAGAATCTCGCAAATGTGACAACTTTGGAATAGCTGGTTTTGTTTGTTCAACAGCACGAGAAAGTTGTGAGAGGGCTAATACTGGTACATTGAGTTCACGAGCAATGCCTTTGAGATTTCTACTCATTTCAGCTACTTCTTGAACTCTATTCTCACTACCGCCTTTTTTGTGTGATTCCATCAATTGCAAGTAGTCAATAATAAGTAATCCGAGTCCATGTTCAGCTTTTAGTCTACGGGCTTTTGTTCTGATTTGCATTACATTGTTTCCTGGTGTGTCGTCAATATAAATTGGAGCTTCTGACAAAATACCCATAGCGCGACCGATTCTAGGGAAATCATCGCTATCTGGCTTGTCGGACAAGTTTCCTGTACGCATTTTCCACAAATCAACCCCTGCTTCTGAACAGAGCAATCTATCTACCAATTGCTCTTTACTCATTTCTAGTGAGAATAATCCTACTGGTACTTTGTTTTTGACGGCAGCATGCCTAGCAATATCTAGAGCAAAAGATGTTTTACCAACAGATGGACGAGCGGCTAGAATGACGAGATCGGATTTTTGTAATCCAGCTAATAAATTATCCAGTTTTGTAAAACCAGTGGCGATTCCGCGTAATTTACCTTTGTCTTTGTGGAGTTCGTCCAATCTTTCAAAAGCATCATTCAATACAGTCCTTATATCCGTAAAGGTTTTTTTGAGGTGTGTTTGGGTAACTCCATATAGTTCTTGTTGAGCTTCATCCAATAGGCTATCTATTTCATCTTCTTCATTGAAAGAAAGAGCGGTAATTTTGCTAGAAGCGGAAAGTAATTTGCGAAGAGTTGATTTTTTGCGTACAATTTGAGCGTAATGTTTGATATGAGAAGAGGTTGGTACTGCGGTTGATAATCCTGATAAATAACTTCTTCCGCCTATATTATCTAATTTATTTTTTTCATTGAGTCTTGCGCTCAATGTCAAAAGATCAATCGGTTCATTTTTGTTATAAAGTTCTACCATTGTTTCATAAATATCGCCATGAGCATTTTTATAAAAATCATCAGCTGAAATTTCATCGGCAATCTTGATCATGGCGTCTTTATCAATCAAAATAGCACCCAAAAGCGAGCGTTCAGCCTCTATATTTTGAGGAGGTATTTTTTCTTTATCTATTATATCCATCATAAAAATATGATTATATGATCTTTACTTGTTCTAATAGTATAGGATTTGTTCGTATAGTTCAACTATTATTTGGGGGTAGACTGTGGAGGGTATGTGGACGGCTTGAATTGCGAGGTGATTTACCATATAATTAGACTAATAAATGATTAATGATTAAAAATTGTTATTCGCTCATTCTCGCTGTGGCTCCGAGGTGATTGCCTGTTGTGGCAATCAAATCCGCTCATAACAATTTTTAATCATTATAAATTATTAAAATAATGAAAATCTGTCTAATTACAAATCTTTATCCACCATATTCACGTGGTGGGGCAGAGCATGTTGTTTTTAAAACTGTTCGCGGAATGCTTGATCAGGGGCATGAGGTAGTAGTTATTACGACAACGCCAGATGATAATGAGGAAGATATTGGTGAATTTTTGAGTATTTATCATTATAAACCAAGTAATTTGTTTTTTTATACTCAAGCACATAAACATAATGTTTTCGTGCGTGCATTGTGGCATATAGTAGATATGTTTCATTTTGGTTCGGCTAGATATGTAAAAGATATTTTGGAGAAAGAAAAACCAGATGTTGTGCATACTCACAATTTGATGGGGATTGGTTTTTTGATTCCTGCTGTTATACGCAAATTAAAGATTAAACATTTGCATACAGTTCATGATGTTCAGTTGGTTGAGCCAAGCGGTATAATTTTAAAATTGAGAGAAAAAGATTGGCGATATAATGGATTACCAACCAAAATATATACTTGGTTTATGAGACATTTGATTGGCTCTCCTGATGTCGTGATTTCACCATCACAGTTTTTGTTAGATTTTTATAGTAGTAGAAATTTTTTTAAGAATTCAAAAAAGGTCATGCTTCGCAACCCGGTTACATTGGATGAAGTAGAAGGTAGCATTCATCAATACAATCATATAAGATTTCTTTATTTGGGGCAGATTGAAAAACATAAGGGGATTATTTTTTTGGTAGAAAGTTTTATTGATTTGTGCAAAAAACAAAATATTCAAGCAGAATTAAATATTGCGGGTGACGGATCAGAGTTCAAGAAACTTCAGAGTATGGTTAAAGATCATGAAAATATTATTTTGCATGGAAAAGTTGATAGAGTAGAGTTACCAAAATTATTTGAGCAGACCAATATGACAGTAGTACCATCACTTTGTTATGAAAATTCTCCTACGGTTATATTTGAGAGTTTTTCTTTTGGGGTGCCAGTACTTGCTAGCCGAGTGGAAGGAATTGCTGAGTTAATAAAAGAAGGGGAAAATGGTATAACATTTGAAACAGGTAATATGACCTCTCTCCAAGAAAAAATATTATATTGTATTGAAAATATTGATGAAATAGTTCTTATGGGAGATAAGACTTTTTTGTCATTGGAAGGCCTTTCTCAAAGAGATTATATTCAGAAGTTGGATGATTTGTATAATTGTTGATTTAATTACTATATTCAAAAATCCAAACTTTTCCACCATCTATTATTAGCCAAGCGTTAGCAGTTTTTTTGGCGCCTTCTATTATTTTGTCTGCATTCGCCCAATAGGAATTTACTATAAAGTAAGATTTTTTTACATTGACTAGATTCATTGCTTCTATCATATATTCTCGTTTTTGTCCTTCATAAAGCATTTTTCCGTATTGTTTGTAAAGCAATCCACCGGTTGGTACTGAATAGTAAAATATTTCACCATAAGGTGAACTAAAATATTTTGCAAAGCTATAATTGGTAAGTGCGGCCGCTGAAACTAACTGATTTGATAATACTATATAGTCATATTGATTATGCCTGTTGTGAATCCATTCAACCGCTTTGAAGTCATTGTCTGTTACATTGAGGCCAGGAAATCTAGCTTTTATATTTCGTTGAGGATAGCTTAAATAAAGAGAAATCATCAAAAGTATAGAAGATAAAATTAAAATTTTAATTAAAAAGATTTTTTTAAATTTGTGATTTTTAGCTAATTTTATAATTGAATACAAAAAGTATCCAATAAAAGGTAAGAAAAATAATATACTGGCTTTTATCAGTCTGAGAGGGAAGTCACCTTGTTCATATGAAACAATGTCTGGAAAAATAACCCAGCTTCGTAAAAGCCAAGCAGAAATAATAAAACCAAATATAGAAATTGGGAATAAGTATAATAGTTTGTTTGTGTATTTTTTTTGATAAAGTATAAAGCCAATTATGCCAGTGATAATTGTGAATGGCACAATTAAACTTTGCCATATATAGAGTAGTTCATAAATAATTGGTGTATTTTTTGCATACCAATATGGTCTTGCAAATAAAGCAATAAATTTATTTATACTTAGTATTGGATTTGTAAATTCTGGCATTCCTGTTCCCGCTCTAATATTGTTTATAATGAACATTAATGGTAAAGATATAGTTAGAGCGATTAATGAAAATAATAATATTGAGCTAAAGGCTAATTTGTTGAGTTGATATTTTTTTAAAAGAAATACAGCAATTGTAAATACAAACATTGGCATGCCTATAAGTGGGTGAGTACAAATTGTAGCTATGGCTAGTAGTAATAAAATTAATGGATTAAATTTGCCGTGCAAATATGCAAAGGCAAAAAAAACTATTAATATACTAAACAATAAAGCTAAGTTATATGGCGTTGTGAGGTGTAGAGATAAGAAAGGTATAAAAGGTATGAGCCATACAGAATAGGCGGTGTATTTTGTGGTTGTATTAAATGAATGTTTGAGTGAATATATAATACTAGCTGGTATAGTAAGTGAAGCTAATATAGGTACAAGGTATATATCTATATAAAACAAAGGAATATTTGTAATATGTTTCAGCCAAACTATAAGGCTGTATTGGCCAATATAGTAGGGTTGTTTTGGATTTATAAAACCATTATTTAAAATCCATGTTTCAGTAGCTCTGTGTACAAAAGCATCAAACCCATAACCCAATGGGTAGAGAATACTGGTAATAATAAAAGTAAGTAAAAGATGTAAGCTACTCAAAAGCACTCTTTCTTTTGTAGAGTTTCTGGTGTATAGAAGGAAAAATAGTAACCCAGTTGCAAGCGCATATAAAATAAAAAACCAATATTCAACTGCTTGCCATGGTGAAGGCATCAAATTTGTTGATCTGTTTAAGATTAAAGTAATAATTAGAAATATATCAATTCCTAAAAATAAGAAAATAATAGAAAAATGTCTAAGTTTAAATGTAATTTTTTCACGAAAGTTAAAGTTAAATTGTTTCTCAATTTCTTTTGGTGGTAATAAAAAAGTTAGAAGAGGTAAAATTATTATAATTAAGGAAGTAAGTTTTGTAACACCATATAGATAATAAGATATTGTATTTAAAATTATAAATAAAGATAGCAGTATTAGGAAGTTAAAGAAAAGATTGCCTTCTTTATTTTGTTTAAACAATATAGCAAACCAAAAAATAATTGGAATGATATATAAAAATAAACCAAGTGTGCCAAAAAATGGCGATTGTATTATAGTTAGATTAAGTGTCAATAAAACAGCCCCTAAAAGAGACCCAAAAAATAAAGACTGTTTATTCTTGATATTTTGCATAACCTAGTATTTTTAGAGCAAAAATAGTATACTTATTACAATTGGTAGTGTAGCAAAAATATGAAAATAATCCAATCTTATAAAATTAAGCATCCTGATTTGTTTGATTATTTAGAGGCTCATGAAGTGCATCCTCATGATCATTTGATGGCCAGAACTTTTTTGCGTTTGATCCCAAAGTCGGTAACTCCAAACAAAATTACTTTATTTAGGATATTTGCAACTCCATTTGTTTTTTTTCTTATTCTTGAGGGCAATTATAAAGTTGGTGGCTTTGTTTTTTTGGCGGTAGCTTTTACAGATGCTTTGGATGGCTCACTGGCTAGGACTCGCAATATGGTTACTAAATTTGGTATGATGTTTGATCCATTGGCTGATAAGTTGCTTATAGGTACAATGGTTTTGCTTTTGGTTTTTGAGTATTTTAATCCTATGCTTGGTTTGGCTATTTTGGGGTTAGAGATTGTATTTATTTTGCTTGCATTTATATCAACATTCAAATTTAAGACAGTTCGGATGGCAAATGTTTGGGGTAAAATAAAAATGTTGTTGCAAGTAACTGCAGTTTGCGTAACTCTTTTGGCTATATTTTTTAATTCACCGGGGTTATTGAGTTTAGCAGCTTGGATTTTTGGTTTGGCTATTGGCTTTGCAGTGGTAAGTCTATTTGCCCATGGAATATAGTTATTTGTATGAAATATTTAAAAAAACTTATTTTTTATTTTAGCTCTGTTGTAGTATTTATACTACTTTATTTTAACTTAATGCATTGGAATAAGCTGTGGTTAGGTGTATTTGTTGGCGGATTATTTTTTGTGTTGAATGGAATTATTTGGCAAAAGATATTGGGAGTGGTGTTTGCAATGAAAAATAGGGATTTTGTGGTGAAATTATATTCATGGTTTGCAGTATTTTTGTTACTTAGCTTTACAAGTTCAGTTTGGGTGGTATGGTATAAAATTACACCAGAAATAATATGGTTAATCTTTTTGATTGTGCAATTGGTTGGAGAGTTGGTATTTTTTGTAGTCAAGAGGTCAAATCCAAATAGAAATTTTATTTGTGAGTCTAGGGGGTATAAATATAGTTTTCCAAAAAATTTAATAATTAAGAAAAATATTTTTTATATTATTTTTTTTATTTTGTTGTGGTTGAGCGGAGTGTTATTGTTGGTTAAAAATACCAGCACACAAGTATTAAATAGCCCTTGGCAGACAATAAGTCAGTATTATATTATAGTTTTTTTCTTTTTAACACTTATTCTTTTTTTTATTTGTTTATCAAAATATAAGGTCAAATTAGTTTTATTTTTGCTTATATTACATTCAGTACTTTTACATATATATTTGCCAGTATCACATAACAATCCTTGGGGAGGAGATGTGTGGCGTCATATAGCTATTGAGAGCAAATTGATTTCTGGTGAAGTTCATTTGCCAGTTTTATTTGGAGAAAAAGCTCAATGGCGTGAAGTTTTAAATATTGATTTGCCAGAAGCATTCTTGATACCAAACAAATATTTTTATGGACAACTTTGGGGTAGTAGTGTTTTAATAAGCACAGTGTTGAATATTAGTTTGTTATTGATAAATATATGGCTTGTACCAATACTGTGGAGCATAATGATTCCAATTATTGTTTTTAGAATAGGCCGATATTTATTTGGTTCTTGGCGGAGTGGATTATTGTTAGCATTATTTGTGAGTGTTTTATTTCCATTTCAAGCGCTTGGTGGTCTTACTTTGCCAGTTAGTATAGGGTATTTAACTTTCTTTTTTGTTTTAATGTTGTGGTTACAATATTTGGAAGAGGGTAATGTATTGCAGAGGAATTTAGTCTTTTTATTTGCTTTTTTGATGTTGTTTGGATATTCACTTCATTTTATTTTAATTTGGCTGGTTATTATAACAAGTCTTCTGATTCAGTATTTATCAAAAAATAACTTGTCATCAAAAAACTTATTTCAAAATAATTTTTTGCGTATCCCTGTGATTTTTGTTGGTGTGGTTATTTTAATATTTTTATTTCCAATTATTGAGTACATTATTGGATCAAGTAATTTTAGTAAAGGTATTAATATATTTTCAAATATAATTCAAATTATTGGACAATTTAGTGGTTGGTATTTTGTGTCTTCTATTAGACCGCATGATATTTTGACTGGCAATATTATTTTTAATCACACCCCAGATTATGCATTTGTATCTAGTATATTTATGGATTTTAGGTGGCCTGTAGTTTTATTTATTTTATTTTTGTATGTTTGTGTTTTTTTGGGTATCTTTTGGAGAAGAAAAAAAAGAGATGCTATGAGTTTAAAAGTGAGCCAATACATATTTTTGTCAGTAGTGTCTGGTTATTTTATTTCGTGGTTTTTTATGATTGGAGACCATTCATTGGTCAGAAGACTTGATGTTATATTTGCTTTTTTGTTAATTGTCTTTGCGTTGATAGGTATCTTTATTTTATTTAAGAGATTAAATTTAAAACATAATATTCAGAAAGTTTTTGTGCTTTTATTAGGTTTTATTTTTTCTTGGTCAGTTGTTACCACTTATGCCAGTGGACCAGATATGAGAGTTGTGAGTAATTCAGAGTATGAAGTTTCTACTTATTTGTGGAATCAAGTTAATCTACATCCAGATGATGTTTGTGTATTGGCTGATACTTGGCCATTATTAATTTTGGAGGCATTGAGTTCTCAAAAAATTGTTGGTGGTGGTTTTCCGATTGATAGTCAATTTGGTCAAAAAGAACGAGTTGGTATATACAATGGAATATTGAGTATGAAGGAAGATGATTTTTTACAAAAAGCTCATGATATATCAAATAAACCTAAATGTTTTGTGGTCTTGCCAAAATCAAGTATAAATAGTGATATAGAAAAATTTGTTATAGAAAAAATGAATGATAATGGTCGTTTGGTGGGGGATTTTGTGGTGTTTGAGGAATTAGTGAATAGTAATGATATTGAAGTTGACGAATAGCCAAAAATGTTATAATTTAGATTAAATATAATTGGAATTATTATTCGCTCCCTGCCTGCCGGTAGGCAGGATTCTCGCTTTGGCTCCGAGGATGATGCTTATTGTAGCATCAAATCCGCTCATAATAATTCCAATTATATTTAATATTACACATAGTTTAAATAGTTTATTATATATGGCAGACAAATGTATTTTTTGTGGGATAGTAGGGGGTGAAATTCCAAATCATACAGTATATGAGGATAGTATGGTTTTGGCTTTTTTGGATATATTTCCTCATGCCAAAGGTCATACAGTGGTGATACCAAAGGATCATTTTGAATCTCTGTGGGATATGGACACAGACACATTTCAGTCAATTTTGGCTGGGGTACGCGCTACTGCTGGTCGTGTACAAGCTAGACTCAAGCCGGATGGTATGAATATAGGTATCAATAATGGTAAAAGTGCAGGTCAAGTTGTACCGCATGTACATTGGCATATCATTCCGCGTTGGGAGGGGGATGGTGGCGGTAGTATGCATAGTATTATTAAAAATCCAGGAGATAAAAGTGTTGATGAAATAGCAAAATTATTTAAATAATATAAAGATATAAAATATAATAGCGTTATTTATACTTTTAATCATGACCGTATCAATTTGTTTATTTATTTTTACTCCCTGCCTGCCGGCAGACAGGATTCTCGCCTGCGGGCTCCGAGGTGTCGCCTGTTGTGGCAACAAATCCGTAAAAAGAATACTTACCAAATAAATTAATAAAAAATCAAAACAAATATGTTTAGGTGTTTAAATATTTAAATGTTTATATGCAAATATTAGTATGTGGTGGTGCTGGTTTTATGGGCTCGCACTTTATAAAATATATATTAGAAAAATATCCAGATTACATGCTGGTAAATTTTGATAAACTCACTTATGCGGGCAATTTGGAAAATTTGAAAGAAGTAGAAAATAATAAAAGATATAAATTTGTAAAAGGGGATATTTGTGATGCATCTGAAGTTGATAGAGTAGTCAGAGAAAATAAAATTGATACAATAGTAAATTATGCAGCAGAGACCCATGTTGATCGATCGGTTATGGACCCGTCTGCATTTTTGAAGACTAATATTTTTGGTTCATATAATTTATTAGAGGCGACAAAAAAATTTGATCTAAAAAAAATGGTTCAAGTTTCAACTGATGAAGTATTTGGAAGTATTGATAGTGGAAAGTTTCGTGAAGATTCACCATTTGAACCAAATAGTCCATATTCGGCTGCAAAGGCTGGTGGAGATTTGCTTTGCCGTTCGTATTTTGTTACTTTTCAAACGCCAGTGGTAGTGACACATAGTTGTAATTTTTATGGTTCAAATCAATATCCAGAAAAATTAATACCACTTTTTGTCACAAATTTGTTGGAAGGCAAAAAAGTACCGGTATATGGTGATGGTAAGCAGGTGCGTGAATGGATATATACGGAAGATCATTGTAATGCAATTGATGTGATTTTACATAAAGCAAAAGCTGGTAGTGTTTATAATATTGGATCAGGAGATGAAATTGAAAATATAGAAATTACAAAATTAATTTTGGAATATTTGGGTTATGATGAAAAAATGATAGAGTATGTAAAAGATAGGCCAGGGCATGATAAACGTTATGCGCTTGATGCCAATAAATTAAAAAATGAATTAGGTTGGGAAGCAAAAGTTAATTTTAGAGATGGGTTGAAAAAAACCGTTGATTGGTATAGAGAAAATGAAGATTGGTGGAAAAAAATAAAAGATGGCAGTTATTTAGAATATTATAAAAAACAGTATAATTAATTATTAAAGATTATTATTTACTCATTCTCGCTGTGGCTCCGAGGTGTTTGCCTGTTGTGGCAAACAAATCCGTTCATAATAATCTTTAATAATTAATTTTTACTATTCATTAATTAAAATATGAAAATATTAATAATTGGAAAGGGTTTTATTGGAGCTAGGTGTGCTGAAGTTTGGGGTGAGGAAGCTTTTGTTAGTGACAAAATAATTGATTCAAAACAAGATGTTTTAGATTTGCTTGTTGAATATAATCCTGATGTAGTGTTGAATGCGGCTGGAGTTAGAGGGAAGCCAAATGTAGATTGGTGTGAAACAAATCAAGAGGAGACAATATTGGGCAACACAAAACTCCCAATTATTATTGCCGAAGCTTGTCAAGAAAAAAATATTTATTTATTACATATTGGTTCAGGTTGTATATTTTATGGAGAGTCTCCAGATCCAAAAGGTTGGAAGGAGTCAGATTTTGGCAATCCTATTCCAGTCTATTCAAGGTCTAAGTGGGCAGCAGATTTGGTACTTTCAACTTTGCCAAATGTTGGTATTGCTCGTATTCGTATGCCGATTGATTATATACCTTCACCAACTAATATGATTGATAAATTAGCGACTTTCCCAAAAGTGATTGATGTGGAAAATTCTGTTACTATTGTTGAAGATATGATTGATGTTTTTTATAAATTAATGGAAAAAAGAGCAGAAGGAATATTTCATGTTACAAATCCTGGTACTTTGAAACACAGAGAAATTATTGCATTGTATGAAGAGTTGGTTGATCCAAATCATAAAAATGAGTGGATAAGTAATGATGATTTGGTAGCTCAAGGTTTGGCAACAAAAGGTAGGTCAAATAATTTTTTACAATCAGAAAATTTAGAAAAACTTGGAATTAAAATGCGTCCTATTCATCAAGCAATGCGAGATACAATGGAGAAGTATGCAAAGTTAAAAAAGTAGTTTATAAATATTATGGACTTGAGTATTATTACTGTAACTTGGAATTCAGAAAAAAAAATTGAAAATCAGATTTTGTCTGTTATTTCTAGTTGTAGAAATATTACTTTTGAACAAATTATTATTGATAATAATTCACCTGATAAAACTGTTGAAGTTGTTAAAAAATTTAATAATGTAAAATTAATTGAAAATAAAGAGAACAAAGGCTTTGGTGCGGCTAATAATCAAGGAATAGAAATTGCATCGGGGAGATTTGTTTTATTTCTTAATCCTGATATGAAAGTTGAAGGGGATGCGCTTAATAGAATGGTAGATTATATGGTCCAAAATAGTAATGTTGGCATTGCTGGGTGTAAATTATTAAATGAAAATGGGGAATTGAATTTGGCAACAACTCCAAGAAGATTTCCAAAATTGTGGGAACAATTATTTATTGTATTTAAAATACATCATTTTTTGCCAAAAATTTTGGATAGATATTTATTTAGAGATTTTAATCCTGAGGTAGAACAAGAAGTAGATTCAGTCCAAGGTTCATTTATGATTGTACGTCGTGAATTGATTGATAAACTTGGTTGGGGTTTTGACCCTAGATATTTTATTTGGTTTGAGGATGTAGACTTGTGTCGTGAAGCTAAGAAAAATAGATATAAGGTAATGTATACACCAATTGCTACTTGTATTGATTATGCTGGACAAAGTTTTAAAAAAAGGACTACTTGGTGGAAACAAAAACAATACATAAAAAGTATGTTGAAATATTTTATTAAGTGGGGAGTATAATATGGTTAAATTAACAGTGCAATTATTAGTTTGGAATGGAGAAAAATATCTTCCTCATCTTTTTGAGTCTTTGAGAAAGCAAACAAGTAAAGATTGGCAAATATTTATTTTGGATAATGGTTCTGCTGACAATTCTGTTTCGGTAATAAAAAAAGAATTAGCTAATTTTTCTATACCTAATTTTTTTGAAGAGGGAGAGTCAAATATTGGTTTTTCGCCTGGACATAATTATATTTATGAACAAACTGATACAGAGTATGTGTTGATGTTAAATCAAGATTTGTATTTGGAACCAAATTGTATTGAGCGATTAATTTCATTTATGGATAAAAATAGTGAGGTGGCTAGCGTGTCTCCTCGACTTATGAAATGGAATATTAATTCACTTGATCACTTTTTTTCTGAGTATGTTGATTCATTGGGTTTAAAAGTGTTTAAAAATAGACGTGCGGTTGATTGGTATAATGGTCAGAAGTATGAAAATTTTTTAAATACTAATAAGGATAAAAAAGAAATAGAAGTTTTTGGCGTATCTGGTACATTGCCGATGTTTAGGAGAAGTAATATAAATAGTATCTTATATGATAATAAATATATATTTGATCCAGATTATAGTTCTTACAAAGAAGATGTAGATTTGGCTTATCGTTTACGATCGGCTGGATTCAAGTCATATGTAGTTTTGGATACTTGCGCATATCATGATAGAACTAGTGATATAGAAATTACTGTAATAGATAATAAGAAAAAACAACCAGAACATGTAAAATATTATAGTTATAGGAATCATTTGATGACAATATATAAGAATGAATATTTACTAAATTTTATCCTTGATTTTTTTTGGATATTGTGGTATGAAGTAGGTAAATTTATTTGGTTTTTGTTATTTGATAGAAAGGTTTTAAAAGGTTTGGGAGATATATGGAAATTCAGAAAAAATTTGAAAAGTAGACGAAGACAGATAATAAAACAAAGAAAAATAGGATGGTATAAAATTAGAACTTGGTTTTGAAAGTATTATTTAGTATATGAAAGATATTAATATTGTATACGTAAATTATTTGATGAAGGAGGATATTTTGAAAGCAGTCAGTAGTGTATTGACTGATATTTTGGGTTGTCCTTATGATGTACAAATTACAGTGGTAGATAATTCTGAAAATAAGGATGACATAAAGGAAGATTTAGAAAAACTTTATCCTGAAGTAAAATATATTGATGCAGGGGGTAATATTGGTTTTGGAAAGGGTAATAATAAAGGTTTTAAGTCAACGGAATCAAGATATTATTTTGCTTTAAATAGGGATACTATTATTCCAGATAATTCCAATACTATTGAAAGGATAATTAAGTTTATGGATAATAATCCAAAGATTGGTTGTATTGGTCCAAAGTTAATTAATATGGATCAGACTCTTCAGGATACATGTTATAGATTTGATTTTAAATCAATTATTGTTAAACCATTTAAGCAAATTAATTTTGATAAAAAATATAATTGGGTGAAAAAATATACAAATAGATTGTTGATGAAAGATTTTGATCATAATACTACTAGACCAGTGGATTGGGTATTGGGGGCGGCTATGGTTGTTAGAAAGGAAGTAGTGGACGAAATAGGTTGGTTTGATGATAGATATTTTATGTATTTGGAAGATTGTGATTGGTGTAGAACTATGTGGGATAATGGTTGGCCAGTATATTATGTACATGATATAGTAATACAGCATAGATATGCTCGGGCTTCGGCAGAAATACCAGGTGTATTGAAAGCCTTATTAAAAAATAAGTTAGCGCGTATTCATTTGATAAGTTGGTTTAAATATATTTTGAAGTGGCGAGGTAAATTTAAGTATTATAAATCTATATAAGTTTTATTTATAAGATATAATAGCATTATTTATACTTTCAACCACGATTGCATTTTTTTCAATTATTTGTTTTTACTCATTCTCGCTTTGGCTCCGAGGGTGATGCCTGTTGGGGCATCAAATCCGTAAAAACAAATAATTGAAAATAATGCTTAATTATAAATAACGTTTTCAATTTTTACACTTTATTTATGGAAAAATATCCTAAAATTGCGATAATTTATTTATCATTTGATTCTGAACAATATTTGGATGATGTTGTTTCAGGACTCAAAAAAGTAAGTTATCCAAAAGATAAGTTAGAGTTGGTTATAGTGGACAATCCACATCCAAAATATGGCTCATCTGTGAGAGCTATACAAGAAATTATTATGCCACATTCTGGTTTGGATTTGCCTCACGTTACACTTTTGCCACAAAAAGAAAATTTAGGTTTTGCTGGTGGAAATAATGTTGGTATACAATGGGCATTGGATAATAATTTTGATTATATTTATCTTCATAATAATGATGGATTTACTTCAATCAATACTTTTGAATCACTTGCTAAAGTTATGGAGGAAGATAAAACTATAGCAGTGGCTCAATCTTTATTACTTCTTCATCCAGATACAGAATATTTAAATAATGCAGGTAATTCTTTTCATTATCTTGGATTTGGTTATTGTGATAAATATAGAGAAAGAGTGGATGAAGTAAAATTGCCTCCAGTTATGGAGATTTCATATGCTAGTGGCGCTGCTTGTATTGTCAGATCAGATTTGATTAGAAAATACGGAATGCTTGATCATGATTTCTTTTTGTATCATGAAGATTTGGAATGGTGTTTTCGTTTTAGGGTAGTTGGATACAAAACAGTTTTGGTGAGAGATTCTGTTTTTTACCACAAGTATCAGTTTAGTCGTAGTATTGAAAAGTTTTATTATATGGAGAGAAATCGCTATGGTGTGATGTTGATGTTTTTCAAGCTTCCTTCTTTATTATTACTTTTACCTATGGCAATAATTTTAGAGTTTGGTTTGTGGCTTTTTGCTTGGCGTGGTGGTTGGGTAGATAAAAGATTGGAAGTATATAAATATTGGTCAAAGCCAAATAATTGGAAATTGTGGTTGGGAAAAAGAAAAAATATTCAAACAATGAGAAAAATATCAGACAGAGAACTCTTTAAGTTCAGCGTTCCAGGTATATATTTTCAAGAAAAATCTATGGAAAATCCAATTTTGAAATATATTGGAAATCCAGTAATGAAGATATATTATTGGATTGTGGTAAGAGGGATTATTTTTTGGTAAAAATATGATAACAAAAGCAATACTTACTGGTGGTGGTAGAGCAACTAGGCTTTATCCGATTACATCAACAATTAATAAGCATTTGTTGCCTTTGGCAAATAAGCCAATGATTTTTCATGCTATTGAAAAAGTGGTTGATGCGGGTATTAAAGAGATATTTATAAATGTAAATCCTGGGGAGGAAGATTTGCAAAAACATATTGGTGATGGTGGGCATTGGGGTGTAAAAATAAAGTTTTTTGAGCAAACTGGTGGTCCACAAGGTATTGCCCATGTGGTAAATGAAGCAAAGAAGTTTATAGGGGATGATCCTTTTGTTTTTTATTTGTCTGATAATATTTTGTTTGGTGATGTAAAGGAAATGATTGAGGAATTTAATAAGGGCGAACATGATTGTATGTTGGCTTTGTCTGAAGTTCCAGATCCAAATCGTTTTGGTGTACCAGTTTTTGATAATGTTGGTAATTTGATTGATGTGATAGAAAAACCAGAAGTAGCACCAAATAATTTTGCTGTGACTGGGATATATTTGTATGGTCCAAAAATATTTTTTGAAGCATTTGATAATATAGAAAAAAGCGCAAGAGGCGAGTATGAAATATCAAGTATTCATTCTTACTTTTTAAAAAATAACAAAAAAGTTGGTTATAAAGAGATAACTGGTTGGTGGAAGGATACAGGTAAAACAGAAGATCTTTTGTTGGCAAATAGATTATTACTTGAAAAAACTAATAATATAATTCAAGTTAGTCCGAGTTGTGTTTATGATGATACAGTTGAATTGATTGCACCAGTTATAATTGGTGAAAATTGTATTTTGAAGAATTGTAAAATAGGACCATATGTTACTATTGGTCAAGGATCAATTATAAAAAATGCTAATATTGAGGATTCAATATTGTTATCTAATGTTGAGATTGATTGTCAAATAACAATATCTGATAGTTTGATTGGCAAGGGGGTTAAGTTTTTGAAGAAAGAAGAAAGAAATAAAAAACATAAGTTGATAGTAGGAGATAAAACTGTTATTGAATTTTAGTTTATTAGTTAATAATTCAATTCATATAACCCAGTTTTATCTCCAACTTTTCCAAAAAAGTAAATTCTATTTTCTCTTTTATATACACTAGCATTATAAACTTCACCATTATATAGATTTTGATTTACATAATAACCTGGGTTGAATGATTCAATACCATGATTGTTAACAATAGCCAAAGCACCGACATCATCAAGTGGAAATACAAATTTAATATTGTCACTAGTTCTATTTAGTAGTGCTGGTTTATCATGTTCATATATAGACCATAATTCCCATGCAGACCAAGTTAGCCACTCGTTGGTGGATGTATTTCTGTGAAAATTGAGAGTATGAATTGCTTCTTGTTTGTTTTGTTCTCTGGAAATAATTAATACTTCAGTATCAGTTTGTAATATTGCCCGATAATTATTTATATCAATAATTTTTTTAATTCCTAATGGATTGGGAATAGAAATTTTATCTTGTGAATCATTACTATTTTTAACTATTAAGTTATCTTTTTCTAGAATCCAGAATTTTTCTAAGTCATCAATATACCATATTGTCGTAGAACTGAGATTAAACATCTGTTCACTGGTATTGGTGGTCAATCTAAAAATTTTGTTATTTTCATCTATAAAAATAGTTGGAATTGGAGAATTTTTTTGCCATTGATAATGCAATACTTTTTCTTTGTCGATTAGAACTTCATAATTTGTTATTGTATCTGTATTATCTGCATTTAAAATACTGATTGATGCGATATTTTTTTCAAATTTAGTAAATAAAATATAATTATTAAATGGCGACCATTCTAATTGATATTTTGTATTTTCTGGTAATTTGAAAAGTGGAGAAAATTCTTCTGATTGTGAATCAAATAGTTCAATATTTGTAGTTTTGTTTTTTGTAGAAGATAATAAAATAAATCTTCCATCAGTTGATGGTAAAAAAGAATCAATATTATTTTTTGTATTGTCTATTGCTGTAGGTAGTGAGTCTTTTAGTAAGTTTATGTTTTTTATGTAAGTTGTTTGTTTACTTTTTACATCTATATTTTTTTCCCATGTTTTATATCCGGGTAATGAAATTTTTAGATTATATGTACCGGGGGTTCTGTTGGTTAGTCTGATTGGTATTTTTTTTGTTATCTTTATATCATTTAGATATACTTCTGCTTCTTTTGGTTTTATATCTATACTAATAACTCCGGTCTCAATAATTTTTTTATTTTCTATATCAAGACGATAACCCATGGAATAAAGTATTAATAAAGGTGTGATAGTAAAAAAAATCGAAACTAAAAAAAACAAAAAAATACTTCTAAATTTTTTGTCATTGTAGGTATTTGATTGCCTCATAATCAGAAATAATTTGATTAAATTGCTAAATTTAGCTTAAAATAGCAGTATTGTATTTTTCATTATGTTACGCTATAATAGTAGCGTCTTTTTTATAAAAAATCAACTATATTTGGTATTGATATATTTTTATATAGTTTGTATTAAAATATTAAAATGTTTAATAATACATTTGTTATAAATGGTGGAAAAAAATTAAAAGGAACTATTGAAACTAGTTCTGGAAAAAATGCACCGATTGCTTTATTATGTGCATCTGTTTTGGTTAAAAATAAAGTCATTTTAAAAGATATGTCTCATGTTGAGGAGATTGACAGGATGATTGAGGTTTTGGTCAGTATAGGTGTGGACATCAAATGGCTGGATAAGACTTCATTGTATATTGATAGCTCAAAGGATTTAACAATGGATAAAATCAATAAAGAAGCTTGCGCAAGTACTAGAGTATCTCTTTTGTTATTAGGCGCTTTAGCTTCAAGAGAAAAAGATTATAAATTGTATAAAACTGGCGGTTGCAAATTGGGGGAGAGAACTATTAGGCCACATCTCTATGCACTTGAAAAATTTGGTGTAAGAGTTGAGTCTAAGTCAAAATATTATGAAGTAAAAAATTCATCACTTCAAGCACAAGATATAGTAATGTATGAATCAGGGGATACTGCAACTGAGAATGCTATTATGGCTGCTATTTTTGCACCGGGTGTTTCTACTATTAAGTTTGCATCAGCCAATTATATGGTTCAGGATTTGTGTTATTTTTTGAATACTGCTGGCGCAAAGATTGAGGGGATTGGCACAACAACATTAGTGATCACAGGTGTCAAAAAATTACATAAAGTAGATGAATATTTTGTTATTCCAGATCCGGTTGATGCAATGGCATGGATTTCACTTGCTATTACCACAAAATCTTTGCTTACCATTAAAAATTGCGCATATGATTTTTTGGCTCTTGAATTGGAAAATTTATCAGTGATGGGTCAAAAATATCTTTTATTAAACAAAAGAAAATCAAAAAGTGGAAATTTTCTTATTTATGATATTAAAATAACCCCATCTGATTTAAAAGCTCTTCCAGATAAATTACATGGACGACCATATCCAGGATTGAATATAGATAATGTACCATTGTTTGTGCCAATACTTACTCAAGCCAAAGGTGAGACTTTGATTCATGATTGGGTTTATGAAAATAGAGCAATTTACTATTTGGAATTAAAAAAATTAGGTGCAGATATTTTATTACTTGATCCACATAGAGCCTTGATCAAAGGTGTGGTTGAACTCAAAGCAAATGAGGTTGTTTGTCCTCCAGCTATTAGACCGGGTATGGCTATATTAATCGCTATGTTAGGTGCCAAAGGTAAATCAGTATTGAAAAATGCTTACCCGATTGAAAGAGCTTATGATAATTTAGTGGAAAGATTGCGTAGCATAGGGGCTGATATATCCAAAGTTAATAATTAATAATATATGAATTTAGATATTAATAATACTCCAATACAAAAAAATAAAAAAAATAGATTAATGTATATTTTTTTAAGTTTATTTTTTTTAATAGTAGCTTTTTTTGGTGGGGTTGTGGTGGGGTCAACTTCAATTGTAAAAAATGAAATATTTAATGATGGTGGTGAGGTGAATATTAGTAAGATAATAAATTTATACAGTAAAACAAGATCTGAAGAAGTTAGTTTTGATCAATATTGGGAAGTTTGGAATAAGATTAAAAAGGGTTATGTTGATCAGCCAGTAGATGATGTAGATTTGTTTTATGGTTCAATCGTTGGTATGGTGGCATCGCTTGATGATCCACATTCAGTGTATTTTCCACCAAAGGAAGCCAAGGAATTTTCTAAAGATTTGGCTGGAGAGTTTGAGGGGATTGGTGCTGAGATTGGTATTCGTGATAATCAACTTACAATTATTGCTCCTTTGCCAGGTTCACCAGCAGAAAACGCTGGTTTGAAGCCCCGTGACAAAGTATTAGCGATAGATGGCGAAGACACATCTTCTATGAAACTTGATTTTGCTGTATCAAAAATCAGAGGTCCAAGGAATTCTGAAGTTACTTTAACCATAACTCATAATGGTTATGAAACTGTAGAAGACGTAGTTATAAAAAGAGACAAAATAAATGTTCCTACTATTGAATCAAAAATTGTAGAAGATACTAATATTGCTTATTTGAGAATAAGTTATTTTAATCAAGATACATGGTTTGATTTTGACAAAGCTGTGCGTGAATTACTCAAAGAATCTCCAAAAGGTTTTGTATTGGATTTGAGGAGTAATCCGGGTGGATTTTTGGAAACTTCTATTGATGTAGCAAGTGAATGGATAAAACAAGGTATTATTGTTAGTGAAAAAAATGGTAAAGATATTGTATTGGAACACAAGAGTAGAGGGTCTCATAGATTGGCTGGATTGCCAACTGTGGTTTTGGTTGATGAAGGCACAGCATCAGGATCTGAAATTGTAGCGGGTGCATTACAGGATTATGGTGTTGCCAAGATTGTGGGTATGCAAACATATGGCAAAGGATCTGTACAAGATTTTGAAGTATTATTTGATGGTTCAGGCTTAAAATTGACTATAGCAAAATGGTTTACACCAAAAGATAGGGCGATTGATGGTCAAGGAATTGAGCCAGATATAATTTTAGAAGAAATGTTTTCCCCTATTTATTCAGAAGTTGAAAATGCTGATGGGGAGTTTGATATAGTTGATGTTGATGATATAGGACTAAAAAAGGCTCTTGATATTTTAGATATTTAGTTATGGCAGAGTATTCGGTATCAGGAATTGTCGTAAAAGGAGATGGGTTAGCTAAAAATTTTGGTTATCCAACTGCGAATTTAGATATAAGTTTGGATAAGTTTGATTTAGCATCTGGTGTATATGCTTGTATTGCATATCTTGAAAACATTCAATATAATGCTGTTGCTATAATTAAAAGGAATGAAAGTAAATTTGAAGTACATTTGATTGGGTACGATGGATTAGATTTTTATATGAAACAGGTGTCAATTAATTTACTTAGTAAAGTTAGTGATATTGAAAAGAAAGATGGGCAAGAATTGATTGATAAAATAGAAAGTGATATGAAAAAGGTATTTGATTATTTTAGTCGTAAGATACAATAGCATTATTTATACTTTCAACTACGATCGCATTAATTACAATTATTTGTTTTTACTCATTCTCGCTGTGGCTCTGAGGTGATGCCTGTTGTGGCATCAAATCCGTAAAAACAAATAATTGTAATTAATGCTTTAAATTTTTACATTTTAATTTATAAGTAGTAGTTATGTTTACAGGAATAATAAAATCTATTGGGGAGATAAATAAAATTAATGAAAAAGAACAAGGAATTGAACTTGTAATTGCTTTTGATGTTAATCAAAGTATTTCAATAGGATCGAGTGTATGTATTTGTGGAGTTTGTTTGACTGTTACGGATTTGAAAGATAATCTTTTTAGTTTTGATGTAATGCCTGAGACTATAAGAAAAACAACTCTTAATTTTAAACAGATTGGGTCTAAAGTAAATATTGAGATGGTTCTTCGAGTTGGTGATGAACTAGGTGGTCATTTTGTATATGGTCATATTGATGGTATTGGTAAGGTTGTGTCAATTAAAAATGAGGGTGATAATAAGCTTGTAGAATTTGAGGTTGATAATGATATTATGAAATATATAGTACCACAAGGATCTGTCGCTGTTGATGGTGTAAGTTTGACTGTTGCTAGGCTTGGTAGTAATACTTTTACAGTGTCTTTGATTCCCTTTACGCTTGAGAATACAACATTGGGAGAGTTGAGAGTGGGAGAAAAAGTAAATATTGAATCAGATATGCTTGCTAAATTTGCTAACAAAAGTTAATTTATAGAATTCACTTCATTAATTATTTATAAAATAAAGTTTATGTTAGAAGATATTAAATTGAAAAAAGAGGATGGGAGTAGTTTAAAGATTGGTATTGTTTGTGCTAGATGGCATAGTGATATTTGTAATGTATTATTGACGCGTTGTAAACAAGCATTGTTGGATTGTGCTGTTAGTGAGGAAAATATTTTGGTAGCTGATGTGCCTGGATCTTATGAAGTTGTTTATGGGGCAAGTCAATTGATAAAAAATGAAGGAGTGGATGCTGTTGTTTGTATTGGAACATTGGTAAAAGGAGAGACAATGCATTTTGAATATATTGCTGAGGCCGTTACTCATGGTATTATGGATTTAAATTTAAATACAAATGTTCCAGTAATTTTTGGTATACTTACATGTTTGAATTTGGACCAAGCCAAAGAAAGGGCAGGGGATAAAATGGATCATGGTTATCATTGGGGACTTTCGGCTGTTGAGATGGCAAACTTCAAAATAAATGAACAAGAAAAGATTGAAAAACCAGAAAGAATATAATTTTTTTAAAATCTGTGCTATAATATAATTATACAAATTTTAATAGTTTAATTATTGTATGGTTAAAAGACCTGTCAAGAAAGAAAAAAATGAAAATTCTTTTTTAAGAATTTTGGGCGCTGCTTTTTTTGGTTTTTTACTTGGTTCTATTAGTAGAATCATTGTTAGTTTTTCAACACCAAATATTTTGATGAGAATAAATGATACTAGTTTTGACGAGGCTCGTTTACTTGCTTCATCATCTTTTTTGTCAAATATGGTTGTTGGGGCATTTATAATATTTTTTACTTCGGCTGTAGCAGGATTTTTGGCTAAAAGAAGAGGTGTTTTGGTTGGTTTGTTATCAAATTTATTACCAATAGGATTTTGGTTATTAGCTTTTTTGTATGCATTGATGGCAGGGGCTCATCCTATTAGGCTTATATTTTCAATTCCATTTTTACAATTTGTAATTGTGGTAGTAACCTGTATTTTTGGTGGTTTGTATGGTGAAGCATATTACAAAAAAGAAAGAGATTTGGATTTGGATAAACATGGTTCTACTATTTTTGGGGTATATTGGGCTCATTATTTGTGGATTACGCCATTTGTATTTTTTCCATTTGTATCAGCTGTATTAGCTATTATTTATTCATGGTTATATACTTTTTCAACTGATTTATATTTTATTTCAAATTTTAAATTGTGGATAAGTTTAGCTTGGTGGTTTTACTTTTTTATAAATCCTTTGATTATACTTGGTTCTGGTATTATAGTTGTAATTGCATTTCAAAAATTTTGGCAAGTTATGCAATTTAGACAAACTTATTATGATACATGGGAGAAAGGTGGAAAAATTTTGTTGTATGGTATTGCAACGCCTGTAATTGTGAAATTGATTGTGACTTTCACTATTAACTCAACCAAGAATATGTCCCATTCAGTCATTGGTGATTGGAAGCTTATCATGTTTATATTGGTAATCCCTGTTATTGGCATCCTTTTAAAAGGACTTTGGTGGTTGAAAGATAGTCTTACTGTCGGTGTGGTTGAGAAAAAAATTAAATAATTATTTAAAATATTTGATTATACATGTTATTTACAAATAGCATTTTTTGTGTTATATTTTGGATGAATTTCAAACCAAAAGGGAAATCAACATCATGAGGAAGCCATAGCTGATTCTTGCTCTGTCAACATTAGTTTTTTGTGGATGTGATGCATCATTTATACAATACGTACTGGTGATAGCTTTCATTATTGGGATGTTTGTATTTTGTTTAGAATTTGAAAAAACTGGTGTTGTAATATTTTGTGTTGTTGCCTACCTTATGATAAAGGATGGTACATGTAAAAGTCTATTTCGTGATCCTGACAAGGCTCACCAAGAATATCAAGATAGACGTTATGAGGAGTTGAAGTCAGATCCTCATTATGAGTATTTGCGAGAACATTTTCGCAGAAAAGGTTACGATGTTGACAAACCCTAATTGTTTGGAGGCAAAACAAAAACCCAGATTACATTCGTGTGATCTGGGTTTGTCTAATTTGGATAAATTATTTTAATATTTTTTGGATTGCTTCTTTGACTTTTTCAGAAAAACTTCCATTTAAAATCCACAATAGATAGCTTTTTTCTTTTTGAGCCAGTTCTTTTAGACTTCTACCTCTATTTTTTCCGAAATTTATTGTAAGTTCACCATCTATATATCTTAATTTTCCTTCCATATCATATTTGTCTGGGTCTTCTGGAAAACAAAAAGTATGTATTTCATCTACTGATGTTGGAAGATCATTATACATTTTCATTTGTCCTTCAAGCACGTCAATTGATGCTTTGATATCAGCAATAGCATTGTGGGCATTTTCAAATTCTCCGCCAACATATTTTTTGTATGCTGCTGCTAGAGTGCGTGGTTCTTTGAGTTTGAAAATAAGCATAGCATCTACTATTTTTCTATCCTCTACATCAAAAGGTAGTTCTATTCTACTAAATTCATTTTGGAGCATTGGTATGTCAAAATAGCGAATATTATAACCACCTAAATCTGAATCAAGAAATAGTTGAGTTAGGTCTTGGGCAATATCTCCAAAAGTAGGTTTGTCTTTAACCATTTCATTGGTTATGCCATGAATTTCCATTGCTTCGTCTGTAATCGGTATTTTGGGGTTTATTAGCCATTCATGTTCTGTTTTGCTACCATCTGGAAAATATTTGATAGCGCCAATCTGAATAATCCTATCTTCAAATACATTGAGACCAGTGGCCTCTAGGTCAAAAAATACAATTGGTTTTATTATTTTTAGCATAATTATTATTTTAGAAGTAGTGTAAATTAATAATTAGAGATTATTATTTGCTCATTCTCGCTTTAGCTCCGAGGAGGTTGCCGGTTGGGGCAACCTGATCCGCTCATAATAATCTCTAATTATTAATTCTATTTTAGATTATAAATTAATTTGTAAAATACAATAGCATTGTTTATACTTTTAACCATGACCGCATCAATTTCAATTATTTGTTTTTACTCATTCTCGCCTCGGCTCCGAGGGTGATACCTGTTGGGGTATCAAATCCGTAAAAACAAATAATTGAAATTAATGCTTGCTTATAAACAATGTTTTTAATTATTACAATTAATTTATACTACTCATCATTTTATATTCGTTCTATCCAATGTTTATCAACAAATACTTCTAATTCTAAGAATATTTTTCTATTGGTTGCTTGTTCTAGTTCTTTGCGGGCCATTTGGCCTATTTCTTTTATTTTGTGTCCTTTTTGTCCAATAATTATTTTTTTATATCTTTCTTCATTGGTCAAAATTCTGGCAGTGATTACGGTTATATCTTTTTTTTCTTCAACATTATCTACTTCAACATTTATTGAATAAGGGACTTCTTTGTCAAAGATTGAAAAAACTTTTTCACGGATAATTTCAGCAATCCAAAAGTGATGGTCAAGATTTGTGAGTTGTTCGTTTGGATACATTTCTTCTCCTTCTGGCATATATTCCATTACTTTATTTCGCAATGGTTGGATATGACTTGCTCGAAGAGCTGAGAGTTGAAACATTTGATCAAAATTTTCTTCCCAACTTTCGTATTCGTCTTGATGTTTTCTTTTTTCTGGTGGTAAGTCGCTTTTGTTTATGACTAAAAGTTTTGGGATATCAAGATGTCTTATCATACCATATGAAGCTTTTTCTTCGTCACCTATTTCACGAGTTGGGTCAACTACATAAATAATGAGGTTGACGCCTTCTAGAGATTCTTTAACTTTGTTAGTTAATTTGGCTGTTAAGGGATTTTTTCTGTCTTTGAATACGCCTGGAGTATCTATAAAGACTGCTTGACCAGTGGGTGTATTCATTACACCGTGGATAAGGTGTCTAGTCATTTGCGCCCGAAAACTAGTGGCAGCGATTTTGGTGCCGACCAAAGTATTCATCAAAGTAGATTTTCCAACATTGCTTCGCCCTATAATGACTACAAAGCCTGATTTCATAGTATTTGTTATTATATTAAATAATTCTAGCAGAGATTAATAATAAAATCAATTATATAAAATGAAGGGCACTGGTTGTGAGGCCAGTGCCGTGTCATAATTATGAGCATCAGTTTTATATAAATTTTGGTTAGCCTTTTTTATCCTTTGGTGGATCTACAGGTAACTCTGCAATTTTTCTAGCTTCGTCTGCAGTTCTTTGAGCAGAATCAGCTAATTGTTCTGCTTCTTTTACATTTCCTGTTGTTTCATCAGCTAGATTATTCATATCGTTGCTGAATTCACGATCTTCTTCTTTTTTTGTAGCATCAGCTACATTGGCTGCTTCTTTGGCAGCAGCATCGGATTCTTTTGGCAAATCTTTGACATTTTCGGCAATTTTTTTGGCAAGTTTTGCTTCTTTTATTGCCTCTTTAGCAGCTTTTTCTACAGCTTTTTTATCATTTGGATTAGCATTTTTTTTGTCAGCGGCTTCTCTTGTTTGTTGTTCAGTTCTGATTTTAGCCCTTTTGGCATCTCTTTTGGCTTGTTCTGCTTGTTTAGCTCGTTTTTCTTGGTTTTCTGCTAATTTGTCTTTGTAGCTCATAATTATCCTCCTATAGTTAGGTTAACATAATTAATGTTATTTATCAATTTGGGGTTGCATAGTTTTATGCCTTTGGTATAATAGAATTTATGAAAGTAATATTGCTAAAAAAAGTGCCAGGCACTGGTAAAGTAGGGGATATCAAAGACGTAGCAGATGGTTTTGCTCGTAATTTTTTGTTGAAAAAAGGTTTGGCAAAGTTAGCAACTGATGAGAGTCTGGAAAGTCTTAAAAATACTGAAATAAAAATAAAAAAAGAATCAGAAAAAGAATTAAAGGATAATCAAAAAAAAGCATCTATATTAGATGGTGAACATATTGATATGACAGCGAAAGTAAATGATAAAGGTGTATTGTATGCAGCCATAAGCGCAAATGAAATTTGCAAAATATTAAAAAAAGAATTCAAAGTAGACATAGTGCCTGATCAGATAATGATATCAAAACCAATCAAAGAATTGGGTGAACATACGGTTATAATAGAATTTGGCCATGGTTTAGAAGCTGAACTGAATATTACTGTCTCTGAAGATTAGTCTCCCTATAAGGGAGTCTTTTCTTTTTTGATTTATATTGGTATAATGCTTTTGTTTTTAAAATATAAGTTATGGAAAAATTGAAACACAAATATATTTTTGTTATAGGTGGAGTTTTGAGTGGAGTTGGAAAGGGGATTACCACAGCTTCTCTTGGTAATATTTTTAAGTCTAAGGGTTTTAAAGTTACGGCTATCAAAGCTGATCCATATATCAACGTTGATGCCGGTACAATGAATCCAGTTGAACATGGTGAAGTTTTTGTAACTGATGATGGAGATGAAACTGATCAGGATATGGGGAATTATGAGAGATTTTTGGATGTTAATTTGAGCTCAACCAATTATATGACGACTGGTCGGGTATATACTACAGTGATTGAAAATGAGCGTAGTATGAAATACAAAGGCAAGTGTGTACAAGTAGTACCGCATATACCAGAAGAAATAATTAAAAGAATAGAAAAGGCAGCTGAAAATAATGATGCAGAAATTACTTTGATAGAAATTGGTGGTACAGTTGGTGAGTATGAAAATATTTTATTTTTGGAAGCTGCTCGAATGATGAAAATGAAAGATGCTTCTAGTGTGGCTTTTGTATTGGTTAGTTATTTGCCAGTACCAGCTCATTTGGGTGAGATGAAGACTAAGCCAACTCAACATGCGGCTCGTGCGCTCAGTAGCGCTGGCATTAATGCTGATATGATAATTGCCAGAGGTGAACAAAAATTGGATAAACCTAGACGCGAGAAATTAGCTGTATTTTGTGGAGTGAACCATGAAAATATTATTTCAGCGCCAGATGTCTCATCAATTTATGAGATACCATTAACTTTGGAACAGCAAGATATAGGCAATAAACTTTTGAAAGTATTAGATATATTGCCACGAAAGAGTAAAATGAATGAATGGAAAAAGTTTGTGGCACGAAATAACAAAGTAGAAAAAACTGTTAAAATTGCAGTAATTGGAAAATATTTTGGCACAGGAGATTATACATTAGCTGATTCGTATGTTTCTGTGATTGAAGCTACAAAACATGCGGCTTTATATAATGGCGCTAAGCCTATTCTTGAATGGGTTGATTCAGAAGAATTTGAACATAATCCAATCAAGCTTAAACAATTGGAAAAATATGATGGTATTATTGTGCCGGGTGGTTTTGGTAGCCGTGGAGTAGAAGGTATAATAAAAGCGATAGAATTGGCTCGCAAGAAAAAAATTCCATATTTTGGCTTGTGTTATGGTATGCAATTGGCAACTGTAGAATTTGTTCGTAATGTTGTTGGAAAAAAAGATGCAACTACAGTTGAAATTAATACAGATGCAAAAGAGCCAGTAATTCATATCAATCCCAATCAAGCCAAAAATGTAAAAGAAAATAGATATGGTGGAACTATGCGTTTGGGTGCCTATGATTGTATATTAGAGAAAGATAGTTTGGTCTACAAAGCTTATGAAAAAAGAACAATTTCAGAGCGTCATAGACATCGTTATGAATTTAATGATGATTATAGAAAGTTGATTGATAAGGCTGGGTTGAAGGTGGTGGGTGTTAATCCAGAGAGTAATTTAGTTGAAATTGTAGAGCTTAAAAATCATCCATTTTTTGTTGGTGTTCAATTTCATCCAGAATTCAAATCTCGTCCAATGATACCACATCCTTTATTCCGTGAATTTGTGACAGCAGCCTTGAGGAATAAAAAATAATTAAGATTTTTGTTTATATTTAAAGATTGTTAAAGTCTTGATTTTTGTATAAATTTGGAATAAAGTGGATGTATATGTCAGATACTCAATTAATCAAAGACAAACTAGACATTGCTGATTTTATTAGTGAATATATACAGTTGAAGCCAGCAGGAATTAATCATAAAGGGTGTTGTCCATTTCATCAGGAAAAGACGCCGTCTTTTATGGTGAATCGTGAGCGACAGAGTTGGCACTGTTTTGGTTGTAGCAAGGGTGGGGATATATTTAGTTTTCTTCAAGAAATTGAAGGGATGGAATTTGTGGAAGCCTTAAAATTTTTGGCAGACAGGGCTGGTGTACAGTTGGAGTTTCGCTCGAGTGAAGTAAATTCTAGTCAAAAAAATAGAATTAAAGAAATTAACAAAGAAGCAACTAGGTTTTTTTATAATTTTCTTTTGAAAATGCCGGCATCTAGAAATGCACTTAAATATTTGGAAGAACGGGGTTTGACACAGGAAACCATTGAAAATTGGCAAATTGGATTTGTGCCAGATCAATGGGAGTTACTGACAAAGTATTTGTTGAAAAAAGGTTATAGTATTGATGATCTAGTTGCATCAGGTTTGACGATTAAACGCGAAGGCGCGAGTAATCAAAATCAGAGTAGTTATTATGATAGGTTTCGTGGGCGTATTATGTTTCCAATTTGGGACGTACATGATACAGTGGTTGGTTTTACTGGTCGAGTATTGGTGGAAACAGAAAAATCTGGCGGTAAATATGTGAATACACCACAGACAGTTGTGTATGACAAGTCTAGGGTGGTGTTTGGTTTGAATAAAGCTAAGTCTGAAATAAAGAGCAAAGATTTGATTGTAATGGTAGAAGGTCAAATGGATGTAATTGCATGTCATCAAGTTGGTATGACAAATGTAGTGGCAACTAGTGGAACCGCTATGACTGAACAACAAGTAAAATTATTGAAAAGGTATTCAAATAATATGAGTATAGCTTTTGATGCTGATGTAGCTGGTCAAGCGGCAGCAAAACGGGGGATTGATTTGGCTATGTCTGAAGGAATGGATGTAAAAGTGATTATAATTCCAGATGGAAAAGGCAAAGATCCAGATGAATGTATCAAGAACAATAAGCAGGTTTGGTTTGATTCGGTTGCCAATGCAAAAGGTATTATGGATTGGTATTTTAGCAAAGCATTGGAAGCAAAAGATTTGTCTGATCCAAAACAAAAACAAAATATTGCTGATATTCTTTTGAAAGAAATTATTTTGATTCCTTATGCTGTAGAACAGGATCATTGGTTGCGCGAATTGGGTACAAAATTAAATGTTGATGTGTCAGTGCTTCGTGAAAATATGGCACAAATAAAGAATAGTCAAAAAAAGAAAGATATACAACAAAATCAAAAAAACGAGCCAATGGTTAACAATAAATTATATCAAAATACTAGATTGGATATTCTTTTGGAACGTTTTTTTATGGCATTATTGAAGTTTCCAGATAATATCAATAAAGAAAATTTGGTCTTGGATTCTGTTATGTTATCCTTTACAAACTATGGTCCTCTTTACGAATTATTAAATAAGTTGTATAATAATAATGCTTCAATTGATGTTAATCAATTGCGTGATTCTGTAGATAATAACAACAAAGAAATAGTTGATCTCCTTTTGATGAAAGGGGATTTGGAATTTACAAATTTTACGGTTGAGGAGACAAAGAATGAAATTAAACAATTGTTAGATCAAATAAATATAGAATGGTTAAAAAAGAGGAGACAGGATATTCAAGTAAATATTATAGAAGCAGAAAAACGTAATGATCAGGATGCATTGAAAGTATTGTTAGAAAATTTTCAAAAAATTAAATAATTAAGCAATAAGTCATGCCTCGTAAAAAGGTTCAAATCTCTGTAAAAAAGAGAAAAGCCACGACAATAAAAAAACTTTCTGTAAAAAAGAAGGTTTTGAAAAAAGCAAATTCTTCCACTAAAAAAGTGGTAAAGAATTTAAAAAACAAAACAGCTCAGAAGGCTGTTTACAAAAAGACAGTCAAAAAGACTGCAAATGAAAAAAAAGTGGTAAAAAAACTCACCACCAAGCCATTAAAATCATTATCAAGGGCAAAGAGTTTTGGAGATAATACAAAAAAAACAAATACAAATAATTTTAATAAAAATGATGAAGCTTCTAAAAAAGCACTTGATTTGGTTATTACTGAGCCAGAGACACAAGAACTTTGGAATTTAATAAACAAAGGAAGAGGTAGAGGTTTTTTGACTGAAAGTGAAGTTTTGAGATTATTTAACCATCTTGAACATTATATTCCAGTATTTGAGTCTTTTTTGGATTTGATGGATAGAAATGGTGTATCTCTGGTTGAGATGAGTGGAAGTATGCTTGGGTCTGGAGTAGAAAAAAAATCTATATTGTCATCTTTTCAAGGAGAACAGCCGGATATGAAAGGAAGTTTTGATTTGGGGACTATTTCGCAGGATTCAATTCAAATGTATTTGCGAGAGATTGGTAAAATCCCTCTTTTGAATGCAGAAGATGAAGTTTCGCTGGCTAAAAGAAAAGAAAGAGGAGACAAAGATGCAGAGAGAAAAATGATTGAAGCAAATTTGCGTTTGGTTGTCTCTATTGCCAAAAAATTTGTTGGTAAGCAACTTGGTTTATTAGATTTGATTCAAGAAGGTAATATTGGATTGTTTCGGGCTGTAAAAAAGTTTGATTATAGAAGAGGGTATAAATTTTCTACTTATGCCACTTGGTGGATCAGGCAAGCAATTACTCGCGCGCTGGCTGATCAAAGTAGAACTATTCGTATTCCAGTTCATATGGTAGAAACTATTAATCGTTTCAAGCAGATTCAGAGACGATTGTTGCAGGATCTAGGGCGTGATCCATTGCCAGAAGAGTTGGCAGCTGAAATGGGTGAAGAATTATCGAAAATAAAACAGATTATAAAAATATCACAAGATACAATATCATTAGAAACATCAGTGGGGGACGATGACGACGATTCACATCTTTCAGACTTTATTGAAGATGTAAAGAATGCTAGCCCATCACATGTTGCTGGAGTTCAGTTGTTGCGTGATTATATCAAAGAAGCTATCAAAGATTTGTCGCCACGTGAACAAAAAATTCTGGAAATGCGTTTTGGTCTAGCTGATGGTGTAACTCATACACTTGAAGAGGTCGGACGAGAGTTTGATGTAACTCGTGAACGTATACGGCAAATTGAAGCCAAGTCACTAGAAAAGATTCAAGCAATGGATATTATTGGAAAATTGAGAGATTATTAAACTGTAAAGTGTAATAAAACAAAAACAACTCAAATAGTGAGCTGTTTTTGTTTTATTGGGTATTTAAATACCAAATTAAATACTAATTTTTTACATTCTTTCTGCAACTTTTGCCCAATTAACTGCCTTCATAAAGGCTTCAATATAATCTGCGCGTTTCATACCGTAATCAAGTATAAATGCATGTTCAAACACATCCATCACTAACAATGGCTTTGCGCCTGATAGGTGGCCAACATCGTGCTCATTGATCCAAGTGTTGAATAATCTGTCTCCTCGTTTGTCATAGGCTAATATTGCCCAGCCAATACCGCGTAGAGCACCAGTTGAGACAAAGTCTTTGCGCCATTGGTCTATTGAGCCGAACTCTGTTGTAAGTTTTTTGCCGAGATTAGAATTTTCGTCGAGTTCAACTGCATCTTTGGTCATATTCTCAAAATATAATTCATGCAAACGCATACCATTGAATTCCCAGCCAAAACGGCGTTTGAGTTCAGCGTATTCGCCTGGACCAGCATTTTCAGCTAATTCTTTGAGTCTGTCTGACAATGAATTGGTATTTTTTACATAACCTTGGTATAGACCAAAGTGAGTATTGAGTAAATTGTCACTAAATCCTGGAGTGCCAAGCAAGTGACTGAAATCTAATGCTTCGTACATATAAAATGTTTTAAAAATAAATATTTTTTAATTTGTGTTTATATGATATACTAAATTATATACTAAATCAAATATATATGTCTTTTGATATAATAGCAATAGGGGATACAACTACTGATATTTTTTTGGATATCGATGAAAATAGCAAGCTGTGTAAGGTAGACAAAAGAACACAAGAGCTCAAATTTAAGTTTAAGAGTAAAATTCCGGTTATGGGTGTACATAGGGTCATTGGTGGTGGTAATGCCCCAAATCATGTTATGGGGGCTTCTAGACTAGGATTAAAGACTGCTATATATACAGTAGTAGGACATGATGATGTCGGTGATTCATTTTATCACAAGATAGACAAAGAAGGGATTTCAAATAAATATATTAGTTATGATTCCAAAAATGGCACAAATTTGTCTACTATTATAGATTATGATGAAGAAAGAACAGTTTTGAGTTATCATGCTGATAGAAAATATAAATTACCAGAGTTTGAAAATACAAAATGGATTTATTTTTCTTCAATATCTGGGAATCATGATGAATTTAATGAGCAATTAGTTAATTATATAAAAAATAATTCAGTTAAACTGGCTTTCAATCCTGGAAGTAGGCAAATGATTTTAGGACTTGTTAAATTAAAAAAAATTTTTGAGGTAAGTGACATTGTCTTTGTAAATAAATCAGAAGCAGAGCGATTGGTGGGTGAAGCATCTAGTATAAAAAATTTAATGAAGAAGTTTTATAATCTTGGTATGAAGATTGCTGTGATAACCGATGGACAAAAAGGTTCTTATAGTTTTGATGGTACTACTTTTTATAAAATAAATATATTTAAGTCTAAGGTTTTGGAGACTACTGGATGTGGTGATGCCTATGGTAGTGGTTTTTTGTCTGCGATTATAAAAAAGAAAACTATAGCAGAGGCTATGAAATGGGGTTCAATAAATGCATCTAGTGTGATTTCAAAAATTGGTTCGCAAGATGGTCTTTTGACTAAAAAACAGATGGAGAGTATATTATCTAAGCATGATTATTTTCAAGCGCGGATTTTATAAGATATCCACAATTGAAGATAATTTGTATGCTTGTTATAATGTTCAAACAATCCTTAAATGGAAAATTTATTAATTAATTTATATTATGGAAAACAATACAAATAAGGGAAATCCAATGTCTAATATGTCACAAACAAAGACATTTGCTTTTGGGCTTTTGGCAGGTGTACTAGTGCTTTGTACTATTGGGTTTTTTGTTATGTTGGGTATATTTTTAAAGGGCGGTAATCTTGGTTCTGGTCTAGACAAAACAGATAATTTAGCAGTGGTTGATAATACTGTACCAACTAATCCAGGTGCACCTCAACCAGCGCCAACAAAAGCGCCAGCAGTAGACGAAAAAAATGATCATATCCGTGGTGGCAAAAATGCCAAAGTAACTTTGATTGAATATTCAGATTTTGAATGTCCTTTCTGTGGAAGATTTGCTCCAACTGTCAAACAAGCATTGGATGAATATGGGGATGATATTAGAGTTGTTTATAGACATTTTCCATTATCATTTCATCCTCAGGCCCAACCTGCAGCTGAAGCATCAGAATGTGCGGCTGAACAGGGTAAGTTTTGGGAATTTCATGATGAATTATTCTTGAATCAAACTAGTTTGAGCGCAAATTACTTTGAAACTCTTGCTGGTGAATTGGGACTTAATTTGAGTAAATTTACAGATTGTGTTAAATCTAGCAAGTATAAATCTAAAGTTCAACAGCAGTTTGCTGGTGGTTCAGCAGCTGGTGTAGGTGGTACTCCACATACATTTGTAGTTGGGGCTGATGGCAATGCTGTTACCGTAAATGGTGCTCAACCATATGCCAACCTCAAATCAGCTATTGATTCGATGATGAATTAACAAAATTTTAAAAAATCCGCTTAATAGCGGATTTTTTATTGTATAATTTTTATGGTATACTGTATCTATATATTTAATTAGTATTAAGTTATTAGAGTACATATAATATTATTATGACCGCACCGCAACTCAGACAATCAAATCAAGTTGATAAGGCAAAAGAAGATATTTGTCTTTTTGGTCAAACAAATTATAGAAATCAATTGACTAGGTTTGGTATCAAGACTGATGATAGGCGACGACATATGTACATCATAGGTAAAACTGGTATGGGAAAGACAACTATGATGGAAAATATGGTTTTGAATGATATTTATAAAGGTCATGGTTTGGGGATAGTTGATCCTCATGGTGATTTTGCTGAAAAAATTATAGATTTTATCCCGTCTAGACGTATTAATGATGTGGTATATTTCAATCCATCAGACACTGATAATCCGATTGGTTTCAATATTTTGGAAGTTAGTGATGAAAAACAAAAGCATCTTGTGGCAGCTGGATTGATGGGAATATTCAAAAAGATTTGGCCAGATGCTTGGAGTTCAAGAATGGAATATATTTTGAATAATACTCTTTTGGCTTTGCTTGATTATCAAGGTTCAACATTATTGGGTATAAACAGATTATTGGCAGACAAAAAATATCGCAAAAGAGTAGTAGCTCAATTGAAAGATCCGGTAGTAAAAGCTTTTTGGCAAAATGAATTTGCCAGTTATTCTGATAGGTATATGACTGAAGCGGTGGCACCTATTCAAAACAAGATTGGTCAATTTTTGTCAGCTAGTGTTATCAGAAATATGGTTGCCCAAGTCAAATCTACAATAAATATCAGGAGTATAATGGACAATCAAAAGATATTTATTATGAATTTATCAAAAGGAAGAATAGGTGAGGACAATAGCCGATTGCTAGGTGGTATGCTTATAACCAAATTACAATTAGCAGCCATGGAGAGAGTAGATATGCCAGAAGAGGATAGAAAAGATTTCTTTTTGTATGTTGATGAGTTTCAAAATTTTGCTAATCCAAGTTTTGCGAATATTTTGTCAGAAGCTCGTAAATATAGATTGAGTTTGATTTTGGCGCATCAATATGTAAAACAGCTTGATGAGTTGGTAGCGGATGCTGTTTTTGGTAATGTCGGTACAATGATATCATTTCGAGTTGGTGGGCCAGATTCAGTAGAGCTTGTCAAAGAATTTACGCCAACTTTTTTGGAAGAAGATATGGTGAATTTACCAAAGTTTCAGATTTTTTTGAAATTGATGATTGATGGTGTGGCTTCGCGTCCATTTAGTGCTATGTCTATGCCTCCAATTGGTTCACCGACTGGTAGCAGAGAAAAGGTGATTAGGGTTTCACGTGAGCGATATTCTACAAACAAAAATGAAATAGAAGACAAAATTACTCGTTGGAGTGGAATGGATTTGAATGAGCAGACTGATTCAAGTAACAATGAAAAAAAGAAGGATGATAATAAGCGTAGAGATGACAAACCAAATTATAAGCCAAAGAGTGGTAATAGTTTTGATAAAAAAGATAGTAGTGTTAGAAAAGATATGCCAAATAATCAAAAATCTTCAAATACAGAATTACCAAAAATAAATACAGAAGAAATTAAAAAAGTGGAAGTGAATAAACCAATAGTTTTATCACAATTACAATCTAATAATCAAAATCAAGCTAATTTGGTTGAATTTTCTTCAAACAAAAGAAAGAGGCGAAGAAAGAAAAAAGGGCATAGCCATACTGATATTGCAATTGTTCAAAAATCAGAAATTATTCCTGTAGGGAGTTTAAAAACAGTTGAGGTTGTAAAAAATATACAAACAAGTACAAACAATAGGCCTAATATTTATCAGAATACAAATTATACAAAAGCTAGTGTTTCATTAGATGATAAAAAAAATAATCAAACTGTACAAAATATACCGCAACAAAGTTTGCAAGTTATTGCAAATAATAATGTTATAACAAATAAAAATAATGATGAAAAACCACCAAATAATAATCAAACAAATTCTTTGGAAAAAGGTATTATAGTTAAATTTGATTAATATATTATGCAGGTAGTTGATATTGGGATACTTAAACAGTTACATATTTATAATAAAAAAAGCCATAAAGGTGAAAATGGAATAGTTTTGGTAATAGCCGGTTCAGACAAATATCATGGCGCATTATTGTTGGCAATCAAGGCTTTGTCTAGAATAGTAGATATGGTTTTTGTTCATTCTGTAGCGAGAAATTTAAAAATTATAAGAAAATTAAAAACAGAAATTGCTACTTTTATTTCGGTTAGTAATTCACAATTAAAAAATATTATTAAGAGATCTGATGTTATTTTGATTGGCCCAGGTTTGGAAGAATCAAAACATAATTTGGATTTGCTTAAATATATATTAAAAAAATATAAAGATAAAAAAATTTTGATTGATGCTACATCTTTGTGGCAATTGAATCCAAAGTGGTTGCATAAAAAATGTATACTAACACCTCATGCAAGGGAATTTGAACAATTGTTCAAGGCAAAAGCTACACCACAAAATGTGTTGAATATGGCTTCAAAGTATAATTGCACAATTATTTTGACTGGGCATTATGATTATATATCGGATGGAGATAAAATTTATGAAAATAAATCAGGAAATGTTGGTATGACAAAAGGTGGAACAGGGGATGTATTAGCTGGGATTGTGGCAGGATTTTATGCCAATAATGATTCTCTGATTTCTGCTTTAGCTGGGGCTTATTTGAATGGTGTAGCCGGAGACAAATTATATGAAAAAAAAGGAATTTTCTATAATTCTGAAGATCTGATTGAAGAGCTTGGCAATGTTTATGCAAAATTAACTAAATAATTAATAATAAATTATATGAATTATTTGAGAGCTATTAAGACTGGAGTAATGTTGTGGCTAACAATTTTTGTGGTCATAACTATATTGATGTTTTTACCATTTCTTGTCGATAAAAAAATGCTTCAGTTTGGAATATTCTGGATACTTTTGATTCCAATTGTTTTGTTGTTTTGTAAGTGGCATTTTAAGATGGATGCACCCAATCTAAAAAAAGGATTTTTATTGGGAATAATTATGCTTTTGGTTATTTTGGTATTGGATATGGTTATAACAGTGCCTTTGTTTGTAAAATCTTTTTCTGTATTTTTTGGTGATTGGATGATGTATGTAGGTTATATAGAAGTATTGTTATTAGCCGTTTATGCTGGATTTGAGTTTGATAAGACATTTACAAAATACGATAATACCAAATAAAAAACAGAACGTCCCGGCACGGTGCCGGGACGGTACATCACTTCAGAAGAAACTTCTACAACAGCATCAGGGAGTTTACGACGTCATTACGTCCGGTGGGCCGTGCTGACACAGCCCCATCGAAACCCCAGTTCATCAAGGGGTTTGTGCCATCATCTTCCTCGATGTGTACATCTACCGCTTGGATGATTTTCTTTCTTTGTGCTTTGTTGTTTGCTTTCTTCTTCATGATTCTCCCCCTAGGGTGTTGATTTTGGTATCACTGTATGTGACACCTAGTACAACTTGGCAACATTATACTACAAAAATGACCTTTTGTCAACGTATTATAAGGCATTATATTTAGTATTGATTAATATAAGTTTGTGTGCTAGTATGTTAATATTATGGACAAAAATAACCTTGAAAAATTTGCTAGACCAGCATTAATGCTGTTAGTTTTTGTAGTTTTATTTAATAAATTAATACCATTTTTATTAATTATATTGATTGGATATATACTCTTTAGAGTATTTAATGGTTTACCAATTGTACCGATACAATATCAAAATTATGTACCAATACAATTATCATTTTTAACAAAAAAAATTAATTTTAATAAAAAAAATATGGATATGGAAACACTAAAAGTAAAAGGATCGGGGAGTCCAAAAAAATTTGCTATGTATATTGTGTTGTTTGTAATTGCAATTGGTCTAGCACTTAATTCTTTTGTAATTGTTGGGGCTGGTAAAACTGGTGTGCAAGTTCTTTTTGGAGATGTTCGTGATGAGGAATTTGCCTCTGGGTTTCATATAAAAAATCCATTTGTGATGGTAAATCAAATGAATATCAGGACACAAGAGTACACTATGAGTATTGCGCAGACTGAGGGTAAAAAAATTGGTGATGATTCCATTGCTGCTCTTACAAAAGAAGGTTTACAAGTTGAATTGGATATTACAATATTGTTTCACTTGATAGATGATAAAGCATCTGATGTGTATCGTGAGATTGGTACTGGTTATGAAGAAGTGGTGATTAGACCACAAATTAGAAGTACTATTCGTGAGATTATAGCACAGTATGAAGCCAAAGATATTTATTCTGAAAAAAGACAAGAAGCATCACAAAAGATTTTGGAATCAATCAAATCAACAATTGAACCAAGAGGAATATTTGTAGAAGAAGTGCTTTTGAGAAATATTAATTTGCCAGCAAATTTAGCAAATAGTATTCAAGAAAAATTGCAAGCTGAGCAAGAAGCACAAAGATATGAGTTTGTGTTGCAAAAAGAAGAAAAAGAAGCAGAAAGAAAGAGAGTTGAAGCCGCTGGACAGAGAGATTCACAACAAATTATAAATGAAAGTTTAACTCCAAGATATTTGCAGTATTTGTATATCCAGAGTTTAAAGGATAGAGAAGGCACAATTTATGTTCCAACTGATCCAAGTAATGGCACTCCTTTGTTTAGGAGTATATAGTATTGACTAAGTTATTTTTTGATGGTATAATTTTAGCAATCGCAACGTTAAACTAGTCTGTCAATTAGTCAGATCAAGGGATCTGTTGCGGAAAAAAGGTCGTTTAATTAAAATACAAAAAGAAAACTATGAACAATGACAGACAAATGTATAACGTTGATCTTAGCTGTGCAGAATGTAAAACAGCTATAACTCAACTTCCATTTGAACCAACAGGTGATAAGCCTGTATACTGTACTACTTGTTTGCGTGCTAGACGTGATTCAAGAGGTAATAGTAGAGATTCTCGCGGTCCAAGACAAATGTACCAGGTCAATGAAAAGTGTGCTGAATGTAATGCTGCTATTACACAGCTTCCTTTCCAACCATCAGGTGGAAAACCTTTATACTGTTTTGATTGCGTAAAAGCAAGAAGACAATAATATAAAATAAAAAATTCCCGATTTTACGGGAATTTTTTATTTTATAGAATAAATATTGACATGATTTTAATGATTGGTTATAGTTTCATCCAGTAGTCAAATATAACAAGGGGAGAATCATGAACAATTTTTTTAGAGTATTTTCTTATAAAAATAGGGACGGATCTTGCAATTTGCGTATTTTTCGTAGGGGGACACGTATTGTTGTATATGAAGGTAAGGTATTTATCAAATCAGAAAATGATATTATAAATTTTATCAGTACATTGTCTGAGATTAACCAAGAGGAGAAAGAAATGCTTGTACAAGAACTAAGGAAAATACAAAAAAGAATTACTCGTTGATGGTGGTTAGTTTTGCCCATGTTGTTTGTGTGTATAACAACATGGGCGAATAACTTTATTTTATGGATTTTTTTGATAAAAATAATTGACAAAACTATATTTTTGCTACATAATGACCTATTATGTCAAAACAAAAAGTAAAAATTTTGGTAGCAATGAGTGGTGGGGTTGATTCTTCTGTTGCCGTTGCTTTGTTGTTGGAAGCTGGTTATGATGTGACTGGTGCATATATGAAACAGTGGGATGATAAGGATGAAACAGGTGTATGTACTTGGAAACAAGATAGACGGGACGCGCTTCGAGTGTCAGCACACTTAGGTATTCCACTTTTGACTTTGGATTTTGAGCAGGAATATAAAAAGTGGGTAATGGAATATATGTATGCAGAATATGAGAGGGGTAGAACTCCAAATCCAGATGTATTGTGTAATAAGTTTATAAAATTTGGTGTTTGGTTGGAAAAAGCCAAAGAACTTGGTTTTGCAAAATTGGCAACTGGGCATTATGGAAGCATAGAAACATTTAAACATAAAAACATACAAACATATAATTTGTTGCGGGCCAAAGATGAAAATAAGGATCAAACATATTTTTTACATCAATTAACACAGGAACAATTAAAATATACGCTATTTCCATTAGGAAAATATACCAAAGATGAAGTCAGGGTAATGGCAAAAAAATTTAATTTACCAAATGCTGATAGGTCAGAGAGTATGGGGATTTGTTTTGTAGGTGTTGTTCCAATGAAAGATTTTTTACTCAAAAAAATTAAAGTTAATAAAGGAAATATAGTGACGTCTGATGGCGAGGTAGTTGGTGAGCATGATGGTTTGGCATTTTATACTATTGGTCAGCGTCATGGATTTGATATAAGGAATAAAAATAAAATTATAGAGTCAAAAGCAATGTATGTTGTCCAAAAAAAATATGATACCAATGAATTGGTGGTTGGTTTTGATGATGATGAATTGTTGTATAGCAAACAGGCTGAAATAGAAGATGTGAATTGGATTAGTGGACAAAAACCTAGCTTTCCATTAAAATGCAAAGTGAGATTAAGACATAGGCAACCGCTCCAAGATGTGCAATTATTGCAAAAAGATGGTAAAATATTAGTAGAATTTAATATTAAACAAAAAGCGGTCACTCCTGGTCAATTTGCGGTGTTTTATCAGAACCAAGTTTGCCTTGGTGGTGGAGCTATTAAATAAAATAATATGATGGGATTTAGTTTGAATTATCCAAGTTTTGGTGATTTTATAGTCTCACAATTAGGGTTGCTTCTCTTGGCAGGGTTATTGGTATTTTTAGCACTAAAATTGAAAAGCATGTAAAAATGTTATGAATACGAAGGATTTGAGAGAATTGTTTACAACTTATTTTCAAAAAAATGGCCATGCAATTATATCATCGGCTTCTTTGATTCCAGAAAATGATCCAACTGTACTTTTTACAACAGCAGGAATGCATCCGTTGGTTCCATATTTAATGGGAGAGAGTCATCCATCTGGTGCGAGACTAACAGATGTCCAAAAGTGTATTCGGACTGGGGATATTGATGAGGTAGGTGACAAATGGCATCTTACTTTTTTTGAGATGTTGGGTAATTGGAGTTTAAATGATTATTGGAAAAAAGAAGCTATTCAATGGAGTTTTGAGTTTTTGACTAATCAATTAAATATTCCTATTAATAAACTGGCTGTTACTGTTTTTGAAGGTGATAGTGATGCTCCATTTGATTCTGAAGCTTATGAATTGTGGAAAAATGTTGGTATGCCAGAGGAAAGTATTTTTAAATATAACAAAAAAGAAAATTGGTGGGGTCCAGCTGGTCAGACTGGTCCATGTGGACCAGATACAGAGATGTTTTATATTACAGATGTAGAGAAATGTAGTCCAGAATGTCAGCCAAGTTGTTCGTGTGGCAAGTATGTGGAGATTTGGAATGATGTATTTATGGAGTATTTCAAAGACAAGGAAGGTAAATACAACAAAGCCGAAAGACATAATGTAGACACTGGTATGGGGCTCGAAAGAACAGTGGCAATTTTGGGTAGCATGTCTGATGTTTATCAAGTAGATACTATGTGGCCGATTGTTGAAAAAATAGAAGAAATCTCTGGAAAAAAATATTTGGAAAGTGATGAAATTACCAAATCAATGAGAATTATTGCTGATCATTTGCGGGCAACAGTGATGATAATGGGGGATAATCGTGGGGTTGGTCCAAGTAATATTGATCAGGGTTATGTGGTACGTAAATTGATTCGTAGAGCTATACGTCATGGTAGAAAGTTGGGAATAGAACAAAATTTTTGTAAAGAAATTAGTCAAGTTGTTTTAAATATATTTGGTGAAGTATATGTTGAAATTGAAAAAAATAAACAAGTTGTATTTGATTTGTTAGAAAAAGAAGAAGAGAAATTCAAAAAAACTTTGGAACAAGGTTTGAAAGAATTTGCAAAAATGTCAAGTGATAATAAAATTACAGGTAAAGAGGCATTTAATTTGTTTACTACCTATGGGTTTCCATTGGAGATGACACAAGAATTGGCTATTGAGGGTGGAATGGATTTTGATATAAGAGAATTTGAAGAAGAATTCAAAAAACACCAAGATTTATCTCGTTCTGGTGCAGAACAAAAATTCAAAGGTGGCTTAGCTGATACCTCTATTGAAACTACTAGATTGCATACCGCTACTCATTTGCTTCATGCTGCTCTTCGTAAAGTATTGGGAGATCATGTTGAGCAAAAGGGTAGTAATATCACAGCTGAGCGTTTGCGTTTTGATTTTTCTCATCCAGACAAAATGACAGATGAACAAAAAAAACAAGTAGAAGACTTGGTCAATAGCGCTATTGTCAATAAATATCCTGTATCATTTCAAGAAATGACAGTTGATGAAGCCAAAGAAAAAGGGGCAATTGGTTTGTTTGAAGACAGATATGCGGACAAAGTAAAAGTATATATTGTTGGTGATACCAATCAAAAACCAAATGCTGATGCAAATTCAGAAACTTTTAGTATGGAAATTTGTGGTGGTCCGCATGTAGAAAATACCAAAGAATTAGGCGAATTCAAAATCAAAAAAGAAGAAGCATCAAGCGCAGGAATCAGGAGAATCAAAGCAATTTTACAGCAAAAAACCACCTAAAGTTTTTAATTTTAAAGGTGGCGTAAGAAGGTTGGATGACATTGGTATATATTTATTGTTCAGCGTATACCTCGATTGTTCGCAAATCATTAATTATGGTTTTTCTCCCTAAAGAATTTATTACAATAGCATAAAGGTTTATGCCGTTTTTAATTCTGATTGAACATATTTTGCCAAGTTTTGTTTTGCAGTTTATTCTTTGTACTTCTTTGTCAAAGAATTTTTCTTCAAGTTCCACAAATTTCTTTTGCCTTTTAGAGTAAGTGCCAGTTGGGTCAGTCTTTTCAATCCCTAGATATTCTATCAATTCAATACAATGTTGTTTGGTATTTGGTGGATGTTTTATACCCACAGAGTTTAATTTAGCTGTATGTTCATTAGTAGGTGGGTTTGAGTTTATATCACTGGTGATACTACTACTTTCATATTTTCTTTTAGGTAGTTTTTTTGTGGAAGTTGGTTTTTTGTCTTGCGTCATTTGTCCTTCCTTGTTATCATTAGACTAACATTAGTACAATGAATGAGTCAAGTGTGGTATAATAACAAATATTTTTATGGTTAAAAAAACAATTTCATATTTTTGGTCATTGAGGCGTGAATTCATCAAGTATTTTATTGTTGGGTTTAGTGGCCTTTTTTTGGATATGGGGTCATTAATATTATTAAAAGAAGTTTTTGATATATTGCCGTGGATGGCTGTATTGATGAGTCAAGCAGTATTATTGGTATATAATTTTACTTTGAATAAATATTGGTCATTTAGAAATAAGGTAATGCATCATAAACAGGTTATTAGATATTTGAGCTTGGCGATGTTTAATTACTTTTTTTCTTTTGGGACAATGTATGTGTTTAATCATATAATGGGTTATGATTATAGGATGGTGCGTATTTTGTCTATAGCCGTGATGGTTAGTTGGAATTTCTTTTTGTATAAATATTGGGTATACAGAATAGAGAAGATTACATTGGTCCAAGCACAAAATATTGAAAATGCCTAGGAGATGTGCATAAAATTGCCAAGTGTGTTATAATATAATCATATTACTATTAATTTAGCTTTTATAAGCAAAATTCATTTATTCAATATCTGGGGAAAAACCTCTTGACAGGTTTTATATTTTTGTGTACAATATCGCCAGATTAAATATCAGTTCATGTCAAAAAAAGATTTCATTGAAATGCAAGGGGTAATAGAAGAACTATTACCAGCAGCAAAATTTCGGGTTAAGTTAGAAAATGGCCATGGAATAATTGCTCACTTGTCAGGAAAAATGAGAAAGAACAAAATTCGTTTGAGTTTGGGAGATAGTGTGAAGGTCGATATGACCCCATATGATCTTAGCAAAGGAATAATTTCTTTCAGAATTTAATAAAATGTTTACAAATATCAATCAGTCGGTGGAGCCAATCTTAGTTCAAATTATGGATAGATAGATAGGCAGAGATATCGTCTGGCTTTAATGTTCATTGTGAGTATTATAAGCTAGATGATTGATATTTTTTTATCCAAATAAATAATCATAAAATATATGAAGGTTAGAGCTTCAGCAAAAAAAAGATGTATTAATTGTAAAATTGTTAGACGTAGAGGAGTGGTACATATAATTTGTGAAAATCCAAGACATAAACAAAGACAGGGTACTAAGCAAAGAAATAGAGCCGCTTAATTTATAATATTAAAAATAAACAATAAATTTATGAGAGTAGCAGGAGTAATAATCCCAAAGGAGAAAAGAGTTGTAGTTAGTCTTACATATATTTATGGTATTGGTCCAACAACTGCAAAAAACATTTTGTTACAAACAAATATTGATGCTTCAACTAGAACAAAAGATTTAACCCGTGAACAAGAAGATTTGCTACGAAATATTATTGAACAGAAGCATAAGACTGAAGGTGATTTGAGACGTGAGGTTTCTTCAAATGTTAAAAGACTTAAAGATATCAAGTCATACAGAGGTATAAGACATATCAGACGCTTACCATCAAGAGGTCAGAGAACAAAGACTAATTCTCGTACAATCCGTGGTAATAAAAAGAATTTGGCTATCAGTGGTAAAAAACCAGCAGAACAAAAGACTTAATCTATACTAAATTGATATATACTAATATGGCCCAAGCAGTCAAGAAAACAAAAAAGAAAAAAATAAATAAACAAGTAAGCCATGCGCGTGCTTATGTTCAAGCTACTTTCAATAATACTATCGTAAGTTTGACAGATCAAAATGGTGATGTATTAGGTTGGGCAAGTGCTGGTATGGTTGGTTTTAAAGGACCAAAGAAAGCTACTCCATATGCGGCTGGACAAGTTGTCAAGAGAGTAGTTGATAGTGTAAAAGAATTTGGTGTACGTGAGGTGAGTGTATTTATAAAAGGTATTGGTGGTGGGCGAGAGGGAGCAATTCGTGGTTTTAATGCCAATGGATTGAATGTACTTTCTATCAAAGATATGACACCAATCCCACATAATGGTTGCAGGCCACCAAAGAGAAGAAGAGTATAAATAAATAATAAATAAGCTTAAAACAAAGATATGGGAAGATATATCGGACCAAAAAATAAAATTGCAAGACGCTTTGGCGTTAATTTGGGTTTGAAAACAAATCCTTCTAAAGTTGCAAAACGCTTGGCGCAAATGCCGGGTGTTCATGGGCCTAGCAAGAAAAAAGGCGCAACTTCATCATATGGAAAACAATTAAATGAAAAACAAAAAGCTAAATATGTTTATGGTTTGCGTGAACGTCAATTTAGATCATATGTAGAAGAGGCTATCAGACAAGAGGGAGATTCTGGTTTGAATTTACAAAGATTATTAGAAAAACGTCTTGATAATGTAGTTTATAGAGCTGGATTTGCAGTTACTCGTGCTCAAGCAAGACAAATGGTTGGCCATAATATGTTTACTTTGAATGGCAAGAAAATGAATATTCCTTCACATTTGGTAAAAGTTGGGGATGTAATTGCTATCAAAGAAACCAAAATTGCTAAAAAGATTTTTGAAAAAATTACTGAAACATTAGAAAAAGCCAATTTACCATCATGGATTTCAGTTGATAGTAAAGGTAAATCAGCAAAAGTAACCAATCAACCAGCAGAAGCTGATTTTGATAAGGTTTTTGATGTTACACTTATTATTGAGTATTACTCACAAAGATAAAACAGGAGGGACCCTCCATTAATTATAATTCATATGGAAAAAATTCTATTGCCTACAACTATCGAATTTGAAGAGACTGATCGCGATAATGTTGGTAAAATGATTGTAACACCATGTCATCAAGGATATGGTACAACTTTAGGAAATGCATTGAGACGCGTATTGTTGTCATCTTTGCCTGGTTCAGCCGTTGAATCAATTAAAATTAAGGGTGTACAGCATGAATTTTCAGCTGTTAATAATGTTTTGGAAGATGTTATTCAGATTATTTTAAATATAAAACAATTAGCTGTTAAATCTCATAGTACAGAACCGGTTGTATTAAGTTTATTAAAAAAAGGCGTTGGAGATGTTACTGCAGCTGATTTTGAAAAGAATGCTGATATTGAAATTTTTAATCCAAATCTTAAAATTGCTACAATTACTGACAAAGATTATACATTTGATATGGAAGTTATTATCAATCAAGGACAAGGATATGTGTCGGTTGGTGAAAAAGATACAAAAAATTTAGATTTGGGTACTATTGCCATAGATTCATTATTTACTCCAATTCGTGATGTTGGTTACAAGGTAGAAAATACTCGTGTGGGAGATGTAACTGATTATGAAAAGTTGACATTAATTATTGAAACTAATGGTACGATTTCTCCAAAAGAAGCAGTAGCTCAAACCACATCTATTCTAATGAATCATTTTACATTGATTTTGGATGCGACCGGACCTAAAACTACTATTGATGATGTTAAATCTGAAGATGAAAGTGAAGTAGAAGTAAAAGAAGAAAAACCAAAAAAAGCAAAAAAAGTTAAGAAAGATAGCAAGAAATAATTACTCGTTATATGAGACATAAAATAAAAAAAGCAACATTAGGAAGAGAAAAGGCACAAAGAGAAGCTTTGATGCGTAATTTGGCTGAAAGTTTGATTTTAAACGGTTCAATCCGCACTACCAAAGCAAAAGCCAGAGCTTTACGTTCTTTTGTTGAACCATTAGTTACCAAAGCAAAAAAGAATGATTTAACTGCAAAAAGAAATCTCCTTAAGGCTTTGTATACCAAAGAAGTTGTAAATAAATTATTGAAAGAAATTGCGCCAAATTACAAAGAACGTAATGGTGGTTATACTAGAATTACAAAATTAGGCGCTCGCGCAAATGATGCGGCTGAAATGGCTAAAATTGAATTTGTTTAAAAAGTAAATATTATATGACTAAAGAAACAGTGAAAAGAAAAAAACAAGTAGCTAATATAGTAGTTCGTGCAGTTCATGAAATTGATGCTGCTGGACGCGCTCCTGGTAGAGTTGCAACTGAAGTAGCAATGATTTTGCGCGGTAAAAATAAAGCAGATTTTTCACCTCATATTGATAATGGGGATAATGTAGTAGTATTAAATACTTCAAAATTGAAATTTACTGGTAAAAAATTGGTTCAGAAAGATTATCGTTATCACACTCTTTATCCGGGTGGATTAAAAAAAACATCAATGAAAAAAGTATTTGAAAATAATCCAACAGATGTGATCAAAAAAGCAGTATATGGGATGCTTCCAAAAAATAGATTGCGTGAGGAAATGATGAAGAGGTTGACTATTAAAGCATAAATTAAAGTTATATATGACAAATAACAATACAGATACAAGAGCAGTTGGTAGAAGAAAAACTTCATCTGCTAGAGTAAGAATCGCTCCAGGCAAAGGAGAGATTGTTATAAACAATAAAAAACTTTCTGAATATTTTGGAGCAAAATTAAATCAAGATAAAGTTCTTTCACCATTAAATGCGGTTGGTAAAGAAAAAGCTTTGGATGTTTCTGTTCGGGTTGAAGGTGGGGGAGTAACTGGTCAAGTTGAAGCTGTGAGACATGGTATTGCCAGAGCTTTACTCAAATGGAATGAAGATTTTCGTCCAGTACTTAAATCTCTTGGATTTTTGACAAGAGATTCAAGAGCCAAAGAAAGAAAGAAATACGGATTGTTCAAGGCTAGACGGGCTCATCAATGGAGAAAACGTTAACATAAAATTAAAAACACCCACATTTCTGTGGGTGTTTTAATTGGTTGAATTATTGTTTAAAAAAGAGTAAACTATAATTAATTAATAAGTGGTATTAGTAATTTTAAAGGTAAATAAATGTCGTCAATAACCAGAAATACTGCCTATATGACAATGGCCTCAATTGGGCAAAAGATTATTTCTTTTGTCTATTTTATGTTGATTGCCAATCATATTGGTGCAGAGAGTACTGGTAAATATTTTTTTGCATTAGCATTTACTACGGTTTTTGTAGTATTTGTTGATTTGGGTTTGACAAGTGTTTTAGTTCGAGAATCTGCTAAACATCGTGAAAAAATTCAATCATATTTTTCTACAATTTTGTCAGTGAAAATAATTTTGGGAATTGTGACATATATTGCTGCAATAGTTACTATAAACTTGATGGGATATCCAGAGGAAACAAGATATTTGGTGTATTTGTCTGGTGTTACTATGCTTTTTGATTCTCTTCATCTTACTTTGTATGGAGTTTTGAGAGCGGTTGGTAATTTGAAGTATGAGGCTATGGGTATTGTTGCGAGTCAGCTTATTACTTTGGGTTTTGGTACGACTTTTTTGTATTTGAATTTTCCACTAATATATTTGATATTGGCCTTTACAATTTCTAGTTTTTTGAATGTAGTGTATGTAACAGTTATTTTATACAAAAAATACAAAATTAATTTGACACCGCATTATGACAAAAAAGTATTTATGTATGTAGCTAAAATTGCTTTACCGTTTGCTTTTGCAGCTGTTTTTGCTAGAGTCTATTCGTATATTGATTCTATTTTATTATCCAAGTTGGCGGGCGATGTCCAAGTTGGTTTGTATTCAATTCCATATAAAATAACCTATGCATTTCAGTTTTTCCCATTGGCGTTGATGGCTGTACTTTATCCTCGGTTTAGTGAATATTTTGTGAGTAATAAAAATAAATTAGCATTTGTATTTGAAAGAGGAGTTAAATATTTGTTGATAATTGTTATGCCGATTACTTTTGGTATCGGAGTATTGTCACAAGATATTATAACTACTCTGTTTAATCCGGAATATGCAAATTCTGTGTTACCATTACAAATATTATTGGCAGGTTTGATATTTTCGTATATTAGCTTTCCAATTGGAGGTTTTTTGAATGCTTGTAATAGGCAGGTTACTCAGACTATAATTGTAGGCAGTGTGATGTTTGTAAATATAGGTTTAAATATCTTATTAATTCCAAAGTATGGTGTGGTTGGAGCGTCTTTGACTGCCTTATTTGGGAATTTTCTTTTGACAATATTGGGATATATTTTTGTCCCGAGTATCACCAAAATATCACATTTATTTATATTGAAATCAATATTTCAGATAGTAATATCTGGTCTGGTAATGGCGATAGTGGTATGGAGCGCAAATCTGTATTATCATTTTATTTTTGCTATAATAGTAGGAGCATTGGTCTACACAATGATGTTATTTATGACAGGAGCCATTACAAGAAAACAAGTAAAAGAAGCTATATTGATGGTTCGTAATTGAGGTGATATTATTTATTTAGAATATTTAACTTAAAAGTGTGAAAAAAATATTAATTATAAGTTTAGAGTTTCCACCTTATGTGGGTGGCGTGGCTACTTATGTTCATGATTTAGCTGATTCACTAGATCCCCAAAAAACAGTAGTTTTGGCGCCTAGTAGTAAATCCAAGGAAAGTAGTGTTTGGGATGAAGACAAAAAATATAAAATTATCAGAAAAAAATTGTTATATCCTAGGTTTATATGGCCTCGATGGATACGTCTTTTGTGGCATGTCTGGAGAGTTGTAAGGAAAGAAAAAATTGAAATAATTTTTGTACAACATGTTTTGCCTGTCGGTTATGCTGGAATATTAATGAAAAAATTATTTAAAATTCCGTTTTTATTATTTTCTCATGGAACTGATTTGATAGCTGGTACTTCAACTGTGTGGAAAAGAAAAATGGTTACTATGGTTTCAAAACAGGCTGAGCAAATTATTTTTAATAGTAATTCACTTCAAAGTAGATATTTGCGAGTATTACCTATGTTTGAAAAAAAATCATTTGTTTTGTACCCTTGTCCTGAGCCAATATTTTTTGAGACACCGTCTAGGTCTGCGATTGATACTATTAGAAGTCGATATGCATTGGAAGGCAAGGAAGTTATTCTTTCAGTGTCTAGATTGGATGAAGGCAAGGGTTTTTTGCATATGATTAGGTATATGTCAAAAATTTTGGAAACAGCGCCAAATCTTGTGTGGTTTATTATTGGTGGTGGTTTTAAGAGTGATTTGATAATAGATACTATCAGAAGATATAATTTGCAAAATGTAGTTAGATTCATTGGTGAAATCCCGCATGCAGATTTACCACCTTATTTTTATGTGGCGGATCTTTTTGTTTTGTTGACACATCCAGATGATGGTAGGGAAGAAGGTTTGGGTTTGGTTTTTTTGGAAGCATCAGCCACAGGCTTGCCAATCATTGCTGGGCGAAGCGGTGGAGTCCCTGAGGCAGTGTTAGATGGTAGGACGGGCTTGATTGTGGACGCAACCAATGAAAAACAAGTCATTGATGCTACATTGAAGCTGTTGCAAGAAAAAATATATGCCACTCAGCTTGGCAAAGCAGCCAAAGATAGAATGTTGAAAGATTTTCAGTGGTCAAATCAAATTAAATTACTTGAACCTTGGATTGGAAAAAAATAATTAGTATGCAATTAATCAGCATTATCATTCCAGTATACAATCATTTGAATGATCTCAAAAAAACATTGCAATCTATATCAAAACAAACTTATAGAGATATAGAAGTGATTATAGTCGATGATGGTAGTGATACTAAGGTGGCAGATGAAATTAATCCTAGTGATTTTAATTTTGATATTTTTATTTATAGACAGGAAAATAGTGGTGCCTCGTCTGCAAGGAATATTGGATTTGAAATGTCAAAGGGAGAATTTGTAATTTTTTGGGATGCGGATTTGATTGCCAACCATGATATGTTGAAAAAAATGCATAATGTGCTTACTATTCACCCTGAAGTTAGTTATGTTTATTCGGATTTTTATTTTGGCACCAAAAAAATGAAAGCAATGAAATTTGATGAGTCTAAATTGAGAGAGAATAATTATATAATGACTACTAGCTTGATGCGAAGAGAAGATTTTCCTTTTTTTGATCCATTGTTAAAGAGATTCCAAGATTGGGATTTGTGGTTGACAATGCTTCAAAAAAATAAGATAGGCATATATATACCAGAATTTTTGTTTTTTATAATTCCACACAAGGATGGGATTAGTGGGTGGTTACCATCTTTTGCTTACAAAAAACCATGGTCATGGTTGCCTGGTTTTAGGGATAAGGTGAAAAAATATAATCTAGCCAAAGAAATTGTAATGAAAAAGCATGGACTAATTTTTTAATTTGTGAAAAGTCTGATACAGGATAAGGACGATATCTTCTAATATAGAATGATCTTTGGCTGATAAAATGATAACTGAAACAATAAACATAACTCCGACTGTGTGGAATAATATAGGAGCAGTGATATTCATAAATAACATGGCTATTAGCCCAGCAAATAGTCCAATATAAAAATCATGATAATCTGGCGAAAGTCGGATTTTTTGAATCAATGAAATGATTATATATATTATTAGTGCTAAAAAACTGAGAAATCCTAGTAGTCCAAGTTCAGCCAAAAGTTCTAAATACCCCCAGTCAAAATGTCTGGTAGTTATAACTTCATAATGAGTTGGTTCTATAAAAGTAATTGTAGCGCCTAGACCTGAACCTAAGACAAGGTTTTGTTTTATTAATTCAAAAATTGGTGGGAGGAGCATCATTCTAGTTAAGGAGCTGGTTTCAATGTCTGGTTTGTAAATACTATTTATTCGCAAGCCTATGAGTTCAAGGCCAATAGATGTTCCATTACTTGCTAGAAAATTTATAGAAAAAAATAGTGTTAAAGCGATTATAAGAAATTTTGTACTTACAAATAACCAATTTTTTATATTGTGTTTGTATTTTAAAATAAAAAATCCGATTATAAGAGCAAGAATATACATTCTTGAGAAATTTAGTATTAAAATTAGTATGGCAAATGTGAGCATTAGCCACCAAAGTTTGTGATGTTTTTCATTGCGCATCAATAGGGAGGTGGTGAGTAGGGTGAGCGGAACAAAGAGTAAATGTTCTGGCAAAACAATTCGCCAGAAACCAAATCCCATATTGGTAATCTTGCCCATAGCAACATCGCGAAACCATTTGTAAAAAGGTGATTGTAAATGTTCTATACCGCTAGAAAAAATAATAAAAGTAAATAAAGCAAATATGGCTGAGCTAATTAGAAATGCAATCAGTGATCGGACTAAAAAATCTTGATTCCCTCTATTTTTAAAGATATGATAACCTGGAAAAATAAGAATAAAAAAAGAAAAAGGCATTAAGTCTTGTATTACTGCTTTTGCCCCATGTCCATTAATCACTCCATTTGAAAAGGCAATAATTGTAAAAAATAATAATGTAGATAAAATGATAATGAGTTTTTTGGGAAAGCCAACTAGCTCAGTTCTACTATTGAAGGTTGTTTGGGTAAACCATAACAAAACAAAAGTTATAAATAACATTGTTCGCATGGATAGACCAAAAAATTCAAAAAAGTGACCAGCTCCGCCAAGTAAAAATTCACTAATTAATAAAATCCAAGCCAATTCTTGATTTTTGTAGTAAAGGGTGGCAAATATCAGGACAACAATAAAAACAATTAATGATTGTAATAGATTATGACCAACAAGTAAAAAAGATAATAGACGGATTAAAAAGTATGAGACTATTAAAATGAGTGTCTGTGGATTCCAGAATATTGATTTTTTGGCTAAAAAGTTTTCATACATATGATAACTATAAGATTTCATTAGCTATACTTTTGTATCCGTTCAAAAATTCAATGACATTCATTGGTTTTTTACCTTCAAGTTGTAATTTTAGTAATTCTATTGATTTCTCAGAACATCCAATATAGATATGTTTTTCTTCTATTATTACTTTACCAGCATCAATAATTTTGTCTGATTCTTTAATTTCTAATAATTTTAATCTTTTTTCTTGCCACATTGTCCAAATCCCTGGCCAAGGAGTAAGTCCACGGTAAAGATTGTATATTTCTTTTGAGGTTTTGTTCCAATCAATTTGACCATCCTCACGGGATAATTCATGGCATTCTGTAGCCAAAGAATTGTTTTGTATCTGGGGCTTTAGCTTGCCTTCAACATATCCATCAATTGCCTCTGACAGCGCTTGTGAGCTTATTTTAGCGAGGTTTTCACTGAGAGTAGTATAAGTGTCATGGGGTTTAATTTTAAGTCGTTTTTGTAATAAAATTGGACCAGTATCAAGTCCTTTGTCCATTTTCATAATGGTTACTCCAGTTTCTGTTTCACCGTTAATTAAAACACTTTGAATAGGAGAAGCGCCACGATATTTTGGCAATAAGGAAGTATGAACATTCAAGGTACCGTGGGTTGGTGTATTTAAGATATGTTCTGGAATTAAAAGTCCGTATTGGGCAGTAATGCCTAAATCAAATTTATCTACTAAATTATAGTTTTTTAAATTTTCAGGTTGTTCAACTTTTATATTATTGTTTTCAGATAATATTTTTACAAAAGATTTTTTTAAATCTTGTTTTCTACCGACTGGTTTGTCTGGCTGGGTTATTACAAGTGATACATTGATTTTGGGATTATCAATCATACTTTGTAAAATTACAGAGGCAAATTGGTGTGTACCAAAAAAAACTACTTTTATCATATTTTTAAACTATGTTCATCTTTCAGGTTAGTTTGTTGTATGGTTTTATTAGGTTTATTATTTATTTCTTCTTTATAAATTTCAGTTGCTTTATCAATGAATAAAATTCCATCCAAATGATCAACTTCATGCTGAATAACGCGGGCCAAAAATTTTTTGGCGCTAAATGAAATTTTGTTGCCATGTCTATCAAGGGCTTGTACGTCAATATGAGTGTATCGGATTACTTTACCAAAAGTATGTGGCACAGATAAACATCCCTCTAGATCAGTGTTTTTCTTTTTACTAGATTTTTCCCAAGTTGGATTGACTAATACTAAATCTTCTTTGAGTTTTTTGTCAGAGTCTTTGCCAATAATACAAATACGAATATTGTGAGCGATTTGTGGGGCCGCTAGTCCAATACCATCACTTTCATACATCTTTGGGATCATTTCATCTATTAGTTTCTGAGTCTGAGGTGATAGCAAAAAATCACGGTCAATTTCTTTTGATCGTTCTCTTAGAGATGGGGTTGGTAATGTTATTATTTTTAGCATAATTATTTTATTTTTTATTATTACCCTTTTTCAGTTCATTAAAAACTTTTAGAAAATATTGAACATATAATTTATTCAATTCTTTGCAATCTTCAAAAGCTATTTTGGCCATTTGGGGACTTTGTTTACAACATCTGAAAATTGAGCTTTTTTTGGTATTAGCGTCTGGGATATCAGTTATTATTTGTAATGCAAGCTCTTGCCACTTGTATGCTGGTGGTTTTTTGAACTCTGGGATTTTTATTATGTCTTTGATGCTATCCATATGGCTTATTTCCTATGACTAGTCAAAATACCATTTATTTGGGATTGTGTCAATCAAAAGTCAAAACTGCCGGTCAAATATCCTACGCCAAAAGGGTGTTCATATGTAGAGCTTTCAAAGGAATAGTCAGTCTCTTTTAAAACGCCAAGTAGAATTAAAATTGATCTATAACCACATTCTTCAGCATTTTTGAGTGATTCACTTGAATCAAGATCTAAAATACTACCAATTAATTTTTCTTTGATCAGATAAATCAATTTTTCATCAAAATTTTCTTTTTTACTCTTTTTTTTGGGTAATTTGTGAGATAAATCACCTGAAGCAATGACAGCAATACGCCTGTGATCTTCTTCGATTACATCTTTAAGTATTTCACCAAAATGTATATGTTCCATAGCATTTCTGTGACTATATCCTAGGGGTAAAATTTGTACATCTTTGAGATGATTTGTCAGGTAAAATAAAGGAACAGTAGCGCCATGATCAAGTTTTTCTTGACTACCAAGCTGTAAATTTATTTTTTTTGTTTTGCAGGCTTGGCTTAGTTTTGCGGCAAAGTCTGGAGAACCTTTCCAATCTCGTACAGTAGACAAATCACCAAAATTATCATAGGCAGATACAAAGTGCGTGTTAGCATTGACTGAAAAGGATTCTTTGTAGAGACTACTATGAGGTGAAATTACTATAATTAATTGCGCTTTGGATACATAAATTTCTTTTTCAAGAGACTCCAAAGCTTCTTTTGTTTTGTTTATAAGATCTATTTTTTCCTTTCCAATATTGGGTATAAGTAGTGGTGGGTGGGGAGTGATTCCGGCAAAAACTAATGACATAATATTATTTATAAGTTAGACATAGCCCAATTTGTCAGTTGATCTGGAGCCAAAAAACGATTGGAATGATCTGGGTTTCCCATGGTAATGATAATAAATTTCTTTGCGTCTTTATTTCTTTGGACTAGCATAGCTAATCCATCACCAGCTTCATCTAGGTAACCAGTTTTACTGTTGATTATATTATAGGCTGTATGGGTTTGTTGTACAAGCTGATTGGTGTGATCATCATAATGGTGAGGCAATCCGTCAATATCTTTCAATTCATCATATTCATAAGATTTGAGCCCAAGTAAGGTATTAACTTCATTATTGTTTATAGCTTTTTTGTATATTGTCAAGTATTCTCTGGCAGTTGATTTTGTGCCTAAATTTTCACCAGTTACTGAATCAAATATTGTATTTTTTAGACCTAATTCTTTGGCAGTTGTATTCATACGAGAGATAAATTTGGATTCATCTTCTTCAACCGAGTCTACCAACATTCGCATAGCTGTATTTAATGATGAAATTAGTCCAGCATAGAGCAAATCTCTATTGAACAGTTTTTCACCTTCTACGATTCTAAAAGTATGATAAGTTGCTTTGTGGTCAGTTGGATCATAGGTTTTACTTCCATTTAAGTTTATACCTTCTTTCATAAGTTGATAAGCTGTCATAACTTTGGCAAATGAAGCAATTGGCCGTATATCATCTATATTTTTTCCAGATATTATTTCGCCTGTAACATAGTCAGCAATTAAATAGGTGTTGATATTGGTATCAAATGTATTACCAATGTATTTTGTTTCTGATGCTGGAGTTTTGATCATTTTTTCGTTTACTGGTTCTACATTAATACTTGGGGCAATTGTAGTATTATCAGCAATTTGGATTTGGCGTTTCAAGTACAAAGGTTGACCGGTAGGGTGATTAAGTCCAGTAAATTCATCTACCCAAATAATATTGTTCCAGTCAAAACCAAGTCCATTAAAAACATCTTCACTGGCAATATGGCGTTTTTTGCTATTTTCTACTACATAAATTTTGTTGCTTCCAGTTATTCCAAATAATGTTCCATCTCTGAGTTTAAGTGGTTCGCCAGGTGTAAAGTTTGCCAGTTCAATTGCGCTAGTATTTTCAATATCAATATTTGGATAATTTATTTTGGCTATAGCTTCATCGGTTATAGGGTAGTATTTGCCGTCATTGATATAGTATAGTTGTTTATTTTCTTTGATTTTTAAGATTCTACCAAGAGGGGTAGAAGTGCCTTCAATTATTGTATTGCCTAGAGAAAATGTAGATATATCAGAACTATTTACTTCAATAATTTCATCAGGGTGATAACCTAAACTTTTTACTACATTGTAACTAGCAAATGGTCGAATAGAGTCATAATCAAGTAAATAATAATCATTGCTATTTTTGAGGATTGAGTAATTTGGTAAAGAAATTTCTGTACCTAGTTCATAGTTGTTTAATTCAACTTCTGGTACGGGCAAAATATATTTTGGATCAAAACGGGTAATTAGCGCAGACATATTTTTGAATGGTCGTTTGATTCCGTCTTGTATTAGATAAATGGTTGAGCTATTTAAGCCTTTGACTAGACTACCATTTGGGTAAACTTGATCAAACCATTTTTGCCAAAGATTCCAAAAATTTTTGTTGCCATGAACATGAGGGGTATAGGTGTAGAGAAAAGCTGTGGCTAAAGTGGCTGGTCTGATTGTCATGCCATCAATAGAATAAGTTTGTCCAGTGCGTTTTATCCAAGGTTGTATAAGTAGATTGTCATAATACCAACGGATAATGGCGGCAGCACTATCAACTTGTATACCAAAGCCTTTGTGTTTTTGTAGAGCTGGATCATTCATACTACAACTATCACAAATGCCATAACCAGTAGCCCAGTCTAATTGTTTTTGGGTAGGGGAATTGGTTGTAATAAGGCTTTGTTCTTTTTGTAATTTTACAAGCAAGTATTTTGGATTGATTTTGTGATCAATAGCAGCTCGATAAATAATATCAGAAGCAGTTCTATTGACACCATTTATGTCTGGTCCGCGATAATCCACTAGGTAGCTGTTGTAATCTTTGAGAAAGGCTTGAATATCTTCGCGGGTCATGCTTTTTGAGTTTTGGATTTCTTCATCACTGATTATATAATTTGGGTCAAAATTTTCTTCTACAGCCGAGACAAACAGGTGTGGCATTAGAATGCCACAGATAACAAAAATAGAGAATAATTTCCAAGTAAATTTATACATATAGTTTAATACGTTTTTTATATTGTAGCATAGTTTTTGTGAGAAAAAAAGCTGTTTTTTTATTATGTATTTATAGATTATATTAGTATTGTCTATATTTTTAATTATGATTGTACTAATTTTAATTATTTGTTTTTACTCTCTGCCTGTCGGCAGGCAGAATTATCGTTTTGGCTCCGAGGTGATTGCCTGTTGTGGCAATCAAATCCGTAAAAATAAATAATTGGAACTAATGCTTAATTATAAATAATGTTTTTATTTTTTACAATTTATTATTTTGATAATTTTTATAAAACAATGAGGAGCATTTACGCCCCTCATTAGTCGATATAATTTTTATTTTGGATTTTCTAGGTTCCATGTGTAGACAAAGCGAACTTGTTTTTTTTCTAATACCAATTCAATTTTGGTTGTATGAGGTGTGATAATATCACGGTCATATATAGTGAGATGGGCTTTGCCAACAAAAACAGTGATAGAGGTAAGTGTTGTTGGATTTCGCTCAAACCCTTCAATCAGAATTGGATCTCCATACAAATTTCGTGCTATAACGCGTCTGCGTTGTATATCCCACATTCGCGTTATTGATTCTATCTTTCTTTTACTGCATTCAACCTCATACTTTTTTTTGTTTATTTTTACGTAGATGTTCCACCCACACGGATCAGCGTATTCACGCCATTTGTGAGTAATTTCTACTTTGAAATTGATGCGATCGCGAGAAACTACAATAAATTTTGCATAATTTACTAGTTTGAAATTGTAAAGTTCGTGATCACCACGGATAATATTGAGTGTATGCGAATCTTTTATAAAATCTGGATTTGATGCATAAAAGATTGGATTGGGTTGTTTTGTGGTTTTTGAAAAAGTTTTTGTACAAGCTGAAGCTAGTATTAAAATGATCAAATAAAAATTAAATTTCGACATCGTTACTCCTGTCGCAAAGTTTTGTTTGTGAAAGAGCAGTATAAAATATACTATATCTACTATATCACATATTTTAAATTTGTTTTATTAAGTCAATTTTGTATATTGATTTATGAATATATATATGATAATCTAATCACACAATATGAATGGAATTTTATATATAATATCTACCCCAATTGGTAATTTGGGGGATATAACTTTGCGAGCTGTAGCTACCCTAAAAGAGGTTAGTTGTGTTTTTTGTGAAGATACTCGCGTTACCAAGAATTTGCTTAATCATTTTGATATAAAAACTCCTACAAAAAGCTTTCATCAGCATTCAGATAGATCAAAATATAATGAAATTTTGGAGATTTTACAAAAAGGTGATAGTGTCGCTCTAGTGTCTGATGCGGGTACTCCAGGTATTAGTGATCCAGGCAGTGAATTGATTGCTTATATTCAAAAAGCAAATAAAGACATAAATATTGTTCCTGTGCCAGGTGTATCAGCCGTTGTAACAGCATTGTCTGTGAGTGGTTTTCCAGTAGATAAATTTGTTTTTATGGGTTTTCCACCAAACAAAAACAAGCGTAAAAAGTATTTTACAGAAGTTGCAAACAATAAGTATGCAACTGCTTTTTATGAGTCCAATCATAGGATAGAAAAAGCAATAAAAGAGTTAGTGGAAGTTTTGCCAGAGGATACTGAAGTATTCATTGCGCGTGAATTAACAAAAAAATTTGAGAGTTTTTATAAAGGAAAAATAAAAGATATTAAAGATATTGTAGTACCAAACAAAGGAGAATTTGTAGTAATTATCAAAAAATAATATGTCAAAATTTTATATCACCACCACTTTGCCTTATGTAAATTCCAATCCACATATTGGTTTTGCATTAGAAATTATCCAAGCTGATGCGATTGTTCGTTTTCGTCGCTTACTGGGGGACGATGTTTTTTATAATACTGGTACTGATGAGCATGGTTTAAAAATTTTTAGAAAAGCCGAAGAGCAAGGGGTTCCACCACAAGAATATACTGATGAATGGGCAGATAAATTTCGCAAGCTTGAAGGGTTACTTAATCTAGACCACCCAACTTTTATTCGGACTACTGACAAAAATCATGTTTTAGCTGCACAAGCATTTTGGAAGATTTGTCTAGATAATGGGGATATATACAAAAAAAATTATCAAGTTAAATATTGTGTTGGTTGTGAATTGGAAAAAACTGAATCAGAATTGGTTGAGAATAGGTGTGCAGTTCATCCATCCCAAGAGCTTGAATTGATTGATGAGGAAAATTATTTTTTTAGTTTTTCAAAATATGAGAAAGCACTTTTGGAATATTATGAAAGTAATCCAGAATTTGTTATTCCAAATTATAGGTTCAATGAAATAAAGGAATTTGTAAAAAGTGGATTAGAAGATTTTAGTATTTCAAGAATAAAAGAAAAAATGCCATGGGGAGTGCCAGTGCCAGGAGATGAACAACATGTGATGTATGTTTGGTTTGATGCTCTTATCAATTATATTTCCACCCTTGGTTGGCCAGAAAATACTCAGAATTTTGAGGATTATTGGGGAACAAATAATAAACCTAATGCTATACAAGTCGCTGGCAAAGATAATTTGCGTCAACAATCAGCTATGTGGCAGGCAATGCTTGCGTCCGCTAGATTGCCATTTTCTAAACAAGTGTTTATTCATGGCTTTATTACTTCAGAAGGAAAAAAGATGAGTAAAAGCGAAGGTAATGTCGTGGATCCTTATGAAACAGTAAAAAAATATGGGGTAGATGCAGTCAGGTATTATTTGCTTGGAGCTATTCCACCTTATGATGATGGGGATTTTTCCATAGAAAGGTTTGAAGAATTTTATAATGCTCATTTAGCAAACGGAGTAGGGAATTTGACTAGTAGAATTTTGACTATGGTTGAGAAATATAGTGATGGTAAAGTACCAGATACAGCTGATGATATTTTTGATACCAAAATATTTTGGATTGAATATGAGAGATTTTTCAATCAGTACAAATTTGATGAGGTAGTTAAACTTACACAAGAGTTGGTAGGTCGTGTTGATAAGACAATTTCTTCTGAAAAACCATGGGAAAAAGAAAAAAATGGTGAAAATATTTTACCTTTGCTTTATCAGTTGACTGAAGCTTTGCGACATATTGCGATTGCTCTTTTGCCGATTATTCCTAGTAGTGCTGAGCAAATATTGAATAAATTAGGTATTGACAAAGCTTCGTTTACTTCATTTGAACAAGAAAAAAAATGGCAAAAATTGCAAAAAGGTGTTACAGTAAATAAAGGTGAAGCATTGTTTCCGCGTATATAAAAATTGGAGGGGAAATGGGTCCTCAAAAAGTTATAAAAGATGATAGATTTTGTGGTGAGTGTGAACTTACAGTTTTGCATTTAGTCGTTGTATTTGAAGTTGTACGAATAGAAATATGTTGTGTGTGTTATGGTGTAACTAGATATACTGTAGAAAAAACTAAAATTCCACCAAATTAATACAAAATTGTATATACAAAAAAGTAAAAAAATTTTACAGAAAGTAAAAAATTGAAAAAAATAGATTCGTTCAAAAAACAAATTCGTGCTTCACCATAAAGGCTCTTGCAAAAGAGCCTTCGTCTATTTATAAGTTGTAAATTGTTTATAAAAAAAAGTTGCCGGCCCCGACGAATCGGGACCGGACTTGGCCGGAGGGCTGGGAGCTAGTCCCAGCGGACGGGTCGGTGGAAGAACTGTTCCTCCGTATCCGAGAACACCGGGAGAGGAGGCACCTCGATGCCGAACTCCTTCTCGGTCTTCTCCGCCAGTATGGCGAAGAAATTCTCCAGCATCTTCAGCGTCAAACCACCATACTTCTTGTTCGTTTCCATAGTATCCCCCGTGACTTGTCCCACTCTGACGTTATTGTCAGTTGATGGGAACAATACAGTATAGCATATTTTAACACTTTTGTCAAGACCTATTTGGAGTAATTTAGCTAAAATAAGCAAAAAAATATAAATTTATTTGGTGATTTTTATTGCCTAAATTATAGTTATAATGTAGTATTAATGTAATATATGTTATTAGATACTCATTGTCATTTACAGTTCAAAGGATTTGATGAAGATAGGGGAGATGTTATAAAACGCATTGCAGAAAAAGGCGTTGTTTTGAATATTGTTGGCACGCAAAAAAATACTAGTAAGTTGGCAGTTGAATTGGCAGAAAAATATGAAAATTTTTATGCATCAATCGGTACTCATCCGGTCCATTTGTTTCCTAGTCATATAGATGAAGAAGAATCTAGTTTTAAATCTCGTGAAGAAGATTTTGATGAAGAATATTATGGTGAATTGGTCAAATCAAAGAAAGTGATTGCTATTGGGGAGACTGGACTAGAATTATATCATTTGCCCAAAGACAAAACAGTTGAAGAAGTTTTGAAAAAACAAAAAGAGGTGTTTGTGGCCCATATTAATTTTGCAAAAAAACATGATTTGCCATTGGTGATACATTGTCGTGAAGCGCATGAAGAAATGGCAAATTTATTGGAAAGTTTTGGTAGAAATATAAGGGGCACAATGCATTGTTTTACAGGCAATTGGGAACAAGCACAAAAATATTTGAAATTAGGATTGTATTTGGGTTTTACTGGTGTAGTTACTTTTCCACCCAAAAAAACCAATCCTCAACAACAAATTGATTTGCTGGAGGTTTTGGAGCGGGCTCCACTGGATAGAATAGTCGTAGAAACTGACTCGCCATATCTTGCTCCGCAAATTTGTCGGGGTAAACGATGTGAACCGTGGATGGTAGAGGAAGTTGTAAAAAAATTGGCAGAAATAAGAAAAATGGAGTATAAGGAAGTAGAGGATCAGGTGGCAAAAAATACCTTGGCTTTGTTTACTAGAATTAATGCTTAATTATAAATAGCACTTTTAATTCTCACGAATAAATTTAAAAATGAGTTGACAGCATAACGTTTTTGTAGTAAACTGGAGGCATTTCATATTAATAATTAGAGATTATTAATTAGCTATATGGCCTTATTACCAAAAGATCAACAAGATAGAAAATACATTTTGCTTGGTTTTAAGATCGTAGGTGATTTTGGGGCTATTATTGCTATTCCGGTTGTAGTTTTTGTGCTAATAGCTCAATGGCTAGAAGGCAAATATGGTGGTTCACCATATATTACAATTACAGCTTTTGTCTTTGCGTCGGTTTTAACAGCTTATATGATAAAGAAAAAAGCCAAAGAATATGGAGCAGAGTATGAAAAACTTAATAACAAAAAAGCAGAAACTAATCAGAGTTTAGAGCAATTGAGAGAAGATAATATAGAATAATTATGTCACAAATTCATATACCATCATTTGCACCGGAAGTGATATTTCATATCGGACCTATCGCAATTACCAATACAATTATAAATGTATGGATGGCTATTTTGGTTTTTTTGGCATTAGGATTGTTTATAAGGAAAAATATTAAAAATAAACCTGGTAAATTGCAAAATGGATGTGAATTTATTTTGGAATTGCTTTTGCCATATTTTGATCAAGTAACAGGGGATCGCAAAAAGACCATGAGATTTTTACCGATAGTAGGTTCGATTTTCTTTTTTATTTTACTTTCAAATTGGCTTGGCTTGTTGCCGGGTACAGGAAGTTTGAAATTTGGTCATAATTTTGTTTTGCGCCCAGCCAATAGTGATTTGAATTTGACTTTGGCAATGGCGTTGGTGTCTGTGATTTCTTCTCATGTATTTGGTTTTATAACAGTTGGTGTTTTCACTCATCTTGGTAAATTTGTTCAAATCGGAGGAATTATAAAAAGTTTTAGAAAAGGTCCGATTGCTATTTTTACTGCTATTATAGAATTTTTTGTGGGGATTTTGGAAATCATTAGTGAGATAGCCAAAATATTATCACTTTCTTTACGTCTGTTTGGTAATATTTTTGCTGGCGAAGTTTTGATTACGGTTATTGGTAGTTTGGTGGCTGTATTTATTCCGGCTCCGTTTATGTTGTTGGAAATATTGGTAGGATTGATACAGGCATCAGTATTTGCAATGTTGACTTTGGTTTATTTGACGGTTGCAACAGCAGTACCACATGGTGTAGAAGAACATTAATTTATTAATTAATTTATATTTTTAATTGATATTATCCACGAGTTTAAAAATTATTTCCACTCGTCGGCCCTAGTATTAAAGAAAGGTAAAACTATATGGAAGGTTTAGCACATGAATCTGTAGTAGTGATGGCAAAAGCTTTTGCTATTGCAGTCGGTGGACTTGGTCCAGCTTTGGCTATTGGTCGTTTAGTAGCAAAAGCTATGGAATCAATTGGACGCAATCCAGAATCTGCTGGAAAATTGTTCGTACCTATGCTTTTAGGTGCAGCGTTTGCAGAAGCTATCGCTATTTACTCACTAGTAGTTGTATTTACTCTAAGTTAAAGTAAATCAACACAAATTGGCTACATTTGTGGCCAATTGAGTTGGAATATTTTAAATATATTTTTATGGCATTAGAAACAAATAATGAAAGTGTATCTGAAACTAACACAGAAGAAATTGTAGCTGATTCATATAGTTCAACTGAAGGTGAAGGGATTGCTGCTTCATTGGGCTTGAATTCTCAGCTTTTTGTATTTCAACTTATCAATTTTACAATTGTGGCGGTAATCGTTTGGTTTATGATTTTGAAGCCATTACTTAAAAAAATGGAAGAAAGAAAAATCCAAATTGATGAGAGCATTGATAATGCAAAACGCGTTGAAACCAATCTTTTTGAAAGTGAAAGACAATATCAGAAAAAAATTGATGAAGCAAAAGTTGAAGCAAACAAAGTTATAGAAAAAGCTCACGAAGAAGGTGTAAGGCTAGGAAAAATGCTCAAAGAAAAATCAAGAAGTGATATAGAATTGTTGGTAGCTCAGGCAAAGAAAAATATTGAGATTGATAAACAAGAAATGAAAGCAGAAATAAAAAAAGAAACTGCAGAAATAGTTATTTTGGCTTTGGAGAAAATTTTGTCAGAAAAATTTGATTCAAAAAAGGATGGAAAATTTATTGAAGAAGTTTTAAAAGAAGTTAAAAAATAATATTTGTATGAAATTATCACCTAAAAGTTATGGGAGGGTTCTGTATGAAGTTACCAAAAATGAAAAAGGGGAGAATTTAGAAAAAATAGTTGAACATTTTTTTCTTTTGTTGTCGCATGATCAAATGCTTACAAAAATTAATTATATTATTGAGGAGTTTATTGCTTATGCCAAAGAAATGTCTGGAGTAACCAAATTAGAAATAACCAGTGCAAGAGAATTGAGTAATGTAGAAATCAAAAAAATAAGCAAACATTTTGGAGACAAAGTTGAAGCTGATTTAAAGATTGATAAAACAATATTGGGTGGTTTGAAGATAAAAAATAAAAATATAATAATGGATGCAAGTTTAAAAAATCAATTAAATAAATTAAAAAATCAATTAGCTTAATAAATATGTCATATACTGATCAAGTAATAGAATCATTAAAAAAGAATATAGATTCATTCAAAAAAGAAATTGATACCACTGAAATTGGTACAGTTATTTCTGTAGGTGATGGTATTGCTCGTATTAGTGGGCTGGACAATTGCAAGGCGCAAGAGATGTTAGAATTTCCTGGTGGAACATATGGCGTCGCTTTAAATTTGGAAGAAGAAACAGTTGGTTCAGTTATTTTGGGAGATTTCAAACATATAAAAGAAGGTGATATTGTCAAGCGATCTGGTCGTATTATGTCTGTGCCGGTTGGCGATAAATTAATCGGACGAGTAGTCAATGCAGTCGGTGTCGCTATTGATGGTGGAGATGAAATCAAGACAAAAGAATTTTATCCAGTAGAACGAGTTGCGCCAGGTGTGATGACACGTGAACCAGTCAATCGTCCAGTCCAGACTGGCATCAAAGCGATTGATGCTATGATTCCAATTGGTCGTGGACAGCGTGAACTTATTATCGGAGATCGTCAGACTGGTAAAACAGCCGTAGCGATTGATGCGATTATCAACCAAAAAGGTCAAGATATGATTTGTATTTATGTAGCGGTTGGTCAAAAAGAATCAAAAGTAGCGCGTATTGCAGCCAAACTTCGTGAAGTTGGGGCAATGGAATATACAATTATTGTGAGTTCAGGTGCATCTGAGCCAGCGCCTATGTCATATATTGCGCCATATTCTGGTGTCGCTATGGCTGAGTATTTTGCGGATAAGGGCAAAGATGTTTTGGTTGTATTTGATGATCTTACTAAACAAGCTTGGGCATATCGTGAAATGTCTTTATTACTTCGTCGTCCACCGGGTCGTGAAGCGTATCCTGGTGATGTATTTTATTTACATTCTCGTTTGCTTGAACGCGCTTGTAACTTGAACAAAGAAAATGGCGGTGGTTCAATCACAGCTTTACCAATTATTGAAACTCAAGCGGGCGATGTGTCAGCTTATATTCCAACCAATGTGATTTCAATTACTGATGGACAAATTTTCTTGGAAACATCATTATTTTACAAAGGTATTCGTCCAGCTTTAAATATTGGTTTATCAGTTTCTCGTGTAGGTGGATCTGCTCAAATAAAACCTATGAAGAAAGTGGCTGGTAAATTGAAATTAGCTATGGCTCAATATCGTGAACTTGAAGCTTTTGCTCAATTTGCTAGTGATTTGGATCCAGAAACAAAGAAACAAATTGACCTCGGACAAAGAGTAACCGAATTATTAAAACAAGCACAATATTCACCATTGTCAGTAGAACAACAAGTTGTTTCTATTTATGCGATTAGCAATGGCTATATGGATGATTTTGCAGTGGTGGATATTGGTAAAGCTGAGAAGAAATTATTAGATTTTTTTGCAAAATCAAAGCAAAATTTGTTAAGTAAAATAAAAGAAGGTCAGTGGGATGAAAAAGTTGAAGAAGAATTAAAAATAGCATGTTCGGAATTCAAAAAATCTGCATAAGCGTTTTTATTATGGCAATTAATACCAAAGCAATCAAAAATAGAATCAAGTCGGTAACCAATACCAAAAAAATTACCAAAGCAATGGAAATGGTTTCGGCTTCAAAAATGCGCAAATCAGTTGAGGCTGCTTTGAATACTCGGACTTATGCGACTATGGCACGAGATTTGTTGATTCACTTGTCTCAAGTAGAAGAAGGGTCAAAGTATGAATTACTTGCAACTCGTCCAGTAAAAAATATTTTGGTTGTACTTGTCAGCTCAAATCGTGGTTTGTGTGGAAGCTTTAATGCCAATATTTTTAGAAAAACTATCAAAGCATTACAAAATAAAAATGAATTAGCCAAACATATACTATCTGATGGCAAAGAGATTTTACCAGAAGCTGATATTAAAGTAAGTATTTTGGGGATCGGAAAGAAAAGTATGTCATTAGCTAAAAGAGAGGGATATGAATTGGTTCAAATATTTGAAGATATCAATGGTAATGAAGATTTTGAAAAAGTAGTTTCAGTTAGTAAAAATTTTATAAAAGATTTTAAAGAAAATAAGTATGATAAAGTGGTTGTAGCTTATACTGATTATAAGTCAAGTTTGAATCAGGTACCAAAATTACGACAGCTTTTGCCGGTTTCTTCTTATGATTTGGATAAAATGTTGGATGAATTGGGTAGGGATATTGATTCTGTTAGTCAACAAACAAAAGAAGAGATAAAAGATGGTACAGTTGATTTTGATGCTAATGCTTATATTTTTGAACCAAATGAGAATGAAATAGTAGAATATGTGTTGCCAAAGTTAGTGGAAGTGCAGTTGTTTCAAGCAATTTTGGAATCTTCTGCTAGTGAACACAGCGCTAGAATGATGGCAATGAGAAATGCATCTGACGCAGCTCGGGATATGATTGAAGAATTAAATTTAACATTTAATAAAGCCAGACAGGCGTCAATTACGCAAGAAATTGCAGAAATTGCTGGCGGAGCTGCAGCTCTTGAATAAACTTAAATAAAATAAATTATTATAATATGTCAGAAAAAAATATAGGAAAAGTAAGTCAAATTATTGGTGTGGTAGCAGATGTGCACTTTCCAAATGATTTACCAAAAATTTATAATGCATTGGAAGTAAAAAATGGAGATAAAACTTTGATTTTGGAAGTACAACAACATTTAGGTGCCAATACAGTTCGAGCAATTGCTATGGGTACGACTGATGGCTTGGAGCGTGGGGCTAAGGTGGTTGATTTGGGCGAACCAATCAATGTTCCAGTTGGTCCAGAAACACTTGGTCGTATGTTTGATGTGATTGGTGAGCCAATTGACGGCAAAGGTCCAGCCAAACACAAAAAAACTTATTCAATTCACAGAGAAGCTCCAGCTTTCAAGGATCAATCACAGAAAACAGAAATTCTTGAAACTGGTATCAAAGTTATTGATTTGCTTTGTCCTTTTTTAAAGGGTGGGAAGATTGGTTTGTTTGGTGGGGCTGGTGTAGGAAAAACAGTAGTTATTCAAGAACTTATTCGCAATATTGCTCAAGAACATGGCGGTTATTCAATGTTTGCCGGAGTAGGTGAGCGTACTCGTGAAGGAAATGATTTGTATCGTGAAATGGAAGAATCAGGAGTATTGTCAAAAACAGCCCTTGTATTTGGTCAGATGAATGAACCACCTGGAGCTCGTTCTCGTGTCGCTTTGACTGCATTAGCTATGGCTGAATATTTTAGAGATGAAGAAGGAAAAGATTTATTATTGTTTGTTGATAATATTTTTCGTTTTACCCAAGCTGGTTCAGAAGTTTCAGCTTTGCTTGGTCGTATGCCTTCAGCGGTTGGTTATCAGCCAACACTGGCAACAGAAATGGGCGCTTTGCAAGAGCGTATTACGTCTACAGACAAAGGTTCAATTACTTCAGTCCAAGCGGTGTATGTGCCAGCCGATGATTTGACTGATCCGGCTCCAGCGACTACATTTGCTCACCTTGATTCTACAGTAGTATTGAATAGATCACTTTCAGAGTTGGGAATTTATCCAGCAGTTGATCCACTTGACTCAAGTTCGACTATTTTGGATCCACAAATTGTAGGCGAAGAACATTATGCGACTGCTCGTGAAGTACAAGTTGTATTACAAAGATACAAAGATTTACAAGATATTATTGCTATTTTAGGTATGGAAGAATTGTCTGATGAGGACAAGTTGGCAGTGTCACGGGCTCGCAAAATTCAGAAATTTTTGTCACAACCATTTTTTGTGGCAGAACAATTTACTGGAACTGCTGGTGCTTATGTTCCACTTGCAGAAACTGTCAGAGGTTTTCGTGAAATCTTGGATGGTAAACATGATAGTAAATCAGAACAGTCTTTCTATATGAAGGGCAGTATTGATGAAGTAAAATAATATGAAGCATTTAATAATTTTATCAACTTTTTTTATTTTACTTGGGGCTGGTTGTTCTAAAACGGCTATTAATAATAATTTACAAGTAAAAGATGCCAATAAACTAAATAATCCAATAATTGAAGAAAAAAATACTATGAGAAATTTAGCCCAACACAAAGATCTTGCATCAGAATACAGTAAGGCAGTATTAAAAACCAATAAAGGTGATATTACTATTGAGTTTTTTGGTAATTTGTCTCCTTTGACAGTAAATAACTTTTTAAATTTGGCTGAAGAAGGTCTATATAATGGAACTAAATTTCACAGAGTTATCAAAGATTTTATGATTCAAAGTGGAGATCCAAATTCTAAAACTGATAATGTTATGATGTATGGTTCAGGTGGTCCAGGATATAAATTTGATGATGAATTCAATAATGAAAGATTGGTAAGAGGAAATATTGCGATGGCAAATTCTGGTCCTAATACAAATGGTTCTCAGTTTTTTATTGTGACCGCAGAATCAACTCCATGGCTTGATGGAAAACACGTAAATTTTGGTAAGGTTATTGCAGGTATGGATGTGGTTGATGCGATTGAAAATGCACAAACAAATGGTCGTGATTTGCCGGTTGAGTCAATTATTATTGAGAGGGTTGAGTTAGTAAAATAATATATGCTAGAATTCAAAATTGTAACACCAGATGGAGTTATATATAACGACAAAGTTGAAAAAGTCACAGTACCAACTACTAGTGGCGAAATTACAATTTTACCAATGCATATGCCATTGGTGTCTATTTTGAAGGCTGGAGAGTTGGTAGCTTACAAAGACGGCAATTCTGTGGCTATGTCTGTGGCTAGTGGTATAGTGGAAATTCAATCAAATAACAAGGTGTATATAATGGCCGACACTGCTGAAAGAGCAGAGCATATTGATATTGAGAGAGCTGAGGTAGCTAGAAAGCGCGCAGAAGAACTAATGGCGCAAAAAGATATGTCTATGGATGTAGATTTTGCTAGGTTGCAAGCTACAATTGAGAGAGAATTAGCTAGAATTAATGTAGGCAAAAAGTACAAAAAAATAAATAAATAAAAACTTAGAAATAAGTTTTTATTTTTTATTAATAATATGATTTATATTTATCCACTTTTGATAATTTTATAACTATTGTAAATTAAATCGCTTAGGTGTATAATTGTTCAATTAAAAGTTAAATAATAAAAATATGATAGCCCAAAATAAGGAGCATTTGATAAATAAGTACATGCAGACAAAGGTCAACACATTGAGTCCAGATGATACTTTTGCAGAGGCAATAAAGAAAATGCTTGAGGCAAAGACAAATGGTATGGTGGTGGTTAACAAGGATTTTAAAATTGAAGGTATATTGTCTTCATGGGATTTGATTCAGTATTTAGTACCAGATTATCTAGAAGAAGACAAGCATTTAGCAAGTTTTGAATCGGCTGATGTATTTGCTAAAAGAGCCTTAGAAATAAAAGATGAGCCAGTGAGCAAATTTATGACAAAAAGCGTTCACACTTGCAATTCTAGTGATTCGCTTATGGAGGCAGCTATTATATTATCTGAATTCAAGATTAGACAACTTCCAGTGGTTGATGAAAATAATAAATTGGTTGGCTATATAAACCGAACAGACATCAAAAGAGCTATCGGTGATGTACTAAATTTACAATAATTTTATATGGATAAACTATTTATATTAGCTATAATCATTTTTTTAGCTACTTACGTAATCATAATTACAGAAAAGTATCACAGGACGATTATCGCCATGTTTGGCGCGTCATTGATGGTTTTGTTAGGTATTGTCAATCAAGAGAGAGCCATTGAAGGGGTTGATTTTAATACATTAGGGTTATTGATTGGTATGATGGTGATAGTGAGTATTGCCAAAGATTCTGGTATGTTTCAGTATGTGGCTATCAAGGCTGCAAAATTTGGACAAGGTGATCCAAAAAAGATTTTTATTCTTTTGGCGGGAATTGTGGCAGTATTTTCGGCATTACTAGATAACGTTACTACAGTATTATTGATGGTACCGGTTACATTAGTTGTTACAAATAATTTGAAAGTAAGGCCAAAGCCATTTTTGATTGCTACAATATTACTTTCAAATATAGGTGGAGCAAGTACATTGATTGGTGATCCACCAAATATTATGATTGGTAGTGCAGTTGGTCTATCATTCAATGATTTTATCGTTAATTTGTTTCCAGTTACATTTATTATTGGTGTTGCTACTGTAGCTATATTAGCGTTTATTTACAGAAAAGAATTTGTATTCAATCAAGATGCCAAAGATGCAATAATGAAATTTAAACCTAATGAAGCAATCACCAACAAAAAATTATTGTGGAAATCTTTATTAGTTTTGGGTATAGTGTTGCTTGGCTTTTTTACCCATGGATCTACTCATTTAGAAGGTGCCACAATTGCATTGTTTGGAGCAGCGCTATTACTTTTGATGACTGTTCACGAGCCAGAGCACAATTTGCGAGAAGTTGAGTGGACTACCATATTTTTCTTTGTTGGTTTGTTTATATTAGTAACTGGTTTAGAAGAAGTGGGCGCATTGCATATGATGGCTGGCAAAATTATAGAAATGACTCAAGGAAATGTGGTTTCAACAACTATGGTTGTATTATGGTTCTCTGCGATTTTTTCAGCTATTGTTGATAATATTCCATTTGTAGCAACGATGATTCCACTTATCAAAGATATTGGATCAATAACTGGTATGGATTTGACACCATTATGGTGGGCACTTGCATTAGGTGCTGATATTGGTGGAAATGCTACAATTGTAGGCGCTTCAGCCAATGTGGTTGTGAGTGGTATAGCTGGTAGAGAAGGGCACAAGATTGGATTTGTAGAGTATCTAAAAATCGCTGTACCGATGACAACCATTGCAATGGTTATTTGTACGGGTTATATTTATGTGAGGTATTTGATGTAAAAATTTTGCTTAGTAGATGATATTTTATTGGTTTGCATATATTATAAATATATAAATAAAGAACTCTTAATTTTAGGAGTTTTTTGTTTATTATAAGTATGAGATATTTTATATTTACAAGTATTGTTATATATAGTAAAATATAATAGAATTATATAATTGTTAATATAAAATTATGAAAAAAAGTAAAATTTTGCTGGTTTTGGTTATTGTATTTATCCTTGCTAGTATTGCAGTATTTTTTTTGTTTAGAGGTGAAAATGATAAAATAAAAGAAGATTTAGCTGAATCTGGCTATGGAGATTTTACTCAAATTATTGGTGACAAAGTAATGGCTCAAAAAATGCGTGAAACAGAAATCAGTCAAGATATTGAAAAAAGAGATGTCTTGGGTATACAAAGAGGTATAATGATGAGTGAATCTATCTTTACCCATAAGGCCTCTTTGGCGGATGTATCTGGTGGTAAAGCCACTGGAATTGCTATGTCTGGGTACAATGATGGTGCCTATACATTGTCAGCTAGCTTTGCTGGTCTGATCGAGCCTCAAAATGGTGATTATTATGAAGGTTGGATTGTTAAGCAGGAGCCATTTGAATTTTTGAGTACTGGCAGGGTTGAAAAGCTTGGTGGTGTTTATAGTAATTTGTACAAATCTCAGACAGATTTGATGGAGTATTCTTTTTATGTGCTTACAATAGAACCAAATGATATGGATCCAGCTCCGGGTGTCCATATATTGGAGGGAAATTTAATAAAAAAATAAATGAAAATAGAATTTGCAAAAATTAAAACCTATTTGATTTGGGTATTGAAGGGTTTTATAATGGGAACAAGTGATATAGTACCGGGAATTTCTGGCGGTACCATGGCATTGATTTTGAATATATATGAAAAGTTGATCTATGCGATCAGAGGTTTGTTTGACAAAAATAATCTTTGGTTATTATTAAAAAGACGGTTTAAAGTTTTGTCAGAAGTGATTGAATATAAATTTTTATTATCACTTGGTTTTGGAATTTTGTTGGCTGTTTTTACTCTTTCTCATCCGATCGGTTGGTTACTAGAAAATCAACCGGTTTATTTGTGGGCATTTTTCTTTGGTTTGGTGAGCGCTTCTATATTTTTTTTGAGAAAGAAAATTTCTAGATGGCCATTAAAGATATGGGGAGTATTTTTGCTTGGTGCTTTTTTTGCTTATATTATATCCGGAGTTATTCCGGCTGTTACACCATCTACGCCTTTCTATTTTTTTATCGCTGGAGCAATAGCTATCTCGGCGATGATTTTACCAGGCATTTCTGGTTCATTTTTGTTGGTAGTTATGGGAAAGTATGAACAAGTTTTAAATGCAGTGAGAGATTTAGATTTTGTTGTTTTGGGTATTTTTTTATTAGGAATTATTTTTGGATTGATTATTTTTATTAGGATTTTATCATGGTTACTCAAACATTATTATGAAATAACTTTTGCATTTTTGGTTGGGTTGATGGTTGGTTCTCTTCGCAAAGTATGGCCATGGAAAATTGATGGATTGAATGTATTACCACACAAATTTACTTTTGAAAATATTATAATTTTTGTTACTATCGCGGTTGGGTTTTTAATTGTTTTGTTTCTTTTGCGTTGCAACAATAAAAAAGAAGTACAAAAAGAAGAGAAAGAGGATAAAAAAAAGATAGAAAAAGAAGTTGAAAAAATAGTTTAAAATAATGTCGGAATGCAATGTATGAAAGACACTTTAAATAAAGCACAAAGAGAAGCAGTTGAATATACAGATGGACCATTGTTGATAGTGGCTGGCGCTGGGACAGGAAAAACTACTGTAATTAGTCAAAAAATAATACACATAATAGATACAAAACTGGCCAAACCAGAGGAAATTTTGGCTTTGACATTTACTGATAAAGCCGCTGGTGAAATGGAAGAAAGAGTAGACAAGTTATTGGATATTGGATATACGGATATGCAAATATCGACTTTTCATGCATTTTGTCAGAGAGTTTTAGAAAAATATGGGATTGATGCTGGGATTAGCAATCAATTCAAATTATTAACTCAGACTGATACATGGTTATTGGTTCGTGAAAATTTGAATAAATTAAATTTGGATTATTATAGGCCAATTGGCAATCCAGTCAAGCATATTCATGAGTTAATCAAGCATTTTTCAAAATGCAAGGATGAGCTTATAACACCAGAAGAATATTTGGATTATGCAAAAGATGTAAAAATTGATGAAAATATTGATGAAGATGAAAAAAATAGATTGATTGAGATTGCTGGTGCGTATGAAGCCTACAATAAAATACTTTTGAATAACAATTCTTTTGATTTTTCTGATTTGATTTTTTATACGGTTAAATTATTAGAAAAGAGACCAAATATATTAAAAGCCTTGCAAAATCAGTTTAAATATATTTTGGTTGATGAATTTCAAGATGTTAATTGGTCACAATATAAATTGGTACAATTACTTAGCGCTCGCAATAATAATTTGACTGTGGTGGGGGATGATGATCAAAGTATTTATGCATTTCGTGGAGCATCAGTTTCAAATATAATGAGGTTTAAAGATGATTACAAAGGGGCCAAAGAGATAGTTTTGAATGAAAATTATCGTTCTGGACAAAATATATTAGATACATCATATAATTCAATTCAGAATAATAACCCAGATCGTTTGGAGGTGAAATTAAAGATTGACAAAAAATTGCTTTCAAAAACAAAAACTAAAGGCAATGTTTTTCATATTCATACTAGAGCATTGGAGGATGAGGCTCAAGTTGTAGTTCAAGAAATATTGGATTTGAAAAAAAATGATAAAGAAGCAACTTGGGATGATTTTGCAATTTTGGTGAGGGCAAATAGCAATGCAGAACCATTTTTGCAAAGACTAGAATTAGCCAAAATACCTTATGAATTTTTGGCATCCAGTGGATTGTACAAGCAACCAGTGGTAATGGATTGTATTAATTTTTTGAAATTATTGGATAATTATCATGATTCTTCGGCTGTTTATAGATTGTTACGAATGCCGTTTTTGAATTTCAAGGAAGGGGATATGCAAAAGTTTACTATCATGTCTCGTAGGAAAAGCACACCATATATTCATGCTTTGAAAAGAGCCAAGGAATTTGATTTGTCAGACGAGGGAGTTGGGGTTTGTAACAAACTGATCCAATTACTTGCCAATGGAATGAAAAAAGAAAAAGTTGAATCACCGACTATTGTCTTGTATCATTTTTTGGAAGAGAGTGGGTATCTGTCTTATCTCGCTCATGAGGAAGCCCAAGCAAATAGGGCAGTCATCCGACAAATATATCAATTGAAGCAATTTTTGGACTATATAAACAAATATGAACAGACTGTTCCAGGAGCCCATGTAGCAGGTTTTATTGAACATTATGAATATTTGCAAGAGGCAGGGGATGATGGCAAACTGTATCAAGCAGTTGATACCCCTGATTCACTCAATGTGATGACAATTCATGCTTCCAAGGGAATGGAATTCAAGTATGTTTTTATGGTAAATATGGTAGAACAAAGATTTCCAGCTCGTTCTCGTGGGGACGCTATTGAAATTCCTTTACCACTTATCAAAGAACAACTTCCAGAAGGTGATAGTCATTATCAAGAAGAGCGAAGATTATTTTATGTAGGGATTACTCGGGCCAAAGAAAAATTATTTTTTATCAGCGCTGATAATTATGGTGGAGTTAGAAATAGAAAATTAAGTAGATTTTTGGATGAGTTGGGTTATAAAGCGGTTGATAGTGAGAATAATATTGAAACAAAAAATATATTAGATAAAAAAGAAAAAAACGAAGAAGAAACAAAAAAAGAAATGGTTTATACATTGCCAAAGACTTTTTCATTTTCACAAATACAGTCATATGAAAATTGTCCTTATCAATATAAATTGGCGAATATCATAAAACTCCCAGCAAAAAATTCACCTTATTTTACATTTGGAAATACAATTCATAATACTCTTCAAGAATTTTATAAACGAATACAAACTTTAAATAATGCTACACAAGAATCATTATTTAGTGTATCAACTACCAAAGATAAATCACCAAAAGGGACTAAAGTTCCTAGTGTAAAAGAATTAATAGAAATTTATGATAGTAAATGGAGTGATGACTGGTATATCAACAAAAAACAAAGAGAAGATTATTATCAAGAAGGAATAAAATTATTAAATAAATTTTATAAAGATAATGATGAAAAGTGGACTATACCAATTTTCCTTGAATGTGGTTTCAAATTAAAAATTGGTGATTATTTATTGTCTGGTAGAATTGATAGGATAGATAAACTTGATGATGGTACACTTGAAATTATTGATTATAAAACTGGCGCAAGTAAAGAGAAAATTATCGGAGACGACAAGAATCAATTGCTTATATACCAAATAGTTGCAGAGACTGTTCCAGAATATAGAAATATAGGCAAAACCAGTAAATTGACTTATTATTATGTCAAAGATGGTATCAAGACTGATTTTATTGGCAAACCTACAGAAATTGAAAAATTGAGAGAAAAAATTGAAGATACTATTGATAATATTCACCAGCGTAATTTTGAGGCAACACCTAGTAAGCATGTCTGTGGAAATTGTAGTTTTAAGGATATTTGTGAATTTAGGATATAAAATATTATAAAATTTAATGAATTATTGTGAGTATAAAATTATTTGTAGCTGTTAAAGCATTTATAAATTATAATGGAAGAATTTTGATATTGAAGGAGTCTTCTAAATATAAAGATGGCACTAATGTTGGGCGTTATGATGTTGTTGGTGGAAGAGTAAAGCCTGGACAGAGATTTGATGAAAGCTTGATTCGTGAAATTGAGGAAGAAACTGGGTTGATTGTAAAAATTGGTAATCCGTTTTACGTAGGGGAGTGGAGGCCAATAGTTCGTGGTGAGCAATGGCAAATAGTTGGTACTTTTTTTGAATGTCTGTCTGATTCTAGTGATGTTAAGCTCAGTAATGACCATGAAGATTTTAAATGGATTGACCCAAAAGATTATAATAAGTATTTGATAATTGAAAATTTAGTACCCGCCTTTAAAAATTATTTGGATAAATTGAGTAATTAATTAATAACTGTAGGTTATTGTAACTATTATTGATAATATGTATAATAATCATTATATAATATATATAAATATATGCAATTTAAAAAATTAGTGAGGGACAAAATACCAGATGTAATAGAGCAAAATGGAAGGACACCAATATATCACGTAGCTGATAATGCTGAATTTGAAACTGAATTGATAAAAAAGTTGCGTGAGGAAGTCAATGAATATATAGAAAATCAAACTCCAGAAGAAATGATTGATATTTTGGAAGTTATTATTGCAATTTATGGTGTGAAAAATTATGATAAGGATAAATTGGAGGAGTTGAGAGTCAAAAAACTTCAAGATAGGGGTGGTTTTTTTGGTAGAATTATCTTAGATGAAACAAAATAGTATGCAAAAAATCGCAATAATTGGTGCTGGTGCTTTTGGTTTTGCGATGGCAAAGATAATCGGTGATAAACATTCCGATAAAGAGATATTTATTTTTGATATTCAAAAAGATTATATCAATCATATTGCAGAAACTAGAAAGCATCCAGTATTCCACACAAAAACTAAATTATCAAATAATATAGTCGCTTCTCACTTGTTGAGTGAAACCGTAGAGAATGCTGATATGGTGTTGTTGGCGATTTCTTCTGTATATGTTAGAGGTGTGATCAATAATATTAAACCAATGTTAAAACAAGGGGTAATTTTGTTGAATATTGCCAAAGGTTTGGAGCAAAAATCTAATTTAATAATTTCGGAAGTAATAAAATCAGAACTTAAAAATTTTAAATTGAAATATTATATTTGCTCTTTGTCTGGTGGTATGATTGCCAGTGAAGTTACAAAGTTAAATCCGCTTTGCGCAGAAGTTGCTTGTGAAAAAATTGCTATTGCCAAGAAAGTTTCTAATTTTATTGAGAACAAAAATTTGAGATTGGATGTGACTACAGATATAGTTGGAGTTGAATTAGCTGGGGCTTTAAAGAATGTGATTGCGATTGGTGCGGGGATTTTTGATGGACTTAGATTTGGTGAGAGCTCAAAGTCAGCTTTTATATCATTCGCTTCAAGAGATGCGCAAAAATTGGCTTTTGCGATGGGGGCAAAAAAGAAAACATTTGAATCTGGTAGTCAGGCTTGGTTTGGTGATTTGATGACTACTTGTTTTGGAATGTCTAGAAATCGGGCATTTGGTGAAATGATTGGTAAAACTGGAGATGTTACCAAAGCTATCGATACAATGCTTGATCAGAAAATAACTGTAGAAGGTTTTAGAACTGCAAAGGTTGCATATAATATTGCCAAGAGAAAAAAACTTGATTTGCCATTTATTACAATGATATACAAGGTACTTTACAAAAAAATGCCAGTTCAAAAATTTGTTCATGATTTTATTGGCAATTGTTAAATCTATTTAATTATTTTATTTTAGGTGCTATACTAAAAATAGATAATTATACAACAACATGTCATTTGTTCCATTGGGTGATACCTTACACAAAGATATAAAGAATAGAAGTCAACTTAAAAATCAAGTTGAGGCTTCTCAAATTTTAGAATTTGCCAGTATTGCATTAGTAGATTTACTTGGCAAGGAACAGGCCTATCACGCTAGGCCACTTTTTTTGAAAAATAGAACTTTGACAATATCATGCGCTACTACCAATGTCGCCCAAGAAATTCGTAATAATCAAGCAGAAATTGTTGATAAAATTAATATAAAATTGGGAAAAAAAGAAGTAGATTCTATCAGATATTTGGCTTAAAATTAGACTTGTAAAAAATGAGTATACATAGTAAAATGATAGTATAAGTATCATTTTATGAATTTAAGGCAATATTTAATAATAATGGTGTTAGGGACAGTATTATGCTGGATTTCTCTTTTTTTTGTTTTAGTTAATATTGATCCTTTTGAGGCCAATTTTGTTAGTTTTGCATTTTTTTATGTTAGTGTCTTTTTGGCAATGATTGGTACCTTTTCAATAATATTGTTTTTATTTTACAGAGGTATAAAAAAGGCTACAACGCCAATGTATTATCAAGTGCAAAAAAGTTTTAGAGATAGTATAGTGGTGGCTATTTTTTTGACGGTATTATTATATTTGCAAGGTAGTGGACTTATAAATACTTGGAATTTTTTAATTTTGATCTTAGCAACAATTTCATTATCTATTTTTCTTATATTCAATAATAAAGCTAATACAGCATAAATTATGAGACAGTCAAAATTATTTACAAAAACAAGCAAAGAAACACCAAAGGATGAAGTCAGCACAAATGCACAGCTATTAATAAGAGCTGGTTTTGTTGATAAGTTGATGGCTGGAGTTTATTCATATTTGCCACTTGGTTTGCGAGTGCTTACAAAGATTCAAAATATTGTGAGAGAAGAAATGAATAATATTGGTGGGCAGGAGATTCTGATGCCAGCGCTTCACCCAAAAGATTTGTATGACAAAACTGGTCGTTGGGACAAAATTGATGTGCTTTTCAAAATGGAAGGGGTTGGGGACAAAATATATGCCTTAGGTTCTACTCATGAAGAAGTAGTAACGCCACTTGTACAAAAGTTTGTTAAATCACACAAAGATTTGCCATTGTCGGTTTATCAAATACAAGATAAATTTCGTAATGAACCTAGAGCCAAGTCTGGACTTTTGCGTGGGCGGGAGTTCAATATGAAAGATATGTATAGTTTTCACAAAGATGAAGCAGATTTTCTAGATTATTACGAAAAATCAAAAGTAGCTTATTTAAATATTTTCAAAAGATGTGGACTAGACGCAATTATAGCTGAAGCTGATGGTGGTTCATTTACAGACAAACTCACTCATGAATTTCAAGTTTTTACAGAAAATGGTGAGGATATAATTTTTAGTTGTAACAATTGTCATACTCATAGAAATGCTGAAATTGTCAAAGACAAACAATGTGAAACTTGTGGTGGAGACTTAGAAAAGAATAAAGCTATAGAGGTAGGCAATATTTTTCCATTAGAAAGTAGATTTTCTGATTCATTCAAGTTTACTTATCTAAACAAAGAAGGCAAAGCCCAACCAATTTTGATGGGTTGTTATGGTATTGGACCATCTAGAGTTATGGGAGCGGTAGTTGAAATTAATCACGATGACAATGGTATAATTTGGCCAGAATCAATTGCGCCATACTCGGTTCATTTGATTTCATTGTGTAGTGAAAGCGGTGATATAAAGAAAGCCGATGAATTGTATGATAGCTTGACAAGTCAAGGCGTAGAGGTGTTATATGATGATAGAGTTGAAGTAAGAGCAGGCCAGAAATTTGCTGATAGTGATTTGATAGGTATTCCCCAGAGATTAGTCATCAGTCCAAAAACATTGGTTGGGGATTCAATTGAAGTAAGAGATAGAGAAACAGGCGAGGAAACAATAGTAAAGATTAAAGATTATGTTCAATAAATTATTCGGAAAGTTTAGTAAAGACATTGGTATTGACCTTGGAACGGCCAATATTCTTGTTTATGTCAAAGATAAAGGGATTGTGATCAATGAACCATCAGTTGTGGCGCTCAATACTAGGACAAATCAGATTCTTTCGGTGGGTTCTGAAGCAAAAAATATGCTTGGAAAAACACCCCCACATATTATTGTTTCAAAACCACTGACAAATGGAATAATTTCTGATTATGAAGTGGTAGAAAAGATGCTAAAATTTTTTATTGATAAGGTTCATGATGAAGGATTCAATTTTATTGCTAGACCTAGAGTTATTATCAGTGTACCACTTGAAATCACTGAAGTAGAAATAAAAGCAGTAGAAGATGTATTGATGGCTACTGGGGCCAGAGAAGTTAATGTCGTAGAATCATCAATGGCAGCCGCTATTGGAGCTCGTATGCCGATTGAAAGTCCGATTGGTAATATGATTGTATCTATTGGCGCTGGCAATACTGAAGTCAGTGTTATTTCATTGAGTGGAATCGTAGTCTGGAAGTCTAGCAAGGTAGCAGGGGATGAAATGAATAGAAATATTATGCAATATGCTCGTGAAGTATTTAATTTGTTGATTGGTGAATCTCAGGCTGAACAAATAAAAATCAAAGTCGGATCAGTGGTTGAAGGTAATGAAAAAATTGAATTTCCATTACGCGGGCGAGATGTAGTTACTGGATTGCCTCGGGAAGTGATGATGACAGATGCTCATATTCGCGAAGCACTGGGACGATCCGTCCAGAATATCGTAGAATTGATCAAAACTACGCTTGAGATGACACCACCTGAGTTAACAGCAGATATTCATGAAAGAGGTTTACTCTTGACTGGTGGTGGCGCATTATTGCGTGGACTAGATACTATCATAGCCAAAGCGGCTGAAATTCCCGTGAGGATTACGGATGATCCAATGAGTTCTGTTGTGAGAGGTTCTGGACATTTGCTTGATGATGATAATTTGCTCAAAGTAGTTAAATTACCTTCTGCACGTAATAGAAAAAACTAATATTATATGAAGCGTAGAAATATTTTGGTAATTTTCTTTGCAATTTTTATAATTATATTATTACATTATTTTGGTGTTACAATTTGGTTAGACAATAAAATAAGAAGTTTGTTCAATTTGAGTTCTTCAGCTGTATATAATATCAGTACAAAATATAATAATAATTTAGAATTTGAATCTACTGATGAATTAAAAAAAGAATATTTAGAATTGATTGAAAAATATAATAATAATGTTGTTGACAAAACTCAATTGACTTTATTAACTGAAGAAAATGATAATCTACGAGAACAATTAAACTTTCTTGATAAAGAAACAATATCTATCGGCGCTGATGTTATATCCAGAAGTACTGATGTGCTTCGTAACACTATTGTCATCAATCGTGGTTTAGAAGATGGTGTATTGATGGATTTGCCGGTGATTACTGGTAGAGGGTTTTATATCGGAAAAATAAAAAGAGTTGATTCCAATAGCTCTGTTGTGCAGTTGATCAGTGATCAATATAGCCGAGTCGCTTCAACAGTCTTGAATAAAGAAAAAAGTATTGGTGTGGTGGAAGGTGGTTTTGGATTGAGTTTGCAAATGAATTTGATCCCTCAAAACGAGTATATTAGTGTGGGCGAAGATGTGATTACTTCAGGTCTAGAAGAAAATATTCCGTATGGTTTAATATTGGGGCATATTGATATCGTTGAAAAAGAACCATATCAACCATTTCAAAAAGCGCTCCTTAGCCCATATGTTAATTTAAACAAAATACAAACTGTTTCGGTTTTGTTAACCTTGTAATTGTATGCAGACAATATTGACAATAACAAAAACTATACTGTCTGTAATTTTACTTTTGTTTTTTCATTTTATTATTGCATTTTTTTTACCAAATCCTGTCAACACTATCAATATATTTTTTATATACTTTGTATTATTTATCATTGGCTGGGAAAAAAGTATAGTCATTTGGATTGCTTTTTTTATTTTTTATATATTTGAATTGTATTCTGTTGTTCCATTGGGTTTTATAATTGTTCCGGGTATTATTAGTGTGATGACGATATATTTACTGTATGTGAATGTTTTTACAAATAGATCATGGTTTACTAGTTTTATAATGGTAGTGATTGCAATATCAATAAATAGATTGTTGTATCTTTTTTTGGTGTATGTATTAAATTATGCATCAGGAATTTCTAGTATAGTGATTAAGAATTTTTTTATTGATTTGTTTTGGGAATTGGTGTTAACATCAGTGATTTCCAGCCTATTATTTTATTTATTATCAAAAAAATACAATAGATTCAGTCGAGATAAGGTAAATATGATATTATGAAATCATCAATATTTAAAAAATTTACAGGTAAGATTTTCTCTAACAATAGTATTTATAATGCATATGACGATAGTGTAATTTTTGAAACAGCTTCAGGCAAGCAAATCGCCACGCCCATTGGCAAAACTCATATTGGCACAAATTTTACCAAAAAAAAAGCAAATTTGTTTATTTTTTTTGTTATAGCAACTGTATTCATTATAGTGGCTCGCCTCTATTATCTGCAGATTTTTCAGGGTTCTCAATATCTGAATATCGCCAAAGGCAATAGAGAAAAAAAGATTCCAATTGTTTCAGAAAGGGGACACATATTGGATAGAAATGGTGTTCAACTGACAGAAAATATTCCAAATTTTTCATTAGCTTTGACACCATCAGAATTGCCAGATAATAAAGCAGATTTAGACAAAGTAGTTTCTAAATTGGCTGTGATCACCAGTAGCACAGAATCAGATATATTTGATACACTCAATGAATTTTCTGATTATCTTTATGAATCAATCATAATCAAAGAGGATTTGGATTATGATACAGCCTTATCAATCCAGATAAAATCGGCTGATTTACCGGGATTGTATATACAAAGAGGTAGTAAGAGACTATATACCTATGTCAATTTAGATGAAAGAAGTTCAATGGCGCATATCATAGGCTATTTGGGTAAACTAGATAGAAAACAATTAGACGCTTTTTATGAGCTGGGTTATTTGCCATCAGATATAGCTGGTCAAACAGGTATTGAAAAACAATATGAAAAACTTTTGAGAGGGGTATATGGTGAAATTGTTTATGAAGTGGATGCATTGGGTCATGAACAAAATGTATTATCAGAAACTGCGCCAAAGTCTGGAGATCATATCAAATTGACGATTGACTTGAATATTCAAAAAAAACTTGAAGAAATTTTACAAAAAAATCTAGATGCTAACAAAAAAAAGAGAGGCTCGGCCGTAGTTATGAATCCCAAAAATGGTGAAATCCTGGCATTAGTCAGTTTGCCGACATACAACAACAATGATTTTTCTGGTGGAATTGATTTTGAAACTTACAAAAAATATACAGAAGACAAAGACAATCCATTGTTCAATAGAGCCGTAGCGGGATCATATCCATCGGGATCAACCATAAAGCCAGCAATTGCTGTCTCAGCCCTTGAAGATGGGATAATAACCAAAAATACATCTTTTTTGAGTGTCGGTGGTATCAGTGTTGATCCTTGGTTTTTTCCGGATTGGCAAGCAGGCGGACACGGTAGAACCAATGTCAGATATTCATTGGCATGGTCGGTAAATACTTTTTATTACTATATCGGCGGAGGTTATGAGAATTTTACTGGTCTGGGGATTGATAAAATAAAAGAATATTTGAATCTTTTTGGTTTTGGAAAAAAATTAGGCATTGATTTACCAGGTGAGAATAGTGGATTTTTGCCAAGCAAAGAATGGAAAGAAGAAGTCAAAAAGGAAAAATGGTATATAGGGGACACCTACAATGTATCTATTGGACAAGGTGATGTTTTGGTAACACCACTACAAATTGCCAGTATGACCGCCACTATTGCCAATGGGGGCACGTTTTATAAGCCAAAACTTTTGAAAAGTATTGTAGACAGTGATTATCTAGAAGAAAAAACACAAGAAAAAGAAATTATTTTGAAAGATTTTATCCAAAAAGACCATTTGAAAACTGTACGAGAGGGGATGAGGGATTGTGTGGTGTATGGATCATGCCGAAGATTGGCATCGTCCCCAATAGAAACCGCCGGCAAAACAGGTACAGCTCAATGGAGTAGTAACAATGATCCACATTCTTGGTACACATCATTTGCTCCCTATGATGATCCATCAGTAGTTTTGACAGTTTTGATTGAAGAAGGGGCCGGAGAAAGTAGCTCAGCCGTACCAGTGGCCGATGAGTTTTATAGGTGGTGGTATTATTATTGATTTGTGTTGTCGGTATGATATAATAAATTTAATAATAAAATTATACCATATATTCGTTAAATACACCAAATTAAGTATATTTAATGAATTGTTTGCGTATAATCACTAGTTGTATAAAATGCCTCCGCTCCGCTACGTCATTTTATACAACGGCGCGCGGTGCCCGTTGTTGT
>MFPS01000004.1 GCA_001782825.1 Candidatus Magasanikbacteria bacterium RIFCSPHIGHO2_01_FULL_33_34
TAATTTTAATGTTTTGTTTGGAAATGCGCTGTATTCATACTCGAAGTTAGAGCCGGATGATTTTTTATTCACTGATAGAGTCCAATCTTCAACTTTAAAAGAGGTTAGCGAGGTGGCGGTGTCACTGTTTCCGGAATTTGAAATTGTTACAAAAACAGTATATGAACCTGAACTGAATCCTGAAAGTGAAAAAGTGAATTTATTTGTAAAAGAATTGGTTGTGTTTAATGTTGTTGAAGTTATCGTCTTGACATTATTTCCATCAGAGTCTTGAACATATCCTGAAAAAGTATATGTGCCTGAAGAAACGTTATTTATTTTGACTTCGACGCTTGCCTGCTCGCTGGAGCTAAAAATATTTTTCAGGCTTTTTCCCAGATTATCTTTCATATAAAGATTAAATGAAAATGGTTTAACTGAAAAAGAACTGAAAGCTTTGAAATCTTCTATTTCTACAATGTATTCCCCGACAGATGGGGCGCTTAAAGTGGTGGTGCATTTTCCATTGCTTCCTGTTGTGCACGTGAATGTTTTTCCGCTTACGTTTTCTTTTGATGTTGCGTTTTTGAAGGTTCCGGAAACTGAAACGTTTGAAATAAAAAGAGACCTGTCACCAACAAGTTTTACTGCTTCTACATTGATTGTTATAGTGTCGCCGGAACTATACTTTGCTTTCTCAGTGCTTACTCTCAAAAAATCCGTTGTGGTATTAACAACTATTATTTTTACTTCTGAAAAAGAAACATTTGAATTTAAATCGGTATAGTTTGACTGGAGAACATAAGTTCCTGCCACAAGGGGGGCGTTTACTTCCAATGCGCTTGTTCTATAATTGCTTTTTGAATAAAAGCTTCCATTAGCATCAGTTGTGAAGTTATACATTTTAAGAAAAGTTCTATTAGAATATAAAATGCTTAAATTTACGGTAGCGTTTGCCAACACCGCCGACGCATTGACTAAGGCTCCAGCATCGGTGTAATTTGCCTGATAGACAAATCCTTTCAATGAAATTGTTTCATTTTCTGTATATACTGATTCGGGAACTGTGAAGTACACGTCAGAAAGATAAATTGCCGATGAAACAAAAGATGATGCCGAAAAAAATAAAATACCAAAGGCTAAAGCTAAGAGAATAAACTGCCTTTTATCACCCATTTTTCACGTAATAACACACAATTAATATAGAATTTCTATTTTAAATATCTTTTTGATTTTAAGGTTTGTTAAATTTTTAAATAGCTTAATCAAAAAGGTTGTCTTTATTTAGCTTGATTAAGATTTTTAGGTGATATTTAACTTAACTTATAGACAACTAAAGCTTATATTGTTGCTAAATCAAACTTCATCATTAAAAATAATAAGTTTTTATCATTAAATTATTTTTCAAACAAATTTTTACTTTCAATGGCTTTCTTTTTTCAGATCTTCTTTTTCAAGGTTTAGGCAAACCGAATTGATGCAATAGTGTTTCTTTGTGCTAGAGGCGTCATCTTCAAAGGTATGCCCAAGATGTGAGCCGCATTTTGCGCAGATAACTTCTGTTCGTTGCATGCCAAAACTATGATCTGGAAGAAATTTTACTGAACCGGGAATAGCTTCTTCAAATGATGGCCAGCCTTCTAATCCTGGCGCCCCTTTTGTGGAATCAAATTTTGTTTTTGAATTAAAAAGAGGATTTCCACAGGCTGCGCATTTGTATGTTCCCTTATCTTTTGTATCCACATATTTTCCAGAAAAAGGCGGCTCTGTTCCGCCTTGGCGCAAAAAATGATATGCGTCTTTAGAAAGTTTTTTCTTCCATTCCTCTTCTGTTTTGAAGGTTTTTTTCGGCTTATCGCTTTCTTTTTTTATTTTTTCCATGTTTTATTGATGAAATTCTCGCGCCCAGACATTTTTTTATAAATCTGGTATTGGATAGGATTTTTCTTATGATAATCCCAGTGATATTGCTCTGCGATGTAAAATTCGCCTGCTTTAATAATTCTTGTGGCGATTTTCTTAAATTTTCCTGATTTTTCGAGTGCTTTCTTTGAGGCTATCGCCAGGTTTTTTTGTTTTGAATCATGATAAAAAATCGCTGTCATATACTGGTTGCCACGGTCTGCAAATTGTCCTCCTGCGTCTTCTGGGTTTATCTGCTGCCAAAATACGTCGAGAAGTTTTTCATAAGAGACTTTTTTAGGGTTGTAAAAAACTTGAACAGATTCCATGTGCCCTGTTGTTCCAGACACGACTTCCTCATAGCTTGGGTTCTTAGTTTTTCCGCCAGTATAACCTGGAATGACTTGAGTAACTCCCGGAAGTTTTTGAAATGGGGGTATCATGCACCAAAAGCAGCCGCCTGCAAATGTTGCAATCGCGATGTTTTTGTTTTTATCTGTATTTTTGGTTTGATTATTTTTGGGTTTCATTTGATAGGCTAAGAACAAACTTTATTTTAATAACTTTATATAAGGGCTTAAACGTTTATGTGGACTAGTTTTATTTTATTATTAACTGCTATTTATCAGTATAGATTAATATAAATATTTTTATTATAACTATCAAACTCATTCAAACTTAACAGAAACACACCATTTGTTCTTGTAAAGCTCTTTGAGCAAATCACTTATTTCTTTTTTCAGGCCTTCTACAAGATAACCTGATGAGATTGTCTTTTGTTTTTTGTCCATATTCACATTCATAAGAGTGAATCTTGTGCAATAATCTGCTAAGATGTTTGCTATTTGCTCTTTTTTATTAAATTCTGCGTATGTTATTGTAACTTTTTTTCTATAGGTCCCTATTCCTCTGTTTTCAAGATATTTGTCAACACCAACTACGAGCCAAACAGAGGCATATACAATGAAACCTTCAGTGTAGTAGCCAAGTCCTATAATTAATCCGAAAATCGCGAAAAGCCAGATGCTTGTTGCTGTTGTGAAACCAAATACCCTATCAGAGCCTTTTATCAAAGCACCTGCTCCAAGAAAACCTATGCCTGTAACTATGGCTCCAAGAAGTGATATTGTGAGATTTGTTCCCATTTCAACTGCAATTATAGCCAAGCCGCATGCGCCGATTGAAACAAGCGTAAAAGTTCCGAATCCTATTGGCTTATGACTTTTTTGTCTTTGAAGTCCGTAAACAAGCGACAAAATAAATACCAGCGAAAACCTCAGGATCATTTCTTCAATCGTCATAAAAAATAAAAAAAGACTGTATTATTAAAGCTGTCGATACTTTCCAAAGTGATAAAATTACTTCACGTCCCACATTTCAATAGTTTTATCTACTAATGAATCTAGAAAGCTTTTTTTGTAAGAAATTAAAAGCCTCATTATTTTTGTCCTATCTGCTAATAAAAAGTAAGTGAAGTGTCTTGAATTTTTTTTCTTGCCAATAATTTCTTTTTTTAAGAGGCTGTTCAAATGCCATGTAACTGTTGAAGGAGATAATTTAAGGAAACTTACAATTTCCTTGTAACTAGAATTTTTATTGGTAATCATAAAGAGTATGATTTTTCTTATGCTTTCCTGTCGCAAGAGGGAAATTAATTTGGAATCGTCTTTGCTTAATTCCTTTGTGTAGTATCTTGTATTGTTTTTATCTCTGCTTTCAATTAAAAGGCCGTGTTTGACGAGAAAGTTTAAATGATATTTTAAAGTTCCGTAGGGAAATTTAATCCTTCTTTCAATTTCTCTGAAATGGCAGCCTTGGTTTTCTCTAACTAATTCATAAATTTTTTTTCTGTTTGACAGTTTTAGTAAATCCGCGTTTTTTTCGCTCGGATTTTGATAGTGCATTTTAACTCCTGTTATTTCTTCAACACCCCATAGAAAAAACTTAACATGGCGATAAAGTCAAGAGAGACTGTGACTGGGTCTGCAAAAGATATCTCCCCGCCAATGAGCTCATATCCAACAAGAAAACTCCTTATAGCAAGTAAAATGAATGCCAAGCTAACAAACAAAAGCCTTGATTTCCCGCTCCTCTTATAAGCAATAAATGTGAAAATAGAAAGTGTCAACGCCAGAACAAAATTTATCAAGCTTATCAGTTTTTCTAATTCAAAGCCTTCTGTGTCTGGGTTAACTGGCGTTTCTTGGGCTAATACAAAAGAGAATATTGAGACTAAGATGATTGCTGCAACAAAGATCAAGAAGAAATGATTCTTATTAGTCTTGTTAGTCATGGGCTTCAAAACTATAAACATTTTATAAATATATTGGTTCAATGTTCGAACAAAAGTTGTAAAAAAATAAAAAGCTAAAATTAATTGTATTCTACACTAAGCACATTGAAATTTTCATCGAGATGGACATCTGCTTCTTTGCCATTATTTAAAGTTACTTCAATTTCATAATATCCTTCTTCATCTCCTATCTCTGTATCTGTAACCCTTCCTTCTCCGATATATTCCAGAGCTGCTGCGCTTGCCCTATCCAATGCACTTCCGCTGATAGGTATGTCTTCTGCTTCATTATCCTCATCTATGCTTTCTCCTAATTCTAGGTCATCGCTGTAGATCACCTTTACAAATGGTTTTTGTTCTGGCAACCCGGAATCGCTTCCAGAATTAATAGCAGCAATAAATGCGCTTGTCATTCCTATGAAAACTACGGCGAGAACTGCTATAAGCACTTTGTCGCTTGTCCTTGTCATTTTTCTTTATTTTTCCTCCCTTGTAATTGTATAAGAAAATCTAATCATTTTTGTTTAAATATGTCGTAGTTCAATCATAGAAAATTGTATAAGAAAACCCGGTTATTTTTGTTTAAATATGTCGTAGTTCAATTGTAGAAAAGAAAGAAGGAAAAAAAGTCGATAGTAAAGGCAGAAGAATACAGAAAAGTAAATATTTAAAAAACCACATTTGCACTTTATTCAATGAAAGAAAGTAATAAAGGTGTTCTAATCACAGGAATGATTGTTGTTGGAGTCATAATTTTGGCTCTGATTTATTTCAACTTTATGGGCAACGCCACTGGGCAGAACACGATAAGCTCAAGCGGGGAATCGACAATAAAGGTTCTGCCTGACTTTGTGACCGTGTATTTTAATGTTCAAACAACAGGGCAAACAGCAGCAAATGCTAGTGACAAAAACAGTGAGATTGTTTCCAAGATGAAGGGCTCTTTGATTGCAATTGGTTTTGAAGACGATGAGATTAAGACTCAAGGATTTAGTGTTTATCCCGAATACGATTGGCAGAGCGGAAGCCAAAGAATCAAGGGATATATTGCAACACATTCGATTTCTGTAGAAGTTCCTATTGCTGAAAAAGAAAAAATAGGAAAAGTCATTGACGCTGGAATTAGCGCTGGTGCTGGAATAAATTACATAAACTATGAGTTGTCAAAAGAAAATCAGAACAAGTACAAGATTGAAGCAATAAAGATGGCTACAGAAGATGCTACAGCAAAGGCAAGAGCTTTAGCAGAAGGAGCTAACAGAAAACTTGGAAAGCTTGTGTCAATATCAACAAGCGAATTTGGGTATGTTCCTTGGTTAGCTTATGCAGAAGACGCTAGCGGTGGCGTTGTAAAATCAGGAGCAGAA
>MFPS01000005.1 GCA_001782825.1 Candidatus Magasanikbacteria bacterium RIFCSPHIGHO2_01_FULL_33_34
GCGCACCAACACACACACCATCACCAGAGATAGTGTTACATCTGGAGTCTCTCGTACCAGAACATTGCCAACCATTTTCTATTTGACAAGTTGCACTACAACCGTCACCACTGGTGGTATTACCTTGATCACAAGCTTCATAAGGTTGATTAATTTGACCGTCTCCACAATAAGCGCCAGTAACAGTTCTGGTTTCACATGAATTAGTACACCAATTACAATTCAAGCCATAAGTGTCAGCTATACATCTAATACCATTTAAATTACCATTATCACATTGTTCATTAATATCTATGATACCGTCACCATTAATATCAAAATTAACATCAATATTATTACCATCTCCATTGGCATCAGCGCCACAATGGAAAGAACATGTATAAGCTCCACCTGGACCAAAGTTTCCGCAAGCATAACCGGTTTCCACAGTACATGATGAACTACATCCATCCCCACTAGTACCAGGTGCTCCAGTATCATATTCACAATCTTCATTGGCTGGATCATAAATTCCATCTCCACAATAACTAGTTATACCAGGTTGGGATACAGAACAATTTGTCAAACAAGTATTACAGGATGTAAGACCATATGAACAATTTGGATTATTATTGAGAGATGCGCCTAAATCACAAGCTTCTTCATTATCATCATTATTTCCATATATACCATCGGCACCCGCATTAATAGTATCCACACTATTATTACCACAATATGGAGCTACAAAATTCAAAATTTGACTGCAATCATTATTACAAAAAGTACATGACGGTACACCATAGGTACAGTTATTAACTGTTTCAGTTATATTATTATTATCATCACAGGCTTCGCCAGCATCAATATTTCCATTGCCACATAATAGGGCACAGAGACTTTCGGGTGGGGTGCCGGTTCCATTGAAAAATGGATTGGTACCACAACTCCAACCAGGAGTAAATGGCGCAAAACAATTATTTGCGCAACCATCACCATTGACAGTATTGCCATCATCACAATATTCTGGTCCTTCAATAATACCGTTGCCACAGCTATAACAGTCGTTAGTATCTATGGCTGAACAAGTGGTACAAGTTAGATTTCCAGAAGTGCGTGGTATTGGATCTCCGGCAGTCAAGCTTGCGCAGGTTGAGCCTCTGAATGGGTTTGTAGCTGTTTGATCACAGACTTCATTGGTTTCATTTATATATCCATCCCCACAGGTATTAGATGTACATGCATATGGAGCATTACTATTATTCCAATTACAAGTAATAGTATCGTCATTATTTGGATCTGTATCAGAAATCCATTCATCGCATCCTTCACCTAGGTCAACAAAATTATTTCCACAAACTGCTCCTCTACATTGTGTACTACATATACCACCAAGGGGAGTGGGTGAACCTGGAGGGTCACATTCTTCAATTTGACCGGAGCCATTTGGTGTTTGTAGCACACTGTCTCCACAAATAGTAGGTCCTGTACAAGTAGCATTACAAGTACCATTATCAGTTGTATTTCCATCATCACAGACTTCGTTTACGCCAACTCCATTTGGAGTTTGTACTATATTGTCTCCACATACAGTAAAAGCCGTACAAGTAGCATTACAAGTACCATTATTTGTTGTATTTCCATCATCACAAATTTCATTTATACCAAGACCATTTGGTGTTTGTGTGATTCCATCTCCACATACTGTTAATGCAGTACAAGTAGCATTACAAGTACCATTATTTGTAGTATTTCCATCGTCACATATTTCTGTTAAACCTGCTCCATTTGGAGTTTGTAAAGTTCCATCTCCACATGTGGTAGGACCAGTACAGGATGCATTACATATGCCTGCATTGGTTGCATTGCCATCATCACAGGTTTCTAATATACCTATTCCGTTTGGGTTTTGGATTGTACCATCTCCACAGATTGTGTATGCTGTACAAAAAGCATTACAAAGACCAGCGTTGGTTGTTTCACCTTCGTCGCAAGCTTCAAATGTTCCAACTCCATTTGGAGTTTGTACTATATTGTCTCCACATACAGTAAAAGCCGTACAGGTAGCATTACAAGTACCATTATTTGTCGTATTTCCATCGTCACAAATTTCGGTTAGACCTACTCCGTTGGGAGTTTGTTGGGTACCATCTCCACATATGGTAGGTCCCAGACAGGTTGCATTACAAGTTCCAGCGTTTGTGGCATTTCCATCATCACAAGTTTCAAAAGGTGTGGTAAGAACTCCATCTCCACACCCAGGACCATTGGATGTCTGTGTAGTACAGGCTAGATTTCCATCTGTTCCATCACTACAGTAGTTACAAGCTGTGCCGTACATTGATGTACAGCTTGAATCATTAAAATTACCATCATCACATTCTTCACCAGGTTCAACTAATGCATTACCACATATTCCGAGTGTAATATCTGAACAAGTTGCATTACAATAGTTAGGCACACTTGAATCTCTAATTCTGACAACATCTAAACCAGTATTACCAACTAGATATATATAATCTTGATTTATTGCTAGGTCAACAATACTATCTTGAACTCCAGTATTATAATAATCTGCAGAAAAGCTTGGGTTTAGGGGGTTGGATATATTAATTACTTGCATGCTATTTATATTAGCTATGAAGGAATAATTTCCATAAATAACTAGTTTATTGGAGGCCTCAGGCGTGTAAATATAACTACTTAATGTTGGTGCGCTTTTGTTAGACACATTTATTACAGCCATACCTCGGAACCTGTCACCTAAAAATATAAAATCATTTAAATATTTTATTCCACTTGAGACACTGCTAACAGAAATTGTTCCCTGAAGAAAAGGCGCTGACTTGTTTGTAATATTTACTACATTTAAATTATTTCCACCATTGTAATAGTTGCTAACATAAGCATAATTTCCAGATACGGTTACACCAAGTGCATTACCAAATGGAATATGTGATACCCATTGTACATTTTCAGGATTAGTTATATCTACTATATCAAATCCACCAACTCCATTTGCAATATATGCATAATTATCAACTACATCAATTTCATTTGCTAGTCCACCACAGTAAGGTAATGCGCCAAAATTATCATCACATTGACTTACCCTTACTATATTTGTAGGATCTGATATTCTATAAACTTGTAATCCATAGTACATGCTTGCGCTATATAAATAATCTCCAACTACTTTAAGACCAGAAGTACTCCCTAGCATATTATAATTTGGGTATGCTGGGTATGGGTTAAGAGGTATTGGGTTTATTGGGTCTGAGATATTAAATATTTTTAGATAGCTAGTTGAGCCATTACCTTCTGCCACATATAGTCTATTATTGGCTACAGCAATTTCATGGTAACCTGGGCTTGCAATATGATTGGATAGTATAGGTTGATATGTTGGTGAAATATCTATAATTACCAAACCGCCAGTTTCTGCAGCAATGTATGCGTAATTGTTTTTAACCACTAAATCTACGGTATAGCCAGTTGTGTCTACAACACCCATTAAACGAGGGTTGGAAGTGTTAGAAACATCAATAATTTTCATACCATCATTACCAGCAGCAACATAAGCAATATTATTATTTACTACAACATCATTGATACCACCATTTAGTAGGCCGATTCGTATGGGGTTTGATTCGTTAGTGGTAACATCAATAATTTCTAGTTGATAGTTGGAAGCTATAAAAACTGTGTTATTGTATACAAAAATATCATTCATATAACCGTTGTCATAGTAAAAACCTACTTGAGTAGGAAAATCAGGGTTTGTTATGTTAATAGAGGTCATACGTTGATAACCATTAACAATATATGCACGATTGCCGTTTACTGCTACACCGACAATATCGTTAGCAGGTCGATTATCATCAAAACGTCCTCTTAGAATAGGAGCGTTTGGATTTGCTACATCGATTATTTGCATAGCTGTAAGGTCAGCTACATAAGCAAAATTTCCAGATACAACAACATCTATTGCATCTCCTGGTGTAGCTATATTACTTCGAGTTTGTGGACTGGCTGGATTTGATATGTCAACAATGCGTAGTCCATTTGTATAATCAGCAATATAAGCAAAATTTCCCTGGACATATATACCTTGTGCATTCCCTGGAGTAATATGAGTGGCGACAAATGTAGGGTTGGTTGGATTAGAAATATTCATAATAACCATATCTCCATTTGCTATAGTAAAAGCATAATTTCCAGATACATCTACTGCATTTATGGAATATGAAGTTTGTGTTCCAGCAATTCTTTCACTCCAATCGGTAAATAGAAAGCCAGCCGGTTGGCCATTGTTTGGACCGTCATCACAAGTTTCTCCAGAAGCAAAGTTTAGATAACCATCTCCACAGGATGCAAAAGTACAGGCTTGTTCGCCGTAGCCATTATCATAATCACAGGAGGCTGTATCAGCATTTGATGGCATATCGCATTGTTCAGGTGGTTCAACTGTATTATTTGTGGCGCCATTAATACAAGCTGCTTTAACAGTTTTTGTGTGTGTACTAATTAAGAGACTAAATATAACAAAAAATAAAACTATTATATTTATTTTTCTCATACAAGGAGTTTAACGATTAAGAACTTAAAATTTATAAGAAACTATATTTCTATATATTTAGTATAGCACATTAATATAGTAATGTTAATAAAAAATTAAAATTTAATTTTCAAATAATATTTATGATGGTTTTTTATAATTATTATTTGATTATTATAATAATATTATTATAGACTTTTAATGTTATATAATCAGTATGGATTAGTTGTTTAAAGATAATAATGATTCCCATCCAGTAATATTTAGTGGTTCTTGAATTACTTTGTTATCAATAAATATGGCTGGAACAGATTCAATGTCTAATCTGATTGCCAAGTCTTCATTTTTTTGGAGGAGGTTTAGAGTATTATTGCTTGTAAGACAATTATTTAAATTTTCAGTGTTTAGTTGGACTGCCTGAGAAAATGATTTTAGAGAGTTTGTATCTAGTTCATTGTTTTCTAGTATTATCTTTTTGAATTCATTTAGTTTATTTTGTTCATTTGAACAAAATAAATATTGATGAGCTTCTTTTGACGGAAAAGGAAATTGGGTGACATCTAAAGTTTTTAGAATAATTTTTATTTTATTTGGATATTTATTTTGTAATTCATCAAATATTTTCATTTGATCTTGACAGCGAGAACAGCCCAAGTCTTCAAAAGCGATTATTGTTTTTGGGGAATTTAAATTGCCTATTATTATATCTTCTTTAAATATTGGAACTATATTTAAGGATTCAAGTTTATTTGGGTCATTAAAAACTATCCTTTTTGGTTGGTATTGAATGAAGCTGGCAAATAGAGCAAATCCGGCTAGAGCTATGGCTGGAATAAATATTAATAATATTTGCTTTGACTTCATAAAGAAATTATAAATCAATAGAGAATAACCCATCTTGACTTTTGTCAGTAAAATGTAATTTTTTACCGTCGTCTGATATAAATATTTGGTCTATTACATGGGCATTGTCTGTGGCCACTGAAGTTTTACTACCAGTTTGTAAGTCAATCCTAAATATAGTGTCTTGTATATTGTCAGCAATAGTTGGTTCAAAACCAGCGCCAACTGGAAGTTCTACTGGCACTCCACAATAAACATATCTATCTCCGGAAAAAGTACATTTGTCTGCCCATGTATTTATAAGAAGTGGACGACGATTTGTATCAATTTTATCCCCATCGGCATTGACTATCCATAATTCTGGTTTAAATTCACTTTCGGTACTGTATACACTATATAGTAGTTGTTGGCCTGTTGGTGACCATGCGCTTTGCATACCACGACCTTCAACTGTCAGGGATTTAAAATTTTCATTATTTTGTCCTATAAGTAGTACTTCTTGACGATCTACTCCTAGTGGGTTACCTGTTCTAGATAAAGCAACTATTTTTCTGGTTGGTGACCAATCAATATCTACTTTACTGCCGTTTTCTCCTAGTGGTGCAACATATTGTAAATTACTGCCGTCTGGGTTTGAGGTGACTATCCAACGATTTTCTGGTGAATAGCCAATACTTTTTGAAGCTATTTTTGATCCTTCTTCGGAAAATGAAAAATCTTCCCAATATTTTGGCAGAGTGACTTGTTGTTGTGTTTTGAAGTTGTAATATATATTTGATCCATCAGGGTATTCAATGATTGATTCATTGTCATTTGGCGACCAGGTGACTTTTTCTACATTATAAAAAATTTTATCACTCAGCGCGCGAACTGTACCATCACTTAAGACTTGGTAGAATTTACCATCATTTTTGTTGTAAAATTGTGGGTCGCCATTATTATTCAAAGATGGATTTAAAATTGATGAATCAACAATTTTCTCTTCTTTTGCTGGTTTTGTTATTTGTCCTTGTCTAAATGAACCACCGGCTCGTGTGTCGGATGGAGGAAGGACACCAGGTGCAATTTCACCTCTATCGGTAATATCACCGGTGTCTGATGGTGGAAATATTCCGGTTGTTGGAGTGGTTCCATCGCCTGGTTCAGTGATGGTGCCACTTGGTTTTTCAGCAAAAAATACCCAGTATAAGGCAAAGCCGAGTAAGAGTGTTACAATGATAAAACCCACTATCATTAAAATTCTTTTTTTATCCATAATATTTATAAGTTATTTTTTATATGTAAGCTAAAATAAACCATTGTTTATATTTTGAATCACGATCGCATTAATTTCAATTATTTGTTTTTACTCATTCTCGCTTCGGCTCCGAGGGTGATGCCTATTGAGGCATCAGATCCGTAAAAACAAATAATTGAAATTAATGCTTAATTATAAATAACGTTTTCAATTCTTACATCATATTATAACATTTAACTTTGATTTCTGGAAGACATTAGAGAAGCATTTTTTAATTGCATTTTTGTTTTTTGCATATCCATTATCTGTTTTTGTGGTATTTTGAGTTGTTCATTGAGATTTTTTATTTTATCTTGTATTGATTTTATTACTTTTATTATGGACTTTCTTCTCATTTTGAAAGTAGATTTTATCCTGCCTATTGTACCTACAACTCCAAAAACAGCTAATCCAACAGGAGAAAATATAATAGTAACACAGCAAATCAAAGCAATCATAGATAGTATTATTTGCGCAATCAAGAGTAGAGTTATAATTACTGTGAATAATTTTTTTGTAAGTTTTGGTTTAATTAGCGATTGTTGGAGTGTAGATTTTTGTTTAGTAATTTGTTTTGTTTGTTTACTTAATTGCCTTATTCCTTGGTTTAATTTAGATATTTGTTTTTTATGTTTAATGCTATTTATAAGTTGTGTAGGAGCTGAACGTTGTTTTTCAGGTTTATTTTTTGGTATTTCTTGGTCTGATATTTCTGGCATACCTTCTTCTTTTGCTCTGGCGATTCCTTTGTCAGAAATTGGGGCGGTATATGGATCATATTCTGGTATTTTTTCAGGATCAGGTCTGCCTTGTTTTGTTAAACTATCTTTTTTAGCGTCATTAAAATCTTTGGTGTTCTCTATTTCAGATTCAGGTGATGATTGTTTTGGAAAATTATTATTTTTTTCATTGGTTTGCTCTGTGGATGCGTTTTTATTGGTTGGTCTGTTTTTTGAGTCATTGACAAAATTGTTTTTATGCTGATTTTGTTGACTATTAGATTCATCTTCTTCAAATTTTTCAAACATTTTGTCTGAGTTATCTGTGTTTGTATATATAGAATTAGAAATGTCATTATCCATTATTTCATCTTGATTCCAGATATCTTCTAGAGATTTTTTTTTGTCTTCAATTGCTTTTTTACTTGCTTGAAGAATTTGTTTTTTTAAAGTAGCTGCAATTTGTTTTTCGACTTCTGCGGTATTAGCATTTGAATCTGCAGGTAAACCAAAATCACTGACTATATTTTTTGAAGCCTTATCAATTGGTTCGTCGATATCATTATTTTGGTTGTATTCCTCCGCCTCTGCCATAAACTAAATTAATTTATATGCATTATCTGATTTTGTAAGTATATATTCTTTTTTTCGGTTGTTTGTTTTTAATATTTCAATAATTAAGTTGTATACGCAATCTTGTATTACATTGTCAGCATTTCTGACACCGGTGTCATCTGAATAGGCGATTGATGCTAGCTCGGATAAAGCTGTGTCATCTGGGATTACTTTGAATGATTGTTTGGTATGTAATTCATCACTTAGTGTTTTGAGATTTTTTTCAATTATTTGTTTTACAAAATTAGGTTGTAATGGTGAAAATATACAAGTAGATTGAATTCGACTAAATAATGAATTGCTTAATTCTTGTTTCAGTTTATTAATTACAGAGGAGTAAATCTCATTACTTAAATTTAGTTGTTTATTTTTTTCATTATTACCAAAACCTATACTAGATGATTTGTATAATTCAGATCCAAGATTGGTGGTCATTATTATTATGCTGTGTTGCAAGTGTATTTTTTTGCCTTGACCATCTGTCAATTGACCTTCATCCAAAATCTGTAAAAGAAGTTTTTGAACGTCGCTGTGGGCTTTGTCAAATTCATCAAAAAGTATGACAGCATAAGGTTTTTTCTTGAGTGCATCTGTAAAATGATTTCTTTCTTTGTAGCCAACATATCCAGCTGGAGAACCGAGTAGGCGAGAGATGCTGTGTTGTTCTGCATATTCACTCATATCCAATTTGATTAGAGCTTTTTCATCCATAAATAATTCACGAGCCAATACTTTGGCCATTTCAGTTTTGCCCACACCACTTGGTCCAGCAAACAAAAATGAAGCGAATGGTTTTTTGTTGGTGGATAGTCTGATATATGATTGACTGAGTGTTTGTGATAGTTTATCTATAACATGGTCTTGTCCAATGATATGTTGTTTGATATTTTTGTTGAGTTTTTGTAGTCTATCCCATTCACTACTTAATAAAAATTCAATTGGTATATTTACTTTTTGACTTAATATTTTTGCAATAGCTTCGGCATCAACTTTTGTTCTAGTTGGTTTTTTTGCTTTTTCGTTTTGGTTATTTAATATTTTTATTTTTTCTTTAATTTCCTTTTCCTTTTCTTTTAGATCACAAGCCAAATCAAATTTTTCTTCACTGATTGCTTCTTCTTTGTTTTTTTCTATATTTTCTAATTCTAATTCTAATTTGTGTAATTTTGTTTTTGTTGGAGAATCTTTTCTAGATGAACGAACATGAGCTGAGGCTTCATCAAGCAAGTCTATGGCTTTGTCTGGTAAAAAATTATCATGAATAAATCGAGTGCTTAGTTCAACTGCATTTTTGATAGCTTCTGATGTCAATGTAACATTGTGAAAATCTTCATAATGTTTTTTTATACCTTCAAGGATTTTTATGGTTTCTTCACTACTTGGTTCTTCGACATTGATTGATTGGAATCGTCTTTCTAGGGCTGGGTCCGAGGTAATGTGTTTTTTGTATTCGTCAATTGTGGTTGCACCTATACAACGAAGCAAACCACGGGACAAGGCAGGTTTCAAAATATTGGCAGCATCCATTGTGCCTTGATTTGATCCAGCGCCGATAATATTGTGAATTTCATCAATAAAGAGAATATAATCTGGTTTGTTAGATACTTCATCAATAATTTGTTTGAGTCTGGATTCAAATTCACCGCGATAGATTGTGCCAGCTATTAGGAGTGTGAGGTCAAGAGATAATATTTTCTTATTTTTCAAAATATCTGGTACATCGCCAGTTACTATTTTTTTGGCTAGTCCTTCTACAATTGCAGTTTTACCAACACCTGGTTCACCTACGAGTACGGGATTATTTTTGGTGCGCCTAGAGAGGATATTGATCAATCTTTCAATTTCTTTTTCTCGACCAATGATGGGGTCAAAAGAGTCGGCAGTTTTTTTGTCTGTCAAATTTGTGGTAAACATGAAAAGTGCGCCAGAGTTTTTATTTTTTTTGTTTTTAAATAAGGTTGGTGTTGATGGTCGTGGATTTGACTGTGATTCATCACCAAAATCTTGACTACTTTCAATTGCATCTTGAACACTTTCAATATTTGGAAAATGTGCAGTACTGTGCATGATAGTATCAATTTCTTGAAGTAGTAAAGTTATTTTAATATCATTGTCTTTTAATAATCGGATTAGTTCTGCATCATTTGTTTTGAGAAGCCCAAATAAAAGATGTTCAGAACCAATATAGTTGTGACCTTTTTCATAAGAAATTAACATAGCTTTTTCAAGGGCTGATTTGGAATTTTTGTCTAGTTCTGGGAATGTTTTTTTTGGGGGTGTTTTGGGTGCATTAAGTTCTAAAAATTTTAAAATATTTTTTGGTTCTAGATGTGTACGATATAAAATTTCTCCAGCAATTGAGCCAGTTTCTTCGGTTATGGTATGTAATATATGGACAGGTGAAACACTATCATAATTCAAACTGCTGGCCATAGAGATTGATCTGGCGATAATATTTTTGAGGTGGGCAGAGAAATTTTCTATTAGTTTTTCTGGTTTCATATTTTTAACATTAAAACATATAAACATTCAAACATTTTAAATTGAGGTATTTGGCAGATTGGTAAAGATAAATAATAATGTAATTTTAGCCTTTAATATGAGCTTATTTTGCTTTATTTGTATAAGTATAATATAATATTTTTATTGTAAAGTCAATTAGATAAAAATTTGTCTAATGGGCGTATATATTTGAAAATATTAAAATTATCAAATTGTTTAAATGTTTATATTTTTTAATGTTTATATGAATTATGACTTTTCCAAAACATATTTTTAAAGCCTATGATGTGAGGGGATTGGTGGGAGAGGAATTGACAGAGGAGATGTTTTATCGTATTGGTAGGGCGTCTATTGTTTATACTGGTGCTAACAATGTGTATGTTGGTGCTGATATGAGAAATTCTAGCGAAGCATTAAAAAATGCTTTAATCAAAGGGATTACAGATCAGGGTGCCAATGTGGTTGATATTGGATTGGTTAGTACACCAATGTTAAATGTTATGACTTTACGAGAAGACAGTACTGATTTGGGTATTATGATAACTGCTTCACATAATCCAGCAGAATATAATGGTTGTAAGTTTATCTACAAGAGAACAATGATGCCAATAGGGTTGGATAGTGGTTTGTCACAAATAAGGGACATGGTAGAAAATTATAATTTTGTTGATGTTGCAGAAAAAGGCCATGTGAAGACAAAAAATTTACAAAAAGAATATATTGATTTTACACGATCACTGATTGATTTGTCTGGGATGAAGCCTTTGAAATTGGTAGTTGATATGGGTAATGGTATTGAAGGTGTTTTGATTGATCAGTTGTTGGCTGGTTTGCCAGTAGAAGTAGAGTATTTGTACAAAGAACCAGATGGTAATTTTCCCAATCATGAGGCAAACCCATTAAAATATGAAACATTGAAAGATTTGCAAAAAAAAGTTTTGGAAGTTGGGGCTGATGTGGGTTTTGCTTTTGATGCTGATGCTGATAGAGTGGGATTGGTTGATGAAAAAGGCCAGATAGTTCCAGGTGATAAGATTTTGGCAATATTATCGTCAGAAATATTGAAAAATAATTCAGGTGCTTCAGTCTTGTTTGATGTGAGATGTAGTCGAAGTGTATCAGAAGCAATTGTAGACAATGGCGGTAGGCCAATTGAGGTGAGCGTTGGCAGAACTTTGATAATTCAAAATATGAGAAAAGAGTCGGCTATACTTGGTGGAGAGCTGTCAGCCCATTTTTATTATAAAGATTTATTTGGTTTTGAATCAGGGGATTTGACTTTATTATATATTTTGAAAATAATCTCTCAGGCCAATAGTACTATCTCTGGAATAGCAAAGCCATATAACAAATATTTCCATTCTGGTGAAATTAATTTTGAAGTAGAAAATAAGGATGCAGTGATGGATAATATAAAACAAAATTATAAAAGTTTGGCTAAAAATACTTCAAGTTTAGATGGTTTGAAAATGGAATTTGAAGATTGGTGGTTAAGTGTCAGAAAAAGCAATACGGAGCCTTTGCTACGCTTAGTTTTAGAGGCAAGTTCTGAAGATAGTATGAAAGAAAAAATAGCTGAAATTAGGCAGATAATTGAAGAAGGTAGTTAAAGGTAATTATTTTATAGGGCTATAACCTTTTTTAATCAAGTTTTCAATTGGAAGAAATAATGGGCTGGGCATATTGTTCCAATCATACCATTCCCAACATTCACATTTTTCAGGTTCCATAATCATTGGTTCGCCAGAATCATGATTAGCGGTCATAAAGATAGTGATGTAATGTTTGTTTTCATCAACAAAAATATCATTAGTAATATTTGCAAATTGTAAATTTTTTATTTTTATTCCAGCTTCTTCTAAAGTCTCTCTTTGGGCGCATTTTTCCAAACTTTCCCCAAATTCTAGATGCCCACCAGGAAAACTCCAAGTTCCGTCCCCATGAGAACTTTTTCTTTTGTGCATTAGAATTTTATTATTTTTTATAACAATAACCGCTATGCCAACTTTTGGTAATTTTTCCATATTTTTTATTTATCAACAGCAGATGCAATCGCGTCAAATAATTGACTGGGTTCATCAGTGCCGATTCGGTATTTTTTTCCTGATTTTAATTTTATTTCAATTGCATTAAATCCAGATACATTGTATAGCCATCCGTCAGGTGTATAGTGGATTCCCCAGCCATAAATCCAAGGATTTTTTACTTTTGTAAAAGAGTCAATTTCTGTAATATTAAAATTTTTTTTGATTAAGCCTATACCAAATGCTAAGTTGATTTTTTCTTTATTAACCGTGACTGTGAGAGTGGGGAATAAAAAGAATATAGCTATAAAAGCGATTAATACTATTGTTGGGATTGGTTTGTTGATATTTTGGGTAAAAATGGGTACAAATAAAAAAAGTATAAATAAAAAAACAGAGATTATCACGTAGCCTATTTGAGTGTGTTTATAAATTATTTCCATAAATTTGTATTAATATTTACCAGGTACTTCATGATGTTTAATGCATCGTGCTTCATAAATTTCTTTTCCAGCACCTTCTACAATAATTATTGGATCATTATAGTGAGAAGGTTTATTATTTATTAGTCTTTGGGTTCTAGTTGCTTTTCTGTGACAATGAGGGTAAAAACAAGTAGCAAATAATTTTTCTATGTGGTCTGCCATAGCGAGTAAATCTGCCATTATGTTGAAGGGGATACCACGATAATCTAGATCAAGTCCTGCGATTATTACATTGATGTCTTGTTTCAATAATTTTTCTACAATTGCAATAATATCTTTTTGGAAAAATTGTGCTTCGTCGATGGCAATCAGATCACATCCATTTATATTTTGGAGTATTTCATCTGGGTATTTGATGGTAATACATTGTACTTCTAGATCATTGAATCTGGTTTTAATATTTTTTGTACGAGTATCTTTGTCAGGCTTGAAAAATAAATATTTACTGCCTTCTAGATACTTTAATTTTTCAACTCTGTGTATGAGTTCAAAGGTTTTTCCACTAAACATTGGTCCACATATAACCTCTAATACGCCTGGGTTTATGAGATTATGTTTAGTCATATGTTAAGGTTTGTTAATTCATTGATTTGGCAATTTTTGTCAGTTCTTCAACATCATAATAATTGGATGAAAGTTTGATGGTGTTGGAATTTTCTGTCCAAAATATAACATGATAATATGTTTTAGAATCTACTTCATTTGTGATATAAAATCCATTTAATAAGCCCTCAATTTTCTCTGCAGTTTTTTGGATTTCGGTGTATTCACCAGTATCTTTTTGTTCCAAGATTATGACCCAAGGTTCAGCAGTATCGGTAGATTTTCCTAGTAAATAAGTTGCGCCTTTACGGTTATCAATTCCACTAAATGTAACTAAATTTTCTCTATTAAATTCAAGTCCATTTGGTATATATGATGGATAATGTATTTTAAAACCTATTTTTTCTTCTATTGTTGGTTCTTTGACTACATTTGTGTCTGGTAGTTTATTTGTTTGGTTGGTAGTTATCGGAGGTGTGTTTTTTGTGCAACCTATACCTAAAAAAAATAATAAACTGGTTAATATAATAATTTTTTTCATAGGGGTTAGATTAGTAATAATATGATGTATTATATACTTTTTTAGTTATTTTGTATATTTGTTTTATTTATTTTTTTGAAATAGTCAAAAATAGCGCTGAGAATAAATATTAGTTGTAAAACAATAAAAATTTTATCTCCAATATAAATACTATAAATTTCTAATAATATACCACCAACAATATAATACAGATCTTGTTTTTTTCTTTGTTTGGTAATGATCCCAATAGAAATAAGTATAAGACCAAATGCACCAAATATTTTATATATATCCATATATTAAGCCATTTCTCTGAGTTTTTTTATTCTGTCTTCAGATGGTGGGTGGGTTGAGAAAAGTCTGGAAAGAGTTTTCTTTTTGAGAGGGTTAGAAATAAACAAATGGGCCGTGGCTGTACTGGCAGTTTTTAATTCGGCTGGACTTTGATTTATTTTTTCCAAGGCTCGCGCTAGTCCTTCTGGGTAGCGGGTAAGTAGAGAGCCAGATGCATCCGCCATATATTCTCTTTTTCTAGAAATTGCTAGCTTTATTATCTCAGCAATTATTGGGGACAATAATATAAAAATAATACCAATAATAAGTATGATACCATTACCACCTTTATTGTCATTTGAACTTCGACTGTGTCCTCCAAAAAAATTCCAGCGTAAAAAAAAGTCGCCAACCAGAGCTATTATACCTACCAAAACAACTACTATTGTCATTAGTCGTATATCATAATTTTTGATATGAGAGAGTTCATGGGCGATTACACCTTCTAATTCTTCATTTTCTAGAGCTTCAATTATTCCAGAAGTCAAGGCAATAGAAGCATGCTCAGGATCGCGTCCAGTGGCAAAGGCATTCATGGCTTGAGAATTTATGATGTGAACTTTTGGCATTGGTATGCCAGAAGTTATACAAAGATTTTCAACCATCCTGTAAACATAGGGTGAATCATCTTTTTGAATTTCTTTTGCGCCAGTAGAAAAAAGCGCAATTTTGTCAGATTTGTAATAACTGGTGACAGACATCACGATTGATAAAACCAGAGCAAAAATCAAGATACCATAACCAGCATCCATATAATAATCCAAAAACCAGCCAATGCTAGCAATTACAAGAATAAAAATACTGATGAGAAGCCAGGTTTTTCTCTTGTTTGATTCAATTTGTTGATACATAAAAATTGTGAGCTATAATAATATTGTCTATACTTCTAATTATGATCACATTAGTTAAAATATTTGTTTTTATTCCATGCCTGCCGGCAGGCAGGATTCTCACTTTGGTTCCGAGGGTGATGCTTGTTAAAGCATCAAATCCGTAAAAACAAATAATTTAAACTAATGCTTAATTATAAATAACACGTTCAATCCTTACACATAAATTTATCTTTGTGTTAGAATTTTACTTCTATATTTTCTCTTTCTTTTTCATCTTTGATTTCAAAGAAATCAAATTTTGCAAATCCTAAAATTTTTGCGAACAAACTGTTAGGGAACATTTCAATTTTGGTGTTGAAGTCTCGTACTTGTCCATTGTAGAAACGGCGAGAAGCTTGGATTTTGTTTTCTGTATCAGAAAGTTCGTCCATCAATTGAGCCACATTTTGATTGGCTTTGAGATCTGGATAGGCTTCAACCGCAATTTGTAATTTACCCAATGCATTGCCAAGTAATCCTTCTGCGCCAGCAAGAGCGTTGGTGTTGCCAGATTTTTGAGCGTCCATTGCTTGAGTACGATATTTGGTAACATTTTCTAATAATTCTTTTTCGTGGGTCATGTATCCTTTGACGCTAGCCAAAAGATTAGGGATGAGATCATGCCTGCGTTTTAGTTGAACATCAATATCACTCCAACCCTCTTTGGTGCGATTGCGTAGGCTTACGATTGAGTTATATAGGAAGACTACCCATAGTAATAATACAACTATTGCCCCCAAAATAATATACAGAAAATTCATATTTTTTGATTTAAAAATTAAAATTTTAATTTATTGCAATTAAATTGTATTTATGCAATAATTACTTAATTAATGAATAATGTGAATTAAATTTTTAATTATTCTTTAGTAGAATATTAATAATTTAGAGATTATCATTCGCTCATTCTCACTGTGGTTCCGAGGTGTTTGCCTGTTGTGGCAAACAAATCCGCTCATAATAATCTCTAAATTATTAATTATATTTTAGATTATAATTTATAGATTAATTCACATTATTCATTTAATATTTTAATACATTAAGGTAATAAAGTCAATTTATGTTTACAATCATTATATTTGTTTTAATATTAAGTACTTTGGTTATTGCTCATGAGTTTGGGCATTTTATAACTGCTCGTAAGTCAGGGATGAGGGTTTATGAGTTTGGACTTGGGTTTCCACCTAGAGCTTTTGGGTTTTTTAAGGATCCAAAAACAGGGAAATGGGTATTTGTAAAAGGAAAAGGAAAAAGTAGCTTAAAAGAAACTGTTGGTGGAGAAGGGGCTGAAGAAGAGTTTCCAAATACATTATATAGTTTGAATTGGTTACCACTTGGTGGTTTTGTAAAAATAAAAGGAGAAAATGGTGAGGCACCAAATGATAAGGATAGTTTTGGCAATCAAAAAGCTTGGAAAAGGTTTGTAGTAGTTGTTGCCGGTGTTACTATGAATGTTTTGTTGGCTGGAGTATTGTTGGGTGTAGGTTATATGATTGGTATCCCAACTGATATTACTGATGGAGTTGATGGTAAGGCAGTTTTAAAAGATGAAATGGTTTTGATTCAACAAGTTTCAGAAGGTTCGCCAGCTAGCTTGGCTGGGGTTAAATCTGGAGATCAGGTATTGTCTTTGAATGGTGAGTCAATTTTGACATCGGATCAGTTTTTGAATTTTGTTCGTACCAATTCAAATATTGAAATGACATTGGCTGTAGAGCGTGACAGTAAAATGATGGAATTTGTATTGACACCAACATTATTGGATAGTCAAGAGGATGATATTCCAAGATTGGGTGTAATGATGTCTGACACTGCTATATTGAGTTATCCTTGGTATATTGCCATTTACAAAGGTTTTGTATCAGCTTTTTATGGATTTGCTGTGATATTTGGATTATTTATAACAGTAATCAAAAATCTAATAATGGGACAAGGCTTGGCTTATGAAGTGTCTGGTCCGGTGGGGATTGCCAGTATGGTTGGTCAAAGTGCTAGAATGGGAATTAACTATTTGATCAGTACAGCTGCTATGTTGTCTATTACTTTGGCAGTGATTAATATTTTACCATTTCCAGCATTAGATGGTGGTAGAGCATTTTTTATCATTATTGAAAAAATTATTAAAAGACCAGTGCCTATTAAATATGAACAGCTTGCGCATACATTAGGTTTTGTACTTTTGATGTTGTTGGTTGTGATAGTAACAGTAAAGGATATTTGGAAGATTTTTGTTTAGATTGATTGAAAGTATAATATTATTGTGTTAAAATGGGCTATATATACTCATTTAAAGTTTTACCATGTCATTCCCGCGCAGGCGGGAATCTAGAGGTTAAACTAGAGAATTTATGGATTCCCGCTGGAGTTTATCCTAGTGTAGACGGGGACAGGAATGACATAATGTATTGACACTAAATAAACCTTTATATTAATTATTATTTAGGTCAAAATTAAGATTAACTTTAGACGGGTTCTATTTGGATTTTTATGCAAGATTATCTACAAATAAAAGAAAAATTTAATAGTCAAATCAATAGTGTTCAAGACCTAAATTCTTTGGAATTATTAGAACAAGAATATTTTTCTCGTAAAGCTGGAGAAATTACTTTGTTGATGAGAGGTTTGGGAGATGTACCAGAAGAAGAAAGAAAAGAAAAAGGACAAAAAATAAATGAATTAAAGGTTGCTATGGTGCAATCAATTGAGTCAAAGAGGCTTGAATTAAAAGAAAATGAATACAAAAAAATAATTGAAACTGAGAGTATTGATATAACTCAGCCTAATTTACCAAAACATGAATCAGGTCATTTGCATCCGATTACATTGGTTCAGAATCAACTGGAAGATTTGTTTACTTCCATGGGTTTTGCTATTGAAGATGGTCCAGAGCTTGAAAGTGAATATTATAATTTTACTGCGCTCAATATTCCAGAAACTCATCCAGCTCGTGATACCCAAGATACTTTTTATATCAAGGATCATGCCGGTTGGGTGATGAGGACTCACACTTCGTCAATGCAGGTGCGGGCTATGCAGTCCAATGATTTACCAATGCGAGTCATAATGCCGGGCAGATGTTATCGTAATGAATCCACAGATGCGCGACATGAACACACTTTTTATCAATTGGAAGGTTTTGTGGTTGATGAAAATATTTCATTTGCAAATCTAAAGGGAATTTTGGAAGTAGTGGCCAAAAATTTGTATGGACCTGAGGCAAAAATAAGATTGCGACCAAAATTTTATCCTTTTGTGGAGCCGGGGGTAAATGGGGAAGTCTCTTGTTTTTTGTGTGAAAGCAAAGGTTGTAGGGTTTGCAAACAATCTGGCTGGTTGGAAATATTTGGGGCAGGTATGATACACCCAAATGTTTTGTCTGCTGGTGGGATTGATGCGCAAAAGTATCAAGGTTTTGCCTTTGGATTGGGATTAGATAGGTTAGTAATGCTCAAATATGGTATAGAGGATATACGGCATTTTCAGGGTGGAGATTTAAGGTTTTTAAAGCAATTTTAATATGTTGATATCAAAAAAATGGCTTGAAGATTTTCTCGTATTGCCAAAAAAAATAAAATCAGAAGATATAGGTCATGATTTAACCATGAAAACTGTTGAAGTAGAAAAGATAAACAATTTAGCGCATAGTTTACAAAAAGTTGTAGTTGGTGTTATTACAAAAGTTGAAAAACATTCTAATGCTGATACTTTAAAAGTATGTCAGGTAGATGCTGGCAAAAATTATGGACAGTTGCAGATTGTTTGTGGTGGAATGAATTTAAAAGAAAATATGAAAGTAGCATTGGCTTTAGTTGGAGCCAAAGTACATTGGCATGGGCAAGATGAACTTTTTGAATTAGCCAAAGTAAAATTGCGAGGAGAAGAATCAAATGGCATGATCTGCGCATCAGATGAACTTGGTTTGGAGGAAATGTTTCCTAAACAAGATGAGAAGGAAATAATGGACTTGTCGTATTTGGATGCCAAAGAAGGGGTATTGTTGAGTTCAGCTTTGGGGCTTGATGATACAATTTTTGATATTGATAATAAATCAATGACGCATAGATCAGATTTGTGGGGCCATTATGGGATTGCTCGTGAATTGTCGGCTTTTTATAATATAAAATTAAAACCACTTAATCCAAAGAAAATTTCTGTTGGTAAAAATACAAAATTAACAGTAGAAATAAAGGACAGTGAGTTGTGTCCGAGGTATTTGGGATTGGTAGTAAATAATATTAAAATTGAACCATCGCCAGACTGGATGCAAAAAAGATTAATGGCTGTGGGTGTGAGACCAATAAATAATGTAGTTGATGTAACAAATTATGTGATGCATGAAATTGGTCAACCAATGCATGCGTTTGATGCTAGAGAAATTTTGACCAAAGTTGGTACAGATAAGAACAAGAAAATTGTTGTCCAAAGAGCCAAAGATGGAGAGACTTTCAAAGCTTTGGATGGCAAAGAGTATAAATTGAAATTAACTGATTTGGTGATAGCTGATTCTCAAAGAACGATAGCCCTCGCGGGTATTATGGGTGGTGAAAATAGTGAAATTAAAAATGATACTAATACAATAATTTTTGAATCAGCCAATTTTGATGCCAAAACAATTAGAAAAACTTCAACAAGACTTGGCTTGAGGACAGATTCTTCTACTAGATTTGAAAAAAGTTTGGATAGAGAATCGGCCGAGCTCGCTATGAGGCGCGCAGTTGAGTTGTTGCAAAAGATTTCACCAGATGTAAAAGTGGCAAGTGTTTTGGTAGATGTGTACAAGAAAAAATTAAAAGCCAATGCTATAAAATTGGGTGAATTTGATATAGCTAAAAAAATTGGATTTAATATACCAAAAATTGAAATCATACGAAGTCTAAAATCATTTGGTTTTACAGTAGCCATAAAAGGGAAGGATTTGGCAGTGGTGCCACCATCATGGAGATCCGAGAGAGATATAGTAAGTAAAGAAGATGTTATTGAGGAGGTAGTGCGTTTGTATGGTTATGACAAAATTCCTTCAAGTTTGCCATGTTTACCAATAGTAGTATCAAGAAAAAATCAATCACGAACGATTGAAAGATTATTGAAGAATTGTTTGTCTATGGAATTTGGATATTCTGAAGCACATAATTATTCATTTGTGGCGCCAGGAATGATAGAAAAGATGGGAGAAAGTACAGAAAAATATATTGAGTTGGATAATCCTATTGCCAAAGATAGACCATATATCAGACGAAGTTTATTAACAAATTTACTTGAAAATGCTGAATATAATTTGCATAGATTTGAGAGTATAAAATTATTTGAAGTTGGTAAGGTGTATATTTTGGAAGAGGATGGAGTGTTGGCAGAAAAAGGTTCAAAAAAACATTTGCCTGCTCAAGTTGTAAATTTGGGGGTTGTGTTGTCGCAAAAAAATAATGTCAATCCTTTTTTTGCCATGAGTGAAGCGATTGAATTAGCGCTCAATAAAGTTGGAGTGCTTAATATTGATTTTGTTTATAATACAAAATCAGCTAATTTGTTGCATAGTGGACGAGGAGCTTTGGTAGTCAGTAATGGTATTGAGTTGGGCTTTGTTGGTGAACTTAATCCAATTGTGCAGGATAAAATTGGTATTCCATATAGAATAGCAGTCTGTGAATTGAGTGTTGCAAATATTTTAAAATGTGTTACAGAAAAAAGTGAATATACTCCATTGTCGCATTTCCCAAGCGTTGAACGTGATATTGCGTTTGTGGTGGATAAAAAAATTCAACACAAAGATATTTTAAAAATGATTAATAATTTTCATGAATTGATTGAGAGTTGTGAGTTGTTTGATATTTATCAGAGTGACAAGATTGGAGAAGACAAAAAAAGTATGGCTTATCATATAGTATACAGATCAAGCAGTAAAACATTAGAAGCAAAAGTGGTAGATGATATTCATACAAAAGTTTTAGATAGTTTGAAAAATAATTTTAGTGCAGATATTCGTGAATAATTTATACTACTCATTTAATATCAATTTATTTGTCTGTAATTTAAAAGTGTGTTATAATAGATTTATTATATTTAACTTCTGCTACAAGCCTGTCTGTAGTTTGTCTCATGGTAAATGGGATATATCATAATAGCCTGTCACTTGTAAAAGAATTAGGAGAAATTTATGTTAGGTTCAAGTCAAGATATTTTTTATATTGTTTTGTCATTGGCAATTTTGTGGTTTACAGTTTTTTTGTGTTGGCTTTTGTATCAAGCAGCCAGAGTATTACGAAATGCAAATAATATTATAGAGACTATTACAGATAAATTGGAATTAATTACTGACGCAGTGCATACCATGAAAGAAAAAATGGAAAGTATGAGTGGTCTGGTAGGGATTATGAATACTGTGGTTGGCGGAGTAGCAGAAAAGTTTTTATCAGAAAAGTTATTCAGTAAGAAAGTGGCAGAAAAACTGAAAAAAAGAAAAAAAGATCGTAAAGATAAATAAAAAAAATCCCGAAAGGGATTTTTTTATTTTTATTGTCCCATCAACCGCATCAAAACATTGGTAGTACGAAGAAGTATAACAATATCCAAAAGTAATGATCTGTTTTTGATATAATACAAATCATATTGCAATTTTTCAATGGATTTTTCGCGGGTTGAAGTATAATTTTGGTGTATGAGCGCCCAGCCAGTGAGACCTGGTTTGACTACATGGCGTAGTGGGTAATAAGGCATTTCGGTTTTTAGGTCATCAACAATTTCTGGTCTTTCAGGCCTAGGTCCTATCAACGTTAATTCTCTTTTCAAAAGGTTTATGGCTTGTGGCCATTCATCAATTCTAGTTCTTCTCAAAAATTTACCAACGGTTGTAATTCTATTATCTTTTTTCTTGGCTACCCATTTGTCAAATTCATATTCACCAACTTCTGCGCTACCATCAGAGGACAATACATGCATTGAACGAAGTTTGTATATCCAAAATATTTCGCCAAATTGTCCGATTCTTTTTTGTTTATAAAATATTGGTCCGGGTGAATTTAATTTGATTGCTAATGTGATAATTGGCAATAATATTAATAAGCATAGGCCTAAAATAATTCCAAAAATTAAATCAATTATAGTACGGAATCGGTCATAAATTGGTTGTTGGGTATCTTGTAAATTTTGCAAAAACCAGCCATCAGAAAATGTTGATGGTGGAATTCTGCCAGTTATTTGTTCATAAAATGAAGTTAGATCTGTCAATTGCACATCCCAAAAAAGTAATTCATATAGTTCACGAAGGGCTTCTGAATTTTGGTGAAGATGTGGAGCAATGATAACTAATTGAGCTTTGTGATTGGTGATGGCTGGTCTGATGGTATTTAAATTGTGATATACATCAAATTTATAGGTGATAGGTTTTACTTCATTTGTTGGGTCTATCAAGGCTTTTACTTCATAACCTTTTTCTGGTTCTTTATTTAGTATATCAATTAATTCTTTTGTTTCATTGGTAAAGCCAACAAAAATTAAATTATTTTTTAGAGCTTCTGCACCTAATATTTTTTGGAATGATAGTCTCCAAATTGCACTGATACCATAACCTAGAAAAATATTTGCTAGCAATATAGTTTTTGGGGCTATTTGTTTGTCTGGAAATAAATAAAAGAAAGTAATGCTGATGATTAGTGAAATAATCGCTGTTTCAGAAAACCTTCTATAAAAAGAGCGATCATTTGTCAGTCTACCTAGATCATATAGGCCATTTATGTAATTTACAATTATCCAAAAAATATAAACAATCAAAAACAATAGTAAGTGGAATTTAATTTTTTCCCAGTCAGGTATTTTAAAGTATCTGAGAGTGATACTTAATAAAAAGGCAAGGATAAACGATACGAAATCACCAAAAACTAAAAGTAACTGTTTGAATCGGTATATTAGCATAATTGCTTTTTTAGGTGTTTATATATATAATTTAGTAAAATAAAGTATTTTTTGATTGGTATATGTATATCATAATTATATCAAAAAATCAAGTATTAAGTAAATATTGCTTGTATGAAGAATTTAATAGTATTTTGGATGTGTTTGGTTTATTTGTTTGCATCAAATATTGTTTTTGCGCGTATGCCAAATGATCCATTGGTTGAACAGTGGGCATTTAAAGATGCTCAAGTTTATGATGCTTGGAATAAGGCTACTGGTTCAGGTGATGTGGTTGTGGCAGTGATTGATAATGGTTTTGATACATTTCATCCAGATCTTTATCCTAATGTTTGGAAAAATATAGATGAAATTCCAGATAATTTGGTTGATGATGATGAGAATGGTTATGTTGATGATGTTTGGGGTTGGGATTTTAGTTCATATGATGCCAATCAGGATGGTATTTTTACAGATGAAGAACAAGATATTGGTAATAATAATCCACGACCATGGGTGGTTGGTAGACAAAAAATTAAGGATGATATTCATCATGGTTCTCTTGTAGCTGGATTAATTGGTGCAGTTGGGAATAATGGTGAATCTGGAGTAGGGGTAAATTGGCGAGTTCAATTGATGAATTTAAAAGTACTTGAAGTGAGTGGGGCTGGTGATTTGTCGCCATTGGTACGCGCAATTTATTATGCCGTAGACAATGGGGCAGATATTATTAATATTAGTCTTGTGGGGGACGTGGATGTGAGTGTAAAAGAAGCTATTAAGTATGCTTATGATAACGGAGTAGTTGTTGTTGCTGCAGCTGGTAATGAGAGGGTTGCACTTAATTTTTCACCAGTATATCCAGTTTGTGCTGATGTTGGCGAAGACGAACAGTGGGTTTTGGGTGTGACTGCAATTGATGAGGATCATTATTTGGCTCCATTTTCAAACATTGGTGCATCTTGTATTGATATTACTGCGCCAGGTGTTAATGTTTCAAGTACTTTGCGATATGCACCAAAATATGGTTTGACAGAAAAATATTCAGGTGGCTGGCAAGGTACATCTTTTGCTGCTCCGATAGTGTCTGGTGCGGCTGCTCTTATCAAATCTATCCAACCATCATGGGGTCCAAAACAGATTTATAAAGCAATTTTGTCCACAGTTCACAGAACTCCACCATCTGATCCTCAGGCATATCAAGAATTATATGGGGCTGGACTTATCCAAATTGCTAATGCAGTAGATTACGCTTTTAGTAATATTGTTTCAGCCCACTTATTAAAATATTTTTATGCTTTTGATATTACAGATGGTACTACTCAAAAAAGTGTGCCTAATGATTCAGAAATGATTGAGAGCGAGAATAAACAGATTTTAAATATTGATGACATTGCGAGTTTTGTGAGTGGTTTTGTAACGGTAAAAGAATTTGGTTCAAATAAATCTGAAGTTATAATTTATGACAAAAAATTGGATATTGTAGATAGTTGGAAAGTAGATTCATTGGGTAAATTAAATATTGTGGTTGGGGATATTTTGGGAGATGAAGAAGTAGAAATTGTCTTGTCACCACAATATAGCAGTAAAAATATTTTTAGAATTTTTGATCTTGACGGAAATGAGTTACATAGTTTAAGTGAAGATGTTTTCTATAGAGGAGTTTCATTGGGCTTAATAGATGCAGATTTGAGAAAAAAAGAAATTCTTGCTGTGTATGGAAAAGTTGGGGCAGTTAAATTGAAACATTTTGATAAGGATATGAGTGTGGTTCGTGAAATAGAATTGCCTTTTATAAAAGACACGGGTGTACCAGACTCTGGGGATATTGATGGAGATGGTGTTCAAGAATATATTGTTGGCGGTGGAGTTGGTGATACACCATATATTGCTTATTATAACAATGATGGTAGTATTAAAAGAAAATTTTTTGGTTATGATCCTGGTTATTTGGGTGGCTTAGATATTTTTTCTGGGGATTATGATGGGGATGGCAAAGATGATGTGTTTGTGGGTCCTCAAGCAGATGAAGGTTCAATAATATTTTGGAATAATCGGTCACATAAAATAGCAGAGTGGAAATTTGTTGATGGTGGTGTGATGAAATATTTGCCTGTTTTTTAACTGTGATTTGTGCTATACTCATAATATAAGTTCGTAGCGTGAATTAATTATAAAATATTTAATAAATTACTACTTAGTAGGATAATTAAGTTTATAATTTTTAAACATTATTAATTAATTCAATATAAAATGAATAAATATGTTAAACGAAACTCCAATTTTTGAAAAAAAGAATGTAATAGTGACAGGCGGAGCTGGTTTTTTGGGTTCTCATTTGTGTGAAAAACTTTTGCGTGAAGCAAAGGTAATTTGTATTGATGATTTGTCCAATTCTACTATTCAAAATATTGATCATCTTTTGCAATATCCTGATTTTGAATTTATTAAATATGATGTTAACAAACCAATTAATTTAGATGATTTTGATGAACTTGAAAAATTTAAAGTTAAATTTCAAGGTGTTCAAGAAATTTATCATTTGGCATGTCCGACTAGTCCACGTAATTTTGAAAAATTAAAATTACAGTCTTTGTGGGCGAATTCTAATGCTATGATTTCTACATTGAATTTGGCAGTAAAATACAAGGCAAAATATTTGTTTGCATCAAGCTCTGTAGTTTATGGCGATCCAACACCTGAGCGTAATATATTTTCAGAAGAGGATGAAGGTGTGGTCAAACATATGTCGCCTCGGGGTTCATATGATGAGGGCAAACGTTTTGCTGAGACTTGTGTAGATACCTATAGACAAGTTTATGGAATTGATGTAAAAATAGCTAGAGTATTTACTACTTATGGTCCTAGGATGAAGTTAAGAGATGGTTTGATGGTACCGGATTTTATTTTAAATGCAATTGAAGGGAAAGATTTGATTATATATGGTGATGAGGATATTGCTATGTCTTTTGCATATATTACCGATATTACAGACGGGTTTATAAAATTAATGAAAACAGGGCCAGAAATGTCTATAGTAAACTTGGGTTCAGATCAGATTGTAAAGATTGCACAAGTGGCAGATATGATAATACAGATGACCAATTCAAATTCCAAAGTAGTATATGATGACCCGTTGATATTTTTGAGTAAAAAAGGTGTGCCAAATTTGACTCGGGCCAAAGAGATGTTGGGTTGGATACCATTGGTTAGACTTCAAGATGGTATTAGAAATACAATAAATTATACAATTGCAAATAAAGAAATGGTCAGTCTAAATCAATCACAGAATATATAAGATATAATAACATTGTTTATAATTGGAACTAATGCTTGATTATAAATAGTGTTCTCAATTGTTAGATATAAGGGAAGTAATATGAAAATCGCTATTATTCCAGCGTATAATGAAGAAAAAAGTTTAGGTTCCGTTGTTCGGAGCCTTTTAAATCATGTTGATCGTGTGGTAGTAGTTGATGATGGCTCAAAAGACAAAACTGCCAAGGTGGCATTTGAGGAAGGTGCTGTAGTATTGCGACACAAAATAAATCGTGGACAAGGAGCAGCTTTGCAGACTGGTCATGAGTATGCTCGTCTGCATAAAGTTGATTATGTTTTACATTTTGATGGAGATGGACAATTTGATGCTATAGATATAGTGCCAGCATTTGAGAAAATTCAATCAGAGCAGGCTGATATTTTGTTTGGTTCAAGATTTTTGGGTAAAGAGTCAAATATTCCTTTTATCAAAAAAAACTTAATTTTTCCTATAGCGCGTGTTTTTAATAGATGGATGACTGGTATAAAACTATCGGATATCCACAATGGTTTTAGGATATTGAATAAACGAGCATTTACAGAGATTAATATCAAACAAGATAGAATGGCACATGCCACAGAAATTATAAATCAAACTCGTTTGAATAATCTAAAATTTGTTGAATTTCCAGTAAAAGTGATGTATCGTGAATATGGGCAGGGTTTTTCTGGTGGAATAAAGATAATCAGTGATTTGTTTACTAGTAAGTTTGTGAGTAAATAGTAATAATTATTACTATTTAAAATAGAATTAATAATTAAAGATTATTAATTAGTTTATCAAAGTATTCTACAGTTAATTTATATTATTTATTAAGTAATATGATAATAATTTTTCAAATTCTATTTTTAATTTTTACACTTTTTGCGATTGTTTTGGTTGTAAAAAGAAAGAAAGCTGGTGAAATTGGCAAAAAAGGTGCATTTTTTTGGGTGTTATTTTGGTTAACTGCTTTAGTTGCAGTATGGTGGCCAAATAGTACCAGTATATTGGCAAATTATCTTGGTATAGGTCGTGGTACAGATTTTGTATTGTATATTTCTCTTATAGTTATATTTTATTTATTGTTTAGACTTCATGTAAAAATAGAATCAATTGGTCGAGATATTACAAAAGTAGTTAGAAAGGAGGCGCTTGATAATACATATGAAAATAGCACACATAGTTAGTTCATTTCCGCCGTATTATGGGGGTATGGGCAATGTTGTTTTCCAGACCGCTGGAGAACTTCGAAATAGAGGACATGAAGTAGTTGTATATACACCACAATATTTTGAAGAAAAAGAAATTAAAGATATAGACGCGCCAGAAGAAAAAGAGCATTCAAAAAAATTGCAAGATCAAATTGATAATGTAAAACGTTTGCGTCCATCATTTCAATATGGCAATGCAGCGCGCTTGCCACAATTGTATGAGGAATTGCAAGGTTTTGATTTGGTGCATATGCATTATCCTTTTTTTGGTACAGCTAGTATTATTCGGAAATGGAAGAAAAAAAATCCTACAATTCCGTTGGTCATAACTTATCATATGGATCCACGTGGATTGGGTTGGAAAGGTTTTGTCTTCAAAATATATTCAAAATATTATTGTGGCAGAGTTTTGACAGTGGCTGACAAAATTATTGCCAGTTCTTTTGATTATGTAGAATCAAGTGAGGCATTTCAATTGTTAAAGAATTTTCCAGACAAATGGATAGAATTGCCTTTTGGGGTGGACAGTGAGCGATTTTCACCTAGAGATATACCAGTAAATCTTTTGGAATTATATAATTTAAATCCAAAAATTCCTATTGTTCTTTTTGTTGGCGGTATGGATATAGCTCATTATTTTAAGGGGATTCCTATATTACTTGAAGCTATTTTGATGCTCCAAAAACAAAATACACCAGTCCAAGCATTGTTGGTAGGGGATGGAGAATTGAGAAAAGAGTTTGAAATCAAAGTACAAGCTTATGATTTATCAGAATATGTGAAGTTCGCTGGTTATGTTAGTAATGAAGATTTGCCATATTATTATAATTTGGCGGATATTTTTGTTTTACCTTCTATTCACCAAGGTGAAGCATTTGGTATGGTACTTTTGGAAGCGATGTCCAGTGGTTTACCAGTCATTGCTAGTAATCTTCCAGGTGTTCGAACAGTTGCAGTTGATGGTGGCAAGGTATTTGAAACTAGCAATGCTCATGATTTGGCTGAATCTATATATGGTTTTTTTCTAAATGATTCTGAAAATCAATTGTTGTGGAGAAAGAAAGTTCGGGAAATGGTTGAAAAAAAGTATTCATGGTATAAAATTGTGGATAAATTGGAAGGAATATATAATGAGCTTGTTAACAAAAGTTAAAATATGTTATACTTGATATATATAAATTGAATAAATTTTAATATTTGTTTTTATGGGTAAATTTAAAAAAGGCATTTTTTTGGGTGGTTTATTGGGTGCATCTATGGTGTGGATGAGTACAACTAAAAAAGGCAAAGAAGTAAAAGAAAAACTTTTGGATGGGGCAGCAGAAGTTTATGTTGATTTGAAAGAAAAAATAGAATCATCAGAAGCGTATGCAAAAATGACAAAACATGATTTTGTGAATATGGTTCGAGAGACAGTAGACAAATATGCTGTTCAGAATGGTTTGGCAGATAAAACAAAAACTATGATGACAAAACTCGTTTCAGCTCAATGGTCAAATTTACAAGGTCAATTGCACAAAAAATGTAAATGTGGTGGTAAAAAATGTGAGAAAAAATAAAATATATAAGACTTCTAGGATGGGTCTTTATAAAACAGAAACGGAGGCCTGCTTGTTGCTGACCCCCGCTGGTTTATAGGAAGTTTTGTATACTTCCGTATTTTTTACTTGATTTTAGGCTGGCGCTTTGCCTAGCCTATACCCAAGCATATAGCTATCGCTTGTTTTTTTTGTTGGTTCTCTTTTTAGTCTACCATCTTGTACTCCAGCGGAGTACTCTTCTTGGTTACCACCATTATTTGGGCAACCTTTATCGTGGAGTTGGACTCCACTACCATTTTCACCATAAAAACAAATCTGACATGCCATAGTTTTCCCCTCCTTTTAGGGTGATTAATGTATAATATATATTTACTTTTTTGTCAACACATCGTATTGATTATACAATGGTTATTGTAAATTGTTTATAAAATAAAAAAGGAGATATGTCTAAAGCATATCCCCTTGATTTTTATTGAATATTTTTAATCATATTCATCTTCCTTTTCAATTTCTTTCTTAGCATCTAAGTATCCTTTCATATATCGAGGATCGTCGGGTTTTTGTGGTTCAAGATCTCTTCTGGCATCTAATTTACCATCAAAATAAGCTGGTGCTTTAGTTTCTGACTTTGTTGGACATGTGTCTAGGTGTCCAATATCTAGGTGGCAGTATTTACATGGCATAAGTTTTTTATATTATTGTTAATTATAATATAATTTTACTTTTTTTGTCAATATATTTTCTCTATGCTAAAATATATGCATAATATATAAGTCTTAGAAGCTAGATTGTTTTTTAAGATTTTTAAGAATTTAAATTATGGCTCAGATTAATTCATACTTTAAAAGTGCAATAAAAAACAAAGCATCTGATATACATTTGGTGGCCGGAGAAAAACCAATGATCAGAATAGAGGGGGAATTGAAAGATTTGGCAGATTCAAATTTACCAGAAAAAGAGCTGGAGACGGCTATTTTTGGTATTTTGTCTGCTGAGCAAAAAGTTAAATTTGAGGAGGAATTAGAGTTGGATATGGCTTATGAGGTTGATGGTGTGCGTTTTAGAGTAAATGTACACAAACAAGAGGGAAAAATTGGTTTGGCAGCGCGTTTAATACCAAAAGAAATTCCAACTCCAGATGATCTTCGTTTTGAAGCGCCATTGGTTGAATTCCCTAGTCTTATGGACGGTTTGGTATTGGTAGTAGGTCCGACTGGACACGGTAAATCAACTACGCTTGCTTCAATGATTGAAGAAATAAACAAAAAACGCAAAACTCATATTGTAACGGCTGAAGATCCAATTGAGTTTTTGTTTGAGGATAAAGAAAGTTTGATTGAACAAAGAGAAGTAGGGACTGATACCAAATCATTTGCCAATGCTCTTAAACATATTTTGCGTCAAGATCCTAATGTGATTTTAGTAGGGGAAATGCGTGATCCAGAAACTATAGCGACTGTTTTGACAGCCGCTGAAACAGGTCATTTGGTATTTTCAACTTTGCATGCTTCAAGTGCAGCAGAGGCAATAGAGCGTATCGTAGATGTTTTTGAAGGTGCTAAACAAAAGCAGATTTTGATCCAACTTAGTTCTGTCTTGCGTGGAGTGATAGCGCAACAACTTGTACCGAGTATAAAAGGTGGGCGAGTAGCAGCTAGAGAAATATTGATAAATACCCCAGCTGTGGCTAACTTGGTTCGAGAAAATAATATTGCTCAATTGAAAAGTGCTGTGCAAACAGGAGCAAAAGATGGCATGATAACTATGGAAAATTCATTGAAACAATTAGAAAAAGATGGTTTGATTGATGCTGAGACTGTAAAGAATAGAACTGGAAGACAGAAAAAATTGTAATTTGTTTAGTTTAAATTTATTAACAAATTTTTATATAGTATTTTTGTGTATACAACTGTTAATAGAAATAAATTAATTTCAAACATTTCCAATCATAATCAACGTTTGTTGATTGTTTTTGGTATTGCTTTTTTTGGGGCTTTTGTGATAGTTATAAGATTATTTGTTTTGATGATTATGCAACATAATTTTTATGGACTATTAGCAGAAAAGTCGCATGGTGCTTTTTCAGAATTATTTTCTAATAGAGGTTCAGTATATATACAAGATTCAAGAACTGGTGAAGAGTATCCTCTAGCGATAAATCGAGACTTTTTTACAGTTTTTTCTGATACTAGAGAAATAAAAGAAGATAAAATAGCTGAAGATGTGGCTGAAAAAATGGCGTCAGTATTTGGTTATGATGATGAACAAAAACTTGAATTATTTTATAAATTAAATAAGCGTGATGATCCTTATGAACCAATTGAAAATAAAGTTGAAGAGGAAATTGTAGATAAGTTAAAAGAGTTGGATTTGCCTGGAATTGGGTATTTGCGTCGTCCAGAAAGGTATTATCCAGAAGGCAATTTAGCTTCACATGTGATTGGGTTTTTGGGTAAAGATGAATCTGGTCAAAGTGTTGGCTATTATGGTGTAGAAGGTTATTGGAATACTACGCTTTATGGTAGTGGGGGATTTTTTTCAGGAGATAGAAGTGCTGCTGGTGGATTGGTAAATGTAGCAAAAAGTTCCTTTAAATTGCCAGAGGATGGGCCGGAAATGTTGTTGACAATTGATAGAACATTGCAATATATGGCTTGTGAGAGATTGAGAGATGCTATGGAAGAATACAAAGCTGAAACAGCTTCTCTTATAATTATGGATCCATTTACTGGTGCCATCAGAGTAATGTGTAGTCTGCCTGATTTTGATCCAAATACATACAATGAGGTAGAGTCAGTTACAATATATAATAATTCAACTATTTTTTCTCCGTATGAACCTGGTTCTATTTTCAAGCCATTTATTATGGCTGCCGCTATAAATGAAGGTTTGGTTAAACCAGAGACTGAATTTTATGATATAGGATCTGTTGATGCTGGTTGTTCTAAATTAATCAAGAACGCTGGTGACAGAAGTTATGAACAACAAAATATGATAGGCGTGCTTGAGAATTCTATTAATACTGGCATGGTTTTTGTAGCCGAAAAACTTGGCAAGAAAAAGATGAAAAAATATGTTGAAGATTTTGGATTTGGGATCAAAGAGGGGATTGAACTTGATAGTGAAGTTGCGGGCGATGTCAATACACTTAGTCTGAATGAAGATAGGAGTTTTGATTGTTATGCAGCTACAACTTCTTTTGGTCAAGGAATTACTGCCACACCATTACAAATTGTTACAGCGTTTGGAGCCATTGCTAATGGTGGTACATTGGTTAAGCCGTATATCGTAGAAGAATTAAGATACTCAGATGGAAAATTAGAAAAAACAAAAGTAAAGGAAATCAGACGAGTATTGGATAAAAGGACAACTTCATTACTTGGTGGAATGTTAGTAAATGTGGTAGACAGTGGACAAGCACGTAGCGCACGCGTGGACGGATATTATGTTGCTGGCAAGACTGGTACAGCTCAGATTGCTGGGGCTGGTGGTTATACTGAAGAGTATAATCATTCATTTGTTGGTTTTGCTCCGGTTGATGACCCAAAATTTGTGATATTAGTAAAATTTGAAAAACCGCAAGTCTTGTATTCTGCGAACACAGCCGCACCGGTGTTTGGAGATATTGCTAAATTTATTTTACAATATTATCAAGTACCACCAGGTAGATAAAATATTGACAAAGGGATTATTTTGCCGTATAGTTGTGAAGCTAAATGGCCCATTCGTCTAGTGGTTAGGACACATGGTTCTCATCCATGAAACAGGGGTTCGATTCTCCTATGGGCTACAATAAAAAAACTACTGGCTGTAATCTGGACGGAAATAATAAAAAAGGAACCAAGGGTCAAAAAACCCAAGGCCCCTCGGTTCCAAACGCCGTCACGCACAGCGACGTACAACAAGATCATACTCGTTCCACCGGAGGCCGTCGGGGTCGCTCCAGAGCCGTGCCCAGTAGTGGCCGTGCTGGGCCCAGTAGTGGCCATGCCGGACGAAGCACCGGACACTGCGCGGGCGATCAGGGTGGCGCCAGGCGGTTACCAGATTGTGCGACCACAGTTCTTGTGACCAGTCCTGTTTGAAGCACTCATCGAGGAACTTGCCTTCTTCTTCGCCGATGGCATCCGGCACGCGTTTGAACATCTCGTCGTCGTTGATCGGCAACTCTCCTTCGTTGAGGAATCCGACCGCCTCAAAGTGACGGGTTTCTCCAGTGGTTGGATGCGTTGCCGAAAACGACTTCTTGATGTCTTTGTGGGTCATTATGTCATCCTTCTTGTGGTTGGTTGTCCGCTCCATTGCGTGGTTTGAGATATAAAACATTTTTGTATGCCAAACACCGCAATCGGACGAAAAGAACAACATATAATGATAGCATAAAATGGTGTTTTGTCAAATTTAAGGGGATATAAGGAGTGGGGTATGGTGAAGAGAAATAAATTTATTTTTTTCATAAGTTTTGGGTAAAACACGTTTGAACTTGGTTGTAAAGTGATATAATTATCAGACTTTACTTAATTTTTTTATAAATAATTATTAAGAGATTTTAATTTTTTTCTAATAATAATTATTTTTTAATTGTTCAATAAAGTTGACAAAGTTATTATTTTTTGTTATTATTAGATGTTGTTCTTTTGTTCAATTGTATAGATTAATCTATAATTTTTTATATTTTAAATTATACAATTGAGCTTGTAGACAACAATAATAGGGGGTTATCGTGATTCACAAGGATATACTTATCAAGTTTGAAGTTGAAGGTGTTTGCTTTAAGGCAGTTGGATTTTTGGAGAAAGGGAATTTGAGCGTAAGTGGTGACGAGATGCTTCGGCGTGTGTCGGATGCCATCGGCGAGGAAGACGGCAAGTTTCTCGATGAGTGTGTTAGCCAGGACTGGTCGCGAGATCTTTGGTTGTATCGTTTGGCGACTGCCAAGCTATACTCCGATGGTTCGCGTCGTATCTTATACTTCTCCAGATATAATAATAGTTGGAACCGAGGCTGGGGTCGACTTGGTGGAAGTTGGGGGAAGAATTCTCTTGTGATTTGTCGCTGTGCATAAGCGACATTTGGAACCAATGGTATCTTGGGTCTTTGGACACTTGACCATTTGGTTCCTTTTGATTTTTGTTTTAGTTAATTAGGTGTTTAAATATTTATTTTATTCAAAATTAAAACTTGACTTTGGCGATAATTTTGGGTAAAATATGTTCTAATTATGTCAGGGTAGCTCAGTTGGTAAGAGCGTAGGATTCATAACCCTAAGGTCGGGAGTTCGACTCTCCCTCCTGACACCAAAAACTATATCATGTAGTTTTTTTGTTTATAATTATAATTAAATCAGGTATAAAAATAGTTAGTTTATCCACATTTGATATATTTTTTTGGATTTGATATAGTTAAAAACTATAAAATAAATATTTAATTAATATAAAATATGCAAAGTAAAATTTTGAAACCAGTTGGTTTTGTTGGTCTCTTATTTGGTCTTACAATGGTTGTGGGGGCTGGTTGTAATTCAGGGGTTCCGACTAATGACGAAGTGACAGAAGTAAATTTAGGACAGGTTGTAATGGATGAGGATGTAGATGTGGATGAGATGGTGGTTGAAGATGAAGTAGTGATGGAAAATAAAGATGAAGTAGTGATGGAAGAATCTATTACAAAAGAATTTTCTATGAATTCTTTTGTAGTGATGGAAGATGGTAAACCAAAGCCACAGTTTTCTGTAAAAAATATAGAAGTAAAAAAAGGTGATAAAGTAAAGATTAAAGTTACTGTAACAGCAGGGAATCATGATTTTAATATTGATGAGTATGAAGTTCATGAGAAAACTCCATTAAATGAAGAAGTAGTAATAGAATTTACCGCTGATAAAACTGGTGAATTTGTATATTACTGTAATATGCCTGGACATAGAGCAAATGGACATTGGGGAACACTTACAGTGGTTGAATAAGGAAAAAGTATAAAATATTTTAAATAACAAAAAATCTCCTAAGCAGGAGATTTTTTGTTGGGGGTGGTTTTATTTATTCAGTTTTAGGTTTTTTTAATGCATCTTTCAATCCTTTGCCTGCTTTAAATTTTGGTACAACTACTGATGGAATTTGAATTTTTTCTTTTGGGTTTTGAGGGTTTACTCCAACACGGCCGGCACGAGTACGAGCAGAAAAAGCTCCAAATCCAGCTATATTTACTTCACCACCTTCTTTTAAGGTTGAAGTTACAATATCTACAAATGTTATTACCATTTCTTCGGCTTCTTTTTTTGAAACACCAACCTTGTTGGCAATTGTTTGAGCTAATTCTGCTTTATTCATATTTGTTGTTTAAAATATTACTTAGTAAGTTATAGCTATATTGTAATTTATTACTAAATTTGTGTCAACACAGTAAATATTTAAATGTGAATAAATAGAAAAAAACTTATTTTTTACATCATTGACAAACTAAAAAAAATGCATTATTCTACTTTTTAATAAAGACATTAGTAATTAATTTTTTTTGCTCATGGCATATCTAGATGAAACCGGTCGAATTCATCTTTTTTAATGTCTAAAAATAGTTAGACTTGTGTTTTTGTTAAACTATTTGTTATTTACAATTTACATTTTTTATGTGTTATAGGTAACATGTAGTATTTAATTTAGCGTAATTAAACTGCATATGAGAAAAACAAAGAGAGGAAATCGCAGAATAATTAGAAAGATTTTTTCTTTTGTAACTATTCAAGCATTTATTTTCTCTCTATTGGGTATATCAATACAAGGTGTGCAGGCTACCTATAGCTCTTCTTACATGAAGATATGGGCAAGTAAGGTGGTATGTGAAGACGAATCAGACCTTCCTAATTGGGGAGACGGTGGACCAGACATAACAGCTTCAACTGCTTCTGATTGGGTTGAAGACCATCCAAATTGTGAATTAGTAGATGGTTGGAAATTCCAATGGGGAGACCAAGATGTGGTTGATCCAGGGAGTGATTTCCTTGGAGAAGCTGAAGATGGCTGGAATACTTTTGGACCAACTTACAGTGGCACTACTTATGTAATGATATATGATGTATCAGAAATCTCTAAAATATGGGTTCGTGAAGTACTTAAAGAAGGTTACCTTCCTTTTTCACACCCAGAAGATAGCGATGTGTCAGCTGAATTTTACTGCGATCAAGATGTAAATAATTATGATAATTATGATTTCATCGATGGTCCAGAATTAGACAATTGGTATTATTGTGTAGCTTTTAATGTTTTAGATGATGAAGAAGAGGAAGAAGAAAAAGTCAATATTTGTCACGCAACAAGTTCAGAGACAAATCCATATACTTTTCTTGAGGTACCTGAAAGTGCAGTCGATGGTGAAGGTGTTAATGATCACGCTCTACATATAGAGGATGGCGATATTATTCCAATTACAGATTTAAATGGGGATGAAGTCATTGATGTAGATGACTGTAATTATGAAGAGCCTGAAACACAGTGTAGTGATGGTGTTGACAACGACGGTGACGAATTGGTTGATGAATTGGATCCAGGATGTTGGAGTGATCCAGATGATCCTGAAACATACAATCCAGACGACAACGACGAAAACCAACAACCAATAATCACATTA
>MFPS01000006.1 GCA_001782825.1 Candidatus Magasanikbacteria bacterium RIFCSPHIGHO2_01_FULL_33_34
GCCTGTTATCCCCGGAGTAGCTTTTATCCGTTGAGCTTCCGCCGTCCTATATCGTACGGTCGGATCACTAACTTCTACTTTCGTAACTGCTCGGACTGTAACCCTTGCAGTAAAGCTGGCTTTTGCGTTTGCACGTCCATCCCGATTTCCATCCGGGATAAGCCAACCTTTGTAAACGCCTCCGTTAAAATTTAGGAGGCAACCGCCCCAGTTAAACTACCCATCAGACACTGTCTCCTCCAGCCGATTCAGACAAGAAGATTAGGTACATCATTACATAAGGGTGGTATCTCACTGGTGACCGAAGTCTCCCACCTATGCTGAACATATGAAACAATATACCAATGTCAAACTGTAGTAAAGCTTCACGGGGTCTTTTCGTCTAGCTGCGGTTATGTCGCATCTTCACGACACTTGCATTTTCGCCGAGTACATTGTTAAGACAGTCTTCATACCGTTATGCCATTCGTGCGGGTCGGAACTCACCCGACAAGGAATTTCGCTACCTTAGGACGATTATAGTTATCGCCGGCGTTCATCAGCGCTTCAGATTGGAGCTTCTCTACCGAAGTAGATAACCCCGCCCCTTAACGTTCTGACACTGGCCAGGCATCGCCCCCTATACTTCAGCTTACGCTTTTGCAGGGAGCTGTGTTTTTGGTAAACAGTCGCATGAAGTCTTTTGCTGTGGCCCATATTGCTATGGGCAGGCCTTATCCCGAAGTTACGGCCGCTGTTTTGCCGAGTTCCTTAACAATGTTTCTCTCGTGCGCCTTGGTCTTCTCGACCCACCCACCTGTGTCGGTTTTGGTACGAATTAATATAGCCTAACGTTATTATACTTTTCTAGGCACCTCTCAAATATGAATTGGCTTTGGCCGTAGCCGCAGTCTTTATCTTGCGAAACGTGTAGCCATACAACGCTCATAACTTTGAAATGCACATATAATAACAAACTATACTAAGTGCAGGAATATTAACCTGCTCATCCATCGGTTACCCTACCTTTCGATAGGCTGGCCTTAGGATCGACTAACCCAGGGACGATTCACGTGGCCCTGGAAACCTTAGGTTTTCGGCGTGCTGGACTTTCACCAGCATTTTTGCTACTTGTGCCTGCATTCTCTCTTCCCATCGCTCCACCGCCCCTCGCGGGTACGACTTCACTGCAATAGGAATGCTCCTCTACCACTGCAGTAAGAAATTCTAATTTCCAGTCATTCAAATTTTTTTGACTAAAAATTAAAGTTTCTTACTGCAATCCGCAATTTCGGTATATCACTTAGCCCCGATACATTTTCCGCGCGAAAACTCTTGACCAGTGAGCTATTACGCTATCTTTAAAGGATGGCTGCTTCTAAGCCAACCTCCTGGTTGTATAAGAATCTTCACCACGTTTTACACTTAGTGATAATTTAGGGACCTTAATTGGCGGTCTGGGCTGTTTCCCTTTTGACCTATGGAGCTTAGCCCCCATGGTCTGACTTGCATGTTTTTAATCGTTGGTATTCGGAGTTTGATTGAAAATGGTACGGCGAACCGCCCAACTCTCATCCAGTGCTCTACCCCCAACGGGAACACATACAGCTAGCCCTAAAGCTATTTCGAGGAGAACCAGCTATTACCGAGTTCGATTAGAATTTCTCCGCTATCCACAACTCATCACCGCGTGTTGCACGGCGCGTGTGTTCGGACCTCCAGTCATCTTTCGATAACCTTCATCCTGGTCATGGATTGCTCACTCGGTTTCGGGTCTATTTTACGAGACTTAACGCCCTATTCAGACTTGGTTTCCCTATGGCTATTACCCAGAGGGTCTTAACCTTGCCACGTAAAATAACTCGCAGGCTCATTCTTCAATAGGAATACCGTCACACTAAAAAGTGCTCCGGCTCATTGTAAGCATACGGTTTCAGAAACTATTTCATCGCCCTCTCCGGGCTACTTTTCACCTTTCCCTCATGGTACTTGTTCACTATCGATTACTATTGATATTTAGTCTTAGACCATAGTCGGCCTGGGTTCCGACGGAATTTCACGTGTTCCGCCGTACTCAAGAATACAACTATACATATATTTAAATTATTTCGTCTACAGGACTATCACCTTCTTTGGTTTTCCTTTCCAGGAATATTTAACTATAAAAAATATATATATCCGGCATAACAGGTATCCGAACGTTGTATCTTACAACACCTACACAGCAACGGCCTGTCCTTTAAGTATTACTCACTAAAATATCCGAAGATATAAAAATAAAATAATACAACACTGTATAAGTTTAGACTGTTCCCCTTTCGCTCGCCACTACTTAGGGAATCACATTACGGATCTTCAGTTCACGGACCACACCGAAGTGTGATCAATGAATGAAAATCAGTAATAATTCGTTTTCTTTTCCTCTGGTTACTGAGATGTTTCACTTCACCAGGTCTTCTTCTCTATGACGTTAATCATAGAAATAATTCCGCATTACCGGAATTGGGTTCCCCCATTCGGAAATCTCCGGGTCAAAGGTTGCTTATCACCTAACCGAAGCTTATCGCAGATTGCTACGTCCTTCATCGTTCAATAGTATCAAGGCATCCACCGTACGCTCTTGTATTGCGCACTACGAAAACACAAAATTGTTTTGTGCTTAAGATTGATTTCTTTGCTTACTTTGTTTGTTTAATTGGTTTAGTAAATTGTAATGATCAAATCGTTTCATTCTCTTTGTACAATTCATCCTCACAACTTTCTAAAATATATTTTTAGAAAACTGTGAGTACAAATTTCCATCAAAAAAACCGCGCAAAGCGGTTACAACAAAAGTTATTTGTAACTGCTTGATTATTGGGGATTTTTTATTATCTGAAACATTATTTTTTTGTTAATTGTTTCTAAATCCCAGAGGTCCAAGCAGTGCGGGGACATGGCCAAGGTTTCCCAAGGTTAAAATTCAAATTAATAGACGTGTGGCCATTTTACATTAAATATATATAGCTGTCAAGTGATCATAATAAACATAATGTGGATAAACATTAAGCTTTGAAAAATGCTTAAAAAAACTACTATTTATATACTTTTTACTTATACTTGAGAGCATCCAATGGATTGAGTCCAGCTGCTCTTCTGGCAGGAAATACTCCCGTCAAAAATCCAATCACAGTTGACATAATCAAAATTAATGCCAAAAACCATAATGGCCGTTCAAACAAATCAAGTGCTTGTCCGCCAAAATTCTTTGCCAAAATATTCATTACAAAATTGGCTATTTCACCACCCAAATAACCCAAGATAACTCCACCAACACCACCCAAAAAACCCATTAACATTGATTCAAACAAAAATAATTTTTTTATATCTCTCTTTGATACTCCAATTGAACGCATAATACCAATCTCATTAGTTCTCTCTAATAACATAACAGTCATAGTGTTAAACATTCCAATAGCTGATACAGTTAAGGCCACCATACCAAACAATCCTAAAACAATCTGAATAGTCTTAAAAATCTTTTTCACTTGATCAATAGTATCTCGCAAAGCAGAAACAAAAAAACCCATTTCTATAATACTATTGCGAACATCATCCATATATAGACTATCAGAAATTTTAACTTTTGTTTCCAAATATGAATCAATCCCCACACCACTCACATTTACAGTTGGAATATATACCAAACTTTCTGTATCATTTTGTACAACCCCAACTATTTTATAAGGTTCTATATCTTCAAATATTTCTATTTCCTCAACTCCTTCTTCATTCAAACTAGGAATAAAAAAAGTTACTTTAATCTCTTTGCCAATACTTGTTTCAATCTCTAGATTAAGCAATTGTGCTGCTGCAGTTGAAATAATCAAATCTTTTTCATTCACAAAAAAATCCCCATGTATTGTCTCAATACCACTCAATCTAAAAAAAGATGGATTTACCGCATACATTATTCCATCTCCAGTTAAATCATTGGAAGAAATTTGAGCAGAAGCAGTAATAACTGGACTGACTTCTTCTACATGTTCAATTTGAGCTATTTTTTGCAAACTTTCATTATCTAACTTTATCAAATCAGAAGTCCCAGGATTCACATCCAACGCAAGCAATGAATCAGCCGTAGTAATACGATTCAAGATTGCATTTTGCAAACCATAACCCAATGAAACTAAAAACAATACTGTACCAATACCAACTCCAACACCCAAAATAGTGAGCAATGTTCTCATTGGTCTTGTCCTAAACATTCTAGTTGAAAGTGATAATGCATCTATTAGTCTCATAAATAAATGAAAAATTAATTCTTTTATTTTTTAATTGACTGAACTTCTTTTACCTTGACAGTTATCTCACGTATTTTTGGATAATTTTTTCGACTATATCTACCCAACATTATTAATTCTAAAAGTTTTGCAAACTTTCTTGCATCCTTTTTATTCAAAGCTACACCGCCATTATCAGTATTACTACTCAAAACCGCCCTCACACCTTTCATATCAGTATAACCATAAATCCTTTCTTTTATTACTCTATTTATTACATCAACCGCTTCACTATTGGTTATTTTGATATTATTATTATCAAGCAAATAATAACGTATTTGATTTGTTAATTTGTCTATCTCTGTTATATTATTTTGTTTAGGATAAGCAATAAATCTCATTTCTTTTACTACATCTTTTATTTTATTTACAAGTTTAATTGATGATTTTTTATCCATGCCAATCCCACCAACATTTTCATCACTATCAAGCAAAGACAACAAACTATCATGATCTTCAACACCATTTACAATTAATAATTTTACATTATCTTCTATTCTCTCCAGTTCTTCTGTACTGAGGCCAGTCAATGACTCAATCACCACTTGTTTTGCCTTATATTCTAATAACAAACCACTAATCGGTCCCTGCTTGGTATAAGCTTTGGCAAGTAATTCTAAATCGCTTTTGCCTTTTTCTTCTTCTTTTCTTTTTTCTTCTTCTTTTTCACCAGCTTCTTTCAAGTGGAGCTCTCTGCGTTTTGCTGGTGGCAAACTACTTGGATCAATCACTTTTGGATGTGCATTGACTTTCATGTCTGTTACTTTACCATCCTTCATATAAAATACTCGATTGGCAATCGCCAAATGAGACGGGTCATGAGTTACCAAAATAATAGTTTTCTTTTCCATTATATTTAACTTTTGAATCAATGACAAAGTATCTTGAGCCGACTTTGAATCCAAATTTCCTACTGGCTCATCAGCCAAAATAATATCTGGATCATTGACCAAAGAACGACAAATAGCCACTCTCTGCTGTTGTCCACCTGACAATTCTGTTGGTAATTTATCAGCCTGATCGCCAACACCAAAATATGTCATTAGTTCCATTGCTTTTTTCTTTCTAGATTTCAAAGTCTGATTGATGGCTATCTGTGGCAACATTACATTTTGTATGATAGTCAAAGAATTTATCAAATAAAAAGCTTGGAATATCATACCAATTGTTTTTTGATGATGATGTTCTAAATTTCTATCGTTTGCATTAACAATCTCTTTACCAAAAACTTTAATACTACCAGTGGCATTTCTATCTAAACCTGCAATTGAATATAACAAAGTAGACTTTCCACAACCAGAAGGTCCAAAAAAAATAACTAACTCTCCAGGAAATATTTCTATAGAAGCGCCTATTAAAGCCTTTACTTCATTACTCTTTCCTGGAAGGTATGTTACACCGACATCTTTTGTCGTAATAATTGGTGTTATTTCCATTTTACAATATTCTAATATATCTTAATTATAACAGAAAAATTAATACTTATCTATGTTTATATAGACAAAATTTTAAAAGATATATATTAAAAAATACTATCTACAATAATAAAATATATAATACTAAATATTTATTGACTTTTTTCATCTAGTGAACTTTCATTTACTTTTACACTCAAAAGATGGCTCACTCCGTCACCTCCCATAGTAACGCCATACAAAGCGCTAGCCGCATGCATAGTTGCACGATTGTGAGTAATCAATATAAATTGTGAATGTTCTGACAATTCTTTCAAAATTTTATTGAACCTCAATGTATTAGCTTCATCAAGAGCAGCTTCTACTTCATCAAGTATAGAAAAAGGTGGTGGATTAACATGCAAAATAGCACAAATAAGCGCAATAGAAGTAAGAGTTCTCTCACCACCAGACAAAGCTTGTATATCTTTTATTTTTTTACCCGGTGGACAAGCAATTACCTCCATACCTTGCAATATTTTCTTTCTTCGTTTTTTAATTTTATCTTCCTCCAAAATTTCACCTTCCTCAACTGACGCTTCATTTTCATCTTCAACACCCATAATCTCTACCAAATCAGCCTCTCCTCCATCAAAAAGCATTTTAAAATATCTCTGAAATTCTTTTTTGATTTTTTTGAAAGACTTGTCTCGACGCACTTTCATCAAATTATCTAATTCTTCAACCAATTTACTAAGGTCATCATAAGCTTTACTCAAATCATCCAATTGTACTGTCAAATCTTCATGTCTTCTTTTGGCTTCCTCATACTCTACTACCACTTCTTCATCAATACCACCAACCAATGTAAGCTTGTACTTTAATTTTTGAATTTTTGTAACACAATCTTCAATATTATCTGTTGCAATAGACATACCACCTTTTGACAAAATAGATTCAACTGATGAATGCAGTTCTTGATAAACCTCATTAGACAAATCTTCTTGTCTGGTATCAAGTTTGGCAATCAAAATTTGTTTTTCATTTTTTTGACCTACAATTATATTCAATTTCTCCTGAAAATTCTGCATAATATCTTGCAATTCAAAAATACGTTTTTTCTTTTTTTCTTCATCTTGATGAAAAGATCTTATTTTTGCTTCAACACCTTTGATATCTTCATCCAACAATACTATAGATTTATCAACTTCATGTTTTTCTAATTTTATAGTATCAAGAGTACTACCATATTCTTCTTTACTCATTGTATGCAATTTTAACTCTTGTTCAAGTCCAGCAATTTCCTGATTTTTTTCAATTTTTTGATTTAATAAATATGCTTTCTTTTTTTCTTCCATTTCTATTTCGGCTCTATTACTGATAAAATCATTATTTACTTTTTCATATTCAATCTCTACTTTATCAAGTTTTGTTTTTATTTCCATTATCAATTCAGTTTGATCTTCAATTGAATTACTTATACTACCCAAAGCCTGATTGCCTACAAAACTTAAACCACCAGCTTTATGTCTTCTATATCCACCCTTCATACTTCCACCCACATCCAAAATATCCCCCTCAAGGGTTACCATGCGAATTTTGCCAATACCCACTTTACGAGCAATATCAATATTTTCTACTACTAAAGTACTACCCAAAACATATGAAAAAATATTGGATAATGTAGCAGAAAAGTTTATCAGATTGATGGCTAACCCATGCACACCCTCCATATTGAGCATACTTTCAATATTGCTTGGCAAAAATCTAGGCTTAATTCTATTGACCGGCAAAAAAGTGGCCACACCCAAATGCTCTGAACGCAAAAATTTTATACACTCTTCTGCCACCAAATCATCCGCCACAACCAATGAAGACAAATGACTCCCAGCTGCAGTATCAAGCGCAATTTGATATTTTTCTTTTACCTCACCCAATTGAGCCAAAGCGCCAAAAATCTTCCCAAACTTTTGTTTATTATCAAGCACAGCCTGAATTGATTTGAGTCCAGTCGCCACAAAAAAATTTTGTTCACTTCTAGTTTGTGTAAACTGAGTTTCCAAAGAACTAAGGCGACTTTTGAGTTCCGCTCTTTCAATGGTATATTGCTCCAAATTATTTCTATTTTTGGACTGAATTTCTCCCAAATTCAAAATTTGATTATAAATATTTTGAATTTCATTTTGCAACTTATCCTGTTCACTTTTTAACATTGTTACTTTATTTTCAATCCAACCAACATTATGCATCCCCTCTTTATTATATTCAACTTGAATCCTACCAGAAAGTGTAGCTTTTTCTTTTTCCAAATTATTTTTCTTTTGCAAAATAGCTTGATATTCAGTTTGTAATTTCTTATATTCATCCTCACGAGAAGATTCTTTTGCCAAATTACTAAGCTCAAGCTGAATTAAATTTAATCTTTTGAAATTGTCATTATAATCATTTTCTATAATAAGCAATTCTTTTTTAAGAATTTGTAATTGTTCTTCATTATTATTCCAAAGAGTCAAATAATATGCTTCTTGTAATTCACGCAGTTCTATCTCTACTTCTTGTCTTTCTTCCAATTTTTTTACTTGACGAGACAAACTTTTTAATCGTGGAGAAACTTCATTCAACAAAGCTTCTGCCTGTTCCATATTATCATAAGTATGTTTTAATTTTAGAACAGACTGATGGCGTTTAATCTGAAATTCTTTTATTCCAAAAGCTTCATCAAAAAAATCTTTGCGTTCAGATGGAGTTTGCAAAAGCATTTTATCAATCATACCCTGACCGATAACACTATATGAACCTTGGCCAAATTGAGCTTTTGCAAGTAACAATTGCAAATCAAGCAATCTTACTTTGTGACCATTGATCAAATATTCATTATCACCTGTTCTGTATGATCGCCTTGTGATCACTAATTCATCATACCCAATCGGCAATTTACCATCCTGATTATCAATAATCATGGTTACACTCGCCATACTCATTTTTCCTTTTGATTCTGAACCTCCAAAAATAATATCATCACTCTTTTTGGCCCGCAACAATTTCATACTTTGTTCGCCCAAAACCCACCTAACAGCATCAGCTACATTGGACTTTCCACTACCATTTGGCCCAACAATCCCTGTAATACTACAATAGCCATCTTTTGATGGTGCAAAATTCAAAACAGTCTTATTAGAAAAAGACTTAAATCCATTAATTTCAAGAGATTTCAAATACATAACCTTAAACATGATTCATGAGACACGCATCATGATTCATTTATAGCATAATGTAATGAATTATAACACGAACCAACTAACCTTGACAATTCTGCGTTTAGCATATATAATGCTATATCCCTCATTAAAAGAAATTAAAATAAAAAGATAATTATTAATTAATATTCATTGAATCGTGTTACGTGTCTCGTGAATTATGAATAGTGTCGATGTATGTACAGAATATCAAAACAAATCCACAATAAAATTATTGATGCAAAACATATACTATTAATCCCTCACCAAAATCCAGATGGTGATGCTCTTGGTAGTCTTACAGCTTTCAAACAATATTTACATAAAATAGACAAACCACATACAGCTTTTTGTGTGACAGATGTACCCCAAAACTTTAGAGACCTGCACCATGTAGATAGTATTAGCTCCGACCAATCAATTTGGCAAAATCCCAATATAGATGTGGTTATAGTATTTGATTCAGGAGATCTACACTATGCAGGAATTGATAAATATATAGCAAAATTACCAAAACAAGTTTATATCATAAATATTGACCATCACGCAACCAATGAAAATTATGGGCATTTAAACATGGTCATTACCAGCAGTAGTTCAACTGCAGAAACTTTGTATAACTTTTTCAAACACAATGATATTGAAATTGACAACAAAATGGCTACCTCTCTCCTAGCTGGCCTAGTAACAGATACAGACTTTTATACCAATGGCGCAACATCTCTATCATCTCTACAAATCACATCAAAACTAATCTCACTAGGTGGTGATTTTGCCTTAATCAAAGATATAATATTCAAAAATAAAACAATCAATGTTTTGAAATTGTGGGGAATTGTATTATCCAGACTAAAAAAACATCAAGAAATTGATCTAGTCTACACTTATCTAACCCAAGAAGATTTAGATACTTATGGCGTATCTGAATCAATTTCTGATGGGATTTCAAATTTTTTGAACAATCTAAACGATGGTGAAGTATGTCTACTATTCAAAGAACTGCCCGACAACAAAATAAAAGGAAGTTTCCGAACCACCAAAGACAATGTTGATGTATCAGCTATAGCCAAAGAACTTGGCGGAGGTGGCCACAAAAAAGCCGCTGGCTTTACCATCGACGGACCGCTCAAAGAGGCTGCCAGAACTGTATTTGAACTCATAAAAAATAAAAATCTCAACTAAAAAATATCTTTACAAACTGGTATCTTACTGCTAAAATAAAATTAATATGTAATAATTAATAGTATTATTTATAATCAAGCATTAGTTTTAATTATTTGTTTTTACGGATTTGATGTCCCAACAGACATCACCCTCGGAGCCAAAGCGAGAATGAGTAAAAACAAATAATTAAAACTAATGCGATCATGATTGAAAATATAAACAATATCAGTATAACTTATAACTAACAATAAAATATTATGCAAACAACAGAAATAAAAAACCAATACCTTATCCCTACTGTTATTGAAAAAACCAGTTATGGTGAAAGAGCGTATGATATATATTCTCGTTTACTCAAAGATAGAATTATTTTTCTTGGTAGCGCCATTGACGACGCTGTTGCCAATACTGTCATTGCTCAATTCTTGTTTTTGGAAAATCAAGATCCAGACAAAGATATAAAATTATATATCAATTCACCTGGAGGTTCAGTCACTTCTGGTATGGCCATATATGACACCATGCAATATATAAAACCAAATGTATCAACTATATGTATTGGCATGGCCGCCAGTATGGCTTCAGTCCTTTTGACTGCCGGTGAAAAAGGCAAAAGATTTTGTCTACCAAATAGTGAAGTAATGATTCACCAAGTAATGGGCGGAACTGAAGGCCAAGCTTCCGACATAAAAATCCATGCCGAACGAATACTAAAAATGAAAGACAAACTTAATTCTATTTTAGCAAACCATACTGGACAAGATATAAAAACCATAGAAAAAGATTCTGATCGCGATAACTTTATGACAGCCGAAGAAGCGGTAAAATATGGATTGGTAGATAAAGTGATTAAATAGCAGAGTAAGCAGAATAGGCAGATTAAGCAAATAAAATCAAAGACCCTCGACTAAGTCGAAGGTCTTTTAAAATTTTTATAGGAATGTTCTTCTAAAATGCTGTACCCAAGAAGGTGAGTCGTAGGAATAGACGAGCCGTAGCCTGTGCAACCCTATAACGCACCCCCATGCTTGTCGTGGATACAGAACGTTATTTATTTTTTCAAAATATTCAACGTTCTATATCCTCGTAAATCCAACCTTATGGTTGGGTAGTGGATACAGAGAAATACTTATTTTATGATAGAAACCATTAAACAAATATTTCTCTAAATCCAAATTATATAGTTTTAAAAAGGTGTCTGGTAAGACACGGACATAAGGTTAGTTGTGGGGGGCAACTCCTTGAATATCCGTGTCTACCAGACAGAATCGAGTTAATTACTCAACACGACAAATGAATATACCATAAAAAATTCAACTTGTCAATAGCACCCTGTGGAAAAAAATAAAAAATAGGCTAAAATTAGCCATTTTTATAATAAAGTTATTTTGTAATGTCTTTATTCTACAATTATAAGTGAGTTTCCATCCCCATCATCTTCCAAAGGACACTCTGCCAAAGGCAAACCACTTTCATCAAAACAATTTTCAATCTTTTCTTCAACTCCTACCAAACAAATCTCTGGCAAAGGTCTATAATAACTCTCAAAAACTGTTTCTTCTACTTCTCCACTTGATAATTTTCTAACATACTTGAAACTTGCTTCTGCACCCTTAAACGCATGCTGACATTTTTCCGTACCTACAGGCAAACTGGTTGTTTCAATATATTGAGTTGGTCCAGTTGGTATCCACTTTTCTACCACTGGAGACTCATAATAACCACTCCGACCATCACTTGTTCCCCACAAAGTAAAGTATAATTTTTGTTCTTCCAAATCCATATAAGTCTGGATCAATATATGATTGCCAGTATCATTTTTAAATCTAAAATCAGGCGCTGGATCATAAAGCGTCGCATCAGTACCCGGCAAACCATTTTGTAAATCATTATAATAATTAACTACCAAAGAATGATTTCTTCTCTCTACAATAGGCATAGCAGAATTCATCGCCATTCTAAACAATGTAGTTCCTATTTGACACAAACCACCACCAATCTCTGGCTTAATCTCGTCCCCCTTAATAACTAATTCTGGAAAATAACCGCCTTCTATTGTATATGGTTTTGTATATTTAATTGCAGAAAACTCTTCATTTGGTTTCAACAATATCCCATTCAACTTGTCTACACCATTTTTTATATTTTTTATTCTATTTTGTGGACTACCTGAAAAATCTGAAATGCCCACTCCCAAAATTTCTGTAATACCTAGATTATTTGCCTCACCAGTATTTACATTTGGCTCACTTTTTTTAGTTATCACTTGGACAATTTTAGCTATACCTTCATTATGAACACTCCTATCAATTATCGCTTGATTAATTGCCTCATAGGTCTTATCAATATCCAATTCAACTCCTGCGCGAGATCCTTGAAATTCCACTACCTTACCATCATCATCTACTTGAAACTTAGCATCTCTGGCATCTATATTAATTTTTGGTGAAACCAATGTTTCTAAATAATCAACCACTAATTTTTTATTCAATCCAAAAGCCAAGTTTTTTTCTGATACATTGTGTACTTCAAGCCAATCAGAAATTTTACCAATATCTATCAACCAATCATAGGCTACTTTAGTTTCTGGATTTTTGTATGTAATAGAAATATTACCATTATCAAACACACTTTCAAGTCTATTGGTTATATTATTGACATCATTTTCTAAAACTGTCGGCAAAACTTCTTTATTATTTATATTTACATAAGGTACTTCCAATACTGACCATGCAAACTTCAACTTTGCAACTGTTTCTTCATACAAATATACATTTCCAACTGATGAGCTAGTTACTTCATAATCCAATGGATTTAAATTATTTATTTTTACAGAAGCATCCATTGGCATTACTTCATATTGGGCTAACTTTTCTGATATTTCATAAATAAGTTTATCCTTGTCTATAATTATATTTTTAAGTTTGATAGACGGTTTAGAAAAACGCATTTTTACAAAATCAATTGACCGCAATAACAATCCATTGTCTTTTTTATAATTCATTATTCTTTCTACCTCACTATCAATATCAATATACATAAACTCAATAGCATTGTCTTCTGTAACAATAACTGGTTGTAACAAAAATTCTTTTTGCTGACCACTAAAATTAAAAGTAAAATGAAAACCTTCGCTTAATAATTTGTCACTCATTGAATGCAAAAAATTTTTAAGCTGACTCTCAGTCATACCACCAACAGAAACATTGCCAATATGCAATCCAGGAGCAACTTTATTGTTATAATCTTTTGCTTGTATCAAAATAACTGCCAACAAAAAACCAAACAATAAAAGCACTACTCCCAAAAATATAAAAACACGATGCCATTTAAATACCGCCCGCTCTTTCATAAATTTTTTATCAAACAAATCAGCCATAATTAACATTTAAACATGAAAACATATAAACATTTCCGACCATTCTGTGGTACATTCCCTAGACTAAGTCATGAGGATCTATTATACCACCATCGGATCTATAATCGGGTTTGGGATGACACATGTTTGTATGTTTATATGTTTAAATGTTTGTATGTTAATTCTCCACCACTTTTATTTTAATCTTTGAATCCATTTTTTTCTTTGGGATTAAAATAGATAAAATTCCATTTTCATATTTTGCTTTGGCACTATCCCCTTTTACATCTACTGGCAAAACTACTGTTCTAGAAAATTTACCCCAAAAACATTCTTGATGAATAAAATTACCGTCCCCAATTTCATCTTTTGGCATAACTCGTTCGCCTTTTATAGTAAGCAAATCATTGTGAACATAAACTTCAATCCTAGAGGCATTGGCCCCAGCCATGGTTGATAATACTACAATATTTTTGTCATTATTGATGACATCAATCGCCAGTTGACCTTCTTGGTGATCTTCATGCCAATCATCTATAGTAGACTTTTCTGATAACACGGCTGACGCAAACATTGGTCTGTCTTTGGAAATATTTTTGGGATCAAAAACATAATCCCCTCCTGCGGACTTCAAAATCATCTCAAATACATCCCCATCTTTTTTATCTTGATTATACATATTTTTCTACTTTTATTTATATATAATACCATAAATATTCAAACATATAAACATTTATCTTTATATATTGACTTTCAACGAAAAATATAGTAATATCTGTCTATAAATACACCCTATTTTAACTACCAATTACATAAAATAGTTGCATCATGCTGTGTATATCATGCATCATGAATTTCATGGAGAGATGGCCGAGTGGTTTAAGGCAGCAGTTTACTAAACTGCCGGGCTCGCAAGGGCCTCTAGAGTTCGAATCTCTATCTCTCCGCTCTCACCCGCCGAAGCTTTAGCGAAGGCAGGCAACCAACAATGTATGTTAATCAAAAAATCAGAAGCAAGAAAAAAACAAGCCTCCCCAGATTGTGCTGTTTGGGAGTATGAATATCCCAGCAAAAATTTTAGTTTTGCAACTTCGTTTATTAACGGTCGCTATCCACAAGAACAAAAAGCAAGCAATACAAAATGCGAAGAAGTATATTATGTTATTTCCGGATCTGGCAAAGTCCATTCGGACAAAGGCGATTTTGTTATAAACCCTGGTGATTTATACTTTTTTGAAAAGGGAGAGATTTATTGGGTTGAAGGCAAACAATTATTGCTCTCTATAGTCAACGCTCCAGCTTGGACTCCGGAGCAGCACAAAATAATTGACTAAATCCTTATTTTAAGCGAAAATATTCTAGTCTTTGGCATTTAAAAGCCAACACCTGGAGAGGTGTCAGAGTGGCCTATCGTACAGCTTTGCTAAAGCTGTGTACCGCAAGGTACCGAGGGTTCGAATCCCTCCCTCTCCGCCAAATTGTACTTTTTGCGAAATTGAAAAGATTCCAAAAAAACAAAACCTCCCACAACACATAGTCAAGCTATGTATTAATGAGAGGCGGAAACCACAAAGTTAAAGCATATTCAAGTCCCTCACTCCTCTTTGCAAGGGCGCAAAGCTATAGCGTAATCATGTAATAACTCATCTTCCATTCTACGAAAAAAATGTTCTAGCCCACCTTCCTTATGATACGTCAGGCACGCCACAGTAGCCGGACCACCACCAGGTAGATGACAATCAGTAAATAGAAAAACCCCATCAGGAAATTTACTTAATACTTGTTGATGATAACTCGTTACATGACGCAAATGATCCTCTCCCACATTTGCACGCATTCTTTCAATTCTACCAACTATATCACCAAATTGAGCTCCTGTATCTTTCAAAATGATCGCTTCATACACACGCACATCACCAGTCTCATTACACCCAATAGATAATTTAAATATCTCTGTGTCTACCATGTTTTTCCCCTTGCTTTCTTTTTGTTGTGATTTCATCTACCAAAAGTAGATAAAATATAATATTATATTTTATACAATTTGTCAAGTTATAATATTTAATTGATTTAAGTATGCAAAAATGATATATTTAGTATATATATTTAATCATTAAATATGAATTTACCTTCTATCTCTCAACTCATCAATCTTAACAACAAAACCGCTATTGTAACTGGTGGCGCAATGGGTATAGGTTTTGGCATTGCCTATCGTCTAGCCGAAGCTGGAGCTAATGTAGTGATTGCCGATATCAATAATGAAGTAGGAAAAAACGCTGCAAAAAAATTAAATGACAATGGCTGGAAAGCAGTCTTTGTAAAAACTGATGCTGCAAATGAAAAAAATGTAAAACAAACAGTTGAATTTACTATAAAAACTTATGGCGATATCAATATATTGGTAAATAATGCCGGTATTTATCCAATCACACCTATCAAACAAATGCTACTAAGTGATTTTGAAAAAATCATGGCAGCCAACCTAAAAAGTGTTTTTATGTTTACCAAAGCAGTTACTGAAATAATGATTAAACAAGGCAATGGTGGCAAAATAATTAATATTACATCAATTGATGCCTTACATCCTTCATCTGTAGGACTAGCTGCATATGATGCTTCCAAACACGGGCTATGGGGTTTCACCAAAAATACAGCTCTAGAATTTGCATCAAACAATATACAAATCAATGCCATAGCACCTGGCGGTATTAGTACACCAGGTACAGGGGCTGGCAAACCAACAACTCCAGAAATGAAAGTCATCCTTAAAAAATTCTTGAACAAAATCCCAATGAAACGTATGGGCGAACCAGATGACATTGGAAAAGTTGCCCTATTTCTTGCTTCTGACCTTTCAAGTTATATGACAGGTTCACAGATTGTAGTTGATGGTGGTGTTCTACTTTCTTAAATATAAATAATTAATCATAATTTAATATCTAATATAAAGAAGCCCTAGAACGGGGCTTCTTGTGAAACAACAAATTTTACTTACCATATTACTCCAATACCAAATGACAAACGAATTTCATTTTTACTATAGAATAAATCTGTTTCAAAATGTACTGGTTCAATATTAATATCAAGTGTACTAATGCTACCTGGATATGTCTCATTACTAACATCATTAGGCAAATAAACAGTTGCCAATTCCGTCCCCAACACATAAAGATCATGAACATTATGAGTATAAATAATTCTCCATTCATAAGCCATACCCGTTCTAAGTTCAATGTTTGTATTGAGTACCAATCTCGAACCAAAGTTCAAGTCTACATCATAACGAATTAACGGCGCTGACAGACTTGGTATGAAAATAAAAAACTTTTCCTTCTTGATTGAGATAACCTCAGCCAATCCCATTGTAAGTTCATTAACAATATTTTCACTAGAATAAATCGTTCTGGTACCTGACAGCAAAGCTGACAAACCAAAACGAAAAAACTTATTTGGATTGGTAATAGTAAGCCTCAAACCTGTATAACGCTTACCTTTTCTTTCGCCATTGAGTATATAGCTACGTGATCTGGCAACAGTTATGTCATGTCCGCTACCCATAGTATATTTTTGCAAATGCTTTTTTTCTTCTTTTTTATTTTTTACATCAGGAGTATTTTTATCCTGAATAGAAACCTCGCCACCACCTGGCAAATAATCCAAAAAAGTTGTCATCTTGCCTTGAGTAGAAATACAGCCAATAAAAAGAACATAAAAAACACATAAAAATTTCACGTTTTCCTCCTATAAAAGTAAATTGTTGTCCTATTAATTACTATAGCATTAAAAAATATCACTAGCAAATTTATATATTGACAATCAATAAAATATAGGATATTATGTTAAAGATCAATGGAAGGGTGGCAGAGCGGTCGAATGCGACGGTCTTGAAAACCGTTGAGCCTGAAAGGGTTCCGTGGGTTCGAATCCCACCCCTTCCGCCAAAATATACATTTACCTACCCCTAAACAATGTAAAAGCATAAATACCTTTTACTTTTTTATTTTCAAATAATTGAGAACATTCATGAATCGTAGCGCCGGTTGTATACACGTCATCAATCAATAATACAACCTTATTTGAAAAATAATATTTTTTATTTAACTCAAATGCATTTTTTATATTATCTTCTCTTTCAGATTTATTCAAACGTGCTTGATTTTTGGTATATCTGATTCTATATATTGCATCATTTAAAACTGCTTTATTTAATATTTTGCCCACAACTTGAGCTATCATTTCTGACTGATTGAAACCTCTTTCTGCATATTTGCGTGGATGCAAAGGTACTGGAATTATAAAATCAATATTTTTAAAATACTCTAATCTTATCTCAAAATATTTTAAAATAATTGACTCAAACAAACCAAAAACTTCTTCGCTAAATTCATATTTAAAAATTTTAAATGCTTTACCCAATAATGATTCTTCATAATATTGTAATGCTGAAAATAAAACTTTTATATTAGACATTTTTTTGTCAAAAAATTCAGTAGAATCTACTACTTCAAACCTATTTTTGCAACTCTCACAAACCCAACACCCCTCAACACCACATCCCAAACAAAAAATTGGGAATAAATAATCCTTTGCAACTTTTTTAATTTCTTTTAAAATCAACATAAATTAAATAACGAACTTTCGTTCGCTATTTTTATTAATCCCATACAAATTTATCCACCAACCACTGATTTTCTACTACCTCAACCAGATCAACATGACCTGTTTTGTATTCTATTTCTTCACTCCCTCGTTTTTTCTTGGTCACTTTTGCCTGCACTTTGATAACCGCCCTGATATCAAACAATCTTTCCATTTCAGTTGAAAAAACTTCAGTAATAACCCCCTCATAATCCCGTGATTGTGGAATTATTTGAGTATTTATCCATTGTTCCATTTTGTCAGTAGACATATCCAACGCATCTTGTATATGAGTATTATCATTTTGATTTGAATAACTATTAAATCTTTCAGTAAAAATACTGGCCAATTGCCTCAAATATTGCTCGGTTACATCTTGTTTTGGTACGCCATCGGCCAACAAATTAACATTGGTGTTATAGAATATTCCTGTATCAATATCTTGAAATGCTTCTCCATTTTTGCCAACGACAGGAAAAGTATTATCTTTTTGATCAATTATATTATTATTTGAGTCAATTACTTCAGGCTTATCTTTCAAAAAAAATAATAATAAAAATATTACTATAATAATCCCGGCAATTAAACCAGAAAATACGAATATTTTTTTTCTAAGTGTCATCATATAATTTTTTTATTATTTCTGCTCCGCAGCCTCTTTTTCAAATTGTTTTTTGGCTTTTTCAATATCCAAAAGCTGTTTAGGATCAGAAGTGATTAATTGATCTTCAGTATAAGATGCGACAACTCTGATAGCCGCATGCTTAAGTCCAGCAAAAAATATTCCTTCACCCAAGGCACTTTCCAGCAACAAGAACTTCTCACCCTCTGTCAACATAAATACTTTTTGTATCATATCTATTGATGCTGGCGACTGTCGAAGTAATAATTGTAGAGCTGAATTTGTTACAATAGATTGTCCATAAGGTGAACGCAAAAAATCATTTACATCCTGAGTAATAGTTGTCACTCCCAAATAATATTTTCTACACCTCTTGACCAATGCATAAATAAACTTAGCACTATCTTCATGAGTCATCAACCACCATGCCTCATCAATCACCAATATTCTTTTCTTTCTTTCAGATCGAACAACATTCCAAATATAATTTACCAAAGTATAAATCGCCATCGGACGCAACTCATCTTCCAAATCACGAACACTAAATATAACCAACTGATTATTCATCTGCACAGTTGTTGGTGAATTAAATAATCCAGAAAAAGTACCATCAGTATATTTATGCAACAAGACTGCCAAATTCCCCGCCCCCTCCATACCTTCCAAAACATCTAACAAATCCTGCATTATCGGAGGCTCAATTGTTGCCAAATCACTACTTGACGAAATATCTTTCTTGGCAAAAGTTTCCAAAAGAGCTCTATCCATAATAGAATCTTCTTCAGTAGTCATATTGCCAAACATAATTCTAACTAAACCTTTGAGGGTAATAACCGCGCTTCTAATAATATCTTCTGTAGAAACATCATAACCAACTGGACGTGGCAAATCAAATGGATTAACTTTACTTTCAGATGCTAATGAAATATTAATATATGATCCACCAACCGCATCTGACATTTGTCTATATTCCATTTCAGGGTCAATGATAATCACGTCTGTCCCCATCATAAGACTGCGCAAAATTTCCAATTTTACAGCATAAGATTTTCCAGCCCCAGATGTAGCAAATACCACCATATTAGCATTTTGAAGAGAAAACCTGTCAAACAATATCAAACTATTATTATGCCTATTTATTCCATACAATATTCCATTATCACTGCTAAGTTCTGAGGAAATAAATGGAAATGAAGATGCAATCGGGGACGAATTCATATTGAATGCTACGGATATTTCATCAATTGCCAGTGGTAATGTAGAATTAAATCCTTGTTCTGCTTGAAACAAAACTTTTTTTGTATTAATCAATTTGCCACCAAATATATTTTGTACTTCATCAGTTATTCTATCCAAATCTTCAACACTCTTGGCATAAATAGTAACATAAAAAGCAAACTGAAAAAAATGTTCAGTGCCTTGAGTAAGACTATCTCGAAGCTGTTCAATATCCCGCAAAGCAGTCTCACGAACCGGATCGCGAGGAGCGCCTTTTTCTGTATCTGCTGTAATCTGAGCCTCAATTGTACCTACTTTTTTCTTCAATTGTTTCAAAATTATTGATGATTGAACTGGATAAAAAAACATTGATATATCCATACTTACATTCAAATTCAAAATAGGCGCGCTCCAGCCAACCGAAATAAATCTAGGATAAGAAACAACAAAAATTGTCCGCAAAAAAATATCTGATAATTGAATAAAATTTGGATCAACTTTAAAAGATGAAGGTGCAATTAAATCCTTGATAGTAACTGTGCCTTCGCGGTATACCCTTTCCTCTTCCAAAGTAATAAGCTCATCCTTTACATCTCTTTTCTTTATTTTACTTACTTTTTCTTTTTTACTTTCTTTTTTTAGGCTAATTGTAGGTTTGAATGCTGTCATAATATATTTTAGACTTATCTTTCAACTTGAATTTTACTTATATCTCCTACTGGTTCTGAAAAAGCAATATCTGGATTATATGTAGAATAATAAAGTTCAATCAATGCTTGAGTATCAAGCTGAATTACATTAAGCCCCATAGATTGTAAGCCTGATGAAACATTTGCCACGCGTAAATCTATATCTTTTTTTCTTCTTTGAAATAATTCTTCTTTGAGTTTTACTGAAATTACAGGCTTCAATACTTCCTTAAATCTAGAAAAAAATGATTTTTTAGCATTGGATAGTGGATCATAAGTCACAATAATAAAAAACTTCTTTGTCATTATATCCCCCAACTCTACATACTCTTTTATAAATGACTTGTAATCAGCTATCTGTACCTTAAGGAGTTCATTTGTTTGTTGATTTTCTTGTGCAGTCAATTGATCGATATAATTTTGTATTTGCATTTTTCTAGACTGAACTACAATTTGTAAAGGAAAATCTATTGAATTTAAAAATGTTACATACGAAGAAATCAAAGCTATTTGCTCTTCTTCAGATTTCAAAGCAAAATTAATACTTGATGTCATCAAAATAACTCGAAGGGTTCCATCCTTCAATATGACTACCCCATCTTTGATTTCAGCTATATTAAGATGCGCTTGAGTTGGTGGAGCTTTTGGTTTTTTTCTTTTTTTATTTTTTTCTGACATATTATTCATCTGCTTTATAATATCCACCTGTATTAACCACCAAAGAAAGGTCTCTTATATGTTGTCGCTTTACAGCTTTTTTGACTACTGCCTGCACTACTTCAATATCAGAATCAAGTTTTCTCAGCATATTTAGCTCTTTTGATTCATAACTTTTATGCCATATCCTAAGACTAGGCTTTCTAGTAGTTTGAATGATATTTAACAAAAAATAATGAAATGTCTGACCATTTACTTTTACAAAAGCAAACAACAAACTCAAAGAACCAACTACTGCAAGTACAAGTATGAAAGTTCCCAAATCACCAAATCTGTATCCCAAAAATATTATTATGCATCCAACTAGCATAATTATAAATTGTCTAATAGTAACCGGACCTAAAATCTTGTCTTCTACATCAATAAATTGTGGAACAGTAAATTGTTGCATGCTAATATAATGTCTTACTTAATTTTAAAACTGCCTTAAATTCATCTAGTTTCATATCAGAATCAGCCATAGAACCAGACAAAACTTCAGCTACAGGTATTCTATTTTTTAATGATTTTGAAATTATATCTTGATATTGTTTGTATATAGGACTATTATACCATGCTTCCACACCTTCCATAAACATCAAATATGAGTCCTCTTGCAGATACTCAAATTTCTCTTTGACTTTTGATATTGAATCTTCAGCATTTGTACCCAAACGTCTAAAATCTTCCAATGTAAAATTAAGCATCTCATCAACTGGTCCAACACTTTGCTTTTCTACCTTTGGTGGTTTAACATCTTGTAATAATGGTTTTGTATTAAGCGGTTGCATCTCAGGTATTACTCCAGACATTTTATTATTTGTTATTATTATACCTCTATCTACATCGAGATTTTTTGTAAATTTAGGTTTATCAAATTGAAAATTTTTATTATCACCAATCTTATTTTTATAGCCTGCTTCATTAACAAAAACATCTTTCACTGGAGTAGTGCGTGCCAATATATGTTCTCCTTCTCTTACTAATACTGGTTTTTCTTGATGAAACTCATCATCAAGCAATGATTTGTGATCATCCTTTTCCCATCTATTTATACCTGACAATGTACTTTTATCTTTAATATTTTCAACAACATTTTGTAAACTTTTACTTACGCCATCTTTATTTCCATAACCAGATTCTACCTTAGTAGATTTATTTTCACTTTCCTTTCTTATCTTTATGATATCATCTCTCAATTTTTGCCTTATTTCATCAGCCTTTCTTTTCAATTCTTCCTCTTTTAACTGATTTTCTTTGTCTTCTTCTTTTTTAACTGTATTTACAACATTACTTGCACCCAAAATTTGCGTACTACTACTAGTCTTCATTTTTTTGAATTCATCTAAAGACATGCGAACACTCATGCCATTGGCTTTTTTAACTAAAATTGTTGGTTCATTATTCATATTATTTTCCCCATTTAAAATTACCCATACTTTCATCATAATGAACCATATCTTCTCCAGGGTAATTATTTTTATTCAAAAATTCGTCAAGATTTACAATTGCCAAAGCAATTTCAATATTCTGCAGACCATTATTACCCAATTCTGTTTGTAATAATTTTTCTAATTCTTGCCTAGCCTTAACCTTATTTTCAAATGACTGTAACCATGTCAAAAGTGAGCGAAGTGCTTCTGGTTTATTAATCCAGATTGCAAAATTAGATTTGTTTTCAATTAATCTTTCACTAAATGGAATAATCACACTTGTCTGATCTTCTTTTTCCATATCAACTTCATCCAATAAATTAAAATTATCAAAATAAAATTTTAATATATTTGCTCCAATTTCCTTTTTTGCTTTGTCAGATAATTTATCTGCAATATTATATTTAGCATTTTCAAAATAACCCAATAAATAATCATCTATTTTAGATTCACCAACAAAAAAGGAAAATCTATCAACAAATTTTTTTGACCTCAAAGCAACATCCTTTTTTAAATTTTCATTATCCAACACAATATCATAAAATAAAGCTTTTTGTGTATCTTCAAATACTTTATATGAAGAAACATTTGCGCCATCATCTTTTTTATTCAATAATAATCTCAAATCTGAAACTTTTAATTTTTCTCCAATATCATTAAAGGCTATTGGGTAATCAATAGACAACATTTTATTTTTAATCTTTTTATACAAATCTTCTGCCTGATCATAATTTTTAGAAGCAAACATTTCCAACAGCTTATCATCTATATCAATAAAGGCTGATGTAGCAAAAGGCAAAGTATAACTAACAAAATCTACCAAAATTTCAGCTTTCATACCCACCAACAAATTCCAGCCGATATCCACAAATAATGGCCAAAATGTATGAGAATATTTCCTCATTATATTCTCATCAAAATTATTTTCATGAAAAAAATCATACATCGCGACAAAAGCAATTTTTGGACTTAACTTTCCTGTACTTGAACTCAAATAATAAGAATCTCGAATTTTTTTCATTTCATCTAGAGTTACCTCATGAGGTATCAAAATATCAAGATTTTCATCAGTAATAATATTCTGTTGATTGTCTACAACCTTGTCTTCATTCATATAAAATATAAACTATATTTTAATTATTCTTTTTTCCAGAATTAGGTGAACCTGGTTTTTCCTCTGATTTTGCTTTCAATTCTTCTACATTTATTTCTATTACCACATCATCTGAAACAATTGTTCTTTTACCAACTGTTTGACCATTTAATTTTTCATTGGCAAATTCAGCTAATTCTACTATGCTCGCTTTTTGCACATCCTCACCCTTTATTTTAGCCACACCCAGTTGTTCAAGTCCAGTTCGCCATGCTTCAATCGCTTGCCTTCTACCTATAGTATCTTTTGCATCTAATGCATTATACCTATTGGCAAACTGTTGCATCCAGAGTGCAAGGGTAGTTTTCATTTCATCTGCTACTTGAAATTCTTTTCCATCATAAGCGACATCTGATGTTGATCCAGTTGTAAGTCCATTAAATATAGTTTTTTCCATTTGCGCTATTTTTTCAGCTGTCATTTTACTAGCAATTGCCATTAATTCTTCATAGGCTTGTTCATGTTTTAATCTAACAGCTCTACCACCCTGTAAAACACTATATGCTCTACCGTCTTTTATGCCATATCTACTAAATGAAGGTCTGGCCATCATGTTTTCTTGATATTCTCGCCATGTACTACCATCTTGATATGTACCTGTACCCAAAACTTTACCTTTACCAGCTCCAGCTTTCATATTATTGGTCATACCAAATGCACGCCTACCAAACTCATCAACACCTTCAGAAACCTGCATATATGATTCAGTTGATGTTAAACTTCTTGATGCAGAATTTAAACCTTGACCAAGCATTCTAAACAATCTAGAATCTTTTTCTTTAAACCTTTGATGCATTTCATCTTCTACTTCTTTAAATCCTGCATCATCTTTTACATCATCCCATTTTCTACCAGTAATAATCGCTGCAATTACTCTACCAATATTTTCTGAAGTATTGACTTTTACATCAGCAAATGAACTATCCAAATCTGCTGATAAACCTGGTATAACACCAGAATATTCTTTAGCAAAAACAGCCATATCTCTACTTAAAGATTGAGACAATGATTCTCTTGCTTTTTTATCTGCAACCGTAAATCTATCATTTGGATCTTTTTTATCTTCTTTTTCATTTAATTTCTGAAGTTGCTTATATCTTTTTTGTATATCCCTTTCTAATTGCTCATACTCACGTTTATTATCCTCAAACTCTTGAAAAGCCTGTTTTTCTTCCCACATCCTCAATCTATCGGTTGATTTGCCTTCTATACCTCTAAAAACATCCGCCAATCTAGCCTTTTCTTTTTCATATTCAGTAATAAATTTTCTACCCCTAGTACCAGCTTTATATGATTCATACTCACCGCCCAACATAGCCACATTATCATATACACCATCTCTTTCATAAGCTTCTGATCTTTCTTTGTCATCTATAGAGTCAACAATATATTTATCTACAACTTTTTCCTTAGTATCTGGGAAACTTTCCATAATTTTATGTACTTTCTGTTCTTTTTCTGTTACTGCTGTAGAATTTTTTGCCCAATCAATACCATACTTTTCTATCATCTCTTTATCAATTTTACTTATTTTTTCCTTTCTTACTTTCTCAAGTATTTCATCTGCTTGGTTTGATGTTTTTATTTCACTTGTCTCTTTTTTATTTTTATTTATTTTTTCCTTTGTCTCAGCTCTTTTCATTTGCTCAGCAATTTTAGCATTTTTATCTATAACATCTAAACTTTCCCATGTACCATCACCCTCTTTATCATTCATAGCTTTCCTCAATCCACTCTCTATATCATCCATAAGTTCTGCCATCAACTGATCAGCTTTAATTTGTCGCGCATAATCTATATAAGCTTCTTCCTGATCTGCTGATGTCATCCCTGCTTTCTTTTTACTTACCAATTTTTTATTAGAAGCTACCATTTTATCTTCAACTTCTTTTTGTTCTAATTTTAAATAACTATGTTTAAACATGCCCTGAATTTCATCCATTCTGGCTTTTGCAGAACCCCTCTCTTCTTCTGCATACATACCTCCTAAAATTGTTGAAATCAAACGAGTACCAGAAGCTGCTTCTCTATCAATTTCTCTCTTTTTGGCTTTATACTCTTTGAGAGCCTCCTGTTTTGGTGCTGCTGCAGTAGACATACTTGACAATGAGCTTCTCATACCTGCCAAAGCTTCTTCTCTTTCCTTGTCAGTTCTAGCTGTTGTAAATGAAGCCAATGAACTTTGCAAACCTAATTCTGGTGTTTGTTCTATTTTTTCAATCATCTTACGAGCCTCAATACCCTTACCACTTCTAACCAAATCTTGTACTTTTTTATATTTACGAATAATTTTTGGACTAACTGTTTTGTCTTTTTCCATTTTGTCAATTGCAGACGCTATTCTTTCTTCTTCATAATTTTCTTTTTCCATTTTTGCACGCATTATACCTTCTGATTCCAATCCTTCAATTATACTATTTGCTGTCATAAGATCATCATTATTAACAGCCTTTTCTAATTCTTTGTACTTAGTATAATTTATATCTTTCTTTGGTTCTAATTCTTGAACAGCAGAAATAGCAACTTCTTTTGACTCTTCTTTATCTAAAGTAGCACCTATATCTAACAAAGCTTTATCTGCTTCATCCTTATCTGCATTAAAAATACTTTTTTGTAAATTTTCTCTTAATTTCAATTTACCAGCATCTTTTGGTAAACTTATTTTTGATAACGCACTATTAGCTTCTGCCCAATCACCACTTTCTATTGCTTTTACTACCTTGTCATACTCATCACTCTCTCTAGCTTTAATTGCATTACGAATAGCTTCGCGTATAGGAGCAGTATCTTCTGCCTCAACACCATGGTCACGTTCTAATTCATCCAAACTTTTTTCAGCTACACTAAATTTACCCGCTTTTACAAGATCAACTACATTAGTTACGGCTTCTCTTTTGCTATCTTGTGTAGCATCTCCAATAATATCCAAAATTTGTTTTTTATCATCCACTTCAGTTAAATCTGTATTACCTATTACTCTCTTCAAATCAGCAATAACTCCAATTTGCTCATCTGATTCAGCTGCTTTAATTTTCATATCAAGTTCTCCCATTTCAATTCTAGCTTTTTCATCTCCAGAAATTGCACCAGCAATTTCTTGATGAACGGACATAATAGGACTTTTCTTTTTAATAACTTCTACTGCTTTTGTTATTTCTTCTCCATCACCACTATCAATAGCCTTCTGAAGTTGTCCATAATCAAATCTATCATCCATTTCTTTTTCAATATCTTTCCACGCGCCCTCATAATCAGTATAATTACCAGCTGTAATTGCTTTTTGCAAATTATCAAAAAGTTCATTGTTTCCACCAGCATCTTTTAATGCTGTACTAATATCAATTCCTACCATTGCTTTAATTTTTTCGATATGATTCTTTGAATCTGTTTCCATATCTTCTCTATAAAAAGCTTTTGTAGCAGAATCCTTTAATCTTTGTTTTTTTGCTGATTTTCTTTGCTCTGCTAATTCTGTAGATGCTAATTGTCGTCCTAATTTTTCATCAGATGCACCCCAAAAACCAGCCCCTTGAGTTGCTGAAATTTCTTTTCCTTTAGCCTCTTTCAATTCATCAAGTCTAGACAACGCATTCCTTCGTCTTTGTGGTATATTCATAAATTGGCCCAATCTACTTTTTGGATCCATTCTTTTTTCATGTAATTTATCTGATATACCAGTCTTACTATACGCCAATCTGGCTGTACCCTTAGCATAACCACCAACACCCTTTAATGCACGATCACCCTTTTCTAAACCTTTATCAACCAACCACCTACCAGCAGCATAACCAGATGCAATGGTAGCAGCTTTCTTTGTGAAATCCATTGCCTTACTTGTAAGACCACCACCCACTACACCCATTCTGCCCACCATTTGAATGCCAACAATAAAAAAACCAAGCGCAATAAAATAACTTGCCAAACTTTCCCATGTACTAGCTGCGCTAGCCGATATACTAGGATCACCACTTGTACTTCCAGCTTGTGTTAACTTACTCACCTGAAGATTAATATCACTAGCAATATTAGCTGATTGCAGAGATGCAAAAGCTAACCAAGTAAAAAATACCATGACAGGACCAACCATCGCATAATTAAAAAAATTTTTCCAAAATTCACTAGAATAACCCTTTCCAAAAGGAAAAGCAGACAAAACAAAGGCCAATGGAGACAAAATCATCAACATCCACAATACTATCATTCTACCAATCATCACTATCAAATAGGCCCCCATCGTCAACATTACCAGTAATGCCATTATAAATGAAACTACCGCCCCTATAAATAAATCAAATCTCAAACTACTGTTACTAATATCTCTATTACGTGTCATTTCAAGCAAAGTATCAAACCTAAAAATATTTATCAAATTACCACCTGATTGCCCCTTGAAAGCCACCAAAAAAGTATCCATCAATATCTGCGCAAAATCAAGCACCAACTGCAAAATAAGTTTACTAAAATTAATGAATATGGCAGCGAATATCAATTTGACCAATGATTTTTTCCACTCATATTGTTCTACACCCAAAACTGTGCCAATCGCTATCACCATAAGAGCCACAATGAAAAACATATTGGCAAAATCCCTGATCATCACCCACCCAATAGTAACCGGTGGCGCATTCATAAAATCATTGTAAGCTGCGAGCTCAATAAAATATTCCCAACTCCACAGTGTAACATCCATACACAATCGAGCCAACCAAAATAATATTTGAGATACTACAGATATTAATCCATTTATAATATCATTCAAAAATTCACCAGCATGAACAGAAACAAATGTTACAGACAAACCAACAGACACAAACAATACGAAAAATAAAGCCATCGTTTTTTGATTTCTCTTTATTTTCCAAAAATTCTTAAATTTTAAGGCTATATTTTTCATTTTTTGATACTAAAATTCTTCTGAAGGTATAATGATTATATTACCTCTATAAGTTGTCCACGGAGTTGGTACTACACCTAATATTGGTGGTACACTACCAACATCTCTCCAAGCACACTCAGTTGCCACATCACCTGAATAACAAAATGGTCCGCCAGCTTCAGGATTTGCAGGATCGTCCGGACACCAACCATTACAATAACCCCAATTATCCAATACTTGTACACGTGGTTTAAACTGACACAAAGTATAATCTACATCATTGGAGCTCAAATTTATCTGATCTGCAATATCTACTGACAAATTATAATTTGTAACTTCATTCAATATGATACTTTGTACATCAGAATCCAATGAACCAAATGTAATATGCGCATCAATCATAGTAGCTGTACATCTATAAGCATGTTCAAATTCAAATGGTTCAATCGTACAAGCCCGAGGTGCATTACCAAATCTTGGCATAGCATATGTTTCAAGATCTGTTCCACCCAAAGCAAGTAACTCTTGTGTTGACATACAATCTGGATTGGTAAGCAATGGATCATCACCAGCTTCAATAATAGACAATGGTTCAACCACATTGAAATTTTCTGGACAATCACTATCTTCTTCACAAGTAATACTAGAAGGTATATGTTTACCCTGAAAATTCATTTTACATACAGGAACAACTTCATCTCCATTTCCACCATTTGCACAAAATGGTTTACTATTTTTGTATAAGCCTAATTTATTTTCATTGGTTATTGTACTACCATCCCCCCAATCTACAGAAACTTTCCTAATAGGCATACGATTGTCATCAGCATGCGCAAAAAATTTGACATTGGCAGTATAAGTATCAACTGAAGCTATATCAGAAGCTGCTGACCTCTCAACACTACTTATTTGACCATCATTATTATAATCTTTTAGCTCTCCAGTCGCCAAACCAACGGAAAAACTGTTATATTCAGCCACTGTACAATCAGCCCCTTCATTCACATCATCATCTTCAGAACAAAATACTGGATTCAATGAATAAACTGCTGGTTGAGTAAGATATTCTGTAAATGAATACTCTGGAATAGGCTCACAAAATTCACAAGGCTGATGTGCTGGACGCCTTATAATAGTTTGTGCTCCATAAATTGTATTACTACGATCTAGATCAGCTAGAGGTAAAACAGCGTCAACATATTGTAATCCAGGATTTGCTCCTGCTTCATCCAAATTAACTACCCTAAATTGTTTCACAAATAACTCAAATAATGCATCATGTGCATACCATGGCATAAGATAATAAACTGGATCATACACTTGCATACGTCCAATAGTTGATACTACACGACTGCCATTATATTCCTGACCAACAGTTTGTCTAAATGCAAAAGTATTTCTATAAATAGTTGACTCATACGGCGCGAAAGGACAACTTCTTATATATAAATTAAGTGGTACAGATCTAACTAAAGCATCGGCATATGACAGATTGCAAGAATATGGTATACCATCTACAAATGGATCTTGAAAACTGAAGTTCAATAACGTAGTATTATCAAGGTCACTAAGAAAATCAGCCGAAAGTCCCAATGATCCATAAGGTGCAAGTATATTATTTCTACTTACCAAAGGATATGATGATGTATCATCTGTACCAAAAGATTCTTGATCAATCGTTGCATCACGAGCAAAAGGATGAGCAAATGGCGTACCATCAATATTTCTAGCCAAAGACCAAACTCTATTTGTCCAAGCTTTATTGATAGTTCTAGCTGTACCAAAAGCTGATCTGTCATATACCTGTACTATTTCTCTACATTGAGTAGCTAAATCAGCAAATACAGCAAAACCTATACCTGATCCAAGTGATGCATTTTCATTATGAGTTAAAACATTATCAGCTGTATAACCATTACACCATTTTGTGGTATACCCAAGAAATTCTCCATTCTCTCCAAAATTAACTGATACTGCCCACCATGGATTATAATGTGCATTCTCTTCATTATCATTACTATAACCACCTCCAACATAACCCCTTTGGCAATCTGTTTGGAATGGATCATTGACTGCAGATTGTGGTACAAAAGGCTCTGGTTGTCCTTCTGATAATATACCATTCATAAACATTGGTGCAACAGTCCTATAACCAAAAGGATCACTGGAATCATACTTTAAGGCACCAGAAGTTTGATTTGCAAAAAACACTAAAATATATTTCTTTACTACATCTGGCTCATCCGGATAAAACAAAGAAGACTGATCCGAATTATTACGATCAAGAACATATCTCCACATCAATAAATGATTTTGTGAAAAGGATACAGGATCAGTTTTGCTAAATGTCATTGGATCACCATAATAAATTGAAGTTTTATTTCTCAAAGAGAAATTTACTATATAATAGCCATAACCACTATTATTAAAATAGTCACTATCTGTATAATAATCACTATCTTTTCTAATAACAACACCAGAAAACGGTACAATTGAACCATTAATATTCCCATCATTACTAGCTAAAGCTTTGATTGGCAAACGCAATACTTCATTATCCCATCTTTCTGTCCAATTGGACATATTTGGATCACCTAAATCAAGAATTGTCCTAGGAACAGCCCCGCGCAAAGTTCCTTTATAAACAGTTGGGATAAAGTAAAAATCATTTACAGAATATTCATTAATAAAATTATCAGCTGTATTAAAATTATAAAGCCCACCATACTCACTAGTATCATTTACAACACCATCGTCATCAGTATCCAAATCAACTGGATGAGTACGCCTATCAAAACCACCATTTTGAATTTCATATATATCAACACCTGGATTACCCCCAACCCATGGTGCAAATCGCCAAGGTGCCGTAGTACCATTTAAATCAAGGTCTTTATTTGGGTTATATTCCACTCGCAATGGTATAGCATTATTACCTATTCTATTCCAAGCATATGAAGTAAATAATTTTATAATAAAAGCCCCAAGATTATCCATTTCCATTCTACGTACTGTCTTCCAAGGTATGCCGGCATAAAATTGACCAGGGTTAGGAAAAGTACCTGTTATTCCACTATCATCTGGAGCCATCGGTCTCATATAAAAACCTAATACTGAATCTATGTCATTATCATTTAAATTTTCTTCTCGATAATTACACATTAATTTATTAAAAGTTGAAAAGGTTACTGTTCCGCCACCAGAATATCCAAAAGGTGTTTGCATACTTAGTAAAGTAATCCTATTACTAGTACTTACTGGACCAAAACCATAACCATAATTATAATTTTGACTTGGGAATGTCTGACAAGTAAAGTGATGCAAAGATCTTCCATTAACAGGCACTACTGGATCTGGAAAATAACTATAAAGCACTTGACTACTAAAATGAGAAGTGGTTTCATTTAATTCATCATCATTAAAATCATTATAATCATATCCAACAGATGGATCAAGAATATAATCCGCATCAAACAAACCACCACCTGATACACCAGCGCAATATAACTCACCACTGGCAAAATTTGGATTAGCATCTAATTGTGGATAATAACCAGCTTCAATATGCAAACTATTTGGGTCAATATTGGTAGCTGATGTTTGAATCGGTAACCATGTCAAACAAGCATATTCTTGATCCGCCTCATATCTAGCTTTACCATTAATTGGTCTACTAAAATCAGGTTCCAGACAAAAACCCTTTACTCCCAATCTTGTTTGTACCTGTCTCAATTTACTACATTCACCAGCAGATACAATTTCACCTCCTTCACGAACAATACAATCTAGATTTGTTTGACAAGGTTGACCATCTTTTTCACCAGTAGTACAAATACCAATTGGAATTGAAGGATTTACATATGATGTAGAAGTTGTAATAGGATAATAATCTACAAAATTACCATAATCATATTTGTTATATTCACAAGAACAATCTATTGAACCTTGACAAAGATTAGCCTCGCTAAAAAAGTTATTATAGATAGAATATTCTACTCTTGATTTTCCATTCAATTGACTACCTGCGCTTGTATTGCGTTTAATTCTACTATTGGCAGTATACGCAGCATCCTCTTCATCAACTGGTTCTGAAGCTATATTCAAATATGGGAACGGACTTCCTTCTTCAGAAAAAATCTTACAACTTGAATCATTCAATCCATCTCTAATTGCATTATGAATAATCAATCTCTCTTCATCCTCGTCTACAGCACCAGAAAGATTTATGTTTGGAAATGATGATCCATCAATTTTATTAACACACTTGCCCACAAAACACCTACCAGCTAAACCTGGACCACATGGATTACCATCTGTATCCCCAAATTCTGAATCACAATTGTTTGGTAACTCTCCTATATTTGGTAATAATGCACCCAAATATTGATTTTCTGGTTCAGTTGAAAAAGTAAAATAACCAAATGTAAGTATTTGATGCTTGTTTAATAAAGAATATCCAGAATATTCAAAACCATACCATGAAATATCCCTACCTGTATATCTTTCTTCATCCAAAAATGTTTCCCCATATTGTGGTTGCACAAATGTCAAACACTCATCATCCCGCCCACCAATTTTTAATTTTTCACAAGCTTTATACTCCGAACACAAAACTTGCTTTTCGCCTTTTTCATCTCTACTAATTAATTTATTACTACAAGTTAACCACTCAGAACAAGCCCTATCTCTGTTAACCTTGAGTAGAAAATTGGTATCATTTGCCACTCCAGGATCAGTAGAGATTTGTGGATTTACAAAACCATATTTTGGATTTGTTTCATCACTAGCTTCATAAGTTAATGAAGCATTATAAAATTTGTTTGGTTGATCAGTCTTGTCAAACAAAACACAACCTTCTTTTAAGCTAACCTGACCGTTACATTCACTTGTCCTCTCTGTAAGCTTATCATCAAATATCCTATAATATGGTTGACCATTTGGATTAGCATTTGATGTGTCTACCGTATCAACTAATTCTGTACATAAATTATATTTATTTTGGCAAGAACCAACAAAACCATTATACCTATCAGAATCATTGGACCAAATACTATATATTTCATCTTTGAGATAATCATCATAACAAGGAATAGACCCAATATCTGAACAATCATTGTCCGCACAATCACTATTACTTCGACAATAATTAGACGGTTGAGATTGGCATCTACCAAAACCTTCTATATACCATCCATCAAAACTAGCTGTATTTTCTTTGTAAGTACAAATTGAGTGACCTGTCTCTACTGGATCTCTAAAATAATAAGTATTTGGACCGGTAGTATATTCACCACAACCAATTTTGTCTTGAGTACACAAAATTTCTCCATATCTTTCTGGATTGTCCTTTATATAAATATCACTATATTCATAACTAAGTGTAGTGGTACTTGGCATTATTTGATCTTGTAGTCCCATCAAAGTACAACCAACATCTCCTTCTGGACAATGATATTCTGTTCTATTGGTCAAAAATATTGGCGCGCCAGATTCTGGTGGAATATAAACACTAGACAAATCAATACTTATATTAATTTCACCAAAATCAAATGCCAACAAATCATTCAAATCTCTATATTCATCATCATTAAAATCATTAGCTGTGCCATTATCATCAATTGGTAAATTCATAACTGGTATATAACAACTAGGTTCACCCTGTGGCACAAAACAACTTCCCGTAGTACCAAAATAATTTATAGAACATTCCACTCCAGATTCGCCATCATCATGAGAACAAACCAAATTATATATCTTTGGCAATCTAGCATCTTCACCAGTCAACGTATTGTTGGTATCAAACAAAGGCTGACATCCCACTGCTTCTTCTCTACAAAGAGAAGCAAAACCTGTCAAATAATAAGTATTACTTCTTTCATCTGTATATTCACTACAACCAAGCGCAAAACCAGGCAATAGCCCTGCTGGATTTTCACCGCTAGCAAAACAAGTTGATGGAGCATTGGCCATTATAGATTCACCTTCTTCAATAGTCCCATTGCCATTCACATCATATCCTATTTCTTGTTGCCAAGAATCTTTGATCAAATATATACTATCTTCAATTTGTGATAATTGGATATTGTCCAAGAAATAAGGCGCAGCCGTTCCAACATTGTGGAAACTCAATACCACTGGAGACAATCCATCTCCAGTAAATTGTACTGGACCAAGCCTATATTCTCTCCAATTATTACCAATTGAAATTGAGCTCAAAGCATCAGCGTTCAAAACCTCATGAGTAAATATTCCATAAGTTTCTGAGGCTGGATCAGCTAAATTATAATTATAAGCGCCATCAGAATTAGTATCCTGCATAAATCGGATTGAAATATCTTGAGGTGCTCCTCTGGCCCAGAAACTTAATTCAAACCAACCATTTGATTGTAGAGATACAAGTTCTTCTGTGGTTCCCAATTCAATCTCTCTAATCAAATATTCTTGACCAGCGCTATTACTGATTCGCAAAGAACTCTGGCCTCTTTGTAATGATTCAGATGAAATTGAAATGTTGCTTCCACTTGGCGCTAAAAGAAACCAACCATCTGTAGTCGTTGCAGATTCAAAACCATCAGCAATAATATTTAATCTCAAGTTATTTCCGGTATTTCCAGTATAAGCGCGACATTCATTGGCCACTGCTGGACATCTAGATGATTCACTAGATAGTGATTGATAAACACAAGTATTACCATCAACCTGTCCACCGGCGTAACATCTATTACATTCTGAAACTCCATCACCATTTGAGTCCCCCCAAACACCATTACCTTGATTAGCACAAGTAGTTCCATCTGCAATATCATTATCAACAAAAAGTCGTGGTTCAGTTTTTCTGAGTCTCCTGCACTGATCTGAAATAATAACCGTGTCCCCCATCATTCTATAATATTCATTACCAGCATTATCATAAAACTGCCTACAATCTGCTGCTGCAGAATTAGGATCAAATACATTAATAATTGCCAAAGCATAATTTGTTCTATTACATACTTCAAAATTATTTTGAATTGCCTCGCGAGTATTGTCTGAATAAGCAGGTGAACCAGGAGCAAAATCAACTGCAGATGAACCATCTGGAACACCATTGTTATCTGAATCCCAATCAAAACCTGCTAAACCAGCTACATAAGCAGATTCACCCGCATCCATTTGTTTAAGCCTATGATTTCTCAATACAAAACCTTCACTATGAGAGCCTTCCCATGAGAAAAATACTTTCTCTGGCACTGTATTAGGCTTTTCACAAAATCTAATATAATTGTAATATTCTAATCTTTCTCCACCCTCAGATGATTCTTCTACATTGGTAAATTCATCACAACCAACATGTTGAGCAGAACATACCGTACCGAGTGACGGCACAAAATGCAATGGAAATTCTTCATCTTCAAAACTTGATTCTCTTTGTTTAAATGTCTCATAACCAGCACACTCAGCCGGACAACCATTTTGCTCCTTGACCACAGCTGAAACAGTACTGCCAGTCCGTGCTGATGTATACAAACTACAACCAGCTTCTAGAGGCGCACAAACTTGCGCAAACTTTCCACATTCACTTGGTACATTCATATTCAAAATTTCAGACTCAGTCTGTGGCCAATTAATAATTGTTTCTGAACCCGCTCCAGTATTGGTATCATAACAACCCAAATAATCAGGTGCTACTTTGAGATGAATAATATCTGATGTATTTCTGATATATTCATTGTTTTTTAATGTAAACAATCCTGTATTAAAATTCCTTTGTACTCCATAAAATACTGTACAACCTTCTGACGATGCTGAACAAGTTTCTACATTTCTATTGAAGTATATTGAACCATTTCTACCAACTGTTTTGAGACTACCCACACTATTGATATCAGCATATGTTATCCATTCATTAGATAATTTTTCTGTTGAGTAACCCTGACAACCAACAGACTCTGGGGTGCACTGCGCAAAATCTATTGTTCTAGCTAAATATGATGCTTTGTCACCTGATGATGTGTTTGTATATGATGTACAAGTACTATATTGAGCCGGACACTCTTGTCCATCTAACTGCCAAATATTTTTTTCCTTTGTACAATATCCCCAAGCAATACAAGTTCCATCAGCACTTTCTGATATACAAGTTTGCAAATCCATACATTCCTCTGCTCTAAATGGAGTAGAATTATCAACTAAATTTGGCCCAAATCCTTCTGTACCACATCTAGATTGTGGCACTTTAATAATCCAGTTTGGATTAATCAAATGACATGCTTCGTGATTTGCATCAGGTTCACCATTTTCATTGCAATCATCAAAACCATTAACAACTCTATCTAATGTCCAAGGTTTATCAGGATTAGACTTCAAAGCGGCCAATTCAAAACCGATTGGTAAAATTAAGGCTTTTCTTAATTTTTGGATATTAGAATAACAATAAGCTTTGATATAGCAATCACGAGCTTCACTTGAATTTAATGCATGTGTTGGTGGAATCAATTGCCAATTGCCATGCAATAAATTGGCATCAATCGCTTCTCTAATTGTCAAAAATACTCCATCATTACTGCTACCTCTATTAATGGCTTGTTCAAAACCTGAATCAATCACTCTATTTGAGACCAAATCACCCACAATATCATAATTATCAACCTGATTTATAGACGGCGCAGTAATAAAATTAAAGGCTCTTTGGGCAGCTTTTTTGTTGTCTTGCAAAGTTGATGCAAAAAATGAAGCAATCCCACCTGAAGCACCCCCACCACCAACTTTGTCAGGATCAGGTGTATCTGGAAGTAATCCAGTCATTATTTTCTTTAACAATTGTTGACTAAGAGTATTAATAAAAATATTAGCGGCCATCAATGGTAAACTTCTAAGTTCAGAGCCATAAATTCCGGCCATTTGTGTAGCATTCAATTTTTGCTGTTCAGCGGCTGACAAAGACTCTGCTTCTTTTCTGATTTGAGAAGCAGGAGTGAGAATCTTGCCTGAAATTGGACTGACAACATCTTTGAATCCTTGATTGGCTATTCGCTCTATATCAGCGGCTGCTCCTGCCCTACCTACCGCATTATCAATTTGCGCAATTGATTCCATGGCTACACCAAAACCAGTTTCCTTAAAACTAAAACTTCCAGAAAAAACTTCTGAGGCAAAACTACTTCCACCTTCTCCATATTTTTCTTCAAGAGCAGCGATACTAAAATTGTCTTTCAATTGTTGCCATTCACATTTTGGCTGTGGGCCAATTGGAACTCCATCAGGACCTAATTTTGGATATAAATTACTCAATCCTAATTTCAAATTGATATTTACTTGTGGACTTGGAATTTTACATAAATTTAATCCGAAAGGTTCTCCCAAAGAACCAACCAACTCACCCGCAACTGAACCAGTCACATCACTCCAATATTGACCGGCAGATGTATCAAATGCCAATGGACTATTGCCAAAATCTCCAGTAGCTATAGCAGTCGCTGTATCAAAGGCTACTTTGCGAACCATAAATGAAAGACTATTCATAACCGCACCCATTGCAGCCCCAGTTAACTGATTAAAAATAGTATCTTTAGCTTCTTTAACTTTCAATATTCCATATAACCCCGGATCACTGACAACCCCACCAACTTGGGCTTTAACAGGATTTGCAAAAAGAATCATCCCAAAAACATCCATTACAAAATATGTTGCTACCAAGAATATTATAAATGATGATTTTCTTTTTTGCATACACTTTTAGTAAATATTATTTTATCGCTTCCAATAACAGTTCTTACACAACTTTTTTATAAATTTATATCTTTGACCAATTTTAACAATTCTTCATCTGTTACATTTTTTAATTGTTCTTCAGTTATTTTGCCAGTTGATAATAATATCTGTCTCAACAATTCTGGACTATTCATCAATGTTTCTAATTCAATACTCAATTGATCAGGGTCTGGTAGTTGTTCATCAGGGATCTGTTCTGACAAAGAAACTGATTCAGCCAACAAATCCAAAAAATCTGCAGCCCCACTTTCTACCGAAACAGGAGATTCAACTGCAATTTGTTCTTCCGGAGTATTGGTATCCAACAATATTTCACAATCAGTCCCCTCAGCGCACAATGGATTAGTTCCATTTTCAATTTCAATGTTGTCATCAATCCCATCTGAATCAGTATCTGGTAAATAGGGACTAGTATTATAAAACTCCAGCTCTTCAAAATCAGTCAAACTATCATTGTCGGTATCCATCTGCTGTAACCTAGTTGAATCATCAATAAAAGCTTGTGAACTAAGATAATTAATTGGCCTAATTACAAATGGATTATAAATAGTATTTCTCATTTGCAATGCGCCCATACTCAATGTCAAAATTCCGAATACCATTAACAAGACAAAACCTACTTTTTGCCCAGAGCTAAGTTTTCTTGTTTGGTAATTTTCAGATTCCATGTTTATCTAATTTAGACCTGAACCATTATCACTTTAGATTGTTCTTTATTATTATACCAAAAAATACTAAAACAAAATAGAGATAATCGTGGATAAGTGTTTGCATAAAAACATACAAACATATAAACATATAAACACAGAAGTAATCCTAAAAATCTACAGGATAAACCCGCATAATTTTTTCCATTGTTCTAGACTTAATTCTTGTGCCCGGACGGTTTCTTTGAGATATGATTTTAAAAGCGCTTTCTTTATTTTTTCTCCATCAATTTTAAGGTTCACTGAAAGATTACGCCATAACTGTTTTCGTTTATTAGCAAACCCAGCCTTTACAATCTCAAAAAATTTTTTGTCAAAAGATGTTTGTATGTTTGTATGTTTGTATATTTGTATGCTCAACACGGCTGAATCAACTTTTGGCTCTGGCCAAAAATTTCCCCTAGAAACTCTAAGTACAATTTTTGGTTCCCCATAATATTGTACAGACACTGCCAAGAGACTCATATTACCCGGTTTTTCACATATACGTTCTGCCACTTCTTTTTGCACCATCACTACTATTTTTTCCGGTTTATTTTCAAGCTCTAATAATGTCCTCAAAATATGCGAAGTGATTTGATAAGGTAAATTTGCAATTACTTTATACTTTCCTTTGAATTCAAACTCTTTATTTTTTATATTGGTAATAGCATTACCCCAAATTATGTGCAAATTAGAATATTCTTGCAATTTCTTATTCCAATAATCTTCTAGCTTTTTCTCAATTTCATAGGCAATTACTTTTTGTGCGCTATCAACTAATGCCAATGTAAGTACACCAAACCCTGGTCCTATCTCTAGTATATTATCTTTTTTATTTACTTCTGCAGTTTCAAGCATTTTTTGAATCGGATCAAAATTAACTAAATAATTCTGACCATATTTTTTTGATGGAGACAATCCATATTCTTTACACAATTCCTTGATTTTTGTAGGTGTTAATACAGACATACAAATTATTTTAAAAACCATCTCCATTTATAATATTACTATCAATATTCAAAATCTCTTCAAAAGATTCAACTAAAGTAGGTTTGATATCAACTAACTCAAGACCATCGGTAGAATATCTATTAGCGGCATTCCACAACATCCAGCCACCATTAGTATATTGTTCTACAATATCAATCTGTTCTCTAATTTTGTTTGCATCATAAACTGCGCCGATATTGAATGCTTGCAACCATGGTCGCAAGACTGCCTTTTTTTCATAAAAAAAATGAGCGCCTTTTTCCATACCATTTTTAATGACTAAACCAGGATACTCTGCTGGATTTGCAAGTCCAAGATGACCGGATGGATAATGAGATGGATACATCATCGGAGAAATTGCATCGACCTCATCCAAGGCATCCTCAAGACGCTGGCCAATATTCATATCATCTTCACCAGTTTTTTCCATAACAAATCCAAATAAATCCAATGATATTTTGGCTGGATATTTTTTTAATTTATCATTCAAATATTCATAAAATTGTCCCATTACTTCATATTTTTTTAGTTCTCCATTGTTATATTGCAATGCACTCATATTTCCATCAGATGGAAACCTAACATAATCAAAATTTATTTCATCAAATCCCAATGAAATTGCTTCTTTGGCAATCTCTATATTATAATCCCAAACTTCTTTGATTGATGGATCAACCCAAGATAGACCTTTATAATCATACCAAACGCCACCATTTTTATTTTTGAGCGCCCAATCTGATTTTTTGCGCGCCAAAATCGGATCCTGAAAAACCGTCTGTCTGGCAATCACATATATATCATATTTGTGAAGGGCTGTAATCAATTCTTCAATTTTGTTTATTCTATAATCTTCCAACTCCAATTCATTTACAAGCTCAACATTTGAATTATACAAAACCTTTCCACTATAATCTTTGATGTCAATAATTACGGCATTCAATTCTGTATTATTTATCAAATTTATTATTTCTGTCATTTTTTTATTGCTCCCCGCAGAATAAGCTGTCAGATATATGCCTTTTATAGTTTCTCTTTGCAACCTCGCAACTTTTTTTTCAAAAATTTTTATTCTTTCTTTTCGAGAAGGATTTTGACTAATTTCTAATATTATCAGAGCATCTTGCTCTGCCAAAGTCATATTCCAAAACGCATACAAAATAACACCAAACAAAAATGATATTATTACAAATACAATAATATATGCACTCGCAACCTTTTCAGTAAAAATATTTTTATAAGTCATGAAAATAGAACTAAAATATTTTAGTAGTTTACCATAAAAACTATTATCTTTCTACAATAAAAAAACAAAGCCCCCATTCATGCGCATTGGTGTGTCCCAATGCGTTGAATGAAGGCTCTTCTCTATCATATGACAAAGACCCCCTTCTTTTTTTGAAAAAACTGCTTCCTCTTTTTCAAGAGGTGCGAACTTATTGATTTCTGTCACAATCCCCCAAGATCATCCAACAAATTAATTAGAACAAGTTTGCCCTGATTGATAAATACAATCAATTAATTGCCAACCAATAAGGTCATCCATCTCTACTTCTTGTACTTGATCTACCTCTACTCCAGAAAGATCAAAGACATCAGAACCCCTGACAAACGCCTTATTTACACTATGCAATCTATACTCTAGTCCAACTACAATTATAGAACTATCACCTTTCTTTAGGACATCTCCTACAGAAAGCAAAGTATTATTATTTACCTCTCTGCCATTCGGCAATTCACTAGACAAATCCAATACACCAGAAGCATCCAAGACTGAACGAACAAATGAGTCAGACATTAGCTCACCCAAGCCCGTCCATCCTGTCCTAAACCGAGGGATAAAATTACCTCGTACAGGGTACTCTTGTGTACCTCCATGAACCTCTAATTTAAAAGTTGGTATTGGATAACCACTGTTGTCAAATACTACTGAATATAGGCCATCAGTAAATTCGGCGCCACGAGAAACGCCGACCAAAGTGGTATACACTCCTGCAGACCCATTTACAACAAATGAAATTGAAACCCCATTACTATCAAAGATTGCTACATGATACTTACCAGGATCAAGTGGAATAGAAATACTTCCATCATAAAAGTATAGCATTCCCCAATCATTCTGACCTGGGTGTGCTTCTTTGTATACTTTAGCTGTTATATTACTTTGCGGAGTAAAAAAAATATATTCACCTTCAGGTGGATTATAATCCGGATTATCCGAACCATCCGGATTAGAACTTACCGAACCATCGGGATTATTGGGATCATCAACCCCACCTTCGCCACTATGGCTACTACATCCTCCTAAGAGGAAAACAGAAACAAACAAAACACCAATCAATGACGTTTTCATTATCTTGCCTTTCTTTTGTGACAAAAAGAACATTGAATGAGACCATCCCATTCAGATGAATTAACCATACCATATTTTTTGCCTTTTGTCAACCTAAATTACTCATAAAATAGAAATTTTTACTATAAAAAACAACAAAAAAACTCTTTTTTTAGAGTTTTTTGTCAATATTTATCAAAAAAATATCAAAATTAAACCTCAACTATCAAATCTCCTTGTCTCAATACCTCAAAATTATCTTTATCTACTTTGATAATAGTAGATGTATTTCTATGCGGAAGAGTCCCACCATCAATCACAATATCTGGTTTTTTATCTTCACTTTCATACATACTCAAAATTGACCCAATATCATAAGGGCTCTCAAGAGTAGCAATATTGGCAGAAGTAGAAACCAAGGGAACCCCCAATTCCTTGCACAATTGATGAGCTAGATGGTGACTAGTCACTCTCAAAGCCATTGTATTGTCAGAACCCACTACCCCATCAGCCAAACCGTCCTTATACACGACCGGAGCAACCACTGTCAAAGAACCAGGCCAATATTTACTTGCTAACTCAAATATTTTTGGAGACAATTCAATATATTTTCGCACCACATCAAGACCAGACACCAAAACCAAAACTGTTTTATCTTTTTGGCGTTTTTTTATCTCAAACAATTTATCAACTGCTTTCTGATTAGTAGCATCACACCCTAGACCATAACAAGTTTCTGTGGGATAAACTATTACTTTACCTTGTCTCAATTCATCAACAATCTCCTTAATATTTATTTCAGCTTGTTTTATAATTTTCATACTAATTATGCTTTAAGATTTCTCAAATATGCTTCAATCAATAAATCAAGCTCTCCATCAAGCACAGCTTCAGGATCTTGTGTCTCATATTTACTGCGCAAATCCTTTACCATTTTATATGGATGCAAAACATAAGAACGAATCTGATTGCCCCATTCAGCATTTTTGTGTTCTCCTTTCAACTTTTCTTGTTCTTTTTTTTCTGCCTGTTCCTTTAAAAGATTAAGTTTTGAAGCCAAAATTTTCAAAGCAGTTTCTTTGTTTTGCAATTGTGATCGTTCATTTTGGCACTGCACTGTAATACCTGTTGGCTCATGCACAATCCGTACGGCTGAATAAGTAGTATTTACACTCTGACCACCATGACCACCAGACATAAAAGTATCAACTCTCAAATCTTTTGGATCAATTTTAATTTCATCACTGTCTTCAATCTCTGGTATTACTTCAATCAAAGCAAAAGAAGTATGGCGCATCTTTTCGGCATCAAATGGTGAAATACGCACCAATCTATGTGTACCATGCTCTGATTTTAAATGCCCATAAGCATATCTACCTTCTACCCTAAATACTGTGGACTTTATACCTGCCTCAGTACCTCTGGATTCATCCAGTATAGTAGTAGCCCAACCCTTTTTTTCGCAATAACGCAATACCATTCTTAAAAGCATTTCCGCCCAATCTTGCGCTTCGGTACCGCCACTACCAGCATGCACAGATACAATTGCATTATTCTTGTCATGCACACCATCAAGCAACATAAAAAATTCCAAACCTTCAAATTGACTTTCAATTTGTTCAACTTTCTCATTGAATTCTTTTTCCATTGTTTCATCTGGCTCCTTCTCAAGATCATGGCCAAGCTCAATCAATTCATGCACTTCCTTTTTTATATGTATCCATTTTTCTACCTCGTCTTTATACTCTTCATACTTTTTACTTACTTTCTTGGCATTTTCTTGGTCTGACCAAAAATCCTGCTCTTGCATTTCAAGTTCAAGTCCATGCATTTGAGCAATTATTTGATCAACTTCCAATAATTTCCAGGTACTTTCTATCCTACCCTCCAAATCTGATAACTTTTTTATAACATCACTCATAAATCAACTATTTTAATAATCTCTAATTTGGAGTATACTACAATCAAATGAGTGAGCCAAGAGCTAAGTCTTATTTAAGTTCTTGCGAACTAGTGCAAATCATTATAAATAAATTTTAAACTTATATAACAATATGAGATATATATATGGACTTATAGCCATAGTACTAGGCGTAATGTTTGTAATCAAATCAGAATGGTTAGTTAATAATTTTGGCGCCAATGCTTGGGCAGAAGAACATCTTGGTACCAGTGGTGGTTCACGACTAATGTACAAACTAATGGGTATCGCTATCATCATACTAACAGTTATGATACTCTCTGGTATGGCCCAAGAAATATTCTTGAGTGTACTCGGTCGTACATTTGGTCTCTAATATATATGTATAGTAGTGGTAATAAACTTATAAACCCTCAATTACTTTTTGAAAAAGTAAGACTGCAGTCAAATATGCATATTGCAGATTTTGGTTGTGGAAAAACTGGTCAAATAGTTTTTACTGCTTCCAAAATAATAGGTGAAAATGGAATAATATATGCTGTAGATATTCTCCAAGAAGATTTAGGTATCGTTGAAAAAAGAGCCAAACTTAATAACCAAACAAATATCCATACAATCTGGTCAGATGTGGAACAAGTTGGCAAAACTTCAATTCCTGCAAAAAGTTTAGATGTGATTTTTATGGTGAATATATTAAATCACACAACAAACACTGACAATCCCCTCAATGAGGCCAAAAGGCTACTAAAAGAAAAAGCCAGAATAATTGTTGCTGACTGGAAACACAATCATGGTCTGTCTATAGGACCAACTGAAAACAAAACTATTAATTTTGAAAAAATAATCCAATGGGCAAACAATAATAATTTTGCAGTTCAAGAAAAATTTGAAGCCGGTAAATATCACAATGGTATAGTTTTATTTAGACACGACTAAATATGGCAAAAACCGAAAAAAGAAAAATTGGGGATTTTGGTGAGGATTTGGCCTCATCTTTTTTAATTGAAAAAAGTTATAATATAATTGAGCGAAACTTTCTTTGTAGAGAAGGTGAAATTGACATTATAGCTTGGTATAAAATAAAAAAAATAAAAACCTTATGCTTTGTAGAAGTTAAAACTCGCAAACAAGATGATGGTAGCGCAGAACGCGCCACAAACCAAGCAAAACTAAACCGCCTTTTTAAGGCGGCTCGTAGATATTGTATTGTTAATAATATTAATGTAGAAAAGACTCCGATACAATTTGAGCAAGTCAGTGTATTTACTTCTGATAATACCTTTGCTCATTATATAATACCAATATATTGATAATACCAACTAAAACTATTGTTGATTTCCCACAATAATAACCACTTTTACTGAACTTTCTGTTTCCCCTTCTGGCATTACATTGACCGCAGTCACACCTAAACTTTGTTCCAAATCACTCACATCATCCTCACCTAAATTAACCAAAATTGTCCCAGTATAATCATTGGTAACAGCATTTACCACTCTAACAACATTATAATTATCTTCATCTGCCAAACTATTAGCCAAATTTTGTGCCACACCTTGTACTGTACTACCATTTCTCACTTCCACATCTAAAGTTTCCACATTTTCTTCTAAATCTACAACTTCTTCAACAACCTCTTCTACCACAACCTCAGGTTGAGTATTGACTTGATTATTTTGAATATATACCGGACCAACATTTACAAGTACATCTCTTTCAGGATTATAAACTATAGCTTTGTTTGAATAAATCAAAACTTTATCCCCATTTTGTGCGCCAACAAAAAAACTTTGTTGCTGTACCAGAGCATCTATATCTTCAATTGTTGCTACAGTCGGAGTTTCATTTTCAGGTAAAATTATATGCTTACTAACTTTTTCAACTATAGCTTCGATTTCTCTTTGATTTACTTCTTGCTTACCTTCTTCTGAAGTCAATTGATAAATTTGCTGTTCAGCTTTTTGATATTTCATAAAATACCAAACAAAACTTACCAATAAAGCCAAAAATAAAAAACCAAAAACAAATTTAATTATTACCCCTCCACTAAACCCATAATCTCGATCTTCGCTTGACATACTTTTAATTTTAAATATTAATTATAATTTAGATTAAAATTGACTTTTTTGAAAGTATATATTTTATAGTTTATTTTGTCAAATAACCTAAAATCTTATTATTTATAATAAAAACAACCCAAGCAATATGATAAATACCCTTTACTGCATACCCACCTATATAAAAAATGTTAAAAATCACTAATAAATATATAATTTCAAAACTTGACAAATTACTCATTATGTGTTATAATATATCTATATTAAAGTAGTCTAAATTAGACTGCTTTTTCTTTTACTTAAATTAAATCTAAAAATAATAAATATATGAGTGAAATATCTAAATCAATCCAACTCATCTGTGATGAAAAAGGGTTAAATTATGAAACTGTCCTAGAAGCAGTAGAATCAGCTTTGGCAGCTGCATATCGTAAAGATTTTGGTAATCGCGGACAAAATATCAAAGTAAAATTTGACGTAGAAACTGGAGACATAGAAGCTTGGGATATAAAAGAAGTGGTAGAGGATATATCAGAAGAAAAACTTGAAGCCGATCAAGAAGAATTAAGTAAGCGTCGCGAAATTGCTCGTGAAGAAGAACGTGAATTGACTGATGAAGAAACTGCTGATCTTGCTCAATTCAATCCAAAAACACAAATAATGCTAAAAGAAGCAAAAGAGCATGACAAAAAAGCTGAAATTGGAACGACTTTAAAAATTAATCTTGAAGTTCCAGGTGAATTTGGTCGTATGGCTGCTCAAACAGCCAAGCAGGTTATTATGCAAAAACTTCGTGAAGCAGAACGCAATACTGTTTTTGAAGACTTCAAGCACCAAGAAGGCCAAATAGTTCAAGGTACAGTCCAAAGACGAGACAGAAATGGTTCTTTTATTATTGAACTTGGTAAAATTACCGGAATACTTCCTTCTGAAGAACAAATTCAAAAAGAATTTTATCGTCCTGGAGCTAGACTAAAATTCTATGTAAAATCAGTAGAAATGGGAAATCGTGGACCAGAAATTATTCTTTCTCGCGCTACCAAATCAATCATTGCTGAAATATTTCGTCAAGAAATTCCTGAAATAGAAGATGGCACCGTAATCATTGAGGATATAGCCCGTGATCCAGGCAACAGATCAAAAATTTCTGTTTCCACAGAAGATGATTCTATTGACCCAATTGGTTCATGTATTGGCCAAAGAGGCAGTCGAATTACTACAATTATTAATGAACTTGGTGGAGAAAAAATTGATGTAATCCAACATAATAAAGATCCAAAAGAATACATAAAACAAGCTTTGTCTCCAGCTAAAATTTTATCAGTTGAAATAGATGATGAAGCCAAAGAAGCATTGGCAACTGTAGTAGCCGACCAATTTTCACTAGCTATTGGCCGTGGCGGACAAAATGTACGCCTAGCCGCCGATCTAACTGGCTGGACAATCAAAGTTGTTCAAGAAGGTGGTGAAGATGTAGCTGTAAGCAGTGAAGAAGCACCCGAGAAAGTTGAAGAAAAACTTATTGAAGTAATTGGTGAATCTAATGAAGAAACAAAAGAATAATAAAAATAAAAAATCCCATCTGATAACAATGGGATTTTTTAATAGTAAATTTATCCATTGACCAAACAGCTCGTGAGTGCTATACTCTTTTCGTATCTTAATTTAATATTCACAAATTATGAGAGAATTATTCCAAACAATTTTATACGAACCAATCTTCAATCTTTTTGTAGGCTTATACAATATCATACCTGATGTTGGTATTGTCATCTTGATTATCACCCTAGCTATCCGCATTGTATTATACCCAATGACCAAAAAGTCTATAGCTGCCCAAAAATCAATGACAGACCTCCAACCAAAACTTGAAGAATTAAAAATAAAATACAAAGGCGATCAGCAAACATTGGCCCAAGAGACAATGAAACTTTATAAAGAAAATAAAGTTAATCCTCTCGGTTCATGTCTACCAATATTAGTCCAATTACCAGTTTTTATTGCTATATACTGGGTATTACAAGAAGGTCTAGGGTCCGAACAAAACTTTGACACACTCTATAGTTTTGTTAAAAATCCTGGAGAAATAAAAACAATTTCTCTTGGATTTATTGATCTCGGTCAAAAAAATATAATCCTCGCTGCCGCTGCTGGGCTTGCCCAATACTGGCAATCCAAAATGATGCAAAGCAAAAAACCACCAAAAGAAGCTGGTGAAGGCGCCAAAGATGAAAGTACGATGTCTATGGTAAACAAACAAATGCTATATTTTATGCCTGGATTGACCTTCTTTATTGGTATGTCATTCCCTGGCGGACTTGCTCTATATTGGTTTTTGTCAACTTTATTGACTGCTCTCCAACAAAAATATATGCTAAGTGACAAAGAAAAAAATACTGAAACAAAAGAAGAAAAAAAGATTGTAGAAAAAACAATTGAAGGTGAAGTAGAAGAAATAAAAGATAAACCAACTGAAACAGAAAAAAAAGCTGAAGAGACAAAAGAAAATAACAATACTTAATATGTTAACTTCCTACAATGAAATCAAAAGTAAAGTTGTAGAAACAAAATCAGGCACAAGAATAGGCAAAGTTTGTGATCTACTAATCAACACTGAACAAGACTTTATAACTCACTACGAAGTAAAAACAAAACTTGTTGGCGGTGACAATATCCTCATTAGTCGAGAACAAATTATCAGACATGAACAAAATAAAATAATAGTGGATGATAATGTAAAATTAATAGAAGCCAAAGAAATAAAACAAAATTCAAATATCAATCCCGAACCGATTGCTATGAGTGAAACAAACTAAAAAATTCGCATATAGCGAATTTTTTATTATTGACAAAATAATTTTATTATATATTTCAATATGGTATATTTATATTAGTAGTTCTAAAAAATGCTCTTTACAATTTACTCAAAAAACTTATAAAACAAATTTTAATACAAAATTACAACATTTTACAAAATCAAACAGACAACACTTTTGAAACCGAAAGGAAAAGGCCCATGTCTTCAAAAAATCAATTGACTCCAACAGAAGAACTCAAACATTTATGCAACTTCTCTGTTACCGATTGTGTGGCCCACATCAGTGAATTCACACCCGGCGCAATATTTTTTGACAAAGATGATAGCGAAACACTGATTGAGAGTCTAAAACTAACTCCAGACTTAAACGGTGTTATCATTGACGGTCTAGCTAGTCTTCATCGACCGGGTAATCTAAATGATCTTTTAGTATCTTATAACCATACCGAAGAAGAAATGCTAGAACATATGGCTAAAGTGCCTCGAGAAGAGCATGTCCATTGGATGTTCAATAAAATATTAGATATTCAAGATGAATGGCTAGAAAAATTTCGCAAAGCTCTCCCAAATGTAAAAATAATTTACTCAATTGATTCAGATGATTTCCATGCCAATTGTGAACGCATGCTCCGCGTGATTGTTCAATCACTTGGAGTCAAAGCCAAAGCATCACAAAAAAGTCTAGAATTAAGTAAAAGCATATTAGAAAAAACTTTAAATGGCTTTGGTAAACAAAAAACTTCATCTCTAGAATCACACTTGCATGAATTGCAAATACAACGCGAAAAATATACAAAAAGCCGTAGAAAAAAGCGCATTGAAAAAGTTGATCAAGAAATAGCTGAAATAAAAGCCTATATGGCTACAGAAGCTAAACGTGTTGAACTTATAGCTAAGTTAAAAGTCTTCAAAGATGCTCAAGACGAAAAACGCATCGAACAAACTGAAGCAGAACTGATTGCTGTAACCAGCATTATCAATGCTCGCGAAAAAGGGCTTATCAACACACTCGCAATCTTAAATGCTGAGCGAGAAATGCTCACTGGTATTCGTGGTAAGCAACCCGAACGCGATGCACTTGATATAGAAATCAAGAAACTGACTACTGAAATTTCTACTATCCAAGGTCAAATAACCAATATTAATACAAAGATTATTACTATCAAAAAAAATCTTTCATTATATCGCGAACCAGAAACCAGCCCAGTTTATCAACGTCGAGTTGATGATCATGTAAAAAGGATGTATGAAAGATTCCAAATAATCGGAGAAAAGCACGATATCCAAATCGTAACTAAGCCAGATATACTAGTATTTAATTCTCTCGTAATTGATTATGCCCATGATCGTGGACGTACTTGGCAACCAATGCCTGGCAGGGCAAAAAAACTAGCCGAATCATACCACGGTCTGATGGATAATTACCGAGAGAATATCAAAACTATCCTTGAAGAAATGGAGTCAAGTGTAACCGATATTGATGTAATTATGGAAAGCGGTCATCATGGTGTTTTCTTTGCCAGATGGCAAAGACTAAACCTCACACCAGAAGAAATCCGCATGCAACATGTAAATACCTTCGATACTGGCGGTAGTGATGGTGTAAAAGTTGTAACTTTTATCACTGGAATGCCATTTGAAGCGCAAGATCAAATTGCCAAACACTTAAATAGAGGCAAACCTGCCCGTACCCGTGGTGGCAAACCGATTGCCAGCGCATCCCATCCAGTATTTATCAGAAATCAACAAAGATCTGTATCTGGTATTACATTAATTCGTAAACACAATCACGGATTGATTTCCGTAGAACCAATTGTTTATGAATTGTACCGCAACAAAGCAGTACTTGAACCATTTGTAGGTGTTGCCAGCCAAGACGACTCGGACAATCATTTTGGTTCGCCCGAAATGGATGCTCTAGGTACACTTGGTACACTGGCCATGAATGACCAACTAATGGAACAACCTTTAGAATTGTATAACCAAAAAATTTATATTGGTGGCAAGTTCAACCTTGGTGATACAGCTGAGGCAAATAATCGCGCCTGGAAAGAAGGTCACAAATTTCGTCGTGAAGTAATGAGTGCAATGAACGATACCATAAAAAATCTGGTTAATGTTGACCAGACTGATTATGAATCTATCATGCAAGCAGCCATTTTACATGCTAATGATATGATGGGAGGCTCTCAAGAAAACCTGAAACTCATCAAAAAAAATGTTGCTTGGTTTCACAAGAAACAGTTTCTAAATGTATACCACAAAAGCCCCACTCGCTTGCGTGATATGATGGTAATCATGCAAGGCAATCACTTCGCCAATGTAAACAAAGACTCTGGTGAAGGCGAAAATGACGCATTTGAAGAGTGGTTACTTGCTCTCAAAGAACTTCAAAATGATTTTCCCAATGATGGGAACAAACACTACTATATTAAACTTATGGCTGGTGGTGAACCACAATACTTTAAACCCAATGAAGAAAATCCTGAAATTGTCATCCACTCATACGGCTATAGTGTAGCTAGACAAGGTGTCATCGAAGAATATGGTATTGGACACGACGGAAAACTGTTGGTCCAAAAAACCTATCGTATTGGTTTGAGTCATGAACCTGGTAATGTAAACAAATCTAGAAACCAAAGAGCTGATGTTTTTAAAACTGGTCACACTCATGAAGCAACTCTTGCTATCGATAAATCTGGATACAACACTGGTCGTTTCCTCGATCAAATCGGTACTACTCAAAGAGTAACATCAACAGAACTAGGCTATGGCGGATTGCCTAGAACAGCCTGTGTAGAGATCAAAATCTACTCTCAACCAGGGCGATATTTCAAACTAGTTATACCTATGGAACATATGCGACACATTGGTCGAGCGTGGTTAAGACTGATGGTTGAAAAAGCAATAAAGGAAAAAAATAAAATTTCATAATAAAAAACAAATTGACCAAATTTGTTTTCAAAATCAAAACATACACTTTACTTATACAAAAGGGGGTTAATACTTTTTATAAATCTAGAACTACTAACCAAAAGAGGCGCCAAAAGCGCCTCATTTCTATAAAAAAACAATCAAAAAAGGTGTCCTCCAACACCTATTTTCTCCTTTTCCCCTCTATTATTATATTGTAATAACATTACCTACTAACCCATCACACATTACCCGACACAGCCACCCACTTGGGCAAAAGTTCTTTTTCTACGATCTCTCGAACACTGGCAAAATGCCAAGCATTATTTTTAAGCCAATGAATATGATCTTCATACACATCATTATGAAAACGCTTTCTACGCTCTCTAGAGATTTTACGAAGCTTAATCTCCTCCAACATAAATAAACAATGAGAAATATGTTCTGCTGCTTGCCAGAAAATTTCAATTACTTGATCATCTTTATTCTTTTCATAATCAATCCTACCAATAGAAAAAGTAGAATACTCACTTTGATATTCTATAGAAAAAATATTCTCCAAAATCTCAGCCATACAACGGGCTTCAATTTCATCAAATTTTTTTCTAACTTCCAAATTAGCTCTCTTTATATGATAATGAACATCATAAAAATCATCATGACCTTCTGCAAGATCATGGAAATTCGCCCAAACCAAAAGACGTATAAAATCCAATTTCTGCCTGATAACTTCATCACCTTTTTTATTCTCGATAAGCATCATACGCGTCATCAAGAAAAACTGCTTATGATGATGTTCAGTCACACTTTCAGGCGTTGCGCGCCAAGAATCAATATAGCATTTTATAATAATCAAACAAGCAATAAACTTCTCAAAAAGAACAGCAATTGACCTCCTTAATCTATAAATTAAACCAACTTCCAAAGGACTTCTCCAACGCCTTTCATTATTTGTACCCTGAATTATTTTGCGTGAATTAGCTTCAGCATCAAAAAAAACTTGGTTTTTATCCAGCATTTTCTCTCCTACATAGAAAGTGAATTGTAATGGACTATAACTGTAATAAAGATAACAATTATACCAATATCCTGCAAGTGCTACCATTTTCACCAAAATTAAGATAAAATATATTCAAAATAACTTAAATACCTATATGTCTGGCATACTAAAAACCCTTGTTTACTTTGACCTATTCAACACCCCTCTTACAAAAGAAGAAATTTTTAGGTGGAGTTGGGAAACTAAAATAATTGATTATCTGACTTTTATTAAAAATCTTGATACCTTGGTTGAAAAAAAAGTTATATCCCATAAAGATGGCTACTATTTTTTAATTGGCCGTGAAAATAATATTTTTTTACGACAAAAAGCAATTTCAATCGTTGAAAAAAAAATGAATATTGCTGTGCGAGCAATAAAAAAAATAAGATGGGTTCCTTTTGTTCAAGCTGTCTTTGTTTGTAATACAGTTGCTGGCGCTGGAGTAAAAAAAGATAGCGATATTGATGTATTTATCATTATCAAAAAAAATCGCCTTTGGATATCACGATTACTTACTACTATTACCCTCAGTCTTTTCCGTCTCAGACGCAACAAAAAAAACATAGCTAACAAAATTTGCCTTAGCTTTTATGCTACTGACGATGCGCTTGATTTATCGAAAATAAAAATCAATGGTATTGATATTTATCTCACTTATTGGCTAGATAATTTACTGCCGATTTATGATCCAAAAAATATACAAAATAAAATAAAAATGGAAAACTTGTGGACAAAACAATACTTGCCAAATACAAAAACAAACTATATTATCCTGCCACGCTGGGATATACAAGACAAAGGCTTATCCAAATTAATCAAAGTATTTTTTGAAAAATCATGGGAAGGAAAATATGGTGATATAGTTGAAGCTCAAGCTAAAAGCATCCAAAAAACCAAGATGAAACTCAACTTTGCCAGCGCCCAAAACAAAAATACTACAAATGTGATAATATCTGATTCTATGCTCAAATTTCATGAAAATGATCGTCGTACTTTTTATAGAGAAGAATGGGAACGCAAATACAAACAAATTGTATTAAACTATATGAAAAAAAACTAATATGAAACTGATTGAAAAAATTCTAAAAATTTTTACCGGTCTCATGTTATTTTTATTGCCATGGCAAACTATCTTTATATACAAAGAAACTTTTTTAAATGGTGACAAATTACAATACGGAACCCTTGGTTTTTATGCTACTGAAGGTATTCTCTTTCTCACAACAATTTTTTTTATTATATGGTTTTCCAAAAAGAAAAAAATTAATATAACAAACAAATTTAAATTTACAAAAGAACGAATTTTTTTATTAGCTTTAATTTTATTTTTAATATATGCATTAGCTTCCAGATTTTGGGCAATAAACTCAGATATCTCCGGCCAAAATTCCCTACATTTGATTGAAGCTGTAATATTTTTTCTAATAATTTTATTAGGTCCGCTCAAATTTAGAGAATCAACCATTATATTTATTCTTGGCGCTACAATACAGAGTATCTTTGGAATTTGGCAATTTTTAACCCAAACCACTTTCGCTTTTAAATGGCTCGGTCTAGCAGAACACTCAGTAATTGAAGCTGGTACTTCAATTATTTCAAGCCCAGAAGTTGGTCGGTGGATGCGAGCTTATGGCGCCTTTCCCCACCCAAATATTTTTGGTGGTTATTTAGTAATATCATTGATGCTCACCGGTTTAACCATTTTAAAAAGTAAAAAAAATTCATTCCTATTTATAAATTTTTTAACTACCTTACAAATAACCGCTTTATTCTTTACTTTTAGCCGTTCTGCTTGGATTGCATTTTTTGTTTTTTTTATAAGCGTAATATTCTTTATCAGACAACACAAGAAAATTGAATTACTTGAATATGTTTTTGTGCCAATACTACTATTCATAATTCTATCTATTATTTATTTTCCATTAATACAAACTAGATTTTCTCAAAACTCAGTCAATGAAATAACCTCTACAACCGAACGCGTTTCTGGATTAAAAGAATCTCTACAAATCATCACCAAAAATCCTATACTTGGAGTTGGTCACGGCAACTATTCTTTAGCTTTGTTCCAATTAAACAATACCAGACCTGGCTGGGAATACCAACCAGTTCATAATGTATTTTTGCTTATTCTAGCTGAATTAGGCTTTTTAGGACTTATTTTAAATTATATTTTTATTGGACTATACCTCAAATGCTTTGATCCAAATACTAGCAAAAAAATACTCCTACTAATTTCACCTATACTATTTTTACTTCTTTTTGACCATTACTTATGGTCTTCCTACACAGGAATCCTTATATTTGGAGCATTTTTAGCTTTCACTTCTAGATTTTATTTAAACAAATATTAAGTAATAAATAATATAAATTAATTTATAAATATAAAATATAATTAATGATTAGAGATTATTATGAGCGGATTTGATGCCACAACAGGCATCACCCTCGGAGCCGCAGCGAGAATGAGCGAATGATAATCTATAATTATTAATTAAGTAATCCCCAGCCTATCCACTCTTTATCCCCTTTTGGCTATTTTTAGCTAATTTTTTATACTTGACACTACTCAATATTGATGAGAAACTATACAGACCCTCAATCAAAGAGTCTAGAATTGGCCATAGACACCGTGGGTTCGTCATAGAGATCGTGATACTGACAGGCATCGCGACCTCACACATGAGCGACACATGGAGTTTATAGCCAATTCTAGATTTTTTTTTAAAAATAAGTTATTTTAAACAAAAAATTAATCACAGTATAAACCTTGACTTTTTTTTTAGATAATGTAAAATATTTTATACATTTATCACTCTATATATATGAGTGATAACAAATTTATTCATAATCAATATATATGCAAATAAAACCATTGGGTGATCACATCGTGGTCAAAGCAAAAAAAGAAGCTGAAATTACTGCCTCTGGCATTGTTCTACCAGATACAATTGACAAAGAAAAAAAAGCAGAAGGTGAAGTGGTAGCAATTGGCCCAGGTAAACTACTTGAAAACGGCAATCGCGCCCAAATAGAAGTAGTAGTTGGACAAACTGTTCTCTACAAAAAATGGGGCGGAGACGATGTAAAAGTTGATGGTGAAGAATATAAAATTGTAAACCAAGAAGATATCCTAGCAATCTTGGAATAATAAAATAAATAATAAAAATATGGCAAAACAAATTAAACATAGCGATGACGCCAGACACGCACTAGTACGTGGCGTAAATATTTTGGCAGATACTGTCAAAACAACTCTTGGACCAAAAGGCCGTAATGTTGTATTGGATCGTGGTTATGGCGCGCCAACTATTACAAAAGATGGCGTAACTGTAGCCAAAGAAATTGAACTTGAAGACAAATTTGAAAATATTGGAGTTGAACTAATAAAAGAAGTGGCTAGTAAAACCAATGATGTTGTCGGGGATGGTACTACTACAGCGACTGTTTTGGCTCAAGCTATTGTCAACGAAGGTATGAAAAATGTAGCCGCCGGCGCAAACCCGGTTGCTTTAAACAAGGGACTACATGCAGCTTCTGAAGCAATGATTGCCGAACTTAAAAACAATATTTCAAAGCAAGTTGAAAAAGATGAGATTGCTAATGTAGCTTCAATTTCAGCCAATGACAAAGAAATTGGCAAAATGATAGCTGACGCAATCAATGAAGTTGGCCAAGATGGTGTAATCACAGTTGAAGAATCACAATCATTTGGCATGGAAATTGAAACTGTAAAAGGTATGCGTTTTGACAAAGGTTATGTTTCACCCTATATGGTGACAAACCCTGACCGAATGGAATCCGAAGTTGAAGATGCTCTTATCTTGATTACTGACAAAAAAATATCCTCACTTGAAGAAATCCTACCAATTTTGGAAGCCGTATCTCAAAGTGGTAAAAAAGAATTAGTAATAATTGCCGAAGATATTGAAGGTCAAGCATTAGCTACATTGGTAGTAAACAAGCTTCGCGGATCTTTCAGTGTACTCGCTGTAAAAGCTCCTGGATTTGGCGACCGCAGAAAAGAAATGTTGCAAGATATTGCCACTCTGACTGGCGCAAAAGTCATTACCGAAGACATTGGTCTCAAACTTGAAAATGCTACTATTGAAGATCTTGGCCATGCTCGAAAAGTTGTTTCCACCAAAGATTCCACTACAGTTGTAGAAGGTAAAGGTGAAGAAACTGAAGTACAAAACAGAGTAGCTCAAATCCGCAAAGCAATTGATTTATCTGATTCAGAGTTTGACCGTGAAAAACTTCAAGAACGTTTGGCAAAACTAGCTGGTGGAGTGGCTGTTATCAAAGTAGGCGCCGCTACAGAAACTGAAATGAAAGAAATAAAACACCGTATTGAAGATGCAGTTGGCGCGACAAAAGCCGCAATTGAAGAAGGTGTTGTACCAGGAGGTGGAGTAGCATTACTTCGATCTGCTAGAGCATTAGACAATCTAAACCTACCAGATGAGCAAATGGTAGCCGTCAATATATTGCGTAGAGCTGTTGAAGAACCAATTCGCACTATTGCAAAAAATGCTGGATATGAGGGCGCTGTTATAGTTGATGAAATAAAAAAACACAATGGTAATTATGGATTTAATGCAGCTACGGGAGAATATGAAGATTTGATTGTATCTGGTATTATTGATCCTACCAAAGTAACTCGTAGCGCATTACAAAATGCCGTTTCAGCAGCTGGAATGTTACTCACTACAGAGGCAGTTGTAACAGACTTACCAAAAAAAGATGAAGCTATGCCAATGGGTGGAGGTATGGGAATGCCAGGAATGGGAATGATGTAAAAAAATAAATCAAAAAACGGCCTTTATCTAGGTCGTTTTTTGATTTAAAAATTTTTTAACCACCCTACTTCGCCAAAATTTATTAATAATACTTGCTGACAAATGCCCACCTGATTCTAATAATTCAAATTTACAATTAACTTTTTTTGCAAATTCACATACTTCTTTTGCTCGCACTACCTTATCATCTTTGGCATGAATTATCATAATTTTACCACCATTTATTTTATCTATATAATTAACTGGATTAAAAAACTTACCAGTTTTTAATTTATCCCAATTTTCCATTTTGAAACGATAAGCTTCACCAAAATTATTTTTTACCTTTTCGCCAAATGTATCCAAAGGTTCGTCTTCACTCGGTGCTGACCAATCAACCACCGGTGAAATACAAACCACTTTATTTACCCTAGCATCAAGTGATGCCAAAAGCGCAGTAGTTCCACCAAAGCTAGTACCAATAATATTAATTTCCTTTAAATCAACTTCATATACTCTATTATCCCACAAACTCAAAATTTTTTTGTCCTGCTTTAACTGATCAATAATATCTATTATATTTTTTTCTGGCTGATCCACCAAAAATTCACCACCAGACTCCCATGTACCACGATAACGCGGATGAATTACCCAATATCCTTTTCTAGACCAAAACTCCAAAAACTTTTTTTTGTTTGGTACAGTTGGCATCCCATCACAATAAATAATTGCCTTATTTGATTGACTATCTTCTACTCCCAAAAATGGAGGTAAAAAATCAGCTACAATATCTATTGCAAATCTAGTTCGAAGTAAATACATAAGCTTCTTATTATAAAATATTCAAAGCTATAAACAAAAACTTTAAAATATCCTTAATTAAATACCACAGGAATATACAGCCTATCATCAAATTCAGCTAGACCAGAAGGGTTATCTTTTTGTAAAATAAGATTACCTTTTTTTGTAGTTGGCTTTTCAAAATCTAATATAAGTTCAAATGGTACAAATTCCTCAGTCATCCAATCTCCTTTTGCGCTGGCAATTCCCATACCCAATTCAATACCATTATCATCATACAAATACACTGGGAAATCAGCCTCAAAAAACCAATTACCCCGTGCTTCACCAGTTATTTTAATCGGTCTTGAAACTAGTTGATTTGGCCTTGGTGTATTGATTCTAATTAGATCAAGTTTATCAAGCTCATTACCTATATCCTGCACATAAGTAACACCATTCATCCTACATTGTTGTGGATATGATTCCATCACACTATTTCCTGCCAAGATACAATCATCAAAATCCAAATCAACTGTTTCACTACGCTTGCCAGTATAAATAATTTTATAAATAACCCCAGCTTTATCATCTGACACATACATAATACCACCCGGCATTGCCAAAATATCTACTGGTCTGCCCAAGGCTTTGTTATCATCTGTCAACCAACCTGAAATAAAATCATCTTCACCTATATAATTACCCTTATCATCTAATTTTATTCTAGCAATTTTATACCCAACTGGTTCACTACGATTCCATGATCCATGATAAGCCACCAACAAATTATACCAATATTCCTCTGGCCAACCTTCTTCGGGTACAAAAGCCAAACCAAGTGGAGCTACATGAGCTTGTAAATCAATAAAACTTTCACGCTCAAAAGGCTCTACACATGGATTTCTAATATATATATTTTTATCAAAATCAGTATCATGAATATTCTTTCCATAACAAATTGGCCAACCATAATTTTGGCCTTCTTCAATTATATTTATCTCATCTGGTGGCAAACCATCACCCAACAAATCTCGCCCCATATCAGTACCAAACATTCGACCATCAATATAGCTCCATGTAAAAAATACAGTATTACGAAGTCCACGAGCATATTCTTTGAAATCACTCCCATCTCGGTTCATAGAAAAAATCTTGCCACGCTGTTCATTACTTTCAATACAAACATCACAAGCAGACCCAATTGAAACATACAATCTGTCATCAGGCCCAAAAGCAATTGTCCTTGTATAATGTCTTCCTCCACTATTTAAATCAACAATTTTTTCCAAACCACCATCAGAATTAATCCGAACTCGTGATATTTTATCTTCTTCTGCAATATACAATAAATAAGGATCACTGGGGTCAAAAACTAAACCATGTGGACGATTTAAATCTCCAAAAACATTAGATTGTCTTACAACTTTACCATCTTCAACTTCCAAAAAGGTTACTTTATTTTCCTTTGTCTGACTCACCCACATACCACCATTAGGTCCTTGTGCCATCACTCTCGCCCCCGGTAAATCTCTGGCAAATATTGAAATCTCAAATCCATCCGGCAAAGTAAGTGGAAAATCAACCGGTTCACTATCTATTTCATCTTCTATTATTTTATCTTTATTATCAATAATATCAGCTATATTGTCCGGCGGAGGCAAAATAACCGGAGACACACCTCGAAGATTATTATAATAAAATGTTGCAACAAAAATACTAATCACAACAAAAACTGAAATTAATACAACAATAATTATAGTTCTTTTTTGCATATAAAATAATCTAATTTCTAATTCTCCAACCAATTTTAAATAAATACCACACAATAGAACCAAAAAATAAAATCAATCCCAAAATAATTGCAATCCCTATCCAAATATTTGATTCACTTACTCCAATCATTGAATAACGGAATCCATCTACAAAATAAAAAAATGGATTCAAACGCACATAAATCTGCATACCCTCAGGAAGCATATATATTGAATTGAAAACTCCTCCCAAAAATGTGAGTGGCGTAATTAAAAATGTATTCAAAAGAGACAATTGCTCAAAACTATCTGACCAAAGGCCAATCAACAAACCAAGCAGAGCAAATATAACTGAAACTGATATAGCATAAAATAAAAACAACCAAAAATGAGAAATAGTAGCTGCGCTAAAAAATACTGCAAGAATATAAATACCAATACCTACAACTACAGATCTTGCCACTGCTCCAACCACATAACCAACAATCATTTCCAAATAAGATATCGGCGCAGTCAAAACTTCCTCAATATGTCGAGCAAATCTTTGAAAATACAAAGAGAAAGCAGTTTGTGAAAATGATGAATTAATCAAATTGAGCATCACGATACCCGGTAGCACAAAATCAATATACTTAACTCCAGCAATCAAATCAATCCGCGCGCCCACAACTACCCCAAATATCAAAATATATAAAGCAGCACTAATCAATGGACTTAAAATTGTCTGAACAGAAGTCCTCAAAAATCTTTCAATTTCCCTAAATGTAAATGTCTTTAATCCAATATAATTCATACCTTCTATTTAATTAATTCCAAATATGTTTTTTCTAAACTCGAACCATTTTCTGTAAACTTTTCTTTTTTATCTAATGCAATGATCTCACCTTTATTTATTACAGCTATCTTGTTACACAATTGTTCAACTTCTTCCAAATAATGTGAAGTAAATAAAATAGTTTTTCCTTGTTGATTTATTTTTTTCAAATAATCCCAAAGCTCATGACGTAATTCAACATCCACCCCAGCCGTTGGTTCATCCAATATCAAAAGCTTTGGATCATGCATCATAGCTCTTGCCAACATTACTCTCCGCTTGAGCCCGCCTGACAACATTCTAAACTCTTTTTCTTTGTGACGCTCCAAATCAAATAATTTTAATAATTCTGGTATCTTTTCTTTTCGCTCATTTCTGGTCATACCATAATAACCACCGATATACCATAATATTTTTTCCGCTGGTGCCCAGATATCGACATTGTTTTCTTGAGGAGAAATCCCTATCATCATCCTAGCCTCCCGATAATCAACTACCACATCTTTATCAAAAACTTTAATCACACCTTGATCAAATTTCACTATACCAGTAATAGCCCCGATTGTAGTGGTTTTACCAGCACCATTTGGACCCAAGAAACCAAAAAACTCGCCTTCCTCAATATCAAAAGAAATATTATTAACAGCTACATTTTCACCATATTTTTTGTATAAATTGTCTATTTCCAAAGCTTTCATATATATAACAAATTCTTTAAATAATAACCTTCAAATGTTCAAGTATAATAACATTATATACACAAATTGAAAAGAAGCAAAAAAATAAATCAAAAACAATAATATATAACTAAATATACCCAAAAAATAATCAACTGCCATCAAAATATATACTACTTTTTTATTAATTCTATATATTTATTTTTAATCTCCTCAGGTCGCAAATCATCCCCTCTCAATCTGTCCAAATCAATCCAATCAACTTCATGCGTTCCTTCATATTCATTATGCTCATCATATTCAGGTCCATGAGGATTACTCTCACTACCACCAATAATCTCTGCCAAATAAAAATTCTCGTCAGCATCCATATATGATGCCAAAAAATGATAATTTGCAAAAAATTTACCAACTTTTACTTCATACCCAGTTTCCTCTTTCATTTCACGCTCCAATGCTTCAATATCACTCTCACCTTCCTCAACACCACCACCAGGAAAGACCCAATAAATTTCTTGTGATTTTATTCTTTTGAGAACCAAAAGCTTATTATCTTTTACAGTAATTGCTCTAACAATTTTTCGCATACTAATTTGATTTTTTAAACTTTACAGAAAAAACTGGCTCATACTCATTATCATATTTATCCTTTATTTCAATAGGTTCACCTTTGGTATATTTGAGCATTGCTATATCATTCAACATTTCTTGATCACTTTCAATATCAATTTTTAAATCCTCAATTTTTGTCACCTCATTAGCACATTGACTTTGAATAGCACTCAATACAGACTTTCTTTTTTCTCTCAATACCTTCATTTTTTCTTCAATCTCTTTAAACTCAGCCGAATTATCTTGAATTTGTTTACAAACACTCTTCAAATCTTTCAATTCTGCTTTTTTTTCTTGGATTGCGATAAAAACATCTTGTATATTGTGTTCCATATAATAAAATTTAATAAAAAAAATAATGTCTAACATTTTTGATAATCTTAAAATACCACATATAAACTATAGCGTCAAAAAATACAAAAGAAGACTGCCGAAACAGTCTTCTGATACAATGAGCCCATCTTTATGATGTAACCTTTCTTATTAACCAACTTAAAAATCTTTTCGTAATAAGAAACGGTACAAAAACACAAATTCCAAAAAAATAACCGAATAGCTTTGTGGGTAAAAAATTCTTGTCAACAAGATATCTTGTTATCTTTGTGAGCGCTAGCTCCACTCCTTTTGTTTGTTTATAAATATCAAGTTTTGTTCCTTTTTTACGGCTCATCTTACACTCCTTTGTTTATATTATAATAGTATCACAAAACAATATCAAAAAAAACTTGACATTCACTAAAATTAAGATTACTATAACCTAACATTTATTTTAAAATCATTTATATGCACAAACTTAGACTAACTTTAGGTACATTACTAACTATAGCAATTGCCATCACGATGTCTGGAGTAGATAATCTACATGCGCAAGGCAACCCAAATAGAGTAATAGTTACCTTTGACGAAAATGTAGTAAACGAAACAGCCCAAGCATCATTAGAAAAAGTCGGTGGAGTAGTCGTAAGATTATTACCATCAGTAAATGGCGCTGTTGTAGTATTACCAGATCATGCTTCAGAAAAAGCCTTAAAAGGATCCCTTGGAATATTAAGAGTAGAAGAAGATGTTGTAGTTTATGCTACAAAAAGAGGTGAGGGAAAACCACCATCGGACAATGTACAACCACCACAAGTACTAGATTGGGGAGTTGACCGTATTGATGCTGAATTATCACCAAATACCGGCGCTGGAATAAAAGTAGCAGTAATTGATTCGGGTATTGATATGGATCACCCTGATTTAATTGCTAATTTAAAAGGTGGCGTGAACTTTGTTTCAAAAGGTAGACTTGCTGCTGACCCAAATAAATGGGATGACGACAATGGACACGGTACTCATGTTGCTGGAACCATCGCTGCCACAAATAACGAAATTGGCGTAGTAGGCGTTGCTCCAAATACAGAACTATATGCTGTAAAATCACTTGACAGCAGAGGTAATGGTTACTTGAGTGATATAATTGCTGGCCTTGAATGGGCAGTCGCTAATGATATGGATGTAGTAAATATGAGTTTAGGCACTACTAGTGATATCCAAGCTTTTCATGATGCAATTGACGCAGCCTATAGCGCAGGTGTTGTTCTAGTCGCTGCAGCCGGAAACTCTGGAGATGGCGACCCAAATACAAATAATGTTGAATACCCAGCAAAATATTCATCAGTAATAGCAGTTGGAGCAACTGATGTAGCTGACAACTCACCATACTGGAGTTCAGAAGGCGTAGAAGTTGAAGTTTCAGCACCAGGAGTAAATATATTATCAACTTACAAAGGTGGATCTTATACAACTCTAAGCGGAACTTCTATGGCTTCCCCTCATGTAACTGGTGTGATTGCTCTACTATTAGAGAGTAATCCTTTACTAACGCCAGTACAAGTTAGAACTACCCTACAAACCACAGCAAACGATCTAGGTGATATTGGACATGACAATGTCTATGGTTATGGCTTGGTAGATGCTCTACTTCAATAAATAAACAATTCCAAATAAAAAAGTCCATCTATCAAGATGGCTTTTTTATTTCTTTTTATTTTTTGTTGCTAATTGACCACAAGCGGCGTCAATATCTGTCCCAAAAGTTTGTCGTTGCGTCACTTTTATTCCTGCGCGCAATAACAAATTTTTGAACCTGATTATAGCTGTTGCGCTTGAAGATTTATGACTGCCAGTTGGATTATATCTGATTAAATTTACTACAAACAATTTATTATCCATGAGTTCAATCAATTGTTTTGCATGAATTTCTTTGTCAGTTACTCCATCAATCAACATATACTCAAACATTACTTGTCTACCAGACTTAGCAATATAATTTTTAACCGCAAACATTAGTTCATCCAAAGGATTCAAACGATTAACCGGCATCAAAGAAGACCGAAGCTCATCATTTGGTGCATGAAGTGATATTGCCAGATTAACTTGCATTGGTTCTTTGGCAAACTTATTTATTCCTTCTACCAAACCACACGTAGAAATAGAAATATGTCTTGCGCCAATATTCAATCCATCCTTATCATTATATATGCGAATAGCTTTCCAAACATTATCATAATTGAGAAATGGCTCACCCATACCCATAAAGACAATATTTGTAATTCTATTATTTTCTTTACCTTCAGACTTTAAATATCTAGCAAAAAATAATACTTGTACTACAATTTCTCCGACTGTCAAATTTCTTTCTCGTCCCATTTTTCCAGTAGCACAAAATGTACAGCCCATAGAACAGCCAACTTGTGAAGAAACACACACTGTTTTTCGTCCGTCACGATGCGACAACAATACTGACTCAATTTTATTACCATCTTCTAGGGTAATAAGGGCTTTAAGCGATCGACTTTTTTGAGAACCAAATACCTCACAAGCAATTTCCAATGGCGCCTCTGCATTCAATTTTTCTCTCAATACCTTTGGTAAAGTAGTACACTTATCCCAAGAATCAATCAGATCAACAAAAATAGAATGCCAAACTTGCTTCATTCTATATGCAGGTTCATCAGCCAAAATTAATTTTATTTTATCTATATTCATAGTTTATCAAAGACAGCCTATAATACCCCAAAACAAAGCTTTTGTCAAGCCGATAACCCTACTATGCCAAAACACGATTATTTAATAATAACTTCTGTTTCCGGCATTTTTTCAACCTGTTCAACCTCAAAAGAAACCTTCCCCAACACCTGTCCTCGTTTTGTTTCTACAAACACCCTCCATTTTCCAGGTGATACATTAGACGAAACAGAATAACCACGATAACCGTCACTCCTTCCCCCAAAAATAGCAAAAGAAAATTTATTCATTGAAATCCATTTTTCACTACGCTCATCATATCTCTGCCAATGATGCACAATCTCTGTGTTCAAATCAACTGGAGAAAATACAGCTGAAAAAACATATATAGATTTTTTATCTACAATATTTATTGTTAACCCCGGAATAAGTTTTTGGAATACCGATTGTTTTTCAGCAGTCAATTCATAATTTTGCCCCACATGAAAAACATTATTATATACACCAATATCACGTAAAGAAAGAGGAATTGGTGGTATTATATTCAAAAAATAAAGCCCATTTATAAAAAGAAAAATTGTTACTATATATATAATTAACCTTTTATATTTTTTTCTAATTTCGGCCACTTTTTTTGCTAAAATAAATATATAAATATATATAGCCAAAAGAGAAACAATGCCTGACAAAATAAAAATCCAAGGACTAATAGAATTGAAAACATATGGCAAAACATAAGAAAAAAATGTTATCAATGTAAAAAAGAATACACTCAACTGAATACTGGATTTCAAATATGATTCTTTAAAAATTTCATTTGAAATCATCAAGAAAAAAATAGAGACAATAAGAGGCCAACTAACAGAAAAAACTCCTCCAAAAGAATAAAATATAAATGAAGCTGAAAGTAATGCACCAAAACTAAATTGCATTACAAGTGGAGATAATATACGCAAATACCCCATAAATTTGCCTTGTCGTGATACCCAATGTTCATCATAAATATTAATAAAAGCAATAGCCAAACCAACCAAAATAATATGGATTATAAGCAAAACAAATGCCAATACCATATCAATACTCCTAAAAGTAATCACATCAACCACAAAACCAAAAACTAGTGCACCTGGTATTATTTGCCTTTCATATTTTTTGTATATTAATTTTACTTTTCTATACAAAAGTAAATTTTTTACTTTATCTTTTATCATGTAAGTTTATTATATAACAAATGTACTATAATCCCAAAAATCACCAAATTAGGTGATTTTTTACACTTCCATTATTGAACAAATTAAAAATCTTAAATCAAAAATATTTTAATTTAAATAAAATAATATTTTTATTATTTTATAATTCTACTAATTGTAAACCTACCACCTTTAAATATTTAGATATTCCAATTGAAGGTTTGGTTGTCATTGGCTCGTCAATTGCTCTATCAGCATAATTTACTATAATTTTCCCTTCCATAAAATTTGTAGTTTGTGGTGCAATTCTATCACCTAATAATATACCATTAGTTTCTACAAAACCGTCCTCTGTCCCTAATTTGGCCTTCACATAATAAAAAGTTCCACTACCTCCACCATCTTCTGTATAAAGATAAACCACGTCTTCCTTGCCATCATTATTAAAGTCCCCTCTTGCCTCATTACCAAAATATTTAACAATGGTTTTATCCTGCAATTTTTTATCCATTGGTTTGTATAAAAAATTAAATATCAAAAAAACTACCAATGATAATATAATAATTCCACTTATTATCAATAATTTTTTCATAAAATTTTAACGTTTTAACACTTCAATCAGTCTATAAATAACTATCGGCAACCAAATCAAAAAATTTGCCAAACCAACTACAAAAAAAGTGGCGGTAATAGAAATCAAAGTTTGATTTCCGCTATCATTATGAGTCCAAAAAACAAATAAAAACAAAATGGCACAAAAAACCATACAGGTTAAGAATATCCCTAATGAAATTTTTTCTAATTTTGATTTATTTTGTGATGGTATATTTGTATTCATAAATAATTATTATATAAAATAGCCCGTATATATCTAATGATTTAAGCAACTTTATTAACCTCTAACTCTCCTTCAGCTTCAGCATCTACCAATTCTTCATTTGCATCAGCACTAGCAAGCTCATTTCTGCCAATAGATTCTTTACCACCCTTTTCAAAATTTATATCTACATTAGTTATATAAATATCTGTTTCTCCTTGTAAATTTTCAAAAGATGATAATTCAATTGACATACTGAAAGTTAAGTCTATTTCTGAACCATTTTTAATATAATCTTCTGCTCTCTTATTAATTGATATAAAAATTTTATCTTTTATAAGTTGCTCTGCTTTTTTTCCATTTTTACTTTCGTCAATATGAGTTTTAAAATCTTGTAAAATAGTATCTGTTGAATTATTTATAAATTCCTTTATAAATTTTTCTCTTTCTTCTTTAAGTTCTTTTCTCATTGCCTCTTCCATATTTTCCATATTTTCAATTATGGATTCTATAGAACGACTTTCTTCAGCTCCCTCATCAGGAACTTCCAAAAATTCTCTTTCTTGTTCAGAAATTTTATCATCTAATTTTTGTCTTTGCTCCTCCAAATATGAAATATTATCTCCAACAAAATTATCACCTTCACCTTCTAAACCTATTTCATCTCTTAATTCTTGAATTCTTTCAAGCCCTTCTCTTGCACCTTCAAGTTCCATTTCTACATTTTCTCTACCTAAAATATCATTTGACATTTCATCACTTAAAGCCAACTCTTCTACACCATCCTGAACTCTGCCTGCTTCAACTTTTGGTGTTTCAATATCATTATTTTCACCCAATCCAACTTGATCTTCTTTAGGCAAATCCGTAATATTATTTTGGATTTCATTTGGTGTATAACCTGATTCTATTTCTCCCATATATTTCTGTAAATAAATATTAATTAACTTTAATTTATACTATCACAAAGAAAATAATAATTCAATAAATAAAAATCGCTTAATAAAGCGATTTTTATTCTAATTGTTTACAATACTAAATACCTTTTAAACTATTAGTTGGACCTAACTTAAACTGAATTCTTTTTATATAATAAATTATTATGTGTATCAAAAATAAAATCAGCCTCTTTTGCGTATGTTTCAAGCATAGAGTGATAGAAGCCCAAACTGATTCTTGCATTCTCCCTCAAACTATTATTATGCATAGATTTTTGAATATCCCTTTTAAATCTTCTCTCAACAAGTACATCATCCGGCGCAAATAAAAATATGATACTATCACATACATCTGCAATATTTAAATTTCCTTCAATTATAATAAATGGTTTAGGCTCAATGATCTCCACTTCATTAGAAGGTGCTTCTAATGAAAAATCCTGTTTTGGTTTTTTAATATTTTTTCCAGAGCGTAAAGTTTTAATATCTTCCAAAAAACGCTTCTTGTCTCTTGTTCTCCAATCATACCTTGTTTCAATTCCATTTAATAACATTTCTTCTTTATTCATAATTAAATAGTCATCCAATGAAATGACAACTACTTTATTTTTAGATAATGAAGTTGCAAGATCAGTAGTAAATATAGTCTTTCCACTACCACTAGCCCCTTCAACACCAATCACTAATTTTTCAAATTTTGAATAATAAGAGCTAAAAAAATAAAAAATATCTCCACTAAAATCTACTGGTTTATAAAATTTTCTTATAATATCATTAATTTCAATACTATCATTCATACTAACTGGCTCCTCCGGTAGGACTCGAACCTACGACATCCACGTTAACAGCGTGGCGTTCTACCACTGAACTACAGAGGAATGATAATTTAAAACTCCGCTTCTTTGCGGAGTGAAATTTTTATTTATAAAATCACAGTCCGCTACACGGCATTATTATTCAAATTATTGTTATTTCCTGATTTCATATTATACCCATAATACCACCATTTTATTTACTTGTCAATTATCTTACACCAACAATTTTTCTGACCCTATCCATGGTTTCAATCGCCACCAATCTAGCTTTTTCAGCACCCGTACTCATTATCTTTCTTGTTTTTACTTCATCCACCAAAAAACCTTCTCTCTTTTCCCTAAAATCATTAAAATATAATGAAATACTATCAGACACTGCTTTTTTAAGATCTCCATATCTTACTTCACCTTTTTTACCAGCCTCTACAAATTGCTTAAAAGTGCCTTTGTCAGCAAAACTCTTTAATAACATCATCAAATTTTCAGCCCCTGGCGCTTTGCCTTTTCCACTATCAGTAACAGCTTTTTTAATTTTTTTCTCAATAATTTCTGGACTATCTGACAAATTTATCACATGGGCATCTCCATAGCTCTTACTCATCTTTTTTTCTGGATTCAACAAACTCATTACTTTTGGAAATTCTGTTAATTTTGCTTTTGCCTCTGGGAAAAAATCTTCATATCTATTGTTAAACCAACGCGCGATATCCCGTGTCAATTCAACATGCTGAACTTGATCTTGTCCAACTGGCACATGAGTTGCTTTGTAAAGTAAAATATCAGCCGATTGCAAAACCGGATAATCAAACAAACCAACATTTATATTTTTCTTTTGATCTCCACTTTTATCTTTAAACTGTGTCATACGCAAAAGCTCACTCATCGGTGTCACTGTATTAAAAATCCAAGCCAATTCTGTATGTTCTGGCACTTCTGATTGAATAAAAAAAGTAGATTTTTCTGGATCAATACCTAGCGCTAGTAACTCTGCGACTGTTTTAAAAACTTGGCTATGCCTCTTTTTGGCATCCATATCTCCTGTGAGTGAATGATAATCAACTACACAAAAAAAACAATCATACTTACCACTATTTTGAAGCTTTACCCAATTTTTTATAGCCCCCAAATAATTACCAACATGCAAATCTCCAGTTGGTTGAACTGCTGAAAATATTCTATCTTTTGCCATACAATATAATTATTTTATATATTAAGATATTTAACAATACTGCCAAAACAGTCTATTCTAACAATTATATCTTACAATATTTAAGATAATTTCACAAATTAGATATATTTGTACATTACACCTCTATCACCACTGGCAATATCATTGGTCTTTTCTCAGTTTTTGTAAATAAAAATTGACCTATTTTATCTCTGATATCATTTCTTATCTGATTGGTATCTGCCCATGATTTTGGATCTGATTCAATAACAAGATTCTTAACTTTATGTCTGATATCTTCAATTAATTTTTTATTATCCTTCAAAAATACAAACCCTCTTGAGATAATATCTGGATTTTGTACTAACTGGCCTGTATGTGAATGAATAGTAGCAATCACAACCACCATTCCATCTTCTGCTAGTACTTGTCTATCACGCAATACAATATGCTGAGTATCACTCACACCTAGACCATCTACAAATACATAATCACTAGGTGCTTTTTTGTCCAATTTTCTAAGACCACGATCATTTAATTCAAGTATACTCCCATTATCTGGAACAATAATCTTTTCACCATTAAAACCATTTTTGATACCCAAAGTTCTAGCCTCTTTCAAAAAGAAATGATTTGCATAGACTGGAACAAAATAATCTGGTTTAACTTGATCCAAAATATCCACAATATCATTGCGAGTAGCATGACCACTAACATGTACATCCATAAGATCACCATGAATAACATTATCACACTGTCTATAAATATTATCCTTCAATTTTTGAATTGATCTTTCATTTCCTGGAATAATAGAAGAGGAAAAAATAATTGTATCGGTCTTTCGAAGAAATACACTTCTATGTTGCCCAGAAGCTATTCTATTCAAAGCAGCATTTTCTTCTCCTTGTCCACCAGTACAAACTACGACCACTTTATTTTCTGGATAATCACCCAATCTTCTCACATCAATCAATGTATCTTTGGCAGGCTTTATATAACCAAGTCTAGTAGCTATTTCAATATTCTTTTTCATACTATATCCATCAAGAGCCACTTTCTTGCCAATTTTACTAGCCGCCTCTATTACCCACTTTATACGCTCTACTTGTGAACCAAAAGTAGTAATAACCACTCTACCAGGAGCAAATTTCAAAATATTATAAATATTATCATACATTTCTTGATGAGTTGCATGACGTCCTTCTTTGAGAGAACCCAAACTTTCCAGCATCAATACACTTGGTCGTTTTATATTTTTTAACTGTTCATATCTAATGTGAGTATCGCCCTTTGCATCTCTCTCCATTGTCCAATCTCCCGGATGCATAGCTGAGCCAACTGGAGTTTCAAGCACTGTACCCATTGCATCCATTATAGAATGCTCTACTTGAAAAAACTTGGCTGTAAAATTTCCCAATTTGATAACATCACTGACTTTTTTGACAGTAATAGTCTTCAATTTATTTGAACTACCTTTTTTATGATCCTCTAATCTATCCTTTATCATAGCCAATGTCATCGGCATACCAATGACCAATGGATAACCCAATTTCTCCAATAAAATAGGAGCAGCTCCTATATGATCCAAATGCCCATGACTAAATATTACACCACGAACATTTTTCTCTTTGCCTACCAAATATTTTATATTTGGCACAATAAAATCTATACCTGGCATATTATCCTCTGGAAATTGTAATCCCATATCCAAAATAACTATATCATTGCCATATTCAAATATAGTCATATTTCGTCCCACCTCTTCACATCCTCCAATTGGAATAATTCTAAATGTTCCTCTTGAAAGCAACGGAGCTGAATACTTTTCTTTTGGATCAACTCTAAATTCACTCTTTTGCGGTCTTAAATGTGAATAAGATTTATTTTTTCTAATATTACCTGCATTTGATGCATTTGTATTAGTGCCATAAACTCTCCTATTTCTGTGTTTATTGGCTTCATTTGGTTTTGGACTTTGCGTCCTGTTTTGTTCTATCATAACCTGTTTATATCTATATCATACAAATATGTTGATATAGAAAATTAATAAATAAAATGTAAGAATTAAGAGCATTATTAATAATTAAGCATTTTTTTCAATTATTTGTTTTTACGGATTTGATGCCCCAACAGGCATCACCCTCGGAGTCAAGGCGAGAATGAGTAAAAACAAATAATTGAAAAAAATGCGATCATTGTTGGAAATATAAATAACACTTTTATATCTTGTAAATAAAGAAGATAAATAGATAAAATAATTTTATCTAAAAATTTCATTTCTATGAGGTTGAATATGTCCACAAATATTCAACAAATAAACTCAAAGTGCACTGCCGACGAGAATCGAACTCGTTGTATCTATAGTTTCAATACCAATCAATACAATCCAATTAATTCAACAGCTTTAATTTTTACTTCCCCAATTTCTCTTTGTTTTCAAATACCATTCTGTAACATTTGCAAAACGATCAACCGGATGGAATATCATAACCACATCAATACCCCGCACCTCATCTGAGGTCGCATAAGTATAAGTTGGCATATACAAAAATATTGCCGGTTTTTCACTTAAAATAATATCTTGAAATTTTTTGTATAATTCTACTATCTCATCTTCATTATCAATCTCTCTTGCCTTTTCTAACAATGCATCAACATTACGATTAACATACTGAGATAAATTTAACCCTGGAAATTGCACTTGACTTGAATGCCAGAAAGAAAACTGATCAGGATCACTTCCCAATATCATACCATAAAGCAACACATCATAATCTCTACTCTTCAAAACTTTTCTAGAAAATTCTTTTGGATTGACCAGTGATATATTAGTTTTTATACCAACCTCTTGCCAAAAACCAGCAATAAAATCGGCTGCCTGTTTATATTCTGTCGTATCTACTGTAACCAAATTGATTTCTATTATATTGTCATCACTGTCTTTTCTATAAAATACTTGCGCCTCATTTATTATTTCTTTTAATTGATCTTCAATATTTTTATTAGCAATATCATCTAAAGTTGTTGTACTAGAATTTCCATTAGTATCAACAACATCAATAGTAGAAGTTGTAGAACTAACAGTAGGATTATTCTGTTCCCACTCCAACATTAATTCTTTACGCTTTTCTTCTTTGTAATCTTCTGCAGAAATCCTATCCCAGACTCCATCAAGTAATTCATTGGCTTTGACAACATCATATCCCAATTTATCAATTTCAGGATTATACCCTGGAAAACCTGGCAAAATTGGACTTTCAATTATCCTACCTTCATTTCTCAATGCTTCTCGCATAATTCTATCTTTATCAATAGCATATTGCAAAGCAGTTCTCAATTTACTTTCTTTCAAATTTGAATTTTCTGTTTGATTAAAAAATAATGCAGTATATTGTGGCAATTGTAATGTGTGCAGATTAATATGTTTTCTTTCTACTTTTTCCTTCAAATTATGTGGTACAAAATTTAACCCCTGTACCCTTTGACCTCTCAAAGCTTGAATAGCGCCATCAGGACCCTCATATTCTGCAAAAAATTTAAAAACAAATTCTTCAATATACGCTGGCATACCATAATAATTTTCAAATCTCACCATCTCAATATTTCTTATATAACCAGAATCATCTTTGGATAATTTTTTGAACATAAATGGTCCTGTACCCACTGGCTGTAAATTTTGACTATGCAATTTCATTCTCTCGGGCAATATATCAAACCAAATTTCCTCAGAAATTATACCTACAGTCAAGGTTGACAAAAATGGCGCAAAAGGTTCTTGTAATTTAAATCTAACCGTATAATCATCAACCACTTCTATTTCTACACCTTGAAATGTTACAAATAATGGGCTACCAACCGCTTGATTTTGAATAGATGTAAAGGTAAACACAACATCACTAGCAGTAAACTGATTACCATTATGCCACAAAACATCCTTTCGTAATTTAAATGTATAAGTTTTTTTATCTTCACTAATTTCATAACTTTCTGCAAGATCTTTTACCAATTTTTGATTTTTATCATATCTCAACAAACCAGAAAAAATCATTCTTGATAAATCTGTATCAACATCATTGATGCTGGCAAAAATAGGATTAATTAAACTTGGTGAACCAACCACAGCTTCAGTATATCTACCACCTACTGCTGGTACTTGTTGACTATTCCCAACTACAAATCCAAAAGAAAAAAGCATCAAACCTAATATTATTACAAAAAAACTAAACCAAATTATCTTTTTTTCAATAGGAGATAATATTTTCCTTACCAAAACTAATTGTTTAAATCCAGGAAATTTTTTACCTTTTATTTGTCTAATCAAATCCAAATCACTTTTGGCTGAAACCAAAGGCTTTACTTCACGTTTTTTTTGAAGTGATTTTGTGATTTTTTCTTTTATATCAGAAAGCACAAAATAATGAAATAATGCTAATTTTTCTGTAATCAGAAAATAGCAAACTAATACTTAAAATAATTAAAACCTAAAAATATACTAAATTATAAAACAACTTGCAAAAATGATACGCCAAAGAAGATAATAGAAACAACAATTGTTGTTTTATACAAAATATTGTCTAAACCTCTTTTTGAGCTATACACATTACTAGATCCACCAAAAGTAGCACCCAAACCAGCACCTTTTTGTTGCATCAATACTACCAAAATAAGTAAAATAGCCGAAACAACCTGAACAACTGATAAAATTCCTAACATAATATGATTCTTTATATAATATACAGTATATCTTACTGCGAAGTAAAAAACAAGCAAAATGCTTAATATGAAATATTGTAGCAAAATAAGTGAAAACTGTCAATAGACCCTACAATACACATTACAAGCTTTATCAAATATTGACACCGTAGACTATATATGTTATAATCTCTCCACATTAGATTATTAACTGGCACACTATTGCCATACATAAATTATGAAAAAAGAAATACACCCAACCAGTAAGCCAACGATATTTGTAGATACTTCATGTGGAGCTGAGTTTTTTGCTAATTCTACAGTAAAATCAAATGAGACTCGTACAGTAGATGGTATTGAATATCAAGTTTTTAATGTTGAAATATCTTCTGCTTCTCATCCTTTTTATACTGGCAAACAAATTTTAGTAGACACTGCTCGTCGTGTAGAGAAATTTCACGAAAAAACTGCCAAAACAAAAATTGCTTCAGAAACAAGAAAGGGTAAAAAAGTTAAAAAAGCCAAAGCAAAAGTTAGTGCAGACAAAAAAGAAAAAACTGCAAAAAAAGTAAAAAAATAGCTAATCAACAAAAACAGGCTTAAGCGGTCTGTTTTTGTATACAAAAATAATGTATTATATAGCTATTAAACACAAACTATGAATGAAAAGTATCAAAAAATTATAAATGAATTCAAAGAATTTGAACAAGAATTGCATAATCCTGCTATTGTTTCTGATCCCAAAAAATTAAAAAATGTCTCCCAAAAATATAATGAACTAAAGCCTGTTGCCGAAAAAATCACCAATTTTATTGATATAGAAAAACAAATTGGCGAAACAGACTCTCTCATAGAGACTGAAACTGATTCTGAAATGCGTCAAATGGCAGAAATAGAACTATCTGAACTAAAAACTAGAAAAGAACAACTTAATAGTGAATTGGAAGCCCTAACCAGACCAACTGACCCCATGGACAAAAAAAATATTATTGTGGAAATAAGAGCTGGCGCTGGAGGAGACGAAGCAGCCTTATTTGCAGGAAACCTTATGCGAATGTATATGAAATATGCTGAAAACCAAGGTTGGAAATCAAGTTTGCTTAGCTCAAATCAAATCGGTATAGGTGGCTACAAAGAAGTAATATTTTCTATAGAAGGCTCAAACGTATATCGTGATATGAAATACGAAATGGGCGTACACCGTGTACAAAGAATACCTGATACTGAAAAATCCGGTAGAATTCATACTTCCACGGCAAGTGTTGCTGTTCTACCAGAAATTGAAGAAGAAGAATTTACTATCAATCCTAATGATTTGAGGATTGATACTTTTTGTGCCGGTGGCCATGGTGGTCAAAGTGTAAACACAACTTATTCAGCCGTACGCATAACTCATATACCTACAGGCATAGTTGCTCAATGCCAAGACGAAAAATCTCAAACAAAAAATAAAACCAAAGCTATGGGTGTTTTGCGTGCTAGAATTTATGAAGCTGATAGAGAAAAGAAAAGAGCAACTCTTGATGCAAATAGAAAAAGTCAAATTGGTACCGGTGACCGCAGTGAAAAAATTAGAACATACAACTATCCACAAGATCGTATAACCGATCACAGAATACACGAAAGCTGGAATAATATTCAAAAAATATTAAATGGTGACATATCTGATATTATATTAAAAATGCGCGAAGAAGATTATAAAGCCTTAGACTCATAAATTATGGCATATATAAAAAAATTTATTTATAATTGGTACCCATTATTTTTAATTTTAATTCCTGCATTATTTTTTAGAATCCACCTTTTGATTAATCGTGGTACTTTTTGGTTTGATGAATTATTTAGTATTCATTTCAGTACCATACCATCGTGGTCAGACACAATCAAATATTGGATATTAGAAACCAATCCTCCTTTATATACTTTTTTTCTTAGATTTTATCTACGCTTAATCGACAATTCAAACGAAATTTTAGTCAGATTACCTTCATTATTTTTTTCAATCGCATCAATAATTTTATTGTACATATTTGCCCAAAAAATATTCTCCAAAAGGACTGCCATTATTAGTTCTATCCTCCTTAGTATTTCTGGATTAAACTTGCTTATTTCTACAGAAACAAGAATATATTCACTTTTAACACTCCTTACTATCTTATCATTTATATTTTTTTATAAATTGATAATTTCAAAAGAAAAAGAAAATTTTAACAAAAATTATTTATGGATAATATATTTACTAACAAATCTACTATTACTATACGCCCACCTCACATCAGTGGTTATTGTATTAATACAATTATTTGTACTTCATATTTCAAGGCCCCAAAAAGAAACTTTTAAAAAATGGTATGGCGGACATATCTTAATTTCTTCAATTTTTTTAATTTGGTTCATACCATCTTTTTATTCAAAATTTAATTCTCAAATTAGTTCTGCATGGTATTTTTCAGCCGACGGGAACTTATTTGATTTAATCCTCAAACCATTAATCAATTCCATTGAAGGTGGTTTTATTGGCACACTATTTTATATCCTAATTATCTTAAGCGTATATTTATTAATATTAATGATAAAAAATAATAGCAACACCAAAGAAAAAAATATCCTCATTATGGTTTCTCTCTGGGCTTTTTTGCCACCAATTTTTAGCTCATTACTACACGTTTACATACTCAAATATATCACAATTTCATACCCAGCTATTTTCCTCATATTTGCCTACATTGCAGACAAGCACATAAAAAGTTCAAAGTTATTATTCCTACTTAGTTTTGTAATAATCATGATATCTCTACCTAGGACAATTGAAGTCGGGTTTAATCCAATTTTTTCTTGGGATAGTACTATAGATTACATAGAAGAAAATGAAAATGAAAATACTTTTACTTTAATCCCATTTACAGAAGCTCTACCATTAAACTACTACTATAGAGGACCTCGCCCAATTGAACCTATCTATTTAAATGATGACAATTTAAGTTTTGAAGAAAGACTAGTCAGATTTAACTGGAATACAATGAATACAAATAAAGAAGAAATAAGAGAATGGTTAATTGACAAAATTGAAAAAAATAATGCTAAAACTATTTTCTTTATCCAACCATCAACTGGTTATGAAATAGTTCATGAAACTTTTTTGGATATGAATTGGACACTCAAAAACATACACAAACAAAAAGGTCTATCATTAAATCAATTATTTGAATTTGAAGCCCCAGAATTTGTTGAATGCAAATAAAACTAATTTATGAAAAAATTTATAACAAAGTGGTATCCCTTGTTTCTCATTCTGATACCAGCCTTTTATTTACGTCTGCATCTCATAATTAATCGTGGTACTTTTTGGTTTGATGAAAATTTCAGCATACATTTCAGTACACTCAGCTCATGGTCTGAAACAATAAAATACTGGGTATTAGAAACCAACCCACCACTCCACATGCTACTTCTAAGATTTTATTTACCCTTCATAAATCAAAATAATGAAATACTAGTTAGATTTCCTTCCCTAATATTTTCTATTGGCTCAATTATATTACTATATATATTTGCCCAAAAAATACTTTCTAGGCGAGTCGCTATTGTCAGTTCAATACTACTATCTATATCTACACTCAACTTAATAATTTCTGCAGAAGCTAGAATGTATTCGCTTCTCACATTTTTATCAATCTTGTCTTTTTATATTTTTCATAAACTAGTTTTTGAAGAAATTGCAGATAATAATAAAAATAAGAAATTTTGGATTCTGTATTTTTTTATAAACCTATTTGTTTTATATACTCACCTAACAGGTGTTGTAGTAATACTTTGTCAATTTATCACCATTGTCGCTCTTAAACCAAAACGAGAAATATTTTTAAATTGGTTCAAAACCAACATATTGGCAACGATTATTTTCATGATCTGGTTTATTCCTTCTATATACAACAAATTTAATTTAAACCTAGGTAAAGCTTGGTACTTTGAAACAACTGGTGATATCTTAAATCTATTATTTTCACCTATTGCCAATACAATTATAACTGGCTTCTTAGAAACATTATTTTTTATTATCTTTATCCTTATATCTTATCTACTAATAAAAGAAGTCAAAGAAAAACAAGGTAAAGATCGGGCTTTAGTTATTCTTATCTTTTTATGGGCGCTAACACCACCATTATTAAGTTCTTTTTTAAGCGTATACGTACTCAAATATATTACTATTGCTTATCCAGCACTCTATCTATTTTATGCATATTTTCTTGATAAGTATGTAAAAAGCACAAAAGTATTTGTTGCTATATTTATCATGATCATTTTTTTGTCCCTTCCCCATGTGTATGAATTAATCACCAAAATAAACTTTTCCTGGTCAGATTTAACACAATATATAGAAGAAAATGAAGATGAACAAAGTATTACAATCATATCTTTTATGGAGGTATTGTCATTCAACAAATACTACCACGGTAATCGTCCTGTTATAGGATTATATACATATAAAGATGATCTCTCACTTGAAGAAAGAATCGTTAGGTATAACTGGAACTTACTAGAAATTGAAGACAACGAATTAAATGAATGGTTATTTACTAGTATAGAAAAAGAATGTGCTACAAAAATATTCCTAATACACCCACCAAATTCATTTGAGAGAATTGATAATGCTTTACTTGAAAATAATTGGATACTAGATGAAATTAAAGAACCAACAAGTTTATCATTTGATAGTTTATATATATTTCATGCGCCAAACAATTACACAACTTCTTCAACATGCAAATAAAGATATCGATATATACGAAGCAGAAATACTCCTCTCGCATGTTTTAAAAAAAACCAAAGAATACATAATTTCTAATCCTAAAATTAAAGTAAATCTTTTTGTATCTTACAAATACAAAAAATTAATAAAAAAAAGAAGTAAAGGTATACCTATTGCCTATTTAACAGGTCATAAAGAATTTTTTGGATTAAATTTTTTTATAAATAAATATACCCTTATCCCAAGGCCAGACACAGAAATATTAGTTGAATCGGTTCTCAATTATATAACTAATAAAAATATTCTTATAGATATTGGTACTGGTAGTGGCTGTATTCCTATAAGTATTTTAAAAAACAAAAAAGTTACAACAGCTTATGCAACTGATATTTCTAAAAAAGCTTTAAAAATTGCAAATAAAAATGCACATAGCCATAATGTAAAAATTACTTTTTTACAAGGAAGTCTACTAGAACCATTAATAGACATAATTAAAAATATAGATGACATATACATAACTGCCAACCTTCCATATTTGACTGAAGAACAATTTAAAACAGAAAAATCTATACAATATGAGCCAAAGTCAGCTCTGGTAGCAAAAAATAATGGCCTAGACTTATATGAAAAATTATTACATCAAATAAAAACTTTTAGTAACAAAACAATTACAGCTTTTTTTGAAATTGATCCCTCTCAATCAAAAAATATTACAAATCTAATTAAAAAAATATTTACAAAATCAAAAATAGAAATAAAAAAAGACCTATCTAACTATGATAGGGTCATTATTATTAAAATAGTAAATTAATTATTCCCACTCTAATTTTCTATCAACTGGCAAAATCTCTACCCAAATTTTTCCAGACTGCAATGGAATCAAATCACCACTCTCATCATAAAATTTAGTCCTATCCTTTCTGCTCTCTTTTTTCCATTTACCCTCAAGCACTACTCCATTTCTAAAAACAAAAACATCACCCGAACCAATCGTTTCAATTTCTTTTCTTCCGATTTCATCAATCACTTTTGCATTTACCATTTGTACAATGACTGTATCGGCATAAATTTCTTTTCCATCCATCTCAAACATCTGTTCTCCACCTTGAAAACGTATATACTTTTGAGTCAATTTATCAAAACTCCATACAGCATGGTATGAATTCCACGGAGCAATTGGCACATCAATTTTATTGACACATTCATCTATACAATTTTCAATTTTTTGAAATAACCAACCATCATAATCTTCTTCATTATGATATTCAAAATATTTATCATAGGCCTTACCCCACAATTCTGTTGAAGTATAAGTATTGTGTGGAGCAGTTCTATTCGTGCTTCTCCAAAAATACCAGCCACGATAAAATTCATTTATATCAAACACCTCATATTTATCAATCAATTCAAGCGCCTCTGGCGAACCACCAACATGCATATACATAGCACCACCATACTCATCAAGCCAATCCAAATAATACGGTCTAGCGCTTCTCACTGGACCGACTTGATCAACCACTGTATCTACTGCATAAATTGCCATAAACCTCGGTATATTGCCCTCAACAGGCGCTTCATAGACAATACTTGCTTCTGCTAGACCAGACAACGGCCATGCTTCTAAATTATTTTCAATCATAACAGCTACTAATTTTTGATCTATATATCTATCGGCCTCAACACAAATACCATCTAATTTTCTCATATATTCACAATTCTCTTCTATCTCTTCTAACACTTCTTTGTCTTCTACATAATTTTTATTATCTATCTCTGGCAACACAAAAGCCTTAGACAAAAACCAAATCATCAATGACAAAGCAAATAAAAAAACTACCACTGAAAGAGCATAAATATATTTAGAGTCATTTGCCCTAAAATAATTTTGAATTTTCTGTCTTTTACTCATAAATCAACAAAACTAATATAATCAAATTATATCATTATCAAGCAAATAAAAAAACTTACAATCCTTTCGTCATGTAAGCTTTTTATACAATTATTCTTTTTTCTTTTCTTCTTTCTTTTCTTCACCACCTTCAGATGCAGTAGCATCTTCTTTCTTTTCACCTTCAACAACCACACTAGCAATATCTGCAGAACCTGACTCTTCCATAGCTTTAATTTGTTCTTCTGTAAGAGGAGCAGAAACTTTAGCAACAACAACTTCTTGATTATCCAAAACAGTTATTCCTGGTGGTAAAACCAAATCCTTAACCCTTACAAAATCATCAAAAGTTGCAAGTACTGATAAATCTACTTCAATATGACCAACTAAATCCTTTGGCAAACATTTTATTTCTACTTCATCCAATCCTTTATTCAATGTTCCACCCAAAGCTTTTACAGCCAAAGATTCTCCAACAAAAGTAATAGGTAATGTAGCAAACATCTCTTTACTCATATTAATTTGCAATAAATCAATATGCATAATATTATCCTTTACAGGATGTTTTTGAATATCCTGCACAAGAACTTTTACAGGTTCACCTGAATCAAGTGTTAAATCAATCAAGTTTGATTCTCCTGTCTGTTCATATAATTTTTCAAAAGCTAAACTTCCCACTGAAAAAGGTACTGGTTTTGTTTCTGGACCATAAAGTATTCCTGGCACCAAACCTTGTTCACGAGTTTTGTCTGCCTTATCTTGTCTAGTTTTAACTGTGATAGAAAAAGTCATAAACTTATTTTTAATTAAATATAATCTAAAATTAATTTGGAAAAACTATTGTTTGAATTATACAAAAACTTATGAAAGTCCAATAATATATCTTCTGTAATACCTGAGCTATACCTTAATCGCTTTACTTCTTCTGCTGACAAATCAGTAATAATACCCATTGTATTTAAGCCAACTTGAGTAACCAGCATAATATGCAATATTGAGCTATTACAATCTGAACAAGTAACATGGACTAATCGACTTTCTTCATACTCTTCAAGCACAACTACCTTTTTTGCTTCATAATTATATTCACAAAAAGGACACTTCTTCATAAGTCGCAATCTTTCAAATATTGAGCTTGATGATGTAGGTTTTTTTTCCATATGTAATGTGGCGCTAATTATAACAAAATGCCTTAAAAATGTCAAGAAGCTGTACATTTAAACATCTAAACATACAAACATATAAACTACCTACTAATAAGATAACTTATTATAATATTTTATAATCTTAACCCTTAGTATATTACCAATAAATTGCACCTTATACCACCCCTTAAAATATTCCTACAATTAGGCAAGAATAATTTGTGTTTAAATGTTTACATGCTTGCATGTTTATATGATTTTAACCATAAAGCACATTTTCCTTCTGATGCTCCCAATTTGAGCGTGATATACTCATAAGCACTCCTACTAAAAGCAAATTAACCACCAAAGATGACCCACCATAACTAATAAATGGTAAAGTAAGCCCAGTTATCGGAAGAAGACCAGTTGCACCACCAATATTGAAAATAAGTTGAATAAAAAACAACAAACCAATCCCAACCGACACATATGAAGCATAGTCATCTTGGCAATTCTTGGCAATAAATACAATTCTAATCAAAAAAAGCACATACACCAATAGAACAATAAAAGCCCCAACAAAACCAAGTTCCTCAGCAATAACGGCAAAAATAAAGTCAGTTTGTGCTTCTGGCAAAAAATGAAGTTGGCTTTGAGAACCAAAACCCAAGCCTCTGCCAAAAAAATTTCCCGCACCAATTGCAATAATTGACTGGTGAACATTATATCCAGCACCAAGCAATTTTTCATCAGGATAGAGAAATACTGTTAACCTATCTTTTTGATAATCCTCAAATACATAATTCCAACTCAACAGAAAACTACATAAAACTAAAAAAATAAGAAACAATATATACCTTTTCTTAACTCCTATAAAAATTAAAGTACCAAACCAAATGCCCCCCAAAACTAATGCTGACCCCAAATCAGGTTGGAGCAAAATCAAAATTACTGGAATCAACAAAAATATTCCACTAAGAACAACAAACTGCAACTTATCAAATCTACGCCCTTGTTTTACAATAAGATAACCAAGCATAATAATCAGACCAAATTTTGCTAATTCTGCTGGTTGAAATGACAAACCACCAAAACGAAACCAACCAGTTGTTCCCCTAATAGAGTCCCCAAAAAATAATACTAAAACTAACAATAATATAGACACAATGTAAACCGGTTTTGAAATAGATTCAAAAAAAGATATATGTAATCTAGAAATTATTATAAGTGAAACAAAACCAATCAAAAAAGCCAAAAACTGAGTTGGAAAATAAATAAGTTTTTCACCTCGAGATAAGTCAATACTATAAATTGCAGCAAAACTAAACATCAGTAAAACTGATACTAATAAAAGCAGAACCCAATCTAACTTAAATAAATTCTTTACTTGCAATAATTTCATAAAAATAATTAAAGCGATTACTTCTAATATCCGCTATAATTTAGATACATTACCATTGCATTAATTATAAATCAAGATCAAAAACTCGTTCCTTCTTGCAAAGAAACGAGTTAATAATTATATTAAAAATCTCCTGGATTTATATAGATATTGTCATCAAAAAAATTGATTATGGGTATAATTCTAAAATTATTAAACTCTGCTACTTGACTAAAGTATCTCAATTCTACACTCTCGGTTGAAAATGCTGCCATTTTTTCAAAGTACAAATAAACATACCCTATGACTTGACTTCCATTTAATAACTCAACCAAAAATACCGGTTCCCAATAATTAAAAGCTGAACTGTTTATTAAATCAAAAGAAATAACTGGAAAAGATAGGCCAGACAAAGATGCATCACTCACTATAAAATTATCTGCCTGAAACAAATTTCTTTCTGCAATAAAATTCTTCACATCTGGCACATCATGAGCATCCACTGACTCCCATTCTATATTATCAATTACAAAATTTGTATTGGCTGGAAATGCATTACTCTCAACACCAAATAATGCTACTGGTCTCTTTGATAAAGGAATAATAATAGCTGTCTCAATTTGACTTTCTATACCAGAATATACAAAATGATAAGTTACTTTAGCTATCCATCTTTCATTTGGATTTTGTATACTTGCCACAAAATCATACATATTCTCAGAAGTAGCAAATACCCGAACATCTGCCACATTTAAATCTTGAGCTTTGTAAATTTCTTGTATACTTGAATAATTCTGGTTTGTCTGCGTATATTTTGCCAAATATTCTTGATCATTCCAATAACCAAAAAAGAGATATTCCCCCCATTTCCATAAACCAAACCCATAAAATACAACACACAATGTAATCAAAAAGCCTATAAAAATTTCGCGAAATAATTCTCTGTGAAGTAAATACCATGTACCAATTTTTAATTGACGACTAGAAAATTGTCCACTCGTATCTACATACTGATCTATTTTACTTTTTTTGTGTTCTAACATATTACTTTCAATAAGTAATATATATTATACAATAAAACTGAGAAGAAATAAATCTTTTATAAACAAAAGGAAAGAAAATAAATTTCTTTCCTAATGAATGTCAAAATATTAATGAAGTATTTATTTGGACAATTTATTGATAAAGTGGAAGAGTTGCAACTGTAGTTGGCAAAGCATTGTTATACAATGTTTGACCACTTCCGTTTACCAATGTTAATGTACCGCCACGATTAGTATTACTAAATCTTACAGTAGCTACACTACCATTACTAAAGTTAATAGTAGCACCAGTTTCAGTAGCAGTATTATTAGATACTACTGAAGAGACTGCATTGTCCACTCCAATCACATGCAAGAACAATGATTCAGTTCCATTAGTTCCTACAGCTTCCGCTCTCACACCGCTAAATACTGGCACAGTTGTCCAAGGAATTCCCGCTGGAGACAATCTCCAAACATCCGCTCTTTGTGAACCCTGTACAAAGGTTAATCTATTGCCAGAAATAATTGGTGGCGTTGACATCTGCAATTGGAAAATTCTAGAAACACTTGAAGAATTTGCAGCAGCCCGATCAAACAATACTACTGCCCCAGATTTAATAAACAATAATTCACGTTCTGATTTTACCACTTCAGCTTTACCATTATATATTGGTCTAGTATTAGCCAACTCATAAGAGAACAAATTGCCATCAGACAAAGCTAGCACTTGAGATGGAGTAGCTCCCTCTACTTGCCTTACAGTATTTCCACCAGAACTAAATCGTACCAAATTGTGCATCTCTTCATCTAATTCAATACCACTATGAGATCTACGATTGGCATCATCAAATAACCAAGTACCCGCAGAATTGAGCAAGAACGAACCTTGATCCCTATGTGCATGACTTTGATCATAAGGACCAGCCATCATATGCACGAATACTCCATTCTTTTCCCAAGAAGAACGAGAATAAAAATTACCACTTCCTGTACCAAAATAAGCAGTATTAATAGTAGAAAGAGGTCTAGTAGTAACAGATGGCCATTCATTAATAAAATCTGACCAATAAGTAGCGCTATACTGTATTCTAGGAACATTAGATGAAGCAAGAAGTTGTTTGGCTACCCCAGAAATAGGCTCATTTGGATAAATAGAGATTAAATTTTGTAACAAATCTCTATGATAATCATAGAACTCTGCAGTTTGATCACGAGAATGATCACCAGTTGGAACTATTTTATCTAATGAAGGCATTACAGAATGAGTAAACCAAAACATTGTAGCTAGAGTATGAGGAGTCTGATTTGCAATACTCACACCTGTTGATTTTTCCCACCAGAAATATAACTTAAACAAACGTCTCAAAGCAGTTCCATAACCAGTACCCTCACGAGAACCACCTCCTGGTAAAATATTAAATGCTGGTATCAATTGATTGATAATTTTTTCACCATAAAATTTATCCAGCCATTTTTGTGCTTCAGGATTATTGCCATAAGTAGCTAAACCTGTAAACATTGTCGCTTCCAAGAAAGAATAATAATAATTATTATATGGATCATCAATTGACCAACCTGACCAAGGGTAAGAAACACCACCCCAACGAACATCTTCTGGATCACCCCATAAATTATTTAGAACTAAGTTCATATAATTAACCCATCTAGTTCTCTGTGATGGAGTTAACAAATCATATGCAAAGTCATAAACCAAAGCTATGTCGCCCAATTCATCACCTACTTCCAAAAAGCTGTCCCGTGATATTGTTGCTCGTTGACCAGCATTTATTCTAGCTTCTTCTTCGGCCACATATCTATCTATATTTGCTATAGCAAAATTTCCATACCTCGCTTCACCAGTAAGACGGTACATCAATGCTGCACCCCAATTTGCAAATGCATAATTTGTACCTGGATGAGCTAATTCATTATCTATCATTGTTTTATATCTAGAAGCACCAGGAGAATTTGTAGTTAAAGCATTTTGTAATCTAGAAAGTGTAGCCGTGTCATTAATAAGAACATAAGGATGAGTAGTTGCTAAAGGTTTTACAGATGAAACCTGTACTACTGGAGTAGGTGTTGGTGTAGGTGTTGGAACTGGAGTTGGTTCTGGTACTGGCGCAATTATTGGTTCTGGCTCAGGCGCTGGTGCTGGCGCTGGCGCTGGGGTTGATTGAGCAACCAAATAATTTTCAACTGAATAACCATCGGCACCACTATCATAATTTATTTGCCACCAATTATACCCACCTTGAGCTACTGGTCCACTTACTACCGATCCTTGTGATCCAGCTGATTGTGTTCCTAACAATGTACCAGTAATTGTAGGTGTTGATCTTACATTTAAGTTCGCAGTTGTCTGTACTCTTTGACCTACTGTAAACATCCCTAAAGTTGGAGTTGTAGTAATAACCGGGGTTGGAGTTGGTGTAGGAGTTGGCGTTACACTTGCCACAGAAGATAATCCACCATCATATCCAATGGTTGAACGCATCCACCAATTAAATTTACGAGGAGGGTTTACTCTATACTTTGGTAAATAAGTTGTAGTACGAGTCGCATCAGTAAACGCAAACACTGCACAATTTCTCAACTGTGCTCTACGATTAATTAAAGCATCAGTCGATTGACCAAGTATCTGTTTTGCTTCTATAGCAAATGAAATTAAACCTGAAACATCCAAACAGTGATCAAAATCACCTTCACTTGGAGTTTCTGGGGTATAAGGACCAGTAGGACCAACTAAATAATATGCAGCCGTTAATCCAGCATAAGTATCATCTATAACACTACCATCAAAATAAGCATTTTGTTCCATCCAATCTGCGTAACGAGAAACTTGTTGTAATACTTCAGTATTTCCAGTAAGAGAATAAAGTCTACGAGCAGCTTGGAAATATAAATTACTCATCCAAGGACTTGTGATTAACTGTGATGGACTACTACCACCACCCTCATGCTGATCAATTGTTGTTAATGGCACTCCACCACCAAGGTTAGACCGTGAAGTCCATTGATTTACTAAAGCATTAATACGAGTAAGAGCTGATGGATCTCTTGTTAAATCATACCAAGATACCGCTGTTTCAAGAGCAAAACCAATTTCGCGTTCTGTCCATAAACCTCCACTTGAATAAGTGCTAGAAAAATCAGATACTGAAAAATTATAAATTCTTTGAGCAATTGAACGGTATTGATCATCACCAGTTTCTCTTTCATAAAGAAGAAAAGGAGTTACATATCCGTATTTTCCATCTTGTTCTCCTGTTTTTGGAGTAAAGTAACCACCTGAACTTATGTGATTTCTATAATATTCAAAATCAGATAAAAATTGTTGATACCAACGAGCTTTATCTGTAGATGATACAGAACGTTTATACATATAATAAGCAACTGAAGCTCTATCAAACAACCACGGTTCATAAATTGTTTCTCCATAATTCCAATTTCCATAACCAGATGTAAATCTAGAATCAACATTATGTCCTTCAAAATTCCAATTTCTTGCCCAAGTTTCAGCAAATTTAACTAAAGGAGCATCTGCAGGGTCATTAAGATTGAATGGAGCAAAAGTAGGCACAGAACTACCAGTCAAGATAGGTACTGGAACTGGTGAAGGAGTTGGTGTAATGACTGGGGTTGGAGTTGGATCAAGTACTGGAACTGGAGTTGCCACAGCAAACAAATAATTTTCAACCGAATAACCATCGGCACCACTATCATAATTTATTTGCCACCAATTATATCCACCTTGGGGCACTGGTCCACTAACTACTGTTCCTTGTGATCCAGCTGATTGATTTCCTAATAATGTACCAGTAGTTGCTGGTGTTGCTCTAACATTTAAGTTTACAGTTGTTTGAACTCGTTGACCTACTGTAAATACACCTGAAGTTGGAGCTGGTGTAGGTGTAGGAGTTGGTGTAATGACTGGATTTGGGGTTGGGGTTGGGGTTGGGGTTGGGGTTGGTGCTGGTTGAAAAACTGGCAAAGAAATACCAGGTAAAATTACTGAAACATCATCTAACATCAAACCTGTCAAAGGTTGACTACCTTCTTGGAAAATACCCACGCGAACTCTAGATAAATCACGAGTATTATCAAGAGGAAAACTAAGAGTAATACCTTTATTACCTAATGTACTAGGTGCCTCAGAACAATTTTGTACAAATCCTCCACCAAGATACTCTATCAAACCACAAAATGAAATTTTAGATGTTGAATTTACAGTTACACGAACACTAGCAGAAGCTGTAAAATGAGATGACCTTCTGGTAGTAAAAGTTGAAAAATCTCTACCACTCCAAAGCACACTATCTCCATAACCAGAAGTACCCACTAATAAACTTCTATTACCATTAATTGGATTATTAGTAACCACAGAGACAGAAGTTCCAGATTGATTTGGTTCAAAATTTGAAAGACTATTTTCAAAACCAGAATCTTCAAGCAAATTTACTCCTGTTGCAGTAGGCGCTGGTGGTAATGGCTCAGTTTTTTGTGCACTACAGCTAGCAGAAGTACCACCATTTATACCAACACAAGTCCAATTCCAAGGACCTGATCCAGAAACAGAGCTAGACGCACCAGTAGAACATAAATTGGTAGTTGGTATACTTGATACAGTAGTACCATTAACTGAACCACAAACACCATTTACTAAAATTGGGGTTGGGGTTGGTTCTGGAGTTGGGGTAGGAGTTGGAGTTGGAGTTGGAGTTGGAGTTGGGGTTGGAGTTGGGGTTGGGGTTGGGGTAGGAGTTGGGGTTGGAGTTGGGGTTGGGGTTGGAGTTGGCGTAGGTTCTGGAGTTGGCGTAGGTGTTGTAGAAGTACCACCAGACAAAACTACTGAAACATCATCAATCATTACTCCTGTCAAACGATCACTACCTTCTTGAAAAATACCAACACGAACTCGTTCTATGTCTTGAGAAATATCAAGCGGGAAAGTGACTGAAACAGTACCTTTATAACCCATTGAACCAGAAACTTCAGAACATTCTATAATATATTGTCCATTAGTATATTCTACTAAACCACAAAATCTAATACCTGAAGCAGAATCAACTGTAGCTCGAATTCTAACAGAACCAGTAAACTGAGAAAATCTTTTACTACTAAAATTTAAAAGATTGCTACCAGACCAAAGTACACTATCACCATATCCAGAAGTATTTATTAATAAACTTCTTGAACCATTGATTGGACTATCACTAGTTAAAGAAGCAGATGTTCCATTTTGATTGGGTTCAAAATTTGACATACTGGTCTCAAAGCCAGGATCACCAACTAAATTATCTGTAACTATATCAGCCCTAACAATAGTAAAAAATGATGGCGAATAAAACACCAAACCAAATACTATCATTAAGGCAAAAAATATTAACGATTTTTTCATACAAAATGATTAAATAAAATAAATTTTAATAAATTAAAATAATTATTTTAAATCTGCCTTTTGAAAACAAAGATAAAATATATTTATTAAGTATACAATATAGTTTAAAATAAGTAAACTACCATTTACCACCAATAACAAACGATACGTATCAAAACTACTTAAATACAAAACCAATATGCCCTTGTACAAGCTACAAATTTATGTTACAATATTGCTACTAAATGAATCATAATCTGAATATTTATGCCAAAAAAACTTGTAAAAAAGGGTGAAATTATCAAAACAAAATCCACTAAAGATACAAAAGAATCAAAAAAAATACCTGAAAAAAAAGACCAAGAAAAATCAGGTTATAGCGCTAAAAATATTACCATACTTGAAGGATTAGAAGCTGTACGCAAAAGACCTGGTATGTATATTGGCTCAACCGGAGTTGCCGGTCTTCACCATTTAATATGGGAAGTTATTGACAATGCATTTGATGAAGCAATGGCTGGATATTGTAATGAAATTACCTTAAAACTTCTGCCAGATCATTGGATTGAAGTTACAGATAATGGCCGTGGTATTCCGGTTGATATGCATCCAATCAAAAAAATCAGCGCCCTTGAACTAGTTATGACACAACTTCACGCTGGCGGTAAATTTGGCGATGGTGGATACAAAGTATCTGGCGGTCTTCATGGTGTAGGTGTATCTGTTGTAAACGCACTTTCTACAGATGTCAAAGCCACTGTTTATCGTGATGGTAAAATTTCCTTCCAAGAATACAAAATAGGTAAGCCTCAAAAAAAAGTAAAAACTATTGGTGACACCAAAAAAAATGGTACCACAATTGCCTTCAAAGCTGATGCATCAATTTTTGAAAATACCAATTACAAATGGGGTACGATTATAGACCACTTACGTCAACAAGCATACCTAACCAAAGGTGTAAAAATTAATATCTTTGATGAAAGAAGTGAACAAGAAAAAAAAGAAGATGCCACCACTCAACCATACTTAACAAAATACAAATTTTATTTTGAAGGTGGTATTGGTAGTTATGTAAAACACATAAATAAAAATAAAGAAGCCAAACATAAAAATGTTTTTTATGTTGAAAAAAGACAAGATGACATTTTGGTCGAAATCGCCTTACAATATACCGATGATTATTCAGAATCTCTTCATGCATTTGCAAATAATATTACCAACCCAGATGGTGGTATGCATGTTGCTGGATTCCGTACTGCTTTAACTCGCACTCTCAATACTTATGCCCGAAACAAAAGCATCTTAAAAGAAAAAGATGCTAATTTAACTGGTGAAGATGTCCGTGAAGGTCTAACTGCAATAGTTTCAGTCAAAATTCCTGAACCACAATTTGAGGGTCAAACAAAAGCAAAACTCGGCAACCCTGAAGTAAAGCCAGCGGTTGAATCTATTTTTGCAGAAAGCTTCATGATTTTTTTGGAAGAAAATCCAAGAGATGCCGAAGGGATATTAGGCAAATGTTTACTCGCAGCTCGAGCTAGAAATGCTGCCCGCATTGCTCGTGATACTGTCTTACGTAAAGGCGTACTTGATGGTTTTACCCTACCTGGAAAACTCGCTGATTGTTCCAGTAGAAATGCTGAAAATTCTGAACTATATATAGTAGAGGGTGATTCAGCTGGTGGTTCTGCCAAGCAAGGTCGTGATCGCAAAACTCAAGCAATCCTTCCTCTGCGTGGTAAAGTTTTGAATGTTGAAAGAGCAAGGTTAGATAAAATCCTCACAAACAATGAATTAAAATCACTCATAATCGCCCTTGGTACAAATATTGGTGAACAATTTGATATTTCAAAACTCCGATACAACCGTATAGTTATTATGACCGATGCTGATGTTGACGGTTCACATATTCGTACACTTCTTTTAACATTATTTTTCCGATATTTCCCAAATCTAATTACTGAAGGTCATATTTTTATTGCCCAACCACCACTTTACAGTATTAGAAAAGGCAAAGAAATGACTTGGTTTTATGATGAAAAAGATCTTGAAATTTACAAAACCAAACATGGTGTAAAAGACGAAGATATCCAACAAGCCTCTGAAGAAACTGACGCCGAAGAAACTGCACCAAAAATTACAGATACAAAAGAAGACAACAAAAAAACAAAATTCAATATTCAAAGATATAAAGGTTTGGGAGAAATGAATCCAGAACAACTATGGGAAACAACCATGAACCCAGAAAATCGTCTAATGAAAATAGTAACTGTAGAAGACGCTGAACAAGCCAATGAAGTATTTGATATATTAATGGGTTCAGAAGTTTCACCTCGTAAAAAATTTATACAAACTCACGCCAAATCAGTTAAAAATTTAGATATATAATTATATAATTTTAATAGACAAATATGCCATCAGAAAATTTAAAAACTAATGATACTACCATGTCAGAACAAGAAAAAATTATAACACAGCAAGAAAAAGAAAAAACATTAAAACAAAAAGAAGCAGTACAATATAAAGTAATGGAAAAATTGGGTTTTTTACCAAATAATTTTGATCCAAAAAACTATGAATCACCAGATGTTGATCAAATAAAAGTTTTACGATGGAGCCAAACTGAAGATGAAAGCAAAGATATAGAAACAAAAACAAAAGAAGAACCAGTAACAAACGCAAAAATCTTTAGAGAAGCATACAATGATCCTAAAATTAATGAATTTGCCGGCAAAACAATACCAGAAAATGAACTAGATAACATAGTTGACAAGATTGTTAAAAAAATGATTTCAAACCCGAAAGCATTAATTTTAAATTAAATTTTAATAAAATTGTAACAAAATAAATAATTATCCACTCGGCTACTTGACAAAATACCAAATATATAGTATATTATACCTATCAAATTGGCCGAAGGCCTTTTTTAAATACTTAAATATGAAATTAATAAAAAGCCTAAAAGACTATTTTGTCGGTGCATATCAAGAAGGCAAAAAAATCGTTTGGCCAAACAAAAAACAAGTAAAGACCTACACCATACTTGTTATTGCAATGAGTCTAGGAGTAGCCGTATTTTTTGCAATTTTAGACTATGTTTTCAATATCGGTCTAGGCCAACTAATCAAATAATTAACATCTATATGGCTAAACAAACCTTAAACCTCGGCCGTAGATGGTATGTACTTCATACATACAGCGGTTACGAGGAAAATGTAAAAAGAAACCTCGAACAACGTATTGCTTCTTTTGACATGCAAGATAAAATTTTCAGTGTAATGGTACCAAAAGAGAAAAAAATAAAAATCAAAAATGGTAAACGCCAAGTAATAGAAGAAAAAGTATTTCCTGGATATGTGCTTGTAGAAATGATAGTAACAGATGATTCTTGGTATGTAGTTCGCAATACTCCAAATGTAACTGGATTTATCGGTTCTGGAACGACTCCAGTATCAATTGACCCAAAAGAAATGCTCAAATTACAAGGCCGAATGGATGTATCTGAACCATCACACAAAATCGATGCTGAAATTGATGATAATGTAAAAATTACTGACGGACCATTCAAAAATTTTGAAGGTAAGGTCAGCGCAGTAGATGAAGCTAGAGGAAAAGTAAAAGTATTGGTATCTATGTTTGGTAGAGAAACTCCGGTTGAATTAGACGCTTTACAAGTTAAAAAGTTATAACAAAATTTGGAGTTTGCCCAGTCAGGCATGCTTCTAACTCCAAAGTAATAATTAATCACATAAAGTTCATAGCCAAAAATTCATAGTCAATAGTTTGTAACCAATAGCCAATAGTTCATAGAAAACAGATAAAGAAAGAAAAACTATGTACTAAATTCTACTGGCTCCGAACTACTAACTATGGACTAGTCGTCTATTGGCTCTGAACTAATAACTAAGAACTATTAAAATATATGGCCAAAAAATTAATAACCCAAATCAAATTACAAATCCAAGGCGGTGCTGCCAATCCAGCTCCTCCAGTCGGACCAGCACTTGGTCAACACGGATTAAACATCCAAGACTTTTGTTCACAATTCAATACTGCAACTGCTGACAAAAAAGGTGAAGTAGTGCCAGTTGTGATAGATGTTTATGAAGACAGAACTTTTTCTTTCATAACCAAAGTAGCACCAGCTAGTCAACTAGTCCTCAAAGCAGCCGGTCTTGCAAAAGGTTCTAGCAACCCCCTAAAAGAAAAAGTTGGTAAAATTACCAAAGCCCAACTAAAAGAAATCGCTGAAAAGAAAATGCCTGACTTAAATGCTAACGATATAAATGCAGCTATGGAAATTATCGCCGGTACGGCAAAACAAATGGGTGTAATTATTGAATAAACACATACAAATAAAAATCGCCGACTGGCGATTTTTTATTTACTATTATATTTAATTATGGTAATGTATATTGAAATTAAAGTCTTTATTAAATATCAAACTTTAAAGACACTATAACTTAATAATATGCAATCACCAAGAAAAGAAGTCATACAACTAATCTACCTATATATTGTTACATTAGTAGGATTATTTATGATAGTAATTCCTGCCGTAGATATAATTAAAATTGGCCTAGAAAAATGGATATTCCCTTTAGCTGTTCAAGACGATTATGATTATCGTTATTACCCACCAGAACCTTATCCTATCAAAGAAAGAATTGTTGGGGAAACTGCTACAGAAATTGGTGACTTGAAAGTTACAGAAGAAGAAAAATTAGCATTGGAGCGATGGAAAGTACAATTTGAACAATGGGAAGAAAAAGACAAAAACAAAGACCATGTATCTATCCAAATGCAAAGAAGTATGGTAAGAGATATCTCAATTCTTCTGGGCGGTCTTGTATTGTTCCTTTCTCATGGTTATGTTCTTAGAAAAAAAAGAAAAGAGCAATAAAATATGGTAAACAATAATTTCCATACTCAAAAAATATCAATTAGCATAATTGGAGCAGGGCATGTCGGCTCTGCCATTGCTTATGCACTGACAATAAAAAATGTTGCATCTGAAATAAATATAATTGATATAGATGAAGAAAGACGCGAAGGTGAAGTAATGGATATATCAGATGGTATAGCTTATGTTGAAACTGGAGTTGTAAAAAATGGAACTTTCAAAGATGCTCGTAACTCTGATATTGTAGTTGTAACAGCTGGCGCAAAACAAAAACCTGGAGAGACTCGACTTGACTTGGCTATTCAAAATAAAAAAATAATGAAATCAATTTTTAAAAAAATTGGCACACTCAAACCAACAACAATTGTAGTAGTTGTTTCCAACCCAGTTGATGTACTCACCTATTACATACAAAAAATAACCAATCTACCAAAAAATCAAGTACTAGGCAGTGGCACTACACTTGACACCTCTAGACTTAGGACTATACTATCTCACAAATTTGGAGTAAGTGCCCAAAATATTCATGGTTATGTACTTGGTGAACATGGTAATAGTAGTTTTATAGCGTGGAGTACGGTATCAATTGGAGGAATACCAATTAATAAAATTAAGGGCTTCACCAAACAATATGCTAATCAGCTAGAAACAGAAGTTAAAAAACAAGCCTATGAAATTATAGAGCGTAAAGGTTCAACTTATTATGGTATTGGTCTTTCTGTAGCCAATATTATTAAAGCTATTTTATTTGATCAAAATTTAATCTTGCCAGTATCAACAAAATTAACCAACTGGAATGGTGTATCAAATGTATGTATAGGTTCACTTGCCATAGTTGGCAGAGAAGGTGTCAAAGGATTATGGCCAATTGAGCTCAATGCTACAGAAAAAAATAAATTAAAAAAATCTGCTGATCTAATTAAAAGTTATTTATAAAAATCACGAACCACCAGCTAAGCTGGTGGTTTAAAGTCTAAGAGAGAAAAAATCTTTGATACCGTCCCTCTTTGAAAGATAATCGTTTAAAACCAATTGGATTTGTTGTATAAATTCTCCTTGACTCTTCATAGTACAAATTCTTTATGGGACCGCCCTTCAAAGATTTCACTTCAACTATTTTACCATCACTACCTGGAGAATGAGCATAAGAAATTTCTGAAATCATAATACCCATATGGTCTGGAAATTGCCCACCATTTCTACGACTAAAAAAAACCAAATCCCCTGGTAAGAAGTTGTGTACAAATACACCAAATGTGTCAAAGTATTCATTGCAATGCCTAGGCACTGGCCTAGGGAATTTTACAACTTCCCTCAATAAATAAGTTACAAAACCAGAACAGTCAAAGCCAGTTTCTGGGCTCATTCCGTCTATTGGCCCAATATATTTCATTGCAGGTTTCCCCATCAACTTCATTACTTCACCAACAAACTGTGTGCAATTCATTTTTTACCTCTCCTAGCTTAAGAAAGATGTTAACAGATTAAACAATACTTTTCAAGTATAATTAGGCAATTCGTTTTTTGCTCTCATTTTTTACTTGTTCTTTAAATTCTTCTTTACTCATTTTTTCCTGATCAACTTGACCACGCACACGCACCATCCAATCTTCTCCAGCAATTTCTTTATCTCCTACAACCAATATATAAGGAATTTTTTGACCAACAGCTTTTCGTACTTTATTTCCAACTGTTTCATCAGCTTTATCTAATCCAACTCTTATTCCAGCTTCTTTAAATTCTTTTTCAAATTTCTCTGCATCCTCAACGTGCTTTTCTGATACTGGCAAAAATTGTACCTGAACTGGCGCAGTCCAAACTGGAAAATTTCCAGCATGATGTTCAATAAATATAGATAAAAATCTTTCAATTGAACCCATAATAGCGGCGTGTATCATCACTATTCTTTCTTTTTCACCTTGTTCATTTGTACAAGACAAATCAAATCTCTCTGGTAAATTTATATCAAGCTGTATTGTAGCTACTTGCCATTCTCGGCCAATTGAATCTTTTGCCATAAAGTCAACCTTTGGCCCATAGAAAGCTGCTTCACCTTTTTGTTCTACATAATCAACGCCTTTTTCTTTGGCAATTTCTCGAAGCGCATCCTCTGCTTCCTGCCAAATTTCTGGAGTTCCAAGATATTTTTTGAAATTGTCTGGATCATGAAGTGACAACCTGACATCCAATTCATTAAAACCAACTGCCTTATAAAATATATCAATAATATCCCAAATCTTGAGAAATTCTACTTTTACTTGATTGCGCCTGCAAAAAACATGAGCATCATCTTGTGAAAAAGCTCTAGTCCTAGATACCCCATGAAGCTCACCTGTTTGTTCATCACGATAACAAGTAGTTGTCTCGGCATATCTTTGTGGTAAATCTTTATAACTTCGCGCTACATGGTTATAAATCTGCGTATGATGTGGACAATTCATTGGTTTCATTGCAAATTCATGACCTTCTCGTGACACAATTTTATAAAGTTCATCAGAAAATTTTTCCCAGTGTCCTGAAGTCTCATACAAATCTTTTTTGGTTATATGAGGGATAGATACTTTTTGATATCCTCGCTCTTCTCTCAACTCCCAAACAAAATTGTCTAAAACATTTCGCAACAATGTACCCCTTGGAGTCCAAAGTGGTAAACCTGGACCAACCAATTCTGAAAAAGTAAACAAATCTAATTCTTTACCAAGTTTGCGATGATCTCTCTTTTTAGCTTCTTCCAATAATTGCAAATGCTTATCTAATTCTTCTCTGGTTTCAAAAAGTAAACCATAAATACGAGTTAGCATTGGATTTTTTTCATCCCCACGCCAATAGGCTCCAGCAACTTTATCTAATTTCAAACCTGCCACTGTAATTTCTGTTGTTCTCTCTACATGCCCACCACGACACAAATCGCGAAAAGGCCCTGATTCATAAAAAGTTATATTTTCTCCTTTTTCTTCCAATTCTTTTATTAAATCTAATTTAAAAGGCTCATCTTTCTCTATCTCCTTAGCCTCATCATAACTAGCGGGTTTACCAACAAATTTATGCGCCCCTTTTATGATATGCTTCATTTTTTTTTCTATCTTTACAAGATCAGCATCTGAAATTGTTATGCCATCTGGAAATTTAAAATCATAATAAAAACCATTTTCAATGGTAGGGCCAATAGCCAATTTAGTGCCTGGATAAAGCTCTAGGACAGCAGCGGCCAACATATGAGCAGCTGAATGCCTTATATTGTGTAATTGTTCTTCGTTCATAAATTTAAAGGAATTATTTTGGGATTCAAACAGTTTTTTTGTATTTCTGTATAAAATCCACCTAAATTTGTCTTAATCTATGCAAGCATTAAATCACGAAAATAACTCTTAGTCAAACTGTGTTTAAACCAAAAAATAATACACACAACCTACCAAATGTATCATGTTGTGTGTATTATAAATAGTATTTTTTACTGGATATTTTGTCATCTATATTTTCTCTGCCACAAAACAAACCAAAATTATCAGTGTCATGTTTACTGAACCTCTTTTACGATTATTTCTATATGCTCCCCAACATGAGGCACTGTTCTTATCCAGGCTGGTTTAAACTTGATATCAACACTTCTCACATGATCCAATTTCAAAAGATATCTCCTAACTTCATCTTTAGACTTTCCAAAAAACATACTTTTTTCTAATTGCTTACTTTCTGGATTTAATTTAGATACCCCACTATAAAATAATTGTAAGGTTGCAGTATTTTTTGCCAAACTATAATCCTCAATATTTACGGTTGGATCATCATTACTTGATTGCACAATCTCAGTATCATCAACTGCTTTCCTTAAAAGTGCCTTATTTGCAATATCTTGCAAATCACTCGCTTTATAAAAAACTCCTAATACATTTGCTTTGCCTGACAAAGTAAATTCAGATACTTCATCTCCTATTTCTGCATTAGCAGTAATATCTGAATCAATCAATTTAAACACCCCTTTAAGGGCTGGATTTTCAGATTGCAACTCTTTGATGCCTGCTTGTTCAAGTGCCAAAACAATTATATCACGCGCCTTATCCATATCAGATTTTCCAAGTATACCAACATTTTTAATACCACCTGTAATATCCATATCACTTGTCGCATAAATTTGTTTTTGTTTTTCTTCACTTAAACCTGGAATTGTAAATTGTGACGGACCTATATTGCCACTACTACCATCAACATCCGCATAAACTTCTGCTTCAATCGTTCCATTGGCTGGTACCACTACTCTGTCTTTTAGTCTAAAAAGTATTCCATCTTGATTTATAACTCTAGTAGTTGGAATTAATGGTTGAGACAAATTTGAATCATTGTGAAGAATGACCATTCCAGTTGCATTAGCATCTTGACTTTCTGATTCTGTCGGAATAAAATTTTGTTGAATATCAACTGCCTTAGAGACAACAATGCCTTTTAATGAACCAAATTTATCATCATTTCCCACCAATACACTATCATTCACATCAACCGTAGAAGATTTTGTCTCAATTATAATAGATGTGCGCTTGGATGACATAAACATGATCACGCCCGAAAGTATAATCGTAATAAATAAAAAAGTAAGAGCAACAAATTTATAAAATCGTACTGGTTGATTTGATGGCGTCATCGTTTCATTTCTTCTTGAAGACATAAACACTAAAATAAAAAATAAAAAATTATTGAATTACTCTGAATATTTCTGCAATTGAAGTTATTCCTTCTTGCGCCTTAAAAAATCCATCTTGAATCATCGTAGACATCCCTTGTTCAATAGCACTTCTTTCAATCTCATATTCAGAAATTTTTCCACTCAATATCATTTTCTCCATTGCTTCATCAACAATTAAGACTTCATATACACCTATTCTTCCTTTATACCCAATACCATGACAAGCTTCACAACCTTCACTCTCATAAAAAACTTGTGGCTTACTTTTAAATTCAGCCTTCTTTTTCTCAGACATTGACTCTACTACTTCATCAAAATGTTCTTTTTGTTCTTCAGTTATTGGTTTTTCTTTCTTGCAACTGACACATAATCTTCTAACAAGACGTTGTCCAATAACAGTATTTAAAGATGGTGCAAGTAAAAAAGGCTTAGTTCCCATTGACAAAAACCTTGGTATAGCTGCCGCAGCGCTGTTGGTATGCAATGTTGATAACATCAAATGACCAGTAAGCGCAGCCTGAACAGCAATTTCTGCAGTTTCCAAATCACGAATTTCTCCAACCATCGCAATATCCGGATCTTGACGCAATACTGATCTCAAACCCTTAGCAAAGGTATATCCTCCAACAGTATCAACCTGACTTTGACTTATACCTTCCATTCTATATTCAACTGGATCTTCCAAAGTAATCATTTTTGTACCAGGCTTATTCAGCAAGTTCATTATAGCGTACAATGTAGTTGTTTTACCACCTCCAGTTGGACCAGTAGTCACAATCATACCACTCGTTCTCATAATTTCTTTTTTTAATTTTTCATAAGCATCTCCATAAAGACCAATATCATCAAAACTCAATCCTTCTCTTTTTTGTTTTAATATACGCATTACAATACTTTCACCAAAAACTGTAGGCATAGTTGAAACACGAACATCAACATCCCCAACAGATAATTTAATTGTAAATCGTCCATCTTGTGGTTTAGTTATTATATTAATTTTTAATCCTGATATCAATTTTATTCTTGCCAATAATTTACCAAACTTTGACTTATCAAGTTTGGCAGCATCATGCAAAATTCCATCCAAACGCAATCTCACAACTATACTACTTTCCTCTGCTTCAATATGCAAATCTGATGCTTCCAATTTCAAGGCAGCTCCTAAAAGAAATGTTACCAAATCAGTTGTAGAAGTTTTTTCCAAAATTTCTTGCAACGCTCTAAAATCTGTTACATCTGCTTGCACTTTTTTCATTTCATCTTCATCAATAGAAATATCTTTTGTAATTGGTTTTACAATTGGCAATCTATCATACATTTTTATAACTCGACTTAAACTATTTTCTGAAATTAAATACATTACACCATCTGCACCTAACCTTGTCTTTAATTCTTCAAAATAAGCTACCACTTGTGGCTCTTTTGGATTAACGGCTCCAAATCTAACCTCATTATTATTCAAATAAAAACATACCGCTTTTAACCTTTTGGCATCTTCACGGTCTACTTGCTTTAATGCTTGTTGAGTGATTGGAAAACTATTCAAGTCTATATGTGGAAACCCAATTCTTGCCGACAATCTCATGGTTTCAATTTCTCTCTCTTTTATATTAATCTGTGATTTTTTTTCTATAAATTTTGTTTCAACATCACTTGTACTCACATTCAAAGGTGAAATATCACTTGTTTTTTTTCCAGTCCCAGCTAAATCTGCTATTGTTGGTAAATCTGACATAATAGAACTTTTTCTTTATTATCTAAGTATTATAACTATTTTTTCCCTCTCAATCTTCTAAAAAAATTAACCAATACGCTTTTTATACCTTTACCATGCATTTCTACAAATGTATAAGTCCAAATATAAGTTGTAAATACAGTAAAACTTGCCCCAGCTACCAATATATACATAGTAAACATAATAACAGACGCAACAAAAGTAGCAGAAATAGCAATCTGTGTTCCACCAGCCAAGACAACGGCAAACCATATAAGAACCGCCGGCAATACCAATAATATAAATCCTAATGCCACAATGACTCCAAAAAACATGTTAAAAATTAATATTAACAAACCAATTTCAAATGAAACAACTGGATGCCCAACAAACATTTGCCATGCTTTTTGAATAGACAATGATAATGATTCTTTTTCTATTACAAGATAACCTGCTGAATAAAAGAATAAAAATGATAAAATAAGACCAAATAAGCCAAATAAAATAAATACCAAAGTCAAAAATATACTATTTGGAATTGAAGGGCTTAATAATACTCCATAAGCTGACAAGCTTACAGTAATTGCCATAATAGCAATTATGATCTTTTTAAAAAAATTCAAAAAGAATAAACGCCAAAAATTGGCAGTCCCCACATGCCATGATTTTACAATATTGATTTTCTTATTTTTAATTTCTTGAGATTCTGCATACAAAAGCAAACCCTGTGAAACAACCGAAACAAAAATAAATATACTAAAAATACACAAAATTAATGTCAACAAGAAAAACAAAATAATTTTACTATCATAAGAATTACCAGCATTAGCAACAAAATTACCTACTTGTGATAACACTGACCCAAAAGTTCCCAAATAATAACCTGAATTACCTTTTTGTATTCCTACTTTTCCCAAAAATTCCATAATCCCAAATTGCCCCAAAAAAGCAGCAAAAGCTCCAAAAAACCACAAAGTTTTATGTTCCCATGTAAAATGCCATGCTTTTTTTGTTGCATGTATATAAATTGACTCCTTCATATAAAAATTTTATATTATTTAATTGTCAATGTATTATAACACAATTTTTTAAAAAAAAGAAAAATCCAACCTTTTCAATCTTACAAAAAATACCTTATAAATAAATTAAAACTTTATTTATTTTATTATTTATTGTAAAAAGAAAAGATTAGATTATTTCAAATAAATATTTTATTTTATTTTTCTTTAACCATATCTTCCTTCTTTGCACCACTACCCATTATAGTATTAAATTCTTCTTGCTCCACTGTCTCTTTTTCCAACAATACCTTAACAAGCTCTTTCATTTTTTCTATATTTACCTCAATTACTTCTTTTGCTCTGCGTTGAGCGTCTTTGAGGATATCACTTACCTCTTCATCAATCATTTCGGCAATCTTTTCACTATAATTCTTTTTATCATGAATTTCTTGCGCCAAGAAAATCATTTCTTCATTTTCACCAAAAACTCTCGGCCCCAATTTTGTACTCATGCCATATCTAGTTACCATAGCCGTTGCTATTTTTGTGGCAGTTTTCAAATCACTGGATGGTCCAGTAGACAACATATTATCCCCATAAATCATCTTTTCTGTCACATAACCACCCATACTCATAGCAAGATCATCTACAAAATTAGCATAAGTCTGATATCTCTTGTCAGTCTCTGGCATACTAAGAGTATAGCCCCCAGCCATACCACGACCAATAATGGAAACTTTACGAACCGGATCACAATGCTCCAAAAAATGACCCACAATCGCATGGCCTGCTTCATGATAAGCTGTCATTTCTTTTTCTTTTTCTGTCATAATTCTTGATCTTTTTTCTGGACCCAGTAATACCTTTTCAACACTTTCCAACACATCTATTTCATCAATTTTCTTCTTTCCTCGTCTTACCGCCAAAATGGCTGCTTCATTTAATAAATTTGCAAGATCAGCTCCAGTAAAACCAGGCGTTCTCTCAGCAAGTTTACGAATTGAAACATCTTTTGCAATTGGTTTCCCTTTAGCATGAACTGTTAAAATCTCTTCTCTATCATTTATATCTGGTTTATCAATCACTACTCTTCTGTCAAATCTACCTGGACGGAGCAAAGCTGAATCAAGCACATCTGGCCGATTGGTTGCTGCGATTACTATTACTCCAATATTTGGATTGAACCCATCCATCTCTACGAGTATCTGATTCAATGTTTGTTCACGCTCATCATGACTACCACCAAGTCCAGCTCCACGCTTACGACCAACGGCATCAATTTCATCAATAAATATAATAGCTGGCGCAGCCTTCTGAGCCTTACTAAACAAATCTCTTACACGACTAGCACCCACACCCACAAACATTTCAACAAATTCCGAACCACTAATATGAAAAAATGGCACACCAGCTTCTCCGGCTACTGCTTTGGCAAGCAAAGTTTTACCCGTACCAGGAGAACCCATCAATAATACTCCTTTAGGAATCTTGGCACCCATATTTGTAAATTTCTTTGGATCTTTCAAAAAATCCACAATTTCTTCAAGCTCCTCTTTGGCTTCTTTTGCCCCAGCCACATCTTTAAAAGTTTTTTTATCTTTTTCTTCACCAGGCTTACTTTGTTTGGCAGCGCTCTGACCAAAACCCATTGCCTTATTATTTACACCTTGAACTTGACGGGTCATAAAAAACAACAAACCACCAATCAATAAAAATGGCAACATATACGGTGCTAATACTTTTAGCCAATATTTCCAACCGGTCTCATCTTTTACTTGAATATCAATCTTTTGTAATTTTTCTGGATCAATATTGTAATTATCTATCATTTCAGAAAATGACTGGCCATATTCTTTCTTTACTTGTTGTACATTTGCACTATCATCATGCAAATTTACTACCAAAATATCCCCCTTAACTTCAATGCTTCCAACTTCCTCATTATTAATCTCATTTACCAATGTACCAATACCAATAACATCTGGGTCAACTTTGTTAATCTCAGACATACTCACTGCGCCAGCAACCAAAAAGAGTACAACGGTAATTATTATAAAATTCTTTATTAAACTTTTCATAGCAATTTTAATATATTATTTACTAATTATATCATAGTTGAATTAGTATAGATAAAAAGTGCTTTTTTGTCAATATACAAGAGAAAAATATTGACAACCAAAAATAATTACTATATTATCGTATAAACAACAAATAAAGAAAGGATATAATGACAAATCAAAAAAAGATCCTCAATGAACTAATTGATCTGCTTTTTTCTGATGGGTCAGATCATATTATTTTAACCATAAAATACGATAACTGCATTAAAAAAATTACAGTATCAAAAACATATTTTGGACTAATGAACGATGGTTACAAAATCTATATCACCTTCAAACAAACACCCCACCAAAATTGTGAGGAAAAAAAATTTTATCTAGAAAACATCATAGATATAAAAAATGTCTAATTTACACAAACAAGAGAACCACCTTTGACTTCCATAGCAAAGGTGTTTTTACTTAAAAATTATTTCTTCCAAATCACATCTTCGTGATTATTTTTTTTATTCAACCAACGTCCTAAAACAAAAAGCACATCACTCAAACGATTCAAATATTGTCCTATATGTTTATCAATACTAGGATATTGTTTTTTGACAGTAATAAAAACTCGCTCCGCACGACGACATATAGCCCGAGCAAAAAAACTCTGCGCTGAAGAAACACTTCCCCCTGGTAAAATAAAATTATGCAATGGCTCCAAATCATTCTCCATTTCATCAATCCAATTTTCCAAATCAATTATAGCTGAATCTTTTAAACTCGGCACCATACCCAATTCCATATCAATAGACGCAATATTTGCACCAACTACAAAAAGATTATGTTGAACATCAATCAATTTTTTCTTAACATCATTTTCACTATCCAACAATGAAACCAAAACTCCAACAGAGGCATTCAATTCATCCACTTCACCCAATGCTACGACTTCTAGACAATTCTTTTCAACCCTCTTACCCAAAAGTGATGTTTCTCCTCCATCCCCAGTTTTTGTATAAATTTTTGACATAATTTATTATTAATAAACTAATTTATTCAGTCAATATATTATATCATTATGATTATACAAAACAACTGCCAATATATATTAATCCTAAAAAAACAACTGCCTCGATAAATTAATACCGAGGCAACTTCTTGTACTCAAACAAATTCACTAGACTCCTTTCCAGACTACCTGTGAAAGATAGCCTTCTGGATAAACAACTGGTGGAATTACCTCATCGGGCACATAGCCCAAATTAATAAAATATTTCCTAGTATGTCTAGGCACTAAACCGAAAGCTGTTTCTACCCCCAAGGAAAAGGACAATTCAGTCGCCATTTTAATCAATTTGAATCCATATGACTGACCAGTTAACTCCTCAGAAATAGCTAAGCTACTCACCTCTGCTAAAGATCCATGCGGACACCCCAGTATTTTTTTTGTAAACAATTCAGATTGTGCACCAATTGCTATGTAGCTCGGCAACTCAATTCCTTCAAGATTCAAATGAACCCTTATGCATCCACGAATCTTATTACAACTATCTACAAGTAAGATAAGATAAACACCATTTAAATTCAACTTACTTTCATCTGCTGAACTTACATATGAAACATTATGGCGCTTTAATGCTCCTTTCTGTATTTCTAAAGACAGTTTGAAAGATTTTTCATCATCAATCGCACGTATAGTCTTAAAAGTACAAAAGCCTTCTAATGATTTTTCTGTTGCATATTGAGTCACAAGCCCCCCTTGTTATAGTCACATAAAATTATTAGAAGACTTCAAACTATATATTATTTAATAAAAAAAGTCAAGGCTTTACCTGGGTGAATTAAAAAATTATTGACAAATACATATATTTATGATATTAAATATATGTCACTAAAACCCAAAGGGGGGCAATATGGACGAAACAACCGAGCAAGATAAACTTCTTGATACACAGCCAATCGTCGATAAACTGCTCGACGAAAAACTAAAATACATGTATGAAACTGTATTGGATCTAATCGCCATGGGTAAAAAAGAAATAGCAAATGATGTTTTAACAGTTTTTTATGAAACTTACTGCAAAAACACCCTGGTTGATGAAACAACTCCAAAACTAATCAAAAAAATATCACGGATGTATAATGGTTTGGTAAACAAAAAAACAGATGGCCCAAAACCATCATAAAGTGACATAGCGTCCATAAAGCCACGTGCACACCCAGCACGTGGCCTAAAAATTTATAATAAATATAATAAAAACTTAATTTTCATACTAAATAAATATTACCAAACAAAAAACCACTTACTTCAGAATAAGTGGTTTTTTAATTTCTTATTAACTACAACCAAGTGAGTCACCACAGTTCAGACATTTATAACAAGCTCCATTTCTCACAGTAATATGACCACAGGTTGGACAAGCTGGCGCATCACCGTCCATACTACTAAGGGCTTGATCAACCACATCTACTGTATTAGTTTCCATTGTGATCAATAATTCTTGTTCTTCTAAAGATCTTTCAATTACTATATTAGTTGCTTCTGATTTTAATTCCATTGTTTCTTGTTTGACACTACTATCCAAGATCTTTGCCATTTTCTCAAATCTATTTTTTTGAATTCCAGTTGGTTTTACTTGGACAAAATCAGTTCTTCCCAAATATTCCATTCCAAGTACACGAAATACAAAATCTAAAACCGAAGTACATATCTTGATATTCGGGTGATCTGTCATTCCAGCTGGTTCAAATCTAGTGAAAACAAAATTATTTACATATTTTTCAAGTGGAACACCATATTGCAATCCCATGGAAACTGATATAGCAAACATATTCAAAATACTTCTAAAGGCTGCGCCTTCTTTGTACATATCAATAAATATCTCGGCCAATCTACCATCTGGATATTCACCGGTACGAAGCCAAATTTGTTGATTTCCAATTTTAGCAGCTACAGTTATACCACTTCTCTTTGCTGGTACTTTTCTTTTTTCTCCATGCAAATATATTCTGTGATCAGTTACTGTACCATCATTTTCATAAGTCGGCATCGCGTGTGAATCTGGGATATGTTGTTTCAAAAGTCTACTTGCTTCAAAAATTGCTCGGCTTATTTCAGAATCATTTAGTGTTGCGCCAACTTCTTGAAGTTCACTTTCAATTGTAGCACTAGTTTCCACAACTACCGGCTCTTTCACTTCTTCTTTTTCTGATTCAGTTTTTTTGCTTGAAGTAGAGAGTGGTTGGCTAAGTTTACAGCCATCACGATATAGTGCCACTGCTTTCAAACCTTTGCGCCAAGATTCATTGTAAGCATGTTTAATATCATCAACCGTTACCTCATTTGGCATATTAATTGTTTTTGAAATTGCGCCTGACAAAAATGGTTGAACCGCAGCCATCATTCTCACATGACCCATATAATGAATAGATCTCAAACCATTTTTTCCACAACGATTAGCACAATCAAATACTGGATAATGCTCTTGTTTCAAATGTGGAGCGCCCTCAATAGTCATTGTTCCACAAACATAATTATTTGCTTCATCAATTTGTTCTTGAGTAAAACCAAGAGCTTTAAGCATTTGAAAATTTGGATCATTGTATTGCTCCTTTGCAATTCCTACTCTTTGCATACACTCTTCACCAAGTGTCCAAACATTAAATACAAATTGGATTTCAAAAGCACTCTTCATCGCGCCTTTTAACTTTTCTAAGTCACCATCAGTAAAACCTTTTTCCTTGAGAGTTGTAGTATTTATTTGTGGAGCGCTAGCTATATCAGCTGTGCCTTTTGTGTAATTCAAAATATCTTGTATCTCTGCATCTGTGTATTTCAAATTTTTCAAAGCTACTGGTACTGCTTCATTTACGATTTTAAAATATCCTCCACCAGCAAGTTTCTTAAATTTAACTAATGCAAAATCTGGCTCAACTCCAGTAGTAGCACAATCCATCAAAAGACCAATCGTTCCAGTTGGCGCCAACAAAGTTGTTTGCGCATTCCTATATCCATATTTTTCACCCCAAGAAAGTGCCTCATTCCAACTCTCTCGAGCAGCGGCCAACAAATATGCTGGGGCAAATTCTGGATCAATCCCAACTGGTTTAATCGTTACTTTTTCATATTCGCTATCAGCAACATTAAATGTAGCTCGTCTATGATTGCGCATTACTCTCAACATATCTTCTCGGTTGTAATCAAATTTTGGAAATGTCCCCAAAAATCTAGCCAACTCTGCACTTGTCCTATACGACTCACCTGTCAAAAGAGCGGTAACTGAACCAGCAAAAGCATAAGCTTCTTCTGATTCATATGGTATCCCCGATGTCAAAAGTACACTTCCCAAATTTGCATAACCCAATCCCAAAGTTCTGAAATCATAACTCATCTGAGCAATTTCTTTACTTGGGAATTGTGCCATCAATACACTAACCTCAAGTACAACTGTCCAAAGACGAGTCGCATGTTTAAAAGCATCTACCAAAAATTCTTGTTTTTCTACATTGAAAAAATGAGCTAAATTCAAAGATGCCAAATTGCAAGCAGTATTATCCAAAAACATATACTCACTACAAGGATTTGAAGCATTGATTCTGCCTGATTGTGGACAGGTGTGCCAATCATTGATTGTACCGTCAAATTGCACTCCTGGATCAGCACAAGCCCAAGCAGCATAAGACACCTTGTCCCACAATTCTTGTGCTTTCATTGTCTTGCAAGCAGTATTATCAGTTCTCCACAACAAACTCCAAGAACCATCACGTTCCAAGGCTTCCATAAACTTATGTGGAACCCGAACTGAATTATTTGAATTTTGACCAGATACTGTCTGATACGCCTCACCTTCATAATCTGATGTATATCCCGCAACCATAAGAGCGGCCACTTTTTTTTCTTCTTCTACTTTCCAATTTATAAATGCCTCAATATCAGGATGATCAAGATCAAGGACACACATCTTGGCAGCACGACGTGTGGTCCCGCCAGACTTGATGGCACCAGCAGACCTGTCACCGATTTTCAAAAAGCTCATCAAACCGCTAGATCGTCCGCCACCACTCAAAGGCTCACCATTGCCACGCAAACCTGAAAAATTTGTCCCTGTTCCAGAACCATATTTAAATAATCGAGCTTCACGAACCCACAAATCCATAATTCCACCTTCATTTACCAAATCATCTTTAACTGATTGAATAAAACAAGCATGTGGTTGTGGATGAGTATAGGCATCAGTAGATTTTGTAAGCACGCCTGTGTCTGGATCAATATAATGATGACCTTGAGCTGGACCATTTATTCCATAAGCCCAATAAATACCAGTATTAAACCACTGTGGTGAATTTGGCGCGGCCATTTGACGGAGTAACATTACTACAATCTCATCATAAAAAATCTGCGCATCTTTGGCACTTGCAAAATACCCATACTTCTCACCCCAATATCTCCATGTGCCGGCCAACCTATGAATTGGTTGCTTTGCACTTGTTTCAGGCCCAAGCATGGGTGTCCCGTCATCGTGCATTTTAATGGTACCATCAGCATTGTGTTGTGGTACGCCGGCTTTACGGAAATATTTTTGTGCCATAATATCAGTAGCCACTTGTGACCACTGTTTTGGTATCTCAATATCTTTCATTTCAAATACAACCGTACCATCTGGTTCACGAATAACAGAACTTCTTTTTTCATATTCAACCATATCATACGCACTCTTTCCCTCTACACTAAATTTGCGCTGAAAACGCATAGCATTTTCATTGTATAAAAAATCTTTTTCACCTTCGGTTTGCCCAAGATGAAGATTTTGGATAAATTTTGAATCGACAGGTCCCATAAAATTATGATTAAGATTTTAATTTAAGTTACAAAAACGCCTTGCCATGGCGTTCAATCTTTTACTATATATAGTGGTATAAATATATTTTAACCACTATATATTGTGTTATATGCGGGCAACATTTATTATAGCACACAGAATAAAACTAGCCAAATCCATATCCCTTTTGCTCTTTTTAACTAACCCAAGCTGTTATTTTTTATTATGAGTCGCAAAATATTATACTTATCCACAATCAAAAATATTACAAACACAATTAAATATAAATTATTAGAAATTAAGAAGTCCTAATCAAGGAAATTCTAAAGCGAGGAGGACAGTACAAATAAATGTAGTTTCAAAAATGTCATACAACAAAAGCCATTAGCTTGAGAGAAATCTCGCTAATGGCTTTTTTGACTTTAAACGCTCTTCAACGTAAAATACAAATATATTTATGCTAAATGAAGAAACATACAATTTAGAAAATGAAGAACCACGATTGATCACGCCAGAAGAAATTGTAGATGAACAAACTATTGAAATAAATCTGCGTCCACAAACTTTACTAGAATTTATTGGACAAGACCATATAAAGGAGCCACTCTCAATCTCAATTGAAGCTTCTAAAAAAAGAAATGAATCCATTGAACATGTACTACTTTATGGAAATCCTGGTCTTGGAAAAACTACCCTTGCAAATATCATTGCGCGTGAAATGGGTTCAAATATTCGCATAACAGCTGGTCCAGCTCTAGAACGAGTCGGCGACCTAGCTGCTATACTGTCCAACCTTGAAGCCGGTGATGTACTTTTTATTGACGAAATTCATCGTATGAACAAAACCATTGAAGAAGTAATGTATAGTGCAATGGAAGATTATGCACTAGATATAATAGTTGGCAAAGGTCCAGCAGCGAGAACTTTGCGAATGCCACTTGAACGATTTACACTGATCGGCGCAACCACAAAATTAAATTTATTATCCAGTCCATTACGAGACCGTTTTGGCCATGTATATCACCTAAACTTTTATGAAAATGATGATATTAAAAAAATTGTTCACAGAAGTGCATCTATACTAGAAATGGATATCAAAGACAATGCATCTGATATCATATCCAGTCGTTCACGTAGAACTCCACGCGTAGCTAATCGTCTACTTCGAAGAGTCCGAGATTATGCTGAAGTCCGACATAATGGTATAATATCAGATGAATCTACCATTGAAGCTTTAACAATGTTAAATGTAGACAAACATGGACTAGATGAAGTAGACAGAAAAATTTTAACTTGTATTATTGAAAAATTTGATGGTGGCCCAGTTGGTCTCAATACACTAGCCGCTGCTATAGCTGAAGATATGGATACTATTGAAACCATTTACGAACCATATCTTTTACAAATCGGTATGTTAGAAAGAACTCCTAGAGGCAGATTAGCGACTCGCACAGCCTATGATCATATAAATGTAACCAAACGCGAATCTACTAAACCTAAAAATTTTAAAGGCTGGAAAATGTAATAAATTCAATATGGTATTACCACTCTATATATTATTATTTGTTTATATATTATTTTTAACCGTCTTTTCGGTTTTTCTTCTTATCAATTTATATCATATACTAATGACTGGCTCAGTTACTATTATCAGCTTTTTTGTATCTTTTTTTATATTCTTTGGGACTTTTCTTGTGCTCTATCTCACATGGTATTTTTTACAAGATGTAAACTGGCAACAAACCTTGATAGACCTTTCAAACGCCAGCAATATATTTAGTCCATCCAATCTATAATCAATATGAATACATCATATTTTATAAAACAAAAATCATACGAAAAAGTAAAATACGTTTTGCGACGCCATCCAATTACTTTTATACCTCATTTGTTTTTATTTTTTATCTCATTGGTTGTACCTATTTTAGTATACCTGATGATTTCCAATATCTATCCTACTCTTTTTGATAGCGAAGTAATTTATGCCACTGGCATAATAGCAGGAAGTATTTATTTTTTGAGCGCGCTTTTATTTGGTTATGGCACTTTTATTGATTTTTATTTGGATGTGTGGATTATAACCAATGATCGCATTGTTGATATTGAACAATTTGGACTTTTTTCCAGAACTATTTCAGAACTTGATTTATTTCGCATCCAAGATATAACCACAGAAACACAAGGTTTCTTTGCTACAATTTTCAAATATGGCAATGTAACCATAAAGACCGCTTCTACAAATCTAAGCTTGGTTTTCAAAAATGTTCCTAATCCCAATCATATACGATCAGAACTTTTACAACTTGCACACGAAGATTTCAAATACCACCGAGACAAGCTTTAAAAAATATGAAATGGTTTTTGTCACTTAATATATTAACTCAAATATTACTCATATATTTTATTATAATCAATATTATTGCCTTTTTCTTTTTTGGTTTAGACAAATTAAAATCACAATTAAATAAACAAAGAATAAGTGAAAAAAATCTGTGGTTACTAGCGCTTATCGGCGGTTCCGCCGGCTCACTACTGGCTATGAATTTTTTCAGACACAAAACCCAAAAAACTTCTTTTCAGATTGTGTTTGTGTTAATTTTATTAATTCAAATAACTTCAATAGTATTAATATTAAATAAATATAATTAATAATAATTTATGAAATTTTTTATAGACACCGCTAATATAGAGGAAATCAAAAAATATGCCACACTTGGCATGCTTGACGGCGTTACCACCAACCCATCTCTTCTTGCTAAAGAAGGAGTAAACTTTGAAAAAAGAATCAAAGAAATTTTAAAAGTAGTAAAAGGTCCAGTCAGTGTTGAAGTAATTGCAACCGACACAAAAGGTATGATTAAAGAAGGCAAAAAATATGCTACCTGGGGAAAAAATGTTTATGTAAAAGTTCCTTGTACTTTTGATGGTCTCTCAGCTGTTCGTTCTTTTAGCAAAGAATCCATAAAAACAAATGTAACTTTGGTATTTAGTGCCAACCAAGCATTACTAGCAGCCAAAGCTGGCGCAACTCTGGTTAGTCCATTTGTAGGCAGATTAGATGATATTGGCAAAGTCGGCATGGATATAGTAGCAGAAATGCTCACCATATTTGAAAATTATCAACTCAAAACTCAAGTATTAGTCGCAAGTATACGAAGCACAGAACATGTCCTCAAGGCTGCTATGCTCGGAGCGCATATTGCAACCATACCCGCCAAAATATTAGAAGAACTTATAAAACACCCTCTCACAGATAAAGGACTAGAAAAATTCTTGGATGATTGGAATAAAATGCAAAAAAAATAATATCAAATTACAAAACCACCTGAAAAATCAAGTGGTTTTAATTTAAAATATATTTTAAATTCACATTTTGTCAATAATTCTCAACTGTTATATACTATCACTATAATTATCTTAAAATAAACTAATATTTTTGTATGATGTCAGACGCAATTAAATCATTTGCAAACCAATTTGCCTACGAACCAACCATTGAAAATTCCAAAAAACTAAAAAAATATAAAAAATATATATTGTCAGGCATGGGCGGTTCACACTTAGCAGCAGATCTCGCTCGTATTTATGACCCAACACTCCCATTGATTATCCGCTCTGATTATGGCCTACCTCAAATGCTAGCGCATGAACACAAGCACAGTTTATTTATTGCTAGCTCTTATTCTGGAAACACCGAAGAAGTGATTGATGCTCTCAATAATGCTCTCAAAGAAAAAATACCATCAGCTGTAATTTCTATTGGTGGTAAATTAATTGATATAGCAAAAAAACACAATCTACCATATATACAAATGCCAAATACTGGCATACAGCCTCGCTCAGCTCTTGGTTTTAGTTTAAATGCATTATTCAAACTACTCGGTCGTGAAGATGCCTTAAAAGATTGTCACAAATTAGCAAAAACATTAAAGCCACAAAATTTTGAAAATACTGGAAAACAATTAGCAAAAAATTTAAAAAACAAAATACCCATAATTTATTGTTCTAGACACAACAAATCAATCGGTTACAATTGGAAAATAAAATTTAATGAAACAGGCAAAATACCAGCCTATTACAATGTATTTCCCGAACTCAATCACAATGAAATGACTAGTTTTGATGTTAACTCTAACTCAAAACATTTATCAGAAAATTTTTATTTTATTATTCTCAAAGATAAAAATGATCACAAAAAAATCCAAAAAAGGATGGATGCTCTTGTAAAACTATACAAAGATAGAAAGTTAAATGTAGAAATAATCAACCTTACTGGAAAAAACAAATTAGAAAAAATATTTTCTTCACTACTAATCGCTGATTGGACAGCAATCTATACTGCTGAAAATTATGGATTAGAGTCAGAACAAGTACCAATGGTAGAAGAATTTAAAAAAATTATTAAATAAACAATATAAATTCATTGATAAATTATAATCTAAAATAAATTAATGATTAGAAATTATTATGAGCGGATTTGTTTGCCACAACAGGCAAACACCTCGGAGCCACAGCGAGAATGAGAGAATAATAATTTCTAATCATTAATTATTAATAATTAAATAAATTTATGACCACATCAAAGCTAAAAGAAATAGCTAAACTAATCCGCTACTATATTTTAATTTCAACCACAAAAGCCGGATCTGGCCATCCGACATCTTCTCTTTCTGCTACTGATATTATGACTGCATTATTTTTTGATGGACATTTCAAATTTGATGCATCTAACCCTAACAACCCCAACAATGACAGATTGCTTTTTTCCAAAGGCCACGCTTCACCACTTTTTTATGCACTGTGGGCAGTTGCCGGAAATTTGAAAGAAAAAGATTTATTAACTCTACGCAAATTTGGTAGCCCATTAGAAGGCCATCCAACTATGAAATTTCCTTTTACAGAAGCTGCGACTGGATCACTCGGTCAAGGACTATCAGTTGGTGTAGGTATAGCCCTCAACGCAAAATACCTTGATAAGTTACCTTATTATACCTATGTGCTCTTAGGAGACAGCGAAATGGCCGAAGGTTCAGTCTGGGAAGCAATTGATTTAGCCACTTATTACAACTTAGATAATCTCATTGCCATAGTAGATGTCAACAGACTCGGCCAGCGTGGAGAAACCAAATATGGCCACGATACCAAAGCCTATGCCAAACGCGTCAAAGCTTTTGGCTGGGAAACCATTGAGGTTGATGGACACAATATTGAAAAAATTATTAATGCTATCAAAAAAGCTAAAAATACCAAAAATAAGCCAATAATGATTGTAGCCAAAACAATCAAAGGCAAAGGAGTTTCTTTTGCAGAAAATAAAGATGGCTGGCATGGCAAAGCTCTAACAGAAGAACAACTTGCCAAAGCTTTAACAGAATTAGGTGAAATTAAAAAAACAGAAGTCAAATTAAAACTTCCAAAAAATCTATTACCACAAAAATATACACCCAACAAAGTCAAAATTGAAACTTCAACAAAAGACAAAATTGCCACTCGCAAAGCCTATGGCACAGGCCTCTTAAAAGCTCACATCAATTATCCAAATATAGTAGTATTAGATGCAGAAACCAGCAACTCAACTTTTGCAGAAACCTTCAAAAATTATTATCCAAATAGATTTTTTGAAATGTTCATTGCCGAACAAAATATGGTTGGTACCGCCATTGGCCTTTCTTCCCGTGGAAAAATTCCTTTTGTTTCCACTTTTGCGGCTTTTTTATCACGTGCTTATGACCAAATCCGAATGACTCAATACTCCAACTCAAATATCAAATTTGTTGGTTCACATGCTGGAGTCTCTATTGGCGAAGATGGTTCTTCTCAAATGGGACTTGAAGATATTTCTATGTTTCGCTCAATTCACAACAGTGTGGTTCTCTACCCATCTGATGCAGTTTCAACTGAAAAATTAGTAATGAAATCCTGCCAACACAAAGGCGTGGTCTACATAAGAACCACTAGACAAGATACGTCTATTTTATACAAAGAAACAGATACTTTTGAAATTGGCGGAAGTAAAATATTGAGAAAAAGTGAAAATGATATTGTAACAATTGTCAGCGCAGGCATCACCCTACACGAGGCTCTTTCGGCTTATGAAGAATTAAAATCAAAAGGAATAAATATTCGCATAATTGATTTATACAGTATAAAACCAATAGATACCAAAACTTTACTTGAATCCGCCCAAAAAACCAAAGCCATCATCACTGTTGAAGATCATTATGAAGCAGGTGGTCTAGGTGAAGCCGTAAAAAATGTTTTATCTACTCAATCAACTCCAGTTTATTCTTTGTTTGTAGACAAAATACCTATGAGCGGTACGCCCCAAGAACTTTTAGACTATGAAGGCATCTCCAAAAATGCTATAATCAAAGCTGTTAATAAAATAAACAAATAATATTTTACATAAGTTTATGAATTTGAATATTATCAGCGCAACTTTTACGACTCTCGGTGAAATTACCATTGCCTATACTGTAATTAGTGTCCACCATCGTGTAATGAAAGAACACAAAATTGACAACAATGTATTCAAAGAAATGCATAGAGAACAAAAAATTGCTCTCATAGGTATCACTCTCATAGTAATCGGATATGTTTTAAATGTAATCACAGAATATATTTAAAAATAAAAAATCTCTAGACTAATCTAGAGATTTTTTAAAATAAATTATTCTTTATTCTTCCTATTTTTTTTAATAATTTCATCCAATTTTTTGGTAGCTGTTTCTGTTTTACATCTAACCGGGCCTTTACCAGAAATATCTGCAACCGAAGGAGAAACAAAAGTTTTAAACCGCGTCCCACCATCTTTTTTAATCCCCATATTTATAGCATTGATATCAATACCATATTCAAGTCCCATGCTTGCCTGTCTAAAACCAGGTGATTGACCTTCTTGAAGAACTCTAACATGCCCTCTGCGACTAATAAAAGATTTAACCTCTGCATCATTACCGTCCCCGGTTGATTCCCTCACCTTTTCAGAGCACTTAATTTCTCGCAAATGACTCAATATAATATTTTTAATAAATTCACCTTTTCCAGAAAAATTTATAGGTTTTTGTGTTTTTGCATTTCTTGGAATAACATACTGATCCAAAAGCAACCTAAAAGTATAAAGCCCAATCTTAACATCAACGATAACTTCTTTTTTATTACTTTCATTTATAGTATAGGTGACTGTTTCAAAACCCAATTTTAAAAGCTCTGGATCTGTTATTTCAACCCTGTCACCTCTCGGACTCAATGAATATCTTGTATTATCCTGAATATCTTGTTTCAAAGAAACATTTAACTCACCCAATTCTTTCAAACCTTCTTCCAAATCCAAATTATCTGGCATTATTTGTGACAGCGTTTCCCAATATTCAGTATCCAAATGCAATTCGTCAATACCACCCTCAGTTTTTTTAAGAAATTCTAACAATCCACTATTTATTTCATCCTGAGATAATCCATTGGCAATACTAGTTGCTGTAGGTAATATAACTGAAAAAGTATCTTCATTATTTTCACTTTTTATAAGTTTTGCGCCTTCATTAGCAACAAATTTTCCTAATTCACCACTTTTAGTCAATGCTCTTAATAAACCAGTTTTATCACCTCTTAAAATTTTTTCTATAGGGATATCATTTTCCTTATTATAAAGATCATTTAATTTTTCCATTCTTTTCAATATTATTATTCCCTCATCCTTACCAACATCTTTCAACCTTCTATCAAACTCATTTTTAAATTCATCACTTTCATAAATATTAGCTTCAACCTCACTATAATTTTTAACAATATCTTCTAGTCCATCTGATTTTTGGCTATGCAAACCAATCGCCCCTTCTATTTCCAATCTTTTAGCTAAAATATCATTATCTGATGAAAATTTTGATATCACAAATAAAAGCGCTTGTCTTGATTCTGTTTTTAATATATCTGTCTTGTACGACAAAATTTCTACAAGTTTATCTGATATTTTTTTATTTCCTGAAAAAAATCCACCCACACAAAGTTCATAAATAAAATCTACCAACTCCTTTTCATTGCCCAATTTATTAATTTTATTAGTCAATAAAGCTTCAGCCAACTCACCATAAATTTGATCTTCAACCATAACCGTCATCCATTTTTCCAAAACACCAGCATCTTTTGGCAAATTTACTTTCTTTAATTTCTCAATCAAAGAATTCTTAAAATCTTCTGACCTATAACCAGGTATATCCGCTAACAATTCCAAAGAGTTAATAGTATCAATAGCTCTAGTAGGATCAACAACCAATTCCTTACTCAGTCTATCAATCATTGCTTTTTGCCTATCTCGCCCTTTAGCCTCTCCTTCTTTCCTCGGCTTATCTACAAAATTGTTAAACTCGCTGACCATATTCATTGATGAAGCTAGCTGAGGGGTAGATAAAATAACAGAATCTTCTTCTGATTTTATATATTGTTCTGGATTATAGGAACCTTCAGTTCTCATATATAATATTATTAAATATTACTTATAATACCATATATAAATTAGCATTTACAATATTTTTACAAACGACATACAAAATAATAAAATAAAAATATTTTTATTATATATTTAATTAAAAAATAAACATTTTGTATAAACAATCCTATACAATTTTTTAAAAATATAATTTAAAAAATTAATATTTTTGCCTTAAATAAGCAAAATATTATCAATATTTTACCAAAAATAACCTCTTACTGAACACCAATTGTAGACAACAATTATGCAAATCCACCCATATTTTTCCATTGTTTGTATAGACTATTGTATACAACTGTGGATAACTCTGTGCAAAACTCCAAAAAAAGTGGATAAATCCATAAAAAACACCAAAAAAACTATTTGTATAGACTAGTGTATACATTTTTTATTCATTAAATAAGCCATTTTTTAGCTTATTTTAGCAAAAAACACCCCTTACTCTTGACAAAAGTCCAAAAATATGTTATAGTATATATGTAGTTCATTACAATGTTCTCTATAACTGAAAGGTTATGAGAACATCACTCTCCTTTACTGCAAACATTCCTGTTCTCACCCTTGCGAACAGTCCTATCAATATGAAGAAAGATGCTAAATTCCTTTCTACACAGATAGCACGTCGCTCAACAACGCCAAGTAAGCGTCCGCTGAAAGGCACAAAAACAAACATAAAAGTTAAAAACAGAGGCGAGACCAGGACGGTGTGATCTCAATTTATAGCGGTTCATGCTTCGGCTGAATCGTCGAGATTCCTACCATTTAGTGGTAGAGGGGTTTTCTACCGTTATAACCTTGTCTATGAGTTTTTTCTCGAGCCATCTGATAATTTAAATAATTGAATTATGAGACGGCTCGAGTACTCATGCAAATATAACGCATGAGGCAGTAGCCATTTATTAATTTATTCGGTGTCACTGCCTCTATTTTTTTTGTAAAATATTTATCATTAATACAAAAAAGACAATAAGTCTTGCCAAACTACAACATTTAATATATAATTATTTCATATTTTAAAAATAAGTATATGACCAAAAAGAAATCTGCCTTTACCAAAGAGTTCCTGAATGAAATCAAGGCACTCCTGCTCCAAGAAAAAGAAAATCTCACAGATGAACTTGATAGATTTACCAAAAAAAATCCCCACACATCTGATGATTATGATGCTAGTTTTCCAAATTATGGTGATGAAGAAGATGAAAATGCTCGTGAAGTAGCCCAATATACAGCCAACAAACCCCTAGAAATCACCCTCGAAAAAACCCTAAGGGATACTAACAAAGCCCTAGAAAGCCTTTCCAAAGGGACCTATGGTATTTGTAAATATTGTGATCAACCAATTGATGAAAAACGTTTACGAGCTAGACCAACCTCAGGAGCTTGTATTTCTTGTAAAAAAACTCTTACTGACGAGGTTTAATTTTATGCAAAACAAAATTGACCATCTTATATTATTATTCGGTGGTCTTTTTTTATTTTTTTTAGACCAATTTTTAAAATACCTAGCTTATTCTAAGCAAAATGTTTTTTTTGTATGGAATAAATTAATTGGTTGGGAATTTTATGCCAACAAAGGCATTGCTTTTAGTCTACCCTTTCCCAATACCATACTCTTAATTTTTACTCCCATAATAATATTTTTGCTTATAACCTATTACCTAAAAACAAAAAACCAAAATATTCTGCTCAAAATTTCACTTTTACTAATTATACTTGGCGCAATCTCAAACTTTATTGATAGAATAATTTTTGGGATAACCATTGATTACTTTAGGATTTTCACTATCGTAATCAATTTGGCTGATATAATGATTGTTTTTGGAGTTTTACTCTTAATGTTTAAAAATAAAAAATAATAAAATATGTTTATTAAGATAAACTCAATCGCAGTGATTGGTCTTGAATGCGCCCCAGTAGATGTTGAAATAGATATATCAGGCAGTTGGCCTGGTTTTCAAATTGTTGGCTTGCCAGATACGGCTATACAAGAAGCCAAAGAACGAATACGAACTGCTTGGAAAAATAGTGGTCTTGATTTTCCTAGCAATAATAGAATTGTAATCAATCTAGCCCCGGCTGATGTACGAAAAGAAGGGGCATCATATGATTTACCAATGGCTCTGGGAATGTATATGGCTTCTGAGAAAAAAAATTTTATCAATATCAAAGATAGTTTATTTATAGGAGAATTAGCGCTCGACGGTACTTTGCGACACACACATGGTATTTTGCCAAGTGCAATTTATGCCGCCAAACATGGTTTTAAAAAAATTTTTTTACCTTCATCCAATGCCAGAGAAGCTAGTCTTATTGCCGGGATTGAAGTCTATCCACTCCAAACTTTCAAAGATTTATTGATGCATTTAAATAATGAAAAAATAATAGAGCCCATGCCTCCAGAAAACATAGATTTATTGTTTGCAGATGAAAATTATGAAATGGATATGGCTTATATAAAAGGACAAGAATTTGTAAAAAGAGCCCTAGAAATTTCTGCTAGTGGTGCCCACAATATTTTACTTTCTGGACCACCTGGATCTGGAAAAACACTCTTGGCCCGTACTCTACCATCAATCATGCCATCATTTACAAACGAAGAAGCCATCGAGGTTACCAAAATTTATTCAGTAGTTGGTCTTTTGCCATCAAACACTCCCCTCATTGTCCAACGTCCATTTAGAGCCCCTCACCACAGTGCTAGTGGGGTAGCGCTCGTTGGCGGTGGCAGATATCCACGCCCTGGTGAAATCTCTCTCGCTCATCGTGGAGTGCTTTTTCTCGATGAATTTCCCGAATTTCCCCGTATGGTCCTAGAAAATTTACGCCAACCACTAGAAGATGGCATTGTTACAATTTCTCGTGCCCAAGGTACCTTAGCTTTTCCTGCTCAATTCACTCTAGTCGCCAGTCAAAACCCTTGCCCATGCGGATATTTTAGCGATCCAGACAAACAATGTCTCTGTTCCACTACCCAAATTTCAAATTACAAAAAGAAAATTAGTGGTCCACTACTAGATAGAATTGATTTGCATATTGAAGTGCCTAGAGTTGATTTTAACAAACTCTCCAATGATGAATTATCCGAATCTTCTTCTTCAATAAAAGAAAGAGTAATTGAAGCAAGAGCAAGACAAACCAATAGATTCAAAAATCTTCCCATATCCACTAACACTGAAATGAAAAACAAAGAAATAAAAGAATTTTGTAAACTTGAAAATGATTCTATAGATTTAATGCGTCAAGCCGTAAACAAATTGCATTTATCCGCCAGAAGTTATCACCGTATTTTAAAATTAGCTCGCACCATTGCTGACCTAAATGCCAGTGATCAGATACGAACTCCCCATATTGCAGAAGCTTTACAGTATAGATGTAAGTCTGAATAATGATATAAATTTTAATTGAAAATATATCTGACTATACATAATATTGACATTTGATTAAAAAAATGATTATATTTACCTGTCATTTAGACCATTACAAAAAATGGAGACAAACAATGGGATCAGTCGCAGAACCATGGTGTAAAGATTGCAACAAACCACTAGATAAACTTTTGTATATAGATCCGGAATGTAAAAGTTGTGGCAAAATAGTTATATGTGAAGTATGTAACAATAAACCAGAGAATGTTCCATATAGCTATTGTAGTGAATGTGGCCGACCATCCGATGAGGTGGTCAACCAAAACATAATCGATCGACATACTGACTGATCCCACACCCCGATACCACAGAATTACCCCTGGTATCTTCTACATGGTATTCGGGGTCAATCAAAAATAACTCAATTAATATGAGTTATTTTTGTTTTAAATAATTTTAAATTATTTAATATATTTTATTTTTTCTCAACCACAATAAAAGTAGTAAGATTAGGATGATTATCTTGAATACCTTTGTCAACAATTTTCAAATTATATATTTGAGCTGATCTGGCTGGCGCTATCACGGCTGAATCTGCACTGATATTACCCTCTGACAAATCCTTAGCAGCTTTCGCGGTATCTTCCCATTCTACCAATTCTGCATTAGGGAATTCGCGCCTGATGTATCTCTCACATTGCATTATTGCTTGTGAATGAGTTGTTATTTTTTTAATGTCTTCTTTATTTATATCTGGCAACACCATAATACACTGATGTACTTCCATCCATAACTCATCTATAACTCTGAAAATATAATTGCCCATAGCATCAAATGCCGGGCGAACCAAACCACCTCTTGAATTAACAACTGGAAAAATTCCTATATCAATCATCTCACTATGCAAATCTCTCAAAACACCTTCCATATCAATAGAAAAAATAATGTTTGGTTTTATACCTTCTCTACCAGCATAAATTAATCCTGCTTCCTCTGAAAATGAACCTTGCGCGCCTGAAACGCCAATTTTTTTTGTCATAATATTATTTGTAAAATCAAAAGTGTTATTTATAATTAGATATTATTTCAATTATTTGTATAAAGATAATCTGTATAAATTTCCGTTACACCAAAATTTTTTACTAGATAATCAAATATATTTTTGTCATTTATGGTATGTACATATACTGGGATACCTTTTTCTTTTATTTTGGTGCTCACTCCATTCTCTGCCACATCTTGAAACATAGCAACAGCCGACAAGCCTTCCATTTTTTCTACCCAACTATATACATCGTCTTTGCTTCCAGAATATGCATATAATGTCCAAATTATATTTTTGTATCCCAATTCTTTCACTGCATTGTAATCCTCTGGATTATATATTTGTGGAATAATCCTATCAGCATACTCATCAAAACTTTCTTTTATTAATTTTAACCCATTTAGGTTAAAATTGGTGTCTTTAATATCTGTTACTATTTTAATTTTTTTATTATTTTCTAGCCAATCAACTAGTGTATCCAATGTACATATAGTAAATTCTTTTTTATTTTGAACCAACTTTTCAAACTCCACCAAAGATACTCTCTCACTTTTTTGACCAAATAATTGTTCAAATGTTTTACCCCAATCATGAATACAAACCAATTCCCCATCTGAAGTAAAAGATAAATCAATTTCCAAATATTCCATACCATTTTCAACACTATTTTGCATTGCTTCAAAACTATTGGTATAAACATTCTCACCCAAACCACCACCCGCATGAGCTATTCTTTTTATTACAAAAATTTTTTCATTTTTTGTTTCAAGTCCCCACAAAAAATTCATGTCATTCCTCCAATATTTATAAGCTCCAGCCAGTACTTCAACTCTATTTGGTTCAGCAATATCTGACATCAAATCCCTACCAAAACCTAATTTTGTTCTATATCCAATAAATGGCAAAATCGTAGCTCCAATATCCATAGTAGATCCTTTTTGATTAACTTCTCTTTTTTCCAAATTTTCAAAATCAATCACCATAAACAAATTTTTTCTGTCCCCCTTTTTTAACATTTTTTCTGCCACATTTGGCAAAGCAATGTGATCTGAGGTAACTACCACTACAGTATCTTTGGCAAATGATGATTCAGATATTTTCTTTATAAAATCCGAAATCAATTTATCAGAACAAGCCACCGCATTAAGCATAGAATTTTTACCATTTTTATATTTTATATTATTACATTCTGGCGAGGATTCTCCATAAGGATGATGTGTATCCAAAGTCAATACAAACATTGCCTGCTTCTCTTTTTTTGCTGATAATTCAGAAAAATGCTGATAAGCTAACTCAAACAAACTATCATCATGAATACCCCAGCTATGTCTAGGTATAGACTGGTCAACCATATCCTCTAATTTAATCCTTCCGTACACTTCATCAAAATTATGATTTTCAAAAAATAAATCTTTTCTCCCAAACTTTAATTCTGCCCCACCAAAGTATGTCAAATAATAATTTTCATTTTTTAACAAATCACTCAAACAAATAGCATTTGGCAAAAATTTTGGCGTATCTACAAAATTCTGATTTCCCGATGGTGTAATCAAAGGTATTCCACACTGACTTCCAACTATTCCACCTATAGTCCATCCATTTCCCTCCAAAGTCTCTACCGATGAAAAATATGTACTCTGATTACGCCATTTTTTCAATTCTGACATCAAGTCAGGAAAAATATTCTCATCAAAATATGTTTGTTCCAGACTTTCACCATAGATAAATATAAGATTTTTAGTTTTACCAATTTTTTCTAAATTAACTTCACTATAATAATCATCAAATTCATATTTAAAATTTTTATTATCTGGTGTAATCAAAATATCATACAAATTTAATGACATCGGACTAAAAATAAAAGAAGCAAAAACTGACGGATAAGCTAATAACAAAAACTTCTTTTGAAATTCTCTTTTTTGTGTTCTATGATATATTTTAAAAATAAAAAATACACAAATACTAATCAATAAAACAAACCATACCATTATTTTCCAAAAACTAAATATACCTGCACCTTCTACGCCATATTTCATATGATACAAAACTGCCGTGTTAATACCATTCCCCGTCAAAGAATCAAAAACTAAATATATTAAATTATAAATACTAAATAAAAAAAGAATCAAAGCAAAAACAATACTTTGAACTTTTTTGGCCCCTGATAAATAAAATGTATATGAAGCAATTATGATTAATAATGATATAAAAAATAATAAAATTAATACACTCATAATTTTTAACGAATATATTGAAGAGGATTGTTTCTTGCTCCGCCAACACGAACTTCAAAGTGAATATGCGGGCCAGTCGATTGTCCAGTGGAACCCATTGCGGCAATTGTTTGTCCTTGGACAACATCCTCACCGACATCCACATAAAGCTTACTGGCATGACCATACAAGGTAGTAACTCCACCACCATGATCAATAATTACATAACAACCATAACCACCATTCCAACCACATTGTGAACGAATTACAGTTCCTGCACGAGCAGCATATAACGGTGTTCCTACTGGACCCGCAATATCGAGCCCCGTATGACGCCAGCCATAATACTGTGTAATACGTTTAACTGATGTTGGCCAAATATATCGTGATCCAGCTGGCGCAGTAATTGATGGTGGTGGCGCAGCAATTGAACTAAATGATAAACTGTAACTAGATGTATAAACTGGTTGTGGTTTACTACCGTCAGGGATAATTAATCTTTCTCCCACCACAATATCCGCCCCACCTTCTTGTAATTTATTAAATTTAACAATATCATCTACTTTTGCATCATAAAGTTTAGCAATTTTTGACAAATTATCACCTGACACAACTTTATGCAAAACACCATTTGTTGGCAAAATTGCCAATTTATCCCCTGGACGAATATAAGAACGAGAAGTTAAATCATTTGCCCACAAAACAGTCAAAACATTCAAACCATAATCTTGCGCAATTTTACCAACCACCTCTCCAGGTTGTACTACATGATAAATAATCTCACTTCGCTTTTGTCCAGATGGTGAAATTGTAGGCAATTCTGATCCGGGTAAAATTATTGGTTTATTAACGGCTGAACCACCCGCACTAACACCGGCAATTTCTTGTGTTTCTAAAGTTGATCCGATCCCAGCTACTCCAGTCGTATCTAAAACCACTGAACCTTCTCTCCAAGTTCTAACTTCTTTTTGAGGTAATTGCTTTAAATCAATCTCAAACTCCTCAACACCAAAATTTTGATCACCCGGACCAACTAAAACATACAACAATGTATTTTGACCATGAATTTTTTCCGTAGTTTTAGTATAAAGTTTGCTATGCGGTACCATAACAACAACAGCGATCACAAAAATTACAATCTGCAAAGCCCAACGTTGTCCAAAAAAATCAATAAATCTAACATTTTTTGAAATATTAAGCCGTTTAAAAAGCCTCTTTTTTATAATAAAAAAACCTTTATACAAATAAAAGCCCACAGTTTTACTGTACAATGTATATACTTTGCTTAAAAGTTTAATGAATTTATTAATAATGACAACAAGAGCCCGCTTTACATAAATTAAACTGCGCAAAAAATATAATAATGCTTTTAACCCTATGCGTTTCATTTGGAATATATTTAAGAAAGCACCCCTGGTGCTAGGGGTATATTAGCATAAATTGATATTTTTTTAAAGACCATAGGATTATCCCTAGGGTTGACAAAATCATTTTTTTTCGCTATATTATAGCAACTTAATTTAAATACAAAATATGCCACATATACTCAAAAAATTGGATAATTCAGAAATTGAACTTACAATTACCGTCACTCCCGAAAATTATGAAAAACATCTCCAAAAAGGTGCTCAAAAGCTATCAGAACGTACCACTATAAAAGGTTTTCGCAAAGGTAAAATACCTTTGGCCATACTCAAAAAAGAAGTTGGCGAAATGTCCATTCTTCAAGAAGCGCTTGAAGATATTATCAAAGAAACTTTCTATAACGCAGTAATTGAAGAAAAACTAGAAACCATTGGTATGCCAAAAATCGATGTAGAAAAACTTGCCCCTGGTAATGATATTGTATACAAAGCATTAGTTGGTCTTATGCCAAAAGTAAAAATTGGCGACTTATCAAAAATAAAAATTACAAAAGAAGTTAAAAAAATTGACGATACTCAAATCGCTGAAACACTTGATGCCATTCGTGGGATAAATGCCACAGAAGTGCTCAAAAATGGACCAGCTATAGGCACTAACAAACTTGTAATAGATATGGATATGACTCTAGACAATGTGCCAATAGAGGGTGGCCAAGCCAAAGATTATCAAGTTTATCTCAGTGAAGATCACTACGTACCTGGTTTCAACAAAGAAGTTACTGGCCTCAAAAAAGATGATGAAAAAGAATTCACTCTCAACTTTCCGGCTGAACATTATCAAAAAATGCTAGCTGGCAAAACCGTCAAATTTAAAATTAAAGTAAAAGATGTATTTGAAAGACAACTTCCAGAACTAAATGATGAAATGGCCAAAAAACTAGGTCAAGAATCAGTTGAAAAATTAAAGGAGGCTCTGAAAAAAAATCTAGAAGATGAAGCAAAGCACAAAGCAGATCAAAAAACAGAAATAGAAATGTTAGAAAAAATTGTAGAAGCTTCAGATTTTGACCCAATTCCAACAGTAATAATTGACAGTGAAAGACAAAAAATGTTTTACGAATTAAAATCAAATCTAGAAAAACATGGAGTTGAAATTAGCCAATACTTATCTGACATAAAGAAAACTGAAAAAGAATTATACGAAGAATTCAAAACTCAAGCAGAAAAACGTGCCAAAGCATCTCTAGTATCCAGGCAAATAGCTATTGAACAAAACTTGAAAGTAAATGAAGATGAACTAAATACTGAAATTGAAAATATGAAAGAAGTTTATAAAAATGAAGCTGAAACTCTAGAGAGATTAAAAGATGCTGGTGTTCGCGATAGTATTGCCACTGCCATTCAAAATAGAAAAGTTATTTCATGGCTCAAAGAAAAATTATTAGAAGAAAAAAAATAAAATACTTAAAAAATTCCCAATTAATTGGGAATTTTTTATCCACTATTATCAATTGACTTACTATCAAAATCATAATATAGTAATAAACTCTTTAAAAATTGACTATTTTAGTCATACAAAAGAGAATTCAACTGGAGGGAATCAAATGTTGACCACAAATCAAATTGCCGGCATTTTAGAAAATCCTAATATTTCCCCAAGAGATAAAGAAATCTTACTTCTAATAGGTACCCTACTACACCATGTTGTAAAATTACACACTCACCTAATGGAAGAATTCCGGGAACTATTTGAGCTACTATACAAACAAGAAATTCTAAATGATTTTCATGAAATGTGTACTGCCTACAAAAATGGCAAAGATAGAGAGCTTACCTCTCTTCTTAATATAGTACACAATCAAATTGTAACTTCACAACCAAAGAATAAGAAAAGAATTGAAGAGTTATTTAACCTTTTGAAAGAGCCTTGTACTTTGTGCTATCTTCACATTGTATTCATCAAATATGATACAGATAACCACAGTATCGATAAAATTGAAAAGGTTCAAACTCTTGTCGAAAACTTGAAAAATCATATTATAGGTCTACAACCAGAAAAAAAACAAGAAATAACCGCTCTATTTGAACTGCTAAATACCCCAGAAATTTTTATACAGATACACTGTATCTGTGTTGCTTACAAAGCAGAAAAAGATAAAGAATTGTTAGATCTTATTAAAAAATTACTTTACCATGTAGTAGCTCTACATACTGGCAGAGAAGAAGAATTTAGAAACTTATTTGATCTTCTAAATAAACGTCTAATTCTCGACCAATTACACTATTTGTGCAAACATTACAAAGGAGGAAAAGTTGGATGAAGTTTGAGTTGTGGCCGTTCATGTTTGTGGACGGCCTTTAAAATTGAATAAAAAAAATATTCTTGATAATATACAATCTATATAAATTATGACAAAAAAAATATCCATAAAAATAATACCACGCTCCTCCCAAAATAAAATTGTCGGTGAACTGGAAAATGGTATCTTAAAAATAAAACTAACAGCCGCACCAGTCAATGGAGAAGCCAATAAAGAACTAATCAAATTTCTTAGCAAAGAATGGAATATACCTAAATCAAAAATAAAAATCGCCCAAGGCGAAACAAGTAGAAACAAAATTATCGAAATTATAGATTAAGGTTTATCCTCTCCACCCTTACTCCAAGGATTACACCGAACAATTCTCCAAATAGATTTGGTTACACCTTTAAAAAAGCCATATTTTTTTATACTCTGCTTTCCATATTCACTACAAGACGGATAAAATCTACAAAATCCTCTTGGATAAATATACTTCCCCCAAAAACTATGGTCCGGTGAAAAAAGCTTTTGATACAGACCAATAAAAATTACAAAAGGAATTCTAGTATAATAAATAAATTGCTTTAATTTCCTATACAACTCCATATCAAACAAGTAATTTGGCTTTTTTCAAAATATTCATAATTCCTTTTTCTATCTTTTCATATTCAACTCCAAGTGCAATTGGTTTGGCAATTATTGCGATCATAAAACCTTTTTTAAATTCTTTATTTTTGAGCGCAATTCTCACCACTTCACGCATTTGTCGTTTCAATCTATTTCTTTTAACGGCACTTTTACTGACTTTAAGTCCAACCACAAAACCAATTTTTAAATCTTCTACATTATAATTTCTTTTTGGATATTTTTCTATATTAGTTTTCCAAACCTTGGCTGAAAATAATTCATCATTAATAAAATAACCTTCTTTAAAAAGAATTTCAAAATCTTTCATTTTTGTTAATCTATATTCTTTTGGCAACATAGTTTAGCAGATTAAGCAGAGTAAGCAGATTAGGTTTAATAAGTTAACTACTTATTACTTGCTTTGCCCAATCTGCTTGCGTTGCTGTTCTATTATACCAAAAAAGTTCCATTTTGCGGAACTTTTGGTTATCTTGTCTTCTTTGATCTTTTGCCAGTCTTTTCATCGCTGACAGTTAATTTTGCTCTGCCTTTTGCGCGACGTCTTTTCAAAAGATTTCTTCCATCTTTAGTTTCCATTTTGGAACGGAAACCATGAGACTTTGCTCGTTTGCGCTTATTAGGCTGATAGGTTCTTTTTGGCATAATATATATTCAAAATTTGTGTTCGAAGTATACAACAAGTAATTATTTTTGTCAACAACTCATACAATTATATTCAAACCCAAGCTCATTATTTAAAATATTTAAAACATATATTTAAATATATTTTTGTCAAAAATCCAAAAAATACCTTATTTTAGAGAAAAATATCATTGGTTATCCACATTATCCCCAACTTATCCCCATATTACTAACTTTTTGGCTATTTTAAGCCATTTTTTGTTTTAGTGAACTGTGCTAAAATGAATTTATTCGTTCTATTTGAAGGAAATTTTCCCTTTTTTAGGCTATTTTACATAAATTTTAAGTAAATATTATGACAAACAATGAAGTTTGGCAAGCTGTACTGGCTGAATTTGAACTAAAAGTCTCAAAAGCTAATTTTACCACTTGGTTTCATAATACTGGGGTTGCAAATTTTGATGATGGTCATGCAGTGATCTGTGTTCCTAATGCCTTTACCAAAAGTTGGATGGAAAAAAAATACAATTCTGACATTATCAAATCACTTGAACGTGTTACAGGCAAACCAGTCAAAAAAATAGAATATCGGGTAGAAAATGTTAAAAGTATTGAAGAATATGAATGTACTTCCAAAACCAATCCAACCATTTCTACCATAAAAACACCAATATACTCACCAAAACCAGCCCAAATGATTAGTCAGTTTGGCCTAAACCCAAAACATACTTTTGAGTCTTTTGTAGTAGGCAAAGGAAATGAGCTAGCCCACGCCGCCGCCCAAGCTGTAGCAGAAAAACCAGGAGAAGCCTACAACCCGCTCTTTATATACGGTGGAGTTGGACTAGGTAAAACTCACCTTTTACAGGCTGTAGGCAATACTATGCTCAAAAATAACCCTACTTTAAAGATTTTGTATGTTAGTTCTGAAAAATTCACAAATGAATTTGTTTCGGCTGTAAAAGAAGGTCGAGCAAAGGAATTTAAAGAAAGATATAGAGGGGTTGATCTACTTTTAATTGACGACATACAATTTATTGGTGGAAAAGAGCAAACCCAAGAAGAATTTTTCCACACTTTCAACGAATTGCACCAACAGGGCAAACAGGTTGTCCTTACCAGTGATAGACCACCAAAAGCTATTCCTTCTCTAGAAGACAGACTACGTAGTCGTTTTGAATGGGGAATGATTGTAGACATTTCTCCACCTGACTTTGAAACTAGAGTGGCGATTTTACAAACCAAGTGCCAAGAAAAGAATTTTGTTCTAGACACCCCCTTGATCCAAATTATTGCCGAAGCAATTCAAAGCAATATTCGTGAATTAGAGGGAGCGCTAAACAAAATGATTGCTTATCACCAACTTAAAAATCTATCTCCTGATAAAGACTCAGTTAAATCAGTTTTAGCAACCTTTGATACCAAGAGCATAAAAAAGACAAAAACCCCAAGAGAGATTATTTCAGAAATTTCTGAATTTTATGGTGTTATGATTGATGATATTATGGGAAAAAGCCGAGAAAAGCGCTTATCTTTTCCAAGACAAATAATAATGTATATTCTTAGACATGAACTTAAAATGTCCTACCCAGCAATCGGAGCCGAACTTGGTGGTAGAGACCACACTACCGCTATGCACGCTCACACAAAAATAAGCACTGAACTTGAAAAAGATTTAAAGCTAAAACAAGAATATGAATCTATTAAACATAAGCTTTATGAAGAAAGAAGTGTATAATTATTTATATATCTTGTTAATAACTTATGTATAAATAGTTAACAACTATAAAAAATAATGTTAATAACTACAATATTATCCACAGCAAAATTATCATATTAAAAATATTAACAGTTAGACAACATTTCATACACCACACAAAAGTGTATAAAAAAAATTATTTTTTAACTAAACAAAGCCCTAAATAATTCTTATCAACACCGTCCACAGCTCTACTATAACAATAGATTAAATATATAAAATAAACCTTTTAATTTAAATTATGGATGTGTATATATTGATTATATGAAATTTACTTGTACAAAAGAAAATATAAATAAAGTATTAAATCTTACTTGTCCATTAGCTAGTAGGCAAGGTCATTTACCAATACTTATGAATATAATGATAAATGCGGTTGATACTGGAGTAGAAATAATAGCAACAAATTTAGAAATTGCTGTTAAAACAAATTTACGAGCAAAGGTAGATGAGAAAGGAACCTTTACGGTACCGGCCAAAACATTGCTTGATTATATTAATCTTTTGCCCGATTCACAAATAGATTTTTTGTTGGAAAACAATGAATTGGTTGTAAAATGTGTTGGGTCTAGCACAAAAATAAAAGGATCTCCATCAGAAGAATTTCCGGTTGTACCAGAAATTGATGAAAAAAATGTATATACCATATCAGTAAATAAATTTAAAGATGGACTATCAAAAACAATAATTGCTGTGGCAAAGAATGAAATTAGACCAGAGTTATCTGGAATATATATGAACTTTTTTGGTTCACGATATAAAGGCCTTGTATTGGCCTCCACAGACTCATACAGGCTGGCAGAGGCAAAAGTTGATATAGAGCAAGGTGAAACTGAGATACAAGCAATTGTGCCAGCAAGAACAGTTTATGAAATTATTAGATTATTAGGCTTGTCAAAAGAAATGGAATCAGAAACAAATGTAAGAGTTTGGGTTAGTGAAAATCAAATTGCTATTCGATACAATGGTTTTGAAATGACATCTAGGCTTGTTGAAGGTAATTATCCTGATTATACTCAAATTATTCCAGAAAATTTTAAAACAATAGCTATATTTCCAACAGATGTAATGATCAAAAAAATCAAAGCAGCTAGTTTGTTTACATCTGTGGGGGTAAATGCAGTTTCATTTGATTTAAGTGTAGAAAGTAAGACTATGGCAGTATCATCAACTAATGCGCAAACAGGTGAGCATAATTCAGAAGTTGATGCGGATATAACTGGGGAAGAAAATTCAATATTGTTAAATCATCGGTATGTGCTAGACGGTCTGCAACAAATTGGTGAAAATGTTGAATTTGGGGTAAACAGTTCTGATTCACCATGTGTTTTCAAAGAAAAAGGAAAGAGTGATTATTTGTATATTGTCATGCCAATAAGACAATAAAGTTAAATTTTAAAATAATACGAATATTTTTGTATTATTTTTTTATTTTAAAACCGCGTAGGAAATTTTTATCCAAACGCGGTAAAATGGTTTTGCATCGCGATTCTTAATGACGAGGTTTTTTTTGTAACAATTTTTGTAAGAGTATATATTGTCTAAGATAGTTTTCTGTTACTTGGATTTCTGGATTTTTACCAAATTTAATATAAAATTCTCCATTTTTGTCTATAATTTTAAACTTACGAACAGTGTTAAGAGCGGTTTGACCGTCTATCATAGAATCATCGATGACTAATACAGGATGATTTAAATTGTACGCAATGCGCATTTAATCCTCCATGTTAAAGATTTTACTATAAAAATCGTAACATGGTAAGGATATTGTGTCAAAGTTTTTTTATTTAATTAATGGTAACAGTTGTTTTTCCACCCTCAATTCGTGTATTGTTTTTTAGAATAATTTCAGTTGTTAATAAATAAACTCCGGTATCAGGTTTGTTATTCCAATTAAAAACTAATTGATTATTAAAAATATTGGAAAAATCTGTAATTGATTGCATGACTTTTCTGTTTTCATTATTTTTTTCAACATAAATTAAAATTTCTTTAATTTCTTCTAATTTAAATGGGTTTAAGAAAAGCACCCGAGGAAAATCATTTTGACTTAATGTTTGATTTTGTTGTGGCCAAGAAACATTAGGTGGTTCAACACCCGCCTTTAAGGTAAACGGAATACTTTGTTGCAGTTGGTTACCAACATCATCTTCAACTATTATGTGCAGAGTATGATCACCATTTTCTAATGTCCGTGCATAATAGTTTAAATTGAAAGGATGTTGACTGATTGTACCAACAAATTTTTCATCTATTTTGTATTGTACTTTAGTGACCCCACGTGGTGCAGATACACGGATATCAGTATCAATTTGTCTTGAGAATAAAGTAGTGCTTGGGGTTGGAAAAACAACATTTAAGCTTGGTATTAATTCTAAGGAATGAATATCGTCATATTCACTTGGTGGCTCATCAAAGACGACTTCCCAATTAGGGTTTTCTTCTTTGTTTCTGGTTATCCAGTCTTGTATAGCGTTTTCCCATACTGTATATTGCTGATCTATTGTTGGGTCAATCGGTATTGGACCTCTAGGATCATCTTTGTCAACATAGTGTAAAATGGAGTGTGGCGGAACATACGTGCGCTCAACTATATATGATTGAGGGGTTGAACTAGATGCAAGTTTGTTGGTAACCTTGTCTACTAATAGTGTTATTCCAGAGCCATTTGATCCGCGTAAAACTGGTTTTTCAGCATCGTTTGCTGGTGGATTTGGGAATTCTTCAGCCTTGGTTTCAGCAAGGGACTCTCGCATAAATCTATTCCAAATTGGCGCCGCTACTTTGCTTCCGCCGTAACCTTTTTTCATAGGTGTATTATTGGTGTTACCAACCCAGACTCCAGTTACTAAACTTGGAGTATACCCGATTGTCCATGCATCAACATATGCATTGGTAGTTCCAGTTTTGACAGCAACAGGTCTGTCTGGGAGTGTGAGAATTCCACCAGCCCCAAATGCAAAAGCTCTGGATTCATCATCGCTTAATACATTAGAAATAGTTGCAGCAATTTCTTCTTCAAGCACTTTTTCGCCTTTACTTTTTTTCCACTCATAAATAACTTCTCCATTATGGTCTTCCACTTTTAAAATACTTTCTGGTATTTGACGTATACCTTCATTTGCAAATATGCCATAAGCACTGACATGGTCAATCAATTTAACTTCACCACCACCTAAAACAAGAGATAATCCAAAGTCGCCTTCGCCAAGGGTTGTATAGCCAAGACGTTCAGCAAAATCCACGCCTTTTTGCGCGCCAACTAAATAAAGTGTTTTAACAGCAGGGATATTTAATGATCCTTGTAAGGCTTTGCGCATAGTAACTAGGCCATGCTCTTCAAGATCATAGTTTTTTGGTGCATAATCATCTCCAGATATCGCAAAATTGGTTTCAACATCAAATAAAACTGTCCCCGGTGTGTAACCTTTTTCAAAAGCAGCGGTATAAATTATTGGCTTGAACGATGATCCTGGTTGGCGTTTTCCAAGAGTTGCGACATTAAATTGACCATCAATTTCATCATCAAAGAAATCTCGTGAACCTACCATTGCTAAAATATGACCGGTTTTTGGATCAATTGCTACTAGTGAAGCATTATTTGCGTTTGCTTCTTCAAAATATTTTTCACTTTCTTCTTTTATTACGGTTTCAGCAATTTGTTGTTTGTCCCAATCAAGAGATGTGATTACTTTGAGTCCACCAGTGTCAACTATTTGTTCTCCATAGGTTTCTACTAATTTTTCTTTAACATACAAAACAAAATGAGGCGCTTTGATAGAGCCAAAATCTTGAGCCAAGTTAATTTCCATTGCTTGGTTTTCATCCGCTTCTTCTCGGGTTATATAATTTTCTTCAAACATTCTTTCTAGTACAAAATTGCGACGCAATTTTAATGCATAGTGGTCGGTTAAATATTTGGAAGGAGCTTTTGGCATCCCTGCTAAAATAGCAATTTCGTTTAAGGTTAGTTCAGAAACAGTTTTGTTAAAATAACTTTGAGAAGCAGACTCAATTCCATAATTGGTTGAGCCATAAGGTATTTCATTAAAATAGATTTTTAGAATTTGATCTTTGGAATATTTTTGCTCTAATCTGATTGAGAGAATAATTTCTTTGATTTTTCTAGTATAGGTTCTTTCATTGGTTAGAATGGCATTTTTTACAAGTTGTTGAGTGAGAGTGGATGCGCCAGCACCTAATCTGCTTTTACCAATAACTCCATAAACAACTGATCGAAAAATACTAAGAGGACGGATTCCTTTATGTTCATAAAAAGCCGTATCTTCTGTAGCAATCACCGCTTTTATAAGTAAATCAGGTATTTGATCCAAGTTGACCATAGTTCTTTTTTCATCGGCGAAAATTTCATAAAGTAGGTGCTCACCGGTATTATCATATATTTTGGTACTTTCAGCTATTTGGCGGTCGGTTAGTCTGTCTGGATCAGGCAGATCTCGGCTTACCCAGGCTATCAAGATCGTCATACCAAGCATACCAAATATAGAAAGAGAAACAAATAATATAATAATTTTACGCCTAAACTCTTTTTTTGTTTCTTCAGCCATATGTGGACGTTTTTTCCATAAACTAAAAAAACCAACTAAAATCCACCAGATTAGTTTAAATGGTGATGAAATAAGCAAGATTAGAATATTTTGATTAGCAGACTTATTTTTTTTATCCTTGGAATCTTTCTTTTTTGGTTTTTCTCCATGAGAAATGGTTTTTCTTTCTGGTTCATCGCTTATATAGCCGTAAGTTCTTCTTTTGAGTGGCGGAATTGGCATAAAATTTTATCGTTTAAAGACCATTTTATAATTGATATTTTATCATAATTAAGGTTTTTTTTAAATGTTATTTAAATTAATTTTATTTTAAATATAAGTATAGATTTTGTTGACATGAATTAAATAACGTAGTATTTTTTATGTGGCAAGTTATAATTGCATAAAGCGATTTACTACTTGCCATTGGTGGCGTCTCGGACTGGTTTCGAGACGCCACCCTTATATTTAAGATTGACAAAGTAGTCATAATATGCTATAATCCGTCCAGAAATGTCAAGTGGTTAAGCTCCTAGTATATACTAGGATTTTATTATACAAAAGATAAATTTGGCTAATTTAAGCTAAATATAATGAATATTATGAAAATAAATTGGTTTAAAAGCAAATTTTTGCCTAAGATTAGAAAAAAAATAGCTAATTTAAGCAAAAAAGTTGATAAAAAGAGTGTACTTAATTGTTTTAGAGCAAGAATGTTTTTGTTTTCGGTAGCTGTTTTTGTTTTGCCTTTTTTGGTGAGTTTGGATCAGGTTAGTAAACCAAGTTTTCCAGTTTCAGATGAACGTAAACCATTGGAAACTATATGGGTAGTAGCAACTGCTTATTCAAGTGAAGTGGCCCAAACTGATGATACACCATGTATACCAGCCGATGGATATGATTTGTGCGCTCATTATGATGAATATGGTGAAGGTAATACAATTGCTACCAATTTTTTACCATTGGGAGCCCAGGTAAAAATTCCAGAGTTATATGGTGAAAAAGTGTTTATTGTTCACGATAGGATGAATAAGCGATATGGTCAAGGAAGGATAGATATCTGGATGCCATCTCGGGCAGAAGCTAAAGCCTTTGGAGTAAAAAGATTAAAAATTGAATATTATGGTGGTAGTAGGTGGAGAATAGTATCAAATTAATACAAAACCCGCGAAAGCGGGTTTTTGTATTGGAGGTACGAGCGGGAAGCTCACACGCTTCGCTTTTCGAGAACCTTCGGGTTCTCGAATAACTCTCCTCAGCATGTAAGGGGTTGCACCCCTTACCATCCCCAGTTCAATTCCCTTTTTTAAAAAACCTAAAATTAATTTTTCAGTTAAATAAAAAATAATCTATAAGAACTTTGTTAGAGGTACGAGCGGGAATCGAACCCACGAATAGAGGTTTTGCAGACCCCTGCCTTACCACTTGGCTACCGTACCGTTTTATAAATTTTCTTGATTGTTTGAATAAACTTTGTTTTAAGTAGCAGGACCTGCCTGGACCTTGTCCGCCTCTGGAGGAACTTGGCTACCGTACCTTATGATAGAGAGATAATATCATATTTGTATCTTTTTTTCAATACCCTTATGTGCTAATATATATTGTATATAAAAATATTATGGACAAGAAAAAAAGATTTATCATAATTGATGGTAATGCCATTATCCATAGAGCATATTATGCTTTGCCACCCATGACGGCCAAAGATGGTACGATGGTGAATGCTGTATATGGTTTTACTTCAATGTTACTTAAAGTCATAAATGATTTGAAACCAGATTATCTCACGGTTAGTTTTGATGTGGCTGGTGGTACTTTTCGTGACAAAATTTTTGATAATTACAAAGGTACTCGTGAAAAAGCTGATCAAGATCTTTATGATCAAATTCCAATTTGTCATCAAGTAGTAGAAGCGATGGATATTCCAATTTATTTAAAAAAAGGTTATGAGGCGGATGATGTGATTGGTACAGTTGTAAAAAAATTGGAAAAAAAAGATTTGGAAATAATTATTGTGACAGGGGATATGGATATACTTCAACTTGTAAATTCTCAAGTAAAAGTTTTTCAGTTGAGAAAAGGTATAACAGACACAGTATTATTTGATGAAAAAGGTGTTATTGAAAAATATGGTTTTGGACCAGATAAAATTATTGATTATAAATCATTGCGAGGAGATGCATCAGATAATATTCCTGGTATAAAAGGGATTGGCGAGAAGACTGCCAAGTTATTGATAGAAAAAATAGGCGGAATAAAAGAAATTTATGAAGACCTAGAGAAAAAAAATTCAATTTTGGAAAAAGAATTTAAATCAGGGGTGATTGAAAAAATAAAGATAGGAAAAAAAGATGCATTGATGAGCCAAGAGTTAGCTACAATTCATACCGATGTTCAAGATTTAGATTTTAAATTGGAAGATTGTGCTGTAAATCCATTTGATGAAATAAAAATAAAGGATTTATTTTTTAAATTAGAATTTTTTTCTTTGCTTAAACGCGTGCCAGGGCTTAGTAAAAGTACAGTTAAAATTGAAAAAAATACTAAGAATAAGGTTTCAAAAAAAATTAAATTGATTGATAAAAATAATTTTGATGAATTTTTAAAAAATATTGAAAAAACAGAAAAATTTGTATGTACAGAATCTTTGTCTGGCCAAAATGTGATGACTGATGAGTTTATGGGACTAGTGTTTTTGTGTGATGGCGAGACTTATTATATAGATTGGAAAAAAATAAATGAAAAAAATAAAAAAGAATTAACAAAAGTATTTTCAGATAAAAATAAAATTTTTGTTGGGTATGATTTGAAGCAGGTTATAAAGTTGCTAAAGTTAAATAATATTGAAGTTGAGAATAAATTATTTGATATTATGATTGCTTCGTATTTGATTAACTCTAGTGTGCGATCACATGGATTGCGAGGTTTGGTGATTCGTGAATTAAATATAGAATTGCCAGAAGTCAATACGCAAGTAAGCTTGTTTGGGTTAGATCCACAAGAATTAGCAGATCAACTTGGTTATATTGATTTACTTGAGCAAAAATTTAAAGTTGATTTGGTCAAACATGAAGATTTGGGATTGTTTGAAAAAGTAGAGATGAAATTAATTAAAGTCTTGGCAGAGATGGAAATAAATGGCATGGCGGTTGACAGGGATTTGCTTGAAAAACTATCTAAAGAAGCAGGTGAAAGATTAAAAAAACTTGTATCAAATATCCATAAAGAAGCAGGCGAAGAGTTTAATGTAGCGTCGTCAGTTCAGCTTCGTGAGATATTGTTTGAAAAAATGAATTTGTCGGCAGAAGGAATTAAAAAGGGAAAAACAGGGTATTCAACGGCTGCATCCGAATTGGAAAAATTGAGAGGTACACATCCTATTATAGAAATGATTGAGGAGTTTCGTGAAGTGGAAAAATTACGAAATACATATATTGATGTTTTGCCAAATTTAATCAATAAAAAAACCAATAGAATTCATACTACATTTAATCAAGCAATAACAACAACTGGTAGATTGTCGAGCTCTGATCCAAATTTACAAAATATTCCGATTAGAACAGAATTGGGCCGTGAAATTCGCAAAGCATTTGTGGCTGAAAAAGGCAATATATTGATCGCAGCAGATTATTCTCAAATTGAACTTCGTATTGTGGCTTCTCTTGCTAAAGACAAAAGATTGATTGAAATTTTTACAAATGGAGAAGATGTTCATAAAGCAACGGCTGCTATTATAAATAATGTTAAATTAGATGAAGTTACTCGTGAAATGCGCTATGCAGCCAAGGAAGTTAATTTTGGTGTACTCTATGGTATGGGTGCCTATGGTTTGTCATGGCGAGCGGGTATTCCGCAATGGCAGGCCAAAGAATTTATTGATGAATATTTCAAAAATTTTTCTGGTGTAAAAAAATATATTGATCAAACATTAAAATTCGCCAAAGAAGAAGGTTATGTAGAAACTTTGTTTGGCAGAAGACGTTATATTCCAGAATTAACATCAGAAAATTTTCAATTACGAAATGCGGGTGAGAGAATGGCTGTGAATATGCCAATTCAAGGTACTGCTGCTGATATTATGAAAATGGCAATGATTGAAGTGAGTGAACAAATAAAAAAGCATAAAAAAAATAAAGATATCAAATTGATTCTTCAGGTGCATGATGAAGTTGTGTTGGAAGTAAAAAAAGGAATAGAGAGTGAAATTGCAAATCTTGTAAAAAAAGCTATGGAATCAGTAGTTGAGTTGAATGTTCCGATTGAAGTTAAAACTAGTATAAACAAGAATTGGGGTGAAATGAAATAGTGAGGACGCTCTTGCGCCCCCACATTCTTTCCCCCTATTTAGCTGTTGTTGTCGACTCTTCTGATTCGGTCTCTGCGACCCCTGCCCTTGGGCTTACTGGTGTTGTTAGTAGTATTTTCTGAAAAAGGTATGATTTTTTGTTCAGGTTTTTGTAGTGGTCTTGTACTAACACGGAGTCTAATGACTGGTTTTGTCGATCTTCCTGTGGAAGACCGACCACGATGATTAACTCCCATCAGAGAGCCACCAAAACGATTGGCTTTCATTGTGTTTCCTCCAAATTTAGTATATCACAATAAAAAAAAGTCGGCGACCGTGTTGCCACGGTCGCCGTGCAAGCAAGTAAGGTGGGGGGGACACCTTAGCTTCTCGCGTGACCGACCTGAGCCGAAGCTCGAAGGTACAGTCGATTCATATGATAGCATATAAATTTTATTTTGTCAAGACTTGATCATTTACATTATTTTTTTAACAATGGTAGAATAGAGCAATCAATTAAGACTATATATGTATATATTTATTTACGGAAAAGATAATTTTAGAAGTCAAAAATTTTTATCAGATAATATTGATAGATTTATTAAAGAAAGAGATCCACAAAAACTTAATACTGTTATTTTGGACTGTTTGAACAACAATAGAGTAGATTTTATGGGACAGATTTTGGCGCAACCATTTTTGGCAGAAAAAAGGATGATTGTATTGAAAAATTTACTTATTAGCAAAAATGAAGAATTGCAGATGGAGATAGTAAAAAGATTGAAAGAAAATAATTTACCAGAGAATAATATAATTATTTTTTGGGAGAGTATTGATACTGTTAAAACAAAATTAGGAAAAGAGTTGTTGGATATATTAAAAAAAGGAAAATTTTCAAGTAAATTTGATGAACTTAAGGGTGTGGATTTGGCCAGTTGGATTAGAGAAGAAATAAAAAATAGAGGTGGTAGTGTTGACAACACAGCTGTAGAATATTTAGTTAAGGAAAGTAAAGGAGATATCTGGCATTTAAATTCTTTGATTAATCAGCTTGTTTCTTATTGCAATGATAGAGAAATTAATGTTAGCGATGTTGAGATTTTTTTGGAGGAAAGGTTTGATGATAATATTTTTAATTTGGTGGATGCAATAGTTGGTAAAAGAGAAAAAGAAGTTTATAAAATGATTCAAGAGCAATATCGTATTGGTGAAGACGTGCAATTTATGTTTGCAATGATATTGAGACAATTTAGAATAATAATTGAATTGCGTGATTTGTTTGAAAGACAAAGTAAAATGAATAGCGATGAGATTGCCAAAAAATTAAAATTGCATCCGTTTGTGGTCAAAAAAACCTTGCCACTTACTAGGCATTACAATATGGAAAAATTGAAATGTATCTATGATGATTTACTTGAGCTAGATATTCAAATAAAAACTAGTAAAGGCAATAATGAAATGTTATTAGATTTATTTGTTGCTCGTGTTTGTGTATAAAACAAAATACTCCTTTCGGAGTATTTTTATTTATTTTGCTTTTGCTACTCTTTTTGCTAGACGTGATATTTTTCTGCTAGCAGTTTTAGCTTTGATAACACCTTTTTTAGCAGCTTTATCAAGTTTTTTTTGAGCTAAACGTAATTCTTCTTTTACATCCATTTTTGCTTCTAGATTTTTTACTACAGTTTTGACGGCTTTCTTAGCAGCATCTCTGATTTCTTTATTAGCAATTGCGCGTTTCTTGGCTTGTCTCAATGCTTTTTTAGCATTATTTTTAATTGGCATATTTTGTTATTATTATAAATTTTTGAATGTGTAGAAAAGTATAGCTGATTAATTGATTTTTGTCAAGTAAATAGAAAGCTATGCGTTTTATTGTTCAGTATTTGGCTTGTCAATCATAATTGGATCAATTACCTCTTCTTTGCTTTCGGTAATTTTTAGGATATCTTTGTCTACTTTGGAAAGTTCTTTATAAGCAGTATTATAATGATTTACTGTGGTACCGAGGCTATTACCGAGTTTTTTCATAAACTCATCTTGGGTTTTTATGTGTTTGCCAAGCGCTTCTACATTTTTACGGATACTTTTTGCTCCTTCTTCAATTTTGAAAGCGCGTAATCCTTGGAGGACTGTTTGCAAATAAGCTGCAAAAGTAGTCGGTGAAACTATAACTACTTTTTTTTCTATAAAAGCATAATCTATTAGATCACGGGTGTTTACTTTTACTGCCCCAATTTCATTTACTAACAAATCATAATATATTGCTTCGCTAGGGATAAACATAAAAGCGAATTCTAATGTTCCCTCTTTTGGTTTGATATATTTGGCAGTTTCATCAATTCTTTTTTTCAAATCTTGTTTAAATTCTTTCTCTAAAGTTGTGCGTACAATATCATCTTTTTCATTATTAATTTTTTGATAATTTTCCAAAGAAAATTTGGCATCAACTGGGATGAGACCGTCTTTGGTGATGATGGCCGCATCAACGGTATCGCCATCTTTAAATGAATATTGTAAGTGAAAAGCATTTGGTGGCAATATATTTTCAAGTACAAGGCGTAAACCAGCTTCACCTAGATTGCCACGCTGTTTTTGGCTTTTTAAAACTTTTTCTAGATTGGACAATTGTTCAGAAAAACCAATAACTTGTTGATTGGTTTTATCAAGACTGGTTAATTTTTCGGTAATTTCAGTAATTATTCTGGAGCTTTGTCCGTGTTGCTCACGCAAAGTTTTGCTAATATCATTTTGAGTTTCAAACATTGATTTATTGGCTTCTGTCATTCTTTGTTCAAAAGCGCGATTCAATTCTTGCATTTGATTTTGCAACATAGTGAATTGATTTTGTTCACCTTCTTTTGGTTTGCCTTGTTCAATAATTTTTTTATACATTAAATATATTAAAATAATTGCCCCGATAAGGCCAATTGATAAAAATATGAGAAGAAATGTCTGCATACACTTGATTTTTTAAGTAAAATAGTCTAATATTACACCAAAATATAGTGCTATTATAGCATGAAAAATAGCTTTAGCAAGTTAAACCCTTTCGTAGTTCAATGGATAGAACAAGACACTCCTAACGTCTAGATCCAAGTTCGATTCTTGGCGAGAGGACTAATCGTAGTAGTTTCAGCCATAGGCTGATCAGCCTTTGGCTGACAATGGATAGAACAAGACACTCCTAACGTCTAGATCCAAGTTCGATTCTTGGTGAGAGCACAAAAATTATATTTACAAACAGTTGACATAAGGGTAGGTTTTGTGGTATTTAATTATAAGGTTTTATAAATGTGTATGAACGAACCATCAAGCAAGGAGCATGTTATGACTAACATTCTTTTCATTGAAGATGATGGGAGTCGTTCTCCGTATGATCCAAATATTCATAAAACAAGGGTTAACAAGTTTCTTTATTGGGACACTTTGTTGATTACTGGACCACAGGAATATCATAATACATTGTATAAGTGTTATATCAACAATAAAGATGATCAGCAATTATTGAGCGCATCAGGTATTTTGGGTGCAGGAAATTGTGCCTATAGTAAAGTGGTAAGCTGGTCTTCCTTAGGATATCGTATTAAAACACCAGAAGATTTGAAACAAACAATTCTTGATCTTTTGCAAATGGAGTATTAAAAATAAAATTCATATACAAAACAAAAACCTGAGGCCGGAGATAATATCAATGGCTTTTTGTAAATTTAAAATAAATTAACTTGTTGGTTTTATTGTAATTTCATCATTTCTCAAATCTTTGGATAAGGCTTTGAGTAAAGCATAAGCATTACTTTCTTCTGTATTTGGGTTATTGGTTTTTTTGACTATTTCCCAGTAGCCTGCTTTAGATTCGTTATCTTTTTTGTCCGCAATATTTTCGTATAGTCCTATTTCATTTTCAGGAATTTCTTTTAATGATTTTGTATAATATAGTACAAGTGGTTCTGACTTCCCTATTTGTATTTGGACTTTTTTACAATCATTTATTTTTTTATTAAGATCCAAGCTATCTTTTACAGATATACGCACATTGCCAAATTTGTCAGCATAAGCAAATTCTATATCTTTTGTTTGAGTCTCAATTATATTTGGGTGTTTGCCAAGTTTTTTGGCTTTTAATAGTTCTTCTCTATTTTTGTATTGGAATATTGGCTCTAATATATTTGGAAAATAACGAGTAGTGGTAATTATAGAAGAACGAAATTGTTCTTTTTGGCCATCTGTTGTAGGGATTTTTTCATTTGGTATTTTGTATAGAGCCAATATTTTGTTTCTAGTTTCTAAGGTTTTCAGAGTGCTGATTGGGACACAATAGATTTCTAGTAAATCATCGGTGATAGCTAGATGAAAATCATTGCCATTTTTTCCGTTAGCTGTAGCTTCTTTACTTCTTGGCGCGCAATTGGCGATAGATATAATTGTGCCTTCGGTAAATTGTTTGGAAACTTGTTTACCTTTTTGTTTTTTTACAAGCTGTATAATGCGTTTTTGTTCAGTCAAAAGATCACTGAGTAGATTCAAGCCATATTCTGCTTGGTAAAGATTATTTCCTATGGGGTAAGTTTTGTCACTCAAGTTTCCTAAATTCCTAATAATAGCAGTGAGTTCGGCATCAAAATCAACTGATTGATCAGAAAATACATCATTGAAATGTACAATAGCATTAACTTTGCGGGATAAAAGTTTTTTGTATTGGGGCAGTATTTTTTTGGTCATACTTATATTAAATAATTAAAATTAAAAAAGCCAGCTGTGTAGCTGGATTGATATATTAGACTATAAAAAATCAACTCAGCTCACAGAGGTTCTGCATCATCATATCCATCATTGAGTTGTTTATTCTTTTTATCATATTGCTGATATATTAAACCATGTATATATTTTTTTGTCAAGTTGGGAGTGTGAATGGTCTATATTTAATTTTAGAATCTTTTTATTCGAGTATGACAATAAGGTGTGCCACCACTTTTTTCATAATATTTTTGGTGGTATTCTTCAGCAGGCCAAAATCGGTCTGATTTTAGTAGTTTGGTAGCTATTTTAAGACCTTTGTTTTCAAGAATGTTTATTAATTTTAGAGCAGTCTCTTTTTGGGTTTCACTGTTATAAAAAATAGCCGATTGATACTGTTCACCAATATCTGGCCCTTGCCTATTTACTTGTGTTGGATCATGAATCTCAAAAAATAGCTTTGCTAATGTTTCAAAATCAGTCTTTTGTTCATCAAATTCTACCGCTAGCGCCTCAATGTGACCGGTATTGTGAGCACAGACTTCTTGGTAAGTGGGTTTTTCTTTATCCCCTCCCATAAATCCAACAGTTGTTTTCAATACGCCGGTTTCATTTTGGAAATAATATTCTACTCCCCAAAAACAACCACCAGCAAAATAAGCTGTTTGCATATTATTGTTTTTTAAAATTAAGAGAAATAGAATTCACACAATGGCGGACATTTTTGTCAGTATGTTTCTCACCGGTAAAAACATGGCCTAGATGACCTCCGCAGTTTGCGCAAGTTATTTCTGTACGGAGTCCATCTGCGTCAGGTATTCTTTTTATAGCGCCAGGAATTTCATCGTCAAAACTTGGCCATCCACAACGGGCATCAAATTTGTCCTTTGAGCGATACAGCTCGGCATCGCATTGTTTACAGGTGTATATGCCGGTGTCATTATGTTTTTCGTATTTCCCAGAAAATGGTCGTTCTGTGCCTTTGTCAATTATAACTCTTTTTTCTGCTTCTGTTAGATTATTGTATGGTTTGTACATAGAAGTTTTTTGGAATTTATTAAACTTGATTAGTTATTTTATGATGATGGTATCTGCTGGTAATTTTTCTTTTATTATCGCCAAGTCTATTTCTGAGTAGTTGTTGCCAGAAATATTCAAAGTTTTCAAATTTTTTAAGTTGCCAAGTTCGTAAGGTAGTCCAGTTAAGTTATTGTTTGATAAGTCTAATATTTGTAAATTTTCCAATTGTCCAATTTCGGCAGGTACGCCTGTCATAAGGTTATTGCTTGCATTTAACACTCGCAACATTTGAAGGTGTCTAATTTCAGCTTGAATTGCTCCGGTTATTTTGTTGTTAGAAATATTAAGTTCTTCTAAATTGGTTTTACCAAAAACATATTCAGGAACTTTATTTAATTGTTGATTACTTAAGTCCAAGTTATTTTTAATTAGTTTTTTTGCTATCAGTAGAGGTACATCTTTGTTGGGTTGCTCTGTTTCAATAGTAGATTGTTTTTGTGGCTCTATCAAAGAACATCCGCTTAATAGTAGAGATAATGCTATTGTTAGTATAAGTTTGTATTTCATATAGTATTTTATATATAATGTTTGCTGGTAGTATAACACACTTGAACAGTTTATTATTTAGTTTTCTACTTGGATTGATACTAGACCTTTTTTATTATCGCTCCATAGATAGCCGGTATATTTTTTAAGGTTTGGTGGTTCTATTTTTAAATAAGTTTTTGGTTTATTAAAGAGAATAATCGTTTTGTATTGTTTTTTACTGATTTGTTTTTTCATTGAACATTGGTCTAAATTTCCTGAAAGGATAATTTTTTTGAATTTTAAACAAGAATTAAAAATTTGGTTGCCAAAAACTTCCATATTTTTAATAAACAAAATACGCTCATTGATATCATTGAGTTTTTCTATAGCTGATAAAAAAAGTTTTTCATTAGCACTTTCCAAAATAATTGCTTGTGTGTCGGTATTGAGTTGGCTTTCATCAGTGATATAAGCAGTTTTTGATTCATAGCCATTAATTTGTTGCAAAAAATTATCTTTGGCCATCGGGTATGCGGTTAAAAAGAGAATTTTTGATCCTTTTAAAAACAGATCAGCAAGCATGGTAACAGAAAAATGCGAACCACCAGTTTTTGGTTCATAATGTATCAGACAAGGAAGGTCTTGTTCATTGGGATGGTAAATTTTGTTGTTTAGTAAAATTTTGTTTGGCATATTTATTTTTGTAAAAGAACAATCGCTAGGCCATATTCAATTGTAATTTTTTTATATTCAATTTTAAGCTTTGATAATTTTTTTGTTAATTGATTTACAGAGACAGCCCACAAACCATTGGATAATTTTTCTTTTGTTGCTTCACATTCTTCTTTATCAAGTACGTGAATCGCAATACCACCAGGTTTGAGAGCATCAAAAGAATTTTTAACTAGATCAAATTGTTTTTTTGGTTCTATAAATTTGAGAAGGACATGAGCGTAAGTGATATCATAAGGTGTGTTAGGTAAAGGTAGTGTGCAATCATGCTGAAAAACATTTGATTCCCCATCAAGGTGATCAATAGTGATATCAAAGGTTGAAACTTCAATATTTTTCTTTAGTATATTTTTAAAAATTTTTTTATGATGATTGATAAATCTTTTGTCACCACAACCTAGTACAGCTAGTTTTATTGGGCGACTCTTTAAATTAAAAGAAATCTGATTAAAAATCGTAATAAGCTCTTGTTTTTTTATATCAGCCTTTTTTTGGATTTTTTCATTTGTTTGATTTGTATATTGTTGATGATATTGTGATAAGGTCATAAAAGTAATTTGTTTATATGACTTTTTATATTTTATCTATTTCATTTGCCAGTTTATAATCTTGTTCGGTTACACTTTTTGTATCGTGAGTAGATAATTTAAGTTCAACTTGATTATAATTATAAATTTTGATATCTGGGTGATGATTCAATTTTTCGGCTATTTCTCCTACTTTATTAACAAAATCAATCGCTTTTTTAAAGTTAGTAAATTTGAAATTTTTAATTATTTCTTTTTTAGTTTTTTTCCAGTTAGAAGTATTCATTTTTAGTTTTATTAATAATTATGTAGTGTAGAATAATAATTTTTTTGAGGGACGCCAATTTTCCATTTACCTTTTTCTAGGAACGCCTCTATTGTTTGGCGTGTGGCTTTATTGATCAAATTAGAGTGCGATATTTTATTCACTTTTCCATATTCAGCGAGCGTCATAATCTGCATACCCTCCAAATACGCTAGCCGTTTGTGATAGCTATTGGTAAGTGCTTTGCCAACTATTTCTTCCATAATACTCGTTGTGCCTTTGGTGTCAAATTCTTTGAATGCTTCGTAATATTTATTTCTGTCAATGAATTTGATGTTTATAGGCACGAATCCTTCGCGTATCAATAAATAATTATTTATCACCCGTCCAATTCTGCCATTGCCATCGCAAAATGGGTGGGTATATTCAAAAGTTAGATGCAATTTTGCGATTCTCTTTATTATATTTTCATGACTTGTCGCGTTGTATTCGGCCAACATTTTTTCCATTCGGCCAATAATTTCTTTGGGATCAGGCGCAATATGGTTGCCAACGCGTACAAATTCGCCATTATTTCTAAATCTGCCAGCAATATCATCGCGAATATTGGCAATCAACATTTTATGAAGCGATAAAATTACCTCTAGGCCAAGTTCTTGCTCTTTGGCCCTTTGATCGGTATATGATACGACGCGTGCTAAATTTTTCGTTTCAAACATTTCTCGTTCAGTGATGTATCGATCCAAGTCTATTTGTAGGAGTATTTTTTCGGTTTCTTCCAAGGTGAGCGTGCTATTTTCAATAGCGTTAGAGTTGTATACCTGTTCAGCGACCTCGGCCTCGTTAATTAGCTTTAAAAGCGCCTGTTTGCCAACTACAGCCACATAGAAGCGTTCTCTTAATTGAGAAATTGTGTTAAAAATATGTAATGTTTTAGGCATGTTTATTATAAACAGTGAATAATAATCTTATTATACACTATTTTCACTCTTTTGTCAAGATAATCGTGAAAATCAGTGAAAATATTAGTATTTTCACGTTTATTTTTTGTTATAATTTCGTCGGACACGGGGCACCCGAGCCCGTTCAGGAAAATTGTGTAGCGCCGTGCCTGCCGGCAGGCAGGGAGCGGAACAATTTTGCTGAACGTTCGCGTATATCTGATGTTTTGCGTAGCGTAGCGGAGCAAAATATGGGTCGAGCGACGGCAGGAGCGAGCCAGATATACGCTGTTAGGCGACGTATGACGCAGACACTTTAATTTAAGTTTTCAATTTTAAGTTTTAATAATGTCGGATTGCCATTGCCTCCTTCATTGCTAATAAGGGCATCGCCATTTTCATAGAAATCAATCCCTTCCGGCTTGTTGAAAATGGAAATGTCTAATTGATGAATTGTCAAGATAGTACCTTTAAGGTCAGTACTGATTACCAAATTATCAATTGCCGAAACAATATACAATCTTTTGTTTATCGGATGCATTGCGATGCCCGAAGGTCTGAATTTTAGTATTTTTTTAGCTTTATCGTTTTTAGATTCTAAATCAACCTCATTGTTGTTTATATAGGTTTCAACGTCATCTAGGTTCATAGTGATAACCGGAGTTTTGCCTATTTCTTTTTTGGTTAAGTCAAATGCGTAAATATGGCGTTCGTTTTTTGCCTCTTTACCTGGAGCCACCTTGCTCTTTGTTGATATTAATAATCGGTTGCCTTCTCTGTCGTATGTGAGCCCTTCATTATTTTTTGCAAACAAATCAAGATTGTATTCGGCAACTTGCGGATTAATTTTGCTATTTTGGATTTCATAAAGTACCCCGTCGCTTCGTAGAATATAAAATTTTTCATTGACATATTCAATACCCTCATAATCTCCGGGCAAAGCAAAATCAATCTCATTAATTATTTTTCTTGCTTTAAGATCGTATATAAAGATCGTGCCAAGTTCATCTTGAATGCATGCGATTTTATCGTCACCTATATAAGAGATACTGGAAACTTCATGAAGAACACTTGGCAACTCATACGCATCTATAATAAAACTAGAGCGAGTATTTTTGTTTGCAAAAAATAATAAAAAAACTGCTAAAAAAATAGCTATTAAAATTGATATCAGTATAATTGCTTTTTTCATTTTCAAGAAATTAAAGTGTCGAGTAATATGTCGCCTAACGGCGCGCGGCTATGCGAAGTCACCCAGGAGCCAATCCCGCAGGATTGGCGTATGGGTGATTTCGTATAGCCGTTGTTGTATGATGTGCCGTAGCGAAGCGGAGACACAGCATACAACAACGGGCACCGCGCGCCGTTGTATAAAATGACGTAGCGGAGCGGAGGCAT
>MFPS01000007.1 GCA_001782825.1 Candidatus Magasanikbacteria bacterium RIFCSPHIGHO2_01_FULL_33_34
GTTGAAGATGCATTAAAACCTAATTGACTCCAAATTGGATTGGTGGTGGTAACAGCATTGATTACTCCATAATTAGTTAAGAAAGTAAATGGATCGGCAGCCCCTGTAGCTGTAGCATCAGCTTCCCATGTTATTGTTCCACCTGTGTTCCATTTTGGAACTTGACCATTGGTTGGCGTGTCTGAAGCTAATGCACCAATTAAATAAGTAGTAGCTGTTCCATCATATACTTGAATTGCTCCACGACTGGCTGCCCAACCATTATTATCAAAAGCTAATTCTCCGGCTACATCTGTAGTTGGCGCAGATGCACTGACCAATCTTAAAACACCGGCTGAATCAAAAGAAGAAGTAGCGGTAGCACCAAACCAAGCTTCATAGGCTGACAAATCTGTTGATGAAACATTAGTAAAAAAAACACTAGAATCAAAATACGAAAGTCCATCAACTTCCAATGAACCAGATATAAGAAGATCATTTGTTGCACCCATAACATCTGTATGCCCTGCAGTTGAATTACCAAATCTTGCATAAGTTGTAGTAGTATTTTCTCCAGAACCAACACCAGCTTGAAATACATCGGCAACACTTAATTCACCTGTAGTAGAAACTGTTCCATTTTGAAATAACCAATTGCCAGAAAGTGGTGTAAGACTAGCTACAGTATTAGAGTTGATAGCATAACCTGATGAAAGTATTCTCTGTCTAGGAGAAACAGTCTCAAAAGTTACACCTACACAAGAAGAAGAAACCTGAGCCGCAACAGCAACATTTAAGTATATATTATCATTATCATGAAAATTATAATTCAAAGTATCCCCACCATTGCTTGTATCACCTATCCCTACATTAAACACACCATTGGTAACCAAAACAGTCATGGTTGAAGGTGTATCTGTTGGCCAAAGTTTATTACCAGAGCCTACCGTAGCATTATCATGTATAGAAAATCTAAAACAATAATTTGTACCAGATGAACCACCTAATAAATTACCATCAGAATCTAATAATCTACCTTGATGATTAAGAATTTCTGGAACACCAACAACTGCATTCAAAGTACTTATTTGTGTAAAAACAAAAACAATAGATACCAAAATAATAAGAATATAAAATCTTATTTTTTTTGATTTTATCCCAATAATTTTTAAGTATCTACTCACAAGCATTACGCAGATAATTATTTATATTTTTGTATAAATATTATATCATATATTACTAAGTAAAACACTGTGGACAGACTATTCAAAAAAGAAGATTAAAAAAACCACTTTTTTAATAAAAAATGGTTTTTTTAATCTATAATTTTAGACTCTATCCACATATTTTTTTTTAATTTTTTCAAAATATTTTTTGGCCTCTTCATATTCATTAGGAATCTCTCCATCCAATATAGCCCTTTCTATCTCTTTTTTTATAATTCCAACCACCGGGCCTGGTTTAAGTCCACACAACTTCATAATTTCCTCACCACGAAGAGGCGATTGAAATTCACGCAATTTATCTTTTTCAAGCACTTCAGCTATTCTTTTTTCAAGCATATCATAATTTTTCAACCTTTTTACTTTTTTATTTTGATTACCTGTAGTTATATCTCCTCTACACAAAATAAGTAAATCATTCAATTCTCCTTGCAAATTTACTACCAATCTCCTCACTGGGCTATCTGTAATACCATCATCCATCAATGCAATCGGCTGTAAATGCCACCTGACCAATTTACCTACATACTTCCCTTCATCTTTACTCAATTTAAGTCTTTTTGAAATATCATATACCATTTTTTTACCAAGATGCTCATGCATATCAAAAGTCCAACCCCGACCACTCACAAATTTCTTTGTTTGTGGTTTGGCAATATCATGCAAAAGTCCAGCAAAACGAAGCAATACTTTGTCAGTTTGCTCCGCAATATTATCTACCACTGCAAATGTATGAGACAAATTGTCTTTATGAGTATATCCTTTAACTTCCTCTACACCAGCCAAATCACTTGCTTCTGGTAAAAATTGATCAAGCAATTTTGTACCATGCAATAGCCACAATCCAATTGATGGCTTGTTTGTTGCAAGTATTTTGAATAATTCTTCTTTAATTCTCTCTGCAGAAATTATTTTTAATCTCTTGGCATTTCTCTCAATTGATTCCAAAACATTTTTATCAATTGTAAAATCAAGCTGACTGGCAAATCTAACTGCCCTCATCATACGAAGTGGGTCATCAAAAAAAGTTATATCAGGATCAAGCGGTGTTTTCAATAACTTATTTTTTATATCACTTTTACCATCATACGGATCAACCACTTTACCTAAACCTTTGGATAATACCTTTCTAGCCATAGCATTGACTGTAAAATCTCTCCTACTCAAATCAGTCTCCAAAGAAGCCGGTGAAACCTCTGGCTTTCTGGATTTTTTATCATATTTTTCACTACGCGCCCCAGCAAATTCAATATCAAAATCATCCAATACATAACGAGCTGTATCAAACTCAGGAAATTCAACCAAACTTCCCTCTTCTTTCATTTCCTTATCAAATAATTTTGCAAACTCAAGTCCACTACCCAAAACCACAAAATCAATATCTTTACTCAATTCTTTTTTCAAAATTTGATCTCTCACATAACCACCAACAACATAAACATCAGTCTTTGATGCTTTTGAAATTTTAAATATCAAATTAAATATCTTTTTTTCTGTCATACAATTTATTTTTTCTAATAAATCTTATAAATACATTAATATTATCACACCAAGCGCTATTCTATAAACAACAAATGGCATAAAACTCCAACGCTCTATCACTTTCAACAAAATCCATATTGCAAAAAATCCACTCAACATTGACGACAAAAATCCAGCGATATATACACCAAAATCTAAACCACCAGAATCAACCATATACAATTCTGACAATTTCAAAAACCCAGCTAAAGCTATCACCGGTATACTCATCAAAAATGAAAATTCAGCTGCATCTTTTTTGCTAAATTTAGAAAATATTCCAGCAGTCATCGTAATGCCAGATCTACTTGTACCAGGTATAAGAGCAATGGCTTGAGCAAAACCTATAAACAATGCATTTTTCCAATTAATTTTTTTAAGCTCTTTTTTAATTTTTATATGCTTTTCAATATAATTCGCGATACCAAGCATTACCCCCCAAAAAATTAAACTAAAAGCTATAACTTGTACAGAACGAGTATTTATTTCAATATAATCGTCCAACCACAAACCTATAATACCAACAGGTATAATAGACAATAAAATAGCCAAAAAAATGCCTCTATTTTGTATAACTTCAGTATCCATACACACATCTGGCCAACATTTTCTTCTCAGAGAATTCAACAAGTTCCAAATTTTCTTTCTAAAATAAACTACCACTGCAAATAATGTACCTAAATGTAATACCACATCAAAAATTAATCCTTGATATCCCCAACCAAACAACTTTGGAAATAAAACAAGATGACCAGATGATGAAATCGGCAAAAATTCAGTTATACCCTGAACAAGGCCTAATATTGTAGCCTGTACTAAATTCATGTCCTAATTATATCAAGTTTAAGTAAAATATCAATAAAACGACTATTATCAAATATATCTTAAAAATTCACTTAAAATAATTTGTATATACTATATACAGCTCCAATAGTCAATGCAAATAAAAGTAAAATCAATAACAAAGTTGTATGATGTAATTTATATTTTCCAACTACCAAATCTCCACTTTGTTTGGCTTTCCAATAAATCAATAATACCAAAAGCATTTCAATACTCATAAAAACTCCACCAACAATATCAATTGCTGTTATAAATCCTCTGATACCCAATACAAATATCAAAAACGGTACACCTACTACCAATACAGTAGAAACTCCTTTTGGCAAATTGAAATCCCATTGCATTGAATCACGCATAGCAATGCCAGCCATCAAACAACTCGTACCCATCGCAAGCACTGCAAATAAATTTCCCAATAAAAATATTTTGACACCAAGTTTTTCACCAAGAGCAATAGTAGCAATCTCAGAAGTACCCAATCCTGTAACTCCAACCACCACTACAGCAAAAACTGTATAAACAACAATACTGATTATTCCAGCAATAATTATTGATTTTTTAAAAGTTTGTTCTCTGTTTATCAAAATACTATATGCTTCTGGAACAGAGGAAGTCCCATGAAATGCAAATAACAAAATTCCATAAGGTAATAACAAATTTGCAAAATTAATTTCAGACAAATTTATCGGCTGTATATGAAAAGCGCTTGTCAAAACCAATATTAATACCACTCCCAAAATACCCAGACTCAAAAATAATTCCACTACCTTTATGGTCTGCATGCCAATATATATCAAAATAGTTGCAAATATAAAAAAAACTACACTCCAAAAAAATTCACTTCCGCCAAATATAGCTGACAACACTTCACCTTCACCAATAATATATACTGTCAAAACTCCCCAAAGCATAAAATACAAAAGTCCGGTCATAAACCATTTACCAACTGTACCCAAATATTTTTCTGCAAATCCTACCAATTGCATATTTGTGCCAGTAGCAGTAGCCACTTTACCCAAAAGCAAATTTAATCCAATCATCAAACTACCAATAGCAACAATATACAATACACCCAAAATAACACCAACTTTTGCAATAGCAAATGGCAAACCCAAAACACCAGCACCAATAGTACCACTAACTATCAAAGCCACACCTTCAAACATAGAAATATTTTTTTTGAATATTCCCAAATGTGTTGGTGGTATCTTTTCATCACGAAGTGATTTATATTTATATTCCATAAAATATATTATATCATTTTTAATAAATAAAAATAAGTCCTTGCGTGAACAAGGACTGGGCTTTATGTTTTTATTTTCCAAAATATTTACGCAAATCAGAAAGACATTGATTACAAAATGGATTATTAATTATATCTATTTTATTCATACACATATTATTAGGAAACATCACGCAATCATTTGGACAATGATTCCCCAAAACTTTTACCAAATCTTGATCTAGTCTGTCTTTTGCAGGCAATCCATAAATATGTCCCATCTCATGAATAACAGCAAGATAAGCAAAAAGCATATTTTTTTTAGTATCTTCTCTACCTACACTGGCTATACCAAAAGAATTATAACGAGCTAATCCATGAACGATCTTATCGTTTTCCATCAGTAAAGAATCTCTCACTATCAGAAATTCTATATATTCCCATTGAGTCTTATACTCTCTTATAAGCATATAACCAACAAGAGCGCCACCACTCATTACTTTTTTTGTTTCATTTTGCTCAATATCCAAAAATGCTACATCGACCAAATCATGAATACTGACATTCACTATATCTGTTACACCAACAATTTTAAAAAAATTATCAATTGCGCCAATAGCTCGAATTATTTGGGTTGGATTTTCTAATATTATACGTTCGTCGGCTATCAATCTCACTGGTTTAAAATTTTTCAACTTCTCCTCCTATAAAATATAAATTGTAAAAAACATAAAGCTAATTTTAGTATACCATGTAATAAAAAATAACAAGAGTCCTCATCACTTAATGAGGACTCATTTTTTGGTACTTAATCATTTTCAATGAAAAAATTCCTTAATTCAAAAAGACAAGAAAAACAAAACGGAGTTTTTTCAAGATCTAAACCAGTAGAAATAACAATCGGATACATCACGCAAGTTTTTCTACTGCAATGTTTACAACCTTTATATAAGGTAACATTATATGTTCTACTTTCATTTATCAAATGAAAAATATGACCAAGCTCATGCATCAGTACACCAACAATATATGCTCTAGTATAATAAGTATCAATTTTTTTGGGTTGATCAACATGAACTATGGCAACCGCATCTGATTGACCTAATCCAGCTATCTCACTTCGTTCACCATCTTGGTTAAAAAAAATTTTATTATGCACCAATAAAACACTATAGTATTTGTTACCATCTATTTTTTGTTTATTTTTTAAAAATTCAAAAATTTTATCAGCATCCATAAAACCTTTCCACTCAGACGGACGTTTTTGTTTATATTTAGATAGACGAAATGACTGCCCAAATGTTACTTCAATTTTGTCTTCAACTCTTACATGTCTTAAAAATAAAAGAATTGCCCACTTAACAAACTCTATCTGTTTAGAAGAAACACCCATTTGCCAGAAAATTTGAATTTCCCGCTTAAACTTCATTGCAACCTCTTTTACTTCTTTCAGCTCCCCAAAAGACAAAAAACTCCCTTGCTTTAACTAATAGCCTGCAAACAAATATATAAAATAAATTGTAAAAGATCAAAGTACCAAATATAGTATAACACACAACAATATTGACACAACTACCCCAATAATATATAATTATCCCATCAATTATACGCGCACCTAGCTCAGTTTCCGCCCAAGGCGGATCAGCCTCTGGCTGAGGTTAGACAACGCATATAGTTTCTATAGAGTAAGTTTAAAATTAAAATAATGCGCGCCTAGCTCAGTTGGTTAGAGCATCTCGTTTACACCGAGGGGGTCAGGGGTTCGAATCCCTTGGCGCGCACTAAAAAATATAACTAAGGACATAAGAAAAATATTTCCACCACCCAAAGAAAGACTGGGGGTTTTGGCTTTCCAACTATCGGACCCACACTAAAATGGCTGGTCCACCAAAAATACACAGGGGCCTTGTGCAATACATGCCCCTTTTTTTATGCCAACTCTATTTTTATACCCAATACACCATTCTCTTTCTGCTGATCTTCTGAATAAAACCTAGCCACACCCTCCAATAATTCATTCTTGCTTTTGTCTCCAAACATACCTAGATCAAAATCATCAAATAAATCAGAAAAATTATTATACCTTAGCAACGCAACAACCTTTGTTTTTATAGTCTCTGTTTGTTCTGGTTCCTTTTTAAATTCTATTATATCTCCTAGATTTATATTCTTTCTCTTTTCATCATACAGTCTCAATTCTATTTTCTTTTTACCAGATTTTATTTCTTCAAATGGTTCTGGGTGTAATTTCATTACTATTGTATCCATATATTTTATAATTAAAAACATAAGTATTATATAACACAAAACCACCTTTTTCAAGATAGTCTTAGTGCAAGAACAATCTGCCCAAAATTTCCGTTTTTATCCGACTAACCGATTATTGCGACTGTAGCGACAGCCACTTTTTCGCTTAACACAGGAAAATTCACTAAAATTAGCAAAATCCCATTTCCCTACTGGAGCCGTTCGCCTGCCTGCCGGCAGGCAGGAATCACTTGGCGCGCACATCATAAACAAATCGCTTAAATTTGCGATTTTTTGTTTAGTAATGTTAAGGGAAATCCGAACTGTGGACAACTGTTGACATTTATTAAAAAATTGTGTAACATACAAATGTCTATTAGTTCTGTCATAGAACTGATAGGGTATTACATCCAAGAACCACCTTCCTCACGGAGGGTGGTTTTGTTTTTATTCTTTTCGATGTTGTAATTTCCTACCCCATATATTGTCTTCTATTTTCAGAATATCAAAATAACCATCCCCACCGGTTTTTAATTCTTCTGACACATTGTTTTTGGATGAAAAAATATATACTTTTTTTCCACCTCTTTTTAAATAAGAAACAAGTGCCAAAAAATCAGAATCACCTGAAAAGAAAACTGCGACATCATACTCTTTTGAAAAATGTATTGCATCAATAGTCATCTCTACATCCATATTTCCCTTTTCTTTTATAACTTCCCCCTCATCTTCTACTGTCCTAATTCTTTTTAATTCCTTTTTTCTTACTTCAAAACCAAGACCTTTTTTCAAAAAAGTATAAAATCTATGTTTAGCATCTAAACTATAATTTCTTGTACCATCTGCCGGGTATGCCGTATAATAATAAAATTCTACAGAGTCACCACTAAATTTACTCTTAATATAATTTCTCAATTTATTATAATCAAAAAAATATCCCCTTGCTTTTTGAGCCTGCCATAAATTTGAAGCATCTATAAAAACATAAATTCTATTCATTTCTTCCTTTTTCTTTTTCGATAATTTCATAAAATTTTTATAATTTGCACTATTTTATCATTTCTAATTACATCAGTCAATTCAAGTAAGATAAATCAGTAATATAAACAAACCCCTTCTCTTCCTGCAATACAGTTCCAACATCCTGTACAATGGTGCACAAAAAAATATAACTAATTTAGCTATATTTTTTGTTATTCAACACAGAGTTAAAACTTCCTTTAATACACAAACCTATACTTTATCCTTCACACCCATTGCCTTTAAAGCATTAACAAATTCATCAGGATTTGGTAATAACTTTTCAATTGGTGTATTAGTTTCTTTACTACCATTATTCAGACCTTTTTTTAAAAGACCTACAAATTCAGATAATTTATCTTTATCAAATTCAGAATCTTGTCCATATATTGATATTTCTTTATCTAAAACTCTGGAAACATAAGCTACATATCTACTATTTTCTAAAATTAAACCCAAACTAATACCTAACTTTTGATTTAAAAAAGCACTAAAATCTGTTTTACCATTTGTTATTAATTCTATTGCCGTCAAAGATGCTGCATAAACATCATATCTTGGATTATTTATTTCCCTATCTCCTTTTGGAAAACTATTGGAAAGTATCCGTCTATGTAAATAAACCGCCGTACCACAAATATAACCAGGTGGAGTATTATTAGCATCAAACCTTTCTGGTAAATTATTAGCTTTTTTAAGATACTTTGAATCCATATATCTCTTTTCAAAATTCATTATCCCAAAATCACACAATTTAATCCCCTCATCTGTCAATACGATATTTGCTGGCTTAATATCCCTATGATATACACCTAATTTAGCTGTAGTTGAAAGAGCCTCAAAAAGCTGTCGTATTATCACAAGCTTTTTTTGAAAAGATATAGAATCACCAGACATTAAGCTCTTCTCTAGATTTTCTACTTCTAAGTCGCCATCTTTATCACTTGATATTAATTCCCACACTGCGCTATATATTTCACCCTTAACTGAATCCACAGGTTTAACAATATAATTCCACATATCTGGATCAATATCTCGCAATTTACCAACGATTGAACATACCTCTTTCTCATTTGCTTCATCACCATAATGCCATATTTTTTCTCTAAGGGCTGTGCTTTCGGGTATGAATTTTGATTGCCCACGCAATAATGTATGACTGATTTTTGACATAGAGCCAATCCCAATAGTTTCATCATTTTTGGTCAACAAATCACCAGCATCTGTTTCACTAACTCCTATACTCTCATCCAAAACTTTAATTTCTTTATTGGTCAATAATTTATCTTTTTCTTGCAATATATCATATTCATCTGAAATATCTTCTCTTAATTTTTGCACATAGTGCTCTCTATTATTTCTTTTTGCGACCAATACTGTCTCTGGTTCAAATACTTTACCAGATCTTTGTCTTCTAGCAATATAAAAATCAAAACCAACTAGTTTTGATTCAACTTTTCTTTCCAAAATAACAAATTCATCTCTTTTTATTTCACCTTTTCCTTCATTTTTATGAATATTATCAACTAATTGTTCTTCATTTTCTACTTCACCTTCAATTTCTGTATACTCCAAAGGTCTTATTACAGCTTTGATATCTTCTTTTTGTGGAGCATCTACCCCCACGCCAGATAAATATGACAAATCTCGTTCTGATTGTTTTGACTTATCCATATCTTACTTATTAAATAATATAAAATATATTACCACAAACCATACACAAGTACAAAATAGAAAAAGACCATAATGATCACGGTCTTTTTTACTCTCTACTTATCTCATTTCTGATCATATTCCAATAACGCGAATCCCCTCTTATTTCTTTGACCCAATACCACCATTCTACTCCCCACAAATACACCCGCTCTACTCCAATTTTCTTGGTATAATCTATATGCTGTCGCAATCTAGCTGGATTCATAGTCTGCTCTTGGATCTCCAATGGTGTGTCACTTGGATTACTGCTAGTAAACCAAGGCTCAGCCTGCAATTCTGAAATAAACATTTTATTCATATCTTGTCCCATTATCTTTGCTTTCCATCTATAAGTCGCTGGTGGCAACCAATCATAAGTAAAAATATCACCTTTTGGATTTCTCACTATTCTGTATAATGTTGTACCAAAATAATTAGAAGCTTTGATTGCCTTTCTCCAAGTACTCAATTCCCCACTGTCTGTAATGATAATATCATGCGACGGATCCAACTCTCTTACAAAATTTATTTCATCGCCAACCAGTTCTTCTCTATATTTTGAACACTCACCAAACCTAAACTTAATAAACGGTTCATTTTCAACTTGCCACAACTCCAAAGCTGAACTACCTTTATATCGATTAACAATTTCTTTTACATAATCAAACAAATGCGCAGAATTAAATTCATCACCATTTGTATTAATCCAATCCGGCACATGACATTCTGGCCATCTTGGCGCTTTTTGCCCTACAACCAAAATTACTTTTGTATTATTTTCTTCTGCCTTTTGCATCATCCAATCAACATTTTCAAAATTATATACACCCTTGTCTTTTTCAACTTCATTCCACATAGCAGCAATCCTAATATGTTTTGGCTTCAGCTCCGCCAACATATCTGTATATACATCTCTCCAATCAAGTCCTAAACTCTGCGCATGATTATGATTGAAACTAATACCAAATTCAACTGGATAATTTTTTTTACTAAACAACCATAAACTCAAATATAGTAAAATAATTAATGCTAAAACAATTAATAAAAATTTCATAAATAAAAAAATATCACTTTTTATTATATCACAAAAAGCATAGAACCAACTAACACAAAAAATATTGCCAAAACTTCAACAGTAATCTCTCGTTTTGTAAAATATTCTTTGAACAAAATTGGTAAAAATTTAGTTGATAAATACACCATAATAAACATAAAAACAAATTGTAACCCACTAAGAGCCATTACTGGCGCTACAGAGCCAATTGAAGCCGAATATTGTATCAAAATTATGGCAATAACTGCCAAAATTTTATCCATCACCACCAAGACAACAGACTTTTTATTTTTATCACTTTCTTTTTTATTTTTTGTTTTTTTGAAACTATGTCTAACTGATGGAAATAATAGTGTAAACAAACCAACCAACCCAATAGAAGACCGTGTCCATACAAAAGCTGTCAAAAATGGATAAATATCATACAAATACTTTGCGCTCACATGTGAAAAAGCAAATAATAATCCAGACAAACCAGCCCACAAAAAACCTACATGGAAACCATTATGCTTCTGGCTTTTTTCAAAAGATAATAACAATGATGAGAAAACCAAAATAGCTAACCCAATTAATTGAACGCTGGTTAATTTTTCACCCAAAAAATAATCTGCAATCAAATAAGTAAAGATAGTCACTAATGCTCCATTAAATGGCGAGATATGACTAGTCTCACCAGTTTTCAAGCCAATAAAAAGTGCCCACATTGCCAGTCCAAAAGTAACACCAGAAAATATAGCGACAATCCAATCAAAATCATTCAATAACTCCACTCCAAACGGCCAAGCCAAAAGTGCGCCAAATAAAAAAATAGTTGAGTAAAAAGTATAAACAACTGGTTTTGAAACTGATTTGGTTAAAATTAATTTATCAAGAATGAAAACTAATGCTAACAAAAAATACCCTAAACATGCAAATATAAACCACATAAACGTAATTTTGTTTATCTTAAAATATTTAAAAACTTACAAAAAATGTAAATCTTCAATTTCACTTCTCTTACCCCTCAATACTATATCCTCTATATGATAGACTCCATTTCGTGGGGCGTCAAGAAATCCTTCCATAGCCGCCCTAGCCAGCCAACCAGAATGAAGCCAATCAAAAAGCCATTCATTTGTGTATTTTGGATTTTCTTGTTCAAAACCAGAACCAATTTGATGAAGCCATGCCTTATTAAATTCTTCCTGTGAACCAATAGTTGGCGCCATAATGATCGGGATACCCAATCCAACATAAAATGATAGTTCACTCGGTTTTGTCCACAAAATATCCGTAGTCAAAAGTAGCTCATTAAATTTTTTGAAATATTCATCTTTTGTTTCTGCATACAAAATATGCACATGTCCATTGTGAGTATCTAAATGTAATTTTTTTACTTCATCTTCATAATATTTAAAAACATCATTTCGAACACCAGCGACCAAATTAAGACGAACAAGTCCTTTGTCAATATAGTCATGCAAACTATCCAAAATAGTAATACCAATGTCTCTCTGAGCACCAGCGCCACCAACAGCAAAAGTAATTGTCAATGAATGCCCATTTTTATATCTGGCACATTGGCTATCTTTAAAATAATGATCTAAAGTTTTTTTATATTTTTGTCTATATTTACCACCTGGATCCAAATTATCAAGCCTACAACTCAAACTTTTTTTTAATATTTTCAAATTTGTTCCAAGATTTTCTTTTGGTAATGGAAAACCAGTAACAAAAATATTATTTTTATTTATTCCATATAATATCAATCTATCTTTTACTCTTTTGTTTGGCGCAAAATATTTAATCCGACTTTCCTTTGGATTCATCGGTACCCAAGCACGACTAATATCAGTATCTGTACACAAACAATAAATTTCACCCTCATAATCATGCTCTTCAGCAAAAAAAGCAATTGTAAAAAAAGAAGTTACAATCGGAAGTGGTTTTTTATTCAATCTATTAATTAAGTCTTTACCCCAACCACGATGAATCATGCTATATTGTTGTCTCACTTGAGAAGTTGCGCGAGATAAATCTCTACGCGGATAAAAAGGCTCAATTCTCTGAATATAATCCATGATACCAAACAAAATTTTACCTATAAAAGGTAATTTAAACATTCTAGAAACTGTCTCATAAATGGATCGTCCACCTTCCCAACGACGGCGATCTGCTTTGGGTATTCCTGGATAATTATTGGCCGTGATAATCTTATTCTCGGCCATATCCATTTCAGGCGGACATATTGCTATGTCTTTGAGAGGATACGAAGCTCTCTGATGACCATAACCCATATCTACAGTGATAATATAAGCTCCATCATATATCTGCCGAGGTTTTTTGTTTTTAATAGATATATTTTTTGTATTCTTTTTGACAGGCATAATTTATAAAAAATTATTCTTTTTTGAAATATGCATCAATTTTTTTAACAATTTCTTCCAATTTATAATCAGATTTTACCAAATAATCATAAACGCCCATGCCTTTTAATCTTTCTTTACTCTCCATGGTACCTATATTTGAAACAACAATAACTCCAGCTTTAATATTTTTTTTATTAAATTCTTCAAGAAAAGCAAAACCATCCATTTCAGGCATTATCAAATCTAAAAGAAGTAGACCAAACTTGTCATCTCTCAATTTTTCAAGTGCCTCCTTGCCATCATTTGCAATCACAACATCATAGCCATTTTCTTTTAATTTTATACTCAATGCTTTTGCAATTGGCTTATTATCCTCCACTAATAAAATTTTCTCAAGTTCTTTTACCATATATTTGTGTTTATTTCATTATAACATATAATTTTAAAAAAATCCCCTTATACCAAAGGGGATTTAATCTCTATTGAACAATCATCTCTTCTACTATAGCCTCAACCTCTGGCATAACTGCAGGTGTGCCTCGAACCGCCCCATCAGTTTCCATTATCAATGGCATAGGTCTTGGTATCATACCACCATTATTGTTATTATTATCATACAAATCCAATATTTCTTTAGCGATAGGCACCACAATTGAATCCTGATAAATATTTTTGTTATTTGCATTCAAGATTGGAAATTTGAGCGCTGGAATATATAATTCTCTACTTCTACCATCCTTTGACGAATAATCATACTGATGCATATACACATATGATGGCGTGCCTAATTCCAATTTTTCACCCTCTGTACTTGCTCCATAAAAGAACATATTCATACCGCCTTTTTCTGCAAATTTCAAAATCCTGCCAAAATCAGTTTCAATCTCATAATTTGATTTTTCAAAAACAGGATTAAATATTTCGTTAACATTTCTTACTCTCATATCACTCAAATCAACAGTTACTCGCATACCATTTATATAACCACCAGATTCATAAACATTATTACCATCCAATGACAATGGGTATACCACCGATTGCATCTGCGGAACATATGTTGAATCCTCCTGATATCTTTTCCAAGAATTATCTACCATAGGTGAACTATAAATTGAACGAACAATACCATAATCATCCAAAAATTTATTAGCAATAGCAATCAATTGATCATCTGGTACTGCCGAATATTTTTTCTCTTGAAAATCGCAACCAGGACCATCACACATCATTGTTACACTATCCAAAATATATTGTTGATTGCTATCTATACTGATTTTTCCTTGATCCAAATTAAGATATATATTGAAGCCATCTTCTTGAGACAAATGCATACTCAATACTGATGTATTCTTAAATTTTGATAAATCAACAAAATTTATTCCAGAATTGGATAAAGACTGTGCCATAGATCTACCCACAGTCTGATCAAGCGCCAATCTATACACTGGCAATTGTGTATCTACTATCTCAAAATCATCACCAACATAATCAAACTCATACATATATTCATAATAAGGCATTATCATTCTATCTGATACCATAGAATCTACTACACCAGAACCACTATCCATACTCACAGCATTTCCACCACCGCCTCCAAAACCAACCATCGGCGCACTAACCATACCAACGCTTACACTTTCACCACTTTCTGACCTTGCAGATAAATTGGTTTGAGTTTTTTCTCCTAAATTAATACCAGACAAACTTCCAAAAGCGCCATCAGACAACTCAATAAAATTTCCATTTTGCACTGTCTTTTGCAAAACTAATTTACTTATTTTATACGCCGGCAATTGATTTAATATCAATGAACCAGACGCCACTACTACAATAGTGATTGTAGTTATTATTCCCACCAATATAAACGGTACTCTACTCATATTAAAAATATTAAAAATTTATAGTTGTATTAGGTAATTTTTCTTGCAAAATTATTATAAAATCATCATTAAAGTTATTTCCAAATATATCCAAATTCTCCAAATTAGTAGATAAACTATAAAATTCCTCTGGAAAATCCTTTAATTTATTTTTTGACAAATCCAATCTTCTTAATTTTTTTAATTCGCCCATTTCCTTTGGTATGTCGCTAAGTGAATTATGACTCAAATCTAATTTCTCCAAATTTGATAATTTGCCTATATCTTGTGATATTTCAACAATATTATTATGATCCAAATATAATTCTTTTACTTTGTTCAATTCATAAAATTTATCTGGTAAAACTGACAATTGATTATTATCAAGTTTTATGACAACCGTATCTAACATATACAACAACTCTGGTGGAACATTTTCTAGACCTTGATTACTATATTTTTCTGTATTGAGTATTTTACTATTAAGCCTATAACTTTCAGTAACAAACAATATTTTACCCTTGATTGTGTCTGTTAGGCCACAAACCCTATTCGGTTTTTCAATATCCAAATTTCCAAATTTTATCCAAGATCCATCTTTGCAACCCCAAGTATTTACAGGTCCTTTTATAACCAACAAAGCAAATGAAAAAAAACAAATCACAATTATTAAAAATATTATTTTTTTCATACAAAATATATACTACCGTAAACAAGCACTGGCTTTCAAAAAATCCATGGCAGTAGGTTCTGATCCTTTTGAAATTTCCTCAGCTCTTTTTGCGCCAACTTTATCAATCAGACACTTCTCTAACTCAGGTGTAACTTCTGTTGGAAGTACTGACGGATCAACACCAATTGATTCTAATGCTTTTTCCTGTTCTGAATTTAATAATACATTTTTATCAACAGTTTTATCTGCTGGCACATTAACTGTTTTATCTTGAGAAATATCCATAATAACACTTGGGCTTACCCCAAAAGATCTAAATAATGGCTTTATGTTGAATGGGTCTACGACAAACAAATACAAAACAAACAGTAAAATAATAAAAAATATCACACCCAATGTAGTAAAAAAATAATTTAATATCTTCAATAAAATTTTCATAAAAATATCCAGAAAACTAGTTTGTACTTTTGCTAATCATACTTATATATTATACCACAAAAACAAACTTTTTGGCTAAATTTAAATATATTGATTACTTAAACAATATAAAAAATTTCTCTATATTTAATACATTTTTAATATATATTTATAATGGGAGTGAAAAATAAAATGTACTACCCTTACCCAATTTAGACTCAAACCATATTTCACCCCCATGGGCCTTTATAATAGCTTTGGCAATATATAAACCAAGTCCTGTACCATCCGCTTCTGAAATAATTGCATTATCTGCCCTTACAAATTTATTAAATAAATTTTTTTGAACATCTTTAGGAATACCTATACCATTATCTTTTATTGAAAATATTATTTTGCCTTTTTGACTCCTGTCACATCCCATTTCAACGACACCTCCTATATTTGAATATTTAATAGCATTGTCTACCAAATTATTAAAAACTTGTCTTATTTTTTTACTATCCACAAGTGAATCCAATCTATCTGGTGTATTAACACATTTTATAAATTTAATTCTTTTTTCTTTGATCAAATGATCTTTGTCTTCCAATACATTATTGAATATTTTTACAATGTCATCTCTTTCAAGTACTATATCAAATTTTCTACCAGTATCTATATGTGATACATCTAACAAATCACTGACCAATTGTATAAGTCTTTCATTGCTAATATAAATTTGCTTGATAAAATCCTTTTGTTCTTCAGTTAAATTAGTATTTTTTTCTTGAGAAAGTAATTCTGTAAACCATTTAATTCCTGTAAGCGGTGTCTTTAATTGATGAGAAGCCAAAGAAACAAATTCTGACTTCATTTTATCAATTTCACGTTCTCTGGAAACATCATAAAATAAAATTATACCACCAACAATTTCTCCTTGTTCATTTTTAATAGGCGCAGCGCTACTAGAAACAGAAACTTTAGTTTTATCTTTTTTCACTATTTGTGTATGATTTTGCAATCTAACGATTTCACCTTTTTTTATACAATTATAAATAAAAGCATCCCCAAGATTACCAGAATTTTCAAAAACAAATTTAATATTATTATTATATTTTTTACCAATAATATCACTAGAAGAAAAACCTGTAATATTTTCTGCTGACTTATTAAATAAAATAACTTTAAAATCTTTGTCAATCACAAATAATCCACCACCCATATTTTCAATAATAGCACTAAGCTTTTTTTCACTCTCAAACATTTTTAATTTTATCAACTTTTCTTTTCTTATATCCCTAAACAAAGCTATCATATCTGATAGATTACCATTTTTATCAAAAATTACTGACCCTATCATTTGAGTTGGTATTTCTTTTTTTTCTTTTGTGAGTATATATGTCTCAAATTTAACTGCCTTCTTTTTTTGTATAGACTCCTTCATATTAAATTCATGTATTTCTCTCTGTCTTCTAGGAAACAATTTCCAAATATTTTTTCCAATAATCTCAGCCTCTTTATAACCCCACAACTTTGTAAAAGCTTTATTTATTTTTACAATCTTTCTATCTTGATTTAATACAACTAAACTCTCTGCCATAAGATCTAAATAATTTGCAGATTTCTTTACTTCCAACTGATTTTTTTTGTATTCTGAAATATCTGTAGCCATACCAACCATAAACTTCAAACCTTTTTTTGGTTCAAAAATAAAATTATCCATCAAAGTAACAAAAGTGCTACCATCTCGTCTTTTATGCTCTATCTCCCCAACATATTTTCCTTTTTTTACTAAAATTTTATTAAATTTATGTACTTTTTTTAATTCTTCTTTGGTATGAAATATAGAAAGATTCTTACCTACTAGCTCTTTAACCATATAACCATGATTCCTTGCCCATGAATCATTAACATACACAATATTTCCTTTCATATCAGCGAAAGCAATCTGTTGATTAGATTTATCAATTATAAATTTAAATAAAGGATATTCTTTATTATAATATTTATCTATAAACATACGACTAAAATCATTCATTAAAACACCACCGTTATCTAATTTTGCTTTTACTTTATTCTTCATACTATAAAAAATTACTTAAAAACTTCACTAATTCTTTTAAAAATTTGTTCAAGACTTATATTAGCTTTTACCAAACAATCAATAGCACCAAAATCTTTCACTTTCTTTTCTACTTCATTTTGATTCAAATTTGTCAAAATTATAACCGGTATTTTTTTAGTCACAATATCTTTTTTTAACTCAACCAATACATCATAACCACTCATTTTTGGTAAAATTAAATCCAACAACACCAAATCCGGTTTTTCTTTTTTTACAATATCCAAACCAGTCTTTCCATCTTTAGCAATTAAAATATTTATCCCCTTGTCCTCCAACTTTATTTTCAAAGCTCTAGAAATAAAATCATCATCTTCAATGATAATTATCTTTTTATTATTGACAACCATACTCTAATTTTAATAAGACAATTCCTATGCTAATATATACCCTTTAACACTATTTTAAAATACTTTATCAATAGTTATCCACAATTAATATTGTATAAAAAAATCCTTATAAAAAAAGTCTAGCACATCTCAACTCTTCGTATGAAAACTCTGATCCCAATATCTCCTTTACCGGACTTAAAGCTGTTCCACCTGACTTATAAAATGCTCTTGAAATTTTTTTGAGACTAATATCTTCTGGACGCAAATGTTCTATATTCAATCTCTGACCAGACATCACCAATTCTTCTATATGACTCAAAATAGTTGACTCAGCCAAATCTCGCTCTTTAGCTACTTGAGCCACAGAAAGTCCACTTTCTAAAAGTCTTTTAGTCTCATCATAAGTTCCACCACTTCTTTTTACACTTCTCTCTTTTGTAGAAGATCTTCTAACTGGAATTGATTTACCCTGCAAATTATTTGTCTTACAAAAATTCTGTATTACTGACAAAAATATTTTTCCAAATTTTCCTAATTTTTGCTCACCTACCCCTGAGATATTGGCAAAATCATCCAGATTCTGTGGTAAATAATATGACATTTCCTGTAAAGCCTTGTCTCCAAAAATCATAAATGGAGGCACACCAGCCTGCTCAGCAATCCTTTTGCGCAAAGCTCGCAATTCTTCAAACATACCTACTTCATAATCAAGTTCACCAATACCCTTTGATTTGGCAACTTCAATCGTTCTGAAAATTTTCGGAAGCATTATACTTTCATTATTATTCAAAAATCTACCACCAACACCACTCAAACAAAGTGTCGGATATTGTTCACCTTTTTTTTCCAATAATCCTTTGGCAACCAATGCGCGAACAATTAATTTCAATTCATCTTTTTTAAAATCTTTTACAATTCCAAAAACTGATAAATTATTATGCCCACGTTCTTCAATCTGTTTTGTATTTGAACCTGATAAGACATCAACAATATATGAAACACCGTATGTCTCCCCTGTCCTGATTACAGCTGAGAGAATTTTTTGCGTAATTTCTGTAGCATCAAATTCTTCTTTAGGATTAATGCAATTATCACAAGCATCACATTTATCCCCTTCCCATTTTTCTCCAAAATATTCAAGCAAATGTTTGCGACGACAAGTAATGAGCTCACCAAAATTTACCATTTGAGACAATTTTTCTCTGGCTTGTAAACGTTCTTTTTCATCCACAATTTGATCTATAAAAAAATCTTGTTTAAATTTGTCACCATAGGAATAAAACAATATGCACTCACTTGGCAAACCATCACGACCAGCTCGACCAGTCTCTTGATAATAACCTTCCAAACTCTTTGGTAAATCAGCATGGACAACCAAACGTACATCTGGCTTGTCAATCCCCATACCAAAAGCAATTGTCGCTACAATAATTGATACTTGATCACGTTTAAACTTTTCTTGTGTTTGTCTACGTACTTCTACATCAAGTCCAGCATGATATGGCAAAGCATTGAATCCTTCAAGCTGTAAATCTTTAGCCAATTTTTCTGTATTTTTTCTAGAAAAACAATAAATAATAACCGACTCACCTTTATGACTATCAAGCAAATTGCATATCCTATCAAATGTTCTCTGTTTTGGTTCTATCCTATAATTCAGATTTGAGCGATTAAAACTTGAAACAAAATGTTTGGCATTTTTGAGATCAAGCTGTTCTACGATATCCGCTCTCACTTGCTCAGTCGCTGTAGCAGTCAAAGCAATCAATGGAATCCGAGGAAATTGTTCACGCAAACTTCGCAAATTGCGATAATCTGGACGAAAATCATGACCCCATTCCGAAATACAATGAGCCTCGTCTATGGCGATCAAACTGATATTCAAATATCTCAAAAAATCTTGAAAAGATTGAGTTGCCAAACGTTCTGGAGCAATATATAAAATTTTTATCTCTCCACGACTAGCTTTCATTTGTACCCTATCCTGTTCTGCATAAGAAAGTGTACTATTCAAATATGCCGATGCCACACCATTCACCTGCAATGAGTCCACCTGATCTTTCATCAACGCCACAAGGGGTGAAATCACCAATGTAAGCCCTTTGAGCTTTATAGCCGGCAATTGATAACATAAAGACTTTCCACCACCGGTTTGCATCAAAACAAAGGCATCAGAACCAGTCAGAACAGTATTGATAATATCTTCCTGAAGCGGAAGAAACTTGTCATAACCAAAGTGAGTTTTGAGAGTCGTGAGCATAAATTATATAATGGATAATTTATATAATTTACACTAATCTAGAATTAAATTCAAATCCTGCCGACAGGTAAAAAAGAAATAAAAAGAATAATTATTCTAAAAATTTATTTGATAATTATTATTTTTACGGATTCATTTGTTACAACAAACAAATGCCTCGGAGCCCGCAGGCGAGAATGAGTAAAAATAATAATTACCAAATAAATGCAATATTTTTTTAATTCAAATACCAAAGTGAATAATTAAGCACAGTAGCGAAAGTTACCCAGAGTAAATATGGCATCAACAAATAAGCTGAGGTTTTTTTTATTTTCCAAAACCTAATTATCAAAACTACAATTAAACAAAGAAGAATAACTATATTTATCAAAGCTAATCCAGGATTTCTCAGACCAAAAAATACCATAGTCCAGATGGCATTGAAAAATAAATGTGTCCAAAACAACCAAAAATCTTTTGTCTTACCAACTTTCTGCCAAATCAAATAAATACTTATTCCCATTAAAAAATACAATGTGACCCAGACCGGACCAAACAACCAATTTGGTGGTGAGAAAGATGGTTTTACTAAAGTTGTATACCAAGTTGGTATGGCTGAAACTGTGAAAAATGAACCAATAATCCCGGTCAATTGAGGTAAAATAAGAGAAATAGATAAGCGTTTGTAATTCATAATATTTTTTAAAAAATTTATTTATTTTTACTATTAAGACTATTCAATCATAGAATTGACCATCTTCAATAACTCTATATTATCTATCAGAGCATCATCAGTCATAGTACTATTACCAACAGTAATTAATATATTATCTATAAAAAATCTGTACTCCAGTATGCCCAAACTCAACTGTATTTCTACATTAGTCCCAGGTATTTTATCCTTTCCTTTGACTACGTCTCCACCCATCATCACTGCTTCTATCCCATTTTTCAATTCTACTTTTTTATAAGGAAATTTACTTTGACTATCCAGATATTTATTTTTCTCGGTCGTAGTCATTTTTCTTTCAAATATATCTATTCTGGACATCTTTAAGTTATTGTACAAAAATTGAAACCTGTCCCCGTCACCGCTTGGCCCCATCGCGGGATTCAAATAAAAATCTTTTGGTATATAAGTCGGTAAAATTAAATCAAAATTTATATTATCTTGAGCTTCAAATTCTGCGAGTACACTCAAAGCAGTCTTCTCACTCTCGACTAATCCTTCCTTTACCTGCTCTGGCTTAAGCATTTTTATATAGGCAAAATAACCACCGACCATCAAAATTATAATCAACATTAAACCAACTGTAATAGAACCTTTGTTATTCATAAAATATTTTTTATTATTTATTTATTCTTCTTTTATTATAATACCACGCTGCCAAACCGGTTGTCAGTGGAACAGCTAATACCAAAGCAATACTACCAACAAGCATTCGCACTATTTCTTCCATTATAATTTCACTATTCAACACCAACCATACCGGACCTTCATACAGTTTAAATAATAATAGTAATGGCAATGAAGCGCCGGTATAAGCCAATATAAGAGTATTTGTCAATGAAATTATATGCTCACGTCCAACTGATGATGCGCGAGTAAATAATTCACGAAAATTGAAAGTTTGATTGGCATTGTGGAGTTCTTCTACCACTGCAGCCTGAGCAGTGGTAATATCATCGAGCACTCCAAGCGTACCGATAATAATACCCGCCAAGAGAATACCTTGTAGATTAAATATTTTTCCTTCAGCACTTTGCAAAAATAAAGCTTCTTCACTACCAAGACCAAATATATGCATAATATTGGTAAAAAACATTGACATAAGTAATGCTATAAAAATGGTTATCAATGTACTTACAAAAGCAATAACAGTACGAGAACGAAATCCATGAGCAACAAAAAGTGAAACAGTTGCAATAACAAGCGTACCTACAAATCCAACCATAAGCGCATTTTGTCCATCAATTATTCTGGGTACTATAAACCAAATAATAACCACAAAACTAATCAAAAGGCCAATAAGAGAACGCACACCTGCCCATCTAGCCAACACCAAGACTAAAAAAATAAAAATTCCTAATAAAATCCAAAGTGAATTAAGCCTATAAATATCATTTAAATAATATGACTCTTCACCATCAAAAACATTTTTACCTACAATAATTTTGTCCGATTTTTCCAATCTGACACTGCCGGGGCTACCTTCAGCAATCTCAAAATCCAATTCTAATTTTTTGCCTTTTTCCGGACCATTTATAATCTCTACCGCTATGTGTTGAACCAAAATTGCCCGCCCATATTCCACAATCATATCCTCAGTTGGTTCGTCTATAACCACCGCTCGATAAAAAGTATCTGGTTGTACTGACGGCACTTCCGGATTATAAATATCAATCTGTTCATCAGCCATCACATTTTGAGAAAAAAATATGCCAAAAAATGCCAATAATACTATACTGGTAATAAAATATTTTTTGTGTGAATTATTTTTTATAATTTTCATCTTTTCTTTCTTGGATAATTTTTTAATACTAGATTCTGCTTTGGAGGCCAGTGATCTATTTTTAAATTTTTTACAATAAACAAGTTTAACCGGTCGACGTCCCCGAGTATACTTTGCGCCCAATTCTGTTGAATTATGCTCTTTGATTCTTCTTTCCAAATCTGTAGTAATACCAGTATACAAAGTCCCATCAGAACATTTAACAATATATAAACTATACATAGTATGTATTATATCAAAAATACCAACAAAAAACATCAAAACAAAAATAGTCCCAATGGACTATTTTTGTAAGATACAAAAAACCATCTCCCAATTATATTTTCAAAAATTTAAAAACATAATTAGTTGGAGATGGTTTTTCAATCCTTCTCCAAAAATATTCTAATATAAAAAAGAAAGACAATCAAATTACCCCCGATTAATTTTCTCATTAACTCTTTTAGCCCAAATGATCCACCTTTCAACCTCCAACCAAGGTAGGCCATGTGGAACTGGAAAATCCAACCTATGTGCTAATTTTTTGAGAAGCATGATAAGCGCTATAACTTCATTCTCCTCAAGAACACCAGAAAAAGTACGTGGTAATAGTTCCAAATGACGTAAAGCTACTGGAAAAGCTTTATAAGCTTCAACACAAAGCTTTTCCACAACTGCTGAACGTTCAATTTCCCTAGTTAAATTACTGCCACAATAATTAATATCTTCTATAAACCTAAAAAGATGAGACTCAATACACATGGTCTATCTCCTTAAAAGTCAACTATATAAAAATTACTATAAAAAATAATAATAGTCAATAGTGACTGATCTAGACAAAATTACACTTTAATTTATATAAATTATTGATAATTTGACTACTTGGATAATTCTTCTACTATTTGGTTTCTTATACCCTCGTGCTCTTTATAATCTTTAACACCTAGTCTTTCCTTAGTATAACCAAAAAATAATTTATTTATAACACTTGGTTTTTTACTTGCTAACTTATTTAATTCTGACAAGACTTCAGCATCTCCATATCTTTCAATTATCCTTTGCACTATTTCTGGATAATCCACACCATTTTTTTGTTTCATAGTTGCAGATATTGAAATTATCAAATCAACCAAATCTCTAGCTTTCTGTTCATTCAAAGGAACGTCTTCATTATAAGAAACTTCTGGATCACATATATGAATATTTTGATCTTTATCAATAATCATATTAGGCAATATCAACTCACCCCAAGCTATACCCTTATTATGGATCTCTTTTACCTTGTCTACAATCTTGTCTGTAATTACCATTAATTTTTCACTATCCACATCCTCTGCAAATTCACACTCTCCCCAATCATCAACTTTATCTCTATTTGCATAAAGATCATACAAATTAACATTAGGTATATAATCAAGGACAATTGTATTATCAGATTCATTTGGTATAACAGGAATTTGACTTTTTCTTTCAAATTGACTCTTCCATTCTCCTGATTTTGCCTTTCTCATCTTACAACCAGTAAAACGCTTCATTAAACTATCTAACCCTCTATGAACAGAAGAACCAGCATAATTTTTAATTAAAAACATTTTTCTTCCACTTGGTAAAACCACTATTTTAGTTTGGGTACTAAAATTAGCAACCTTAGAATCATACTCTGTAGCGGTTTTATTTCCTTTCAAAATAGCTGGTGCTTGAAATCTAGTCTCCTTTTGTAATTTTTCCAACTCTGCTCTCAGAAAATCCCTATCATCATCTTCCAAAGGATCATACAACTGAATATCTGTTTGCGATCCAGATGCACCTTCTGTGGTTAATTCATCTATTTTACCCCTAACTTTTTTTTCTGAATCTTTGTCAGCTTTAACACCCTCTTCAACAATACTCTCAAGATCTTCAGAGTCATTTTTTACACCAACATCAACATCCATTGGTTTTTCTACTCCTTTTACATAATCATACTCTGGCACACGTTCCCATTTTGGTTTATCTTCTGACATATTATTATTTAATAAATTTTATTACAAATATAATAGCACAATATCTCTAAAATAAAACTACTTACTCTTTATAATACGATCTAATCTAGATGAATTTGGATTATCTCTATTACTATAAAAACCAACACTTAAAGCATCATTAGATAATCTAGATACAAATTCATTATATTCATTTTTATCTATACCTTCTTTCGGTAAACCAACTGGACTTAAATATGTATCCCATAAACTTAACAACTTAACAAAAGTTTCTTTACTTATAATTTGTGTATCTCTAGTTTTTTGTACCAAATCAACCACGCCATCTTCTTTTACCACCATAAGTTGCATCATATCTTCCTTTGAAAAATGAACAAATAAATCCTGCAAAGAAAAAGAATATTCTGACGGATGAGAATGAATAGCAGATACAATTTTATCCATCCTAATCACATACAACCCTGATGGGGAAATAGTTTCTTTTTGTTTAACCGGAGCATCTATACCAACTGAATTAGAGTCACCTTCATTAATGGGACCTAACAAAACATTATCATCTGTATCCATCACGACTGCTATTGAATATTCTCTATTATTAGAATATGTCAAATATTTTAATTCTTTAGCTAATTCATCAATTGAAAAACCATCATCAAATTCATCTACATCAACATTAGCATCTGACATAACTTTTATTTTTTCACCTATATCAATATTTTTTGGTAATTCTTCAAAAGAAGGTAACCCATCTTTTTTATATTTTTTTAATAAATCAACAAGGTTTGTTGAATTAACCACTTCTCTAATAGGCTCTCCTTCTCTTTTATTTATCATATAAATTATAATAAAATTAATTGCAGGCGAGGTAGGAATCGAACCTACGACGAAGGTTTTGGAGACCCTAGTGATACCATTTCACCACTCGCCCATTATTTTTTAAAACATCCCCTTTATAGGGGATATTTTATCTTATTTTGTTTCCTTATGCAAGGTATGATTTTTACAGAATTTACAGAATTTTCTCAGCTCCAATCTTTCTTTCAAAGTCTTTTTATTTTTCTTGGAAAAATAATTAGTATGCTTACATTCTTTGCATTCCATCTTAATCAAGTTATCTTGTGACATATGTATATTTCTAATAATTACGTGGCTACACTATACCATATATAGCCAATTTTGTCAATAAATGAGCCGTTGTCGGGGATTGAACCCGAGACCTCATCCTTACCATGGATGTGCTCTACCAACTGAGCTACAACGGCATAGTATTACTCCAACTATATACTTTTATTAAACTTACTTAATTTTAGCATTAACTAAAGCGAAGTTGGTCCAACTACCTGCCCGCCTCTGGTGGGAGCTATGTTGGTATAAATAAAAGTGGGTTTAGTTTACCCACTTTTATTGATTTAGTCAATGTTTTATTTCTGTATATGTAATGTCTGGGTAGGATAAGCAAACTCTATTTTCTCTGTTTCAAATGCCTTATATATAGCCAAATTTATTTCTTGTTGAGTATCCATATATTTATTATAATCTGGACTTTTTACAAAATATACTATTTCAAAACTCAAACTAGAATCCTCATAATTTTTGAAATGACATCTATCAAATTTAGCCAACTTACTATTATCAATTATTTCCCTTATAATTTTTGGAATTTTTTCTAACTTGTCCGAAGAAGTCCCATATACTACACCCAGCTTGAAAGATATACGCCTAGTCTCCATTCTTTTGAGATTTTGAACACGGGCAGTGGTTAATTCTTGATTGGATATAATAAGCTCTTCACCTTGCAAGCTCTTTATTCTCGTAGTTTTTAAACCAATCTTTTGTACAGTACCCATATCTGTCCCCACTATTATAAAGTCGCCTATTTGAAATGGCTTGTCAATAAAAATTGAAAATGAACTGAATATATCAGTCAATATATTTTGCATTGCCAAAGCAATTGCCAATCCACCAATACCAAGACTAGCAATAATAGAATTCACATTCACTCCATAATTGGACAAAATCAATATAATAGCCAAAACACCAAAACCAAGCAAAACAAAATTCTTAAGAATCCTCATCATATTGCGTACATGATTTTTTTCTTCTTCTGTTTTTAATTTTCTGGTATGTAAATCAATCAAGTAATCAAATAGACGACCAAAAGAACGAATCACTTCAAATGCCAAGATTACAAAAAATACAAAATTAACTATTTTGTCTGCTAATTCTGGAAAATTCAAAAACCTATAGCCAATATATACCGCCACCATAAAATATAGTGGTGGCTTGATGCTAGAAACAATACCTACTGCCACATCATCAACATCAGTCACAGTCTTTTCGGCCAATGATCTTAGTTTTCTCAATACTAATGATTGAAAAATCATCAATATGGTCATTGATGCAACCAGTATAAAACCTGCAATAGTAAATTGCCACAATGAATTGCCAAAATATGAAATACTTTTTAAAAATTCAATTATCTCAATCATGTTGATAATACTTAATCTTTAATTAATTTATTATATCATTTTTGACAATTTTCACAAAATACTGTACCTCGTCCAGATAATCTTATTTTTAATAAAATATTTTTACACTTTTTACATTCTTGACCACCTCGACCATAAACTTGCAAATATTTCACATAATTCCCTTTTTTACCATCTGCATCAACATAATTATTAAAAGTTGTTCCTCTATTTTCAACTGCTTTTTTTAATACAATTTCTATATGTTTATACAACATTTCAATTTCATTTTTGTTCAAATTAACCACAGATTTATCAGGTCTAACACCAGAAACAAAACAAATTTCATCTACATAAATATTACCAATGCCAGCAATCAATTTTTGATTTAACAAAATTGCTTTCAAACTAATTCTTTTATTTTTAAAAATATTTTCAAAATTATTCAAAGTAAAATTTTCTGTAAAGGGTTCTATACCAAAATTACTAACAATGCTTTCTCTTACAGCTTTTGATCCAACTTTCATATAACCAAAAACTCGCATATCATTGAAATATAATTTTGATTTATCTCTAAAAGTAATAATTACTCGAGCATATTTATCCACTCTTTCTAACTCATTTGTTATATTTGGCTTTTTTCCCCATTCTTCACTATGTCCACCAGCCACCACAATATTACCCTGCACATAAATAAGCTGTCCTGTCATTTTCAAATGAACAAACAAAAAATTTTTTTCATCAGCTAGTTCAAAAATAATCAATTTTCCAATACGTCCAATATTGATTATTTTGTTATTTTTTAAAATATTTAAAAAACTCTGCTTACTTCCTTGAACAGTTTTTTTATTCAAAATATCTATATTAACAATTTTTTTGTTAATAATTTTCTTCTGCAAATCTCGTCTAATTGTTTCTACTTCTGGCAATTCTGGCATATAATCAAAAACCTACTGACTTCACTATTAAAATATATCTCATTATACCTCATATAAAAACCAATGCAAACATCAAAAAAACACTTAAAAAAGTGTTTTTTGTGGGCCGAGAAGGATTTACCCCTCGGGGCATAAACTCCTGCCTGCCGGCAGGCAGGTCTCATCCTTCTCTCTACAAAAAATAAATACTTACATATTTATTCCAAAATATTTTATTTAAATGTGGGCCGAGAAGGATTCGAACCTTCGAAGGCTGAGCCAGCGGATTTACAGTCCGCCCCAGTTGACCGCTTTGGTATCGACCCGTTTATAACTTTTTACAATTAACAGTTAACATTTGACTAAGTGGAATGTAACTTTTTTATAAAACCACCTAATTGCTTAACTATACTTTCTGCATCTGACACTAATAATTTATATTCATCTACTTCAATTATTTTTAAATCTGACATTATAATCCTTTTATAAAAAATTTTTGCCTGAACATACACTGGAAAATCCAAAAACCTAAACGTCACCATAGTTAATTGTTAATTGTCAAATATCAATTGTTGTTGTAGAGCCACCTGTCGGATTCGAACCGACGACCTGCGGTTTACAAAACCGATGCTCTACCAACTGAGCTAAGGTGGCGTATATTTAAAATAATCAAATTGACTTACATTTTAACAAATTATTCTAAAAAAAGCAAGAACCTACATGTTAGTAATTAAATATTAGAAATTCTATCCTTAAAAGCTGATAATTTATTATTTTCTGGATTTGTCATCCTAAGCTTTTCATACGCATCTAATGCTTTATCCTTCTCCCCTGTCATTATACTCAACTCAGTAAGCATATCTAGATATTTTGGATTTTGTGGTTCCAACTCAATTGCTTGCTCAATTGCCACCAATCCTGTCTGATATTCTGCCATACTCTCAAGTAACTCTGCTAATTTTGCAAATCTATTGGCATGGCTATCGTCAATCAATACTGATCTCTGATAATAATCAATAGCATTTTTATTATCACCCATTTCAATACTTAAATCACCCAAACTTATCAAAACATCACCATCATTTGGATTCAATTGCAATATAAATTCATACGTTTGCTTGGCTTGTTCAATTTGTTCTTGCTTCAAATATACATCAGCCAATCCTCTATATGCTTCTACATTTTTTGCATCAATCCTAATTGCTGTTATATATTTGTTTTCAGCAGTTTCATAATCTCCATTATTCATAGCAATATTACCATCATGAATCAATGAAAATAAATCCAATTTTTTCTTTTCCTTGTCCTCTTTTGTGTCTTTTGCTTCTTTTATTTCTACAACTTTTTTATCTTCATGCTCAACACGAGTAGTCAATTTTGTCACATAATCTCTAAAACTAGTTTGTACTTTACCAAATTTTGCTGTAGCTGGCTTCAATTTATTGAGCCAATTCTTTTTAGATATTTCTGTATTTTCTTCTACTCTTTTTTTCAATACTTCATCTTTTTTTCTTCCAGCTTTTACTTCTGGTATATTATCAACATCCAAAACAGTCAACTGTGGAAATTTTCTCACAACTATAACAATAATAACCGCAAGCGGAACAATTATCAATACAAAAGAAAGTAAACTATAATTCATAAATATTTGCTATTTTTTATATTCAATATCCAAAATTTTCAAAAAATCATCGCTCTTGACAGATGCACCGCCAACCAACAATCCATCTATCATTTCATAATCCAAATATGAAGTAGCATTATCAACATTAACACTACCACCATAAAGTATCTTCGCCTCACCCTTTATATAATTTTTAATTTCTAATTTTAACCACCCATGTATATCATCTGCATCAGCCGGCAGACATGGTGTGCCAGTCCCTATTGCCCAAACTGGTTCATAAGCAAAAATAATATTCTCAGCATTTATATCAATACCTTCCAATGCTTTCATCAATTGTTTTTTCAAACGATATTGAATTTTGTCCTCATCTCTATCTGCTTGTGTCTCACCAATACACAAAACCGGTATTAACCCTGCGTCCAATACTGCTTCAAGTTTTTTTCTAACAAGCTCATTAGTTTCACCAAAAATATGTCTTCTCTCAGAATGACCAACCAACACATACTTGCAACCAACATCAGCCAATATGTGTGCTGAAACTTCTCCAGTATAAGCCCCCTTTGAAACCCACGCACAATTCTGCGCACCGATATTTACCTTATTATTAAGTTTAGTACTAACTTCCAAAAAAGATAATAAACTTGGAAAAACCGCTACTTCATAAGTATCATTTTTTTTAATTTTTTTTGATAATACATTTGCCAAATCAATAGATTCTTTGTGATCCAAATACATTTTCCAATTGCCAAATATATATTTTTTCATATTAATTTGTATTAAAAAATTACTTGTGAAGCATCCACGTCCCCGATAATTGCTACTCTCATCTTGTTTGTATTATAAACCTTTTTAGCCAGTTTTTGAATCTGATCTTGAGTAACACCTTCGGTTTCCTTTAATAATTCTTCGGGCGACTTTATCTTGCGCGCAAATAATGCTTGTTTGGCATAAAAACTAGCTACTGTGCTAGAATTCTCCATTGCCAAACTCATTCTACCTCTAAAATTAGTTTTTGCATCTTTTAATTCTTGATCAGTCACACCCTTGTCTATCAATTTTTCCAATTCTTGTTTAACCACTACAATCGCTTTATTTATATTTTTTGCCTCAAGTCCTGCGCTAATATGCATATACCCCGTATCACGAAAATTCTCCGTACCACTGCTAATACTATATGCCAAACCCCGTCTTTCACGAATCTGAATAAACAAACGAGAGCTCATAGATCCACCCAAAATATTATTCATTACCGAAGCTATAGGATTTTGATTATCATTGTATTCAAAACCTGGAAATCCCAAAATCATCTGGACTTGATCTGTACTCTTTCTTTCAACTTTCAATCTACTATCTCGAGCATCGTCTCCATAACCAAATGGCTTAAATGATTTTGAAGGTTTGAATTGACTCTTTTCTTGGCCAAAATATTTTTCAATAAGTTTTTTTATATTTTCATTTATATGCCCGGCTACCACAACGGTTGCATTGCTTGGATCATAATATTTTTTCTTGTATGCAAGTACATCTGTACGCTCAAAATTCATAACATTTTCTTCAGTACCACCAATATCCCAACCCAATGGACCACTATACATCAATTCCTCAAATACATTATCAATATTCATAATCGGATTATCTTTGTACATCCTCAATTCTTCAACTATTACCGGCTTTTCTCTTTCCATTTCTTTAGGATCAAAAATAGAATTGTACAACATATCAGACAATATATCTAAACTCTTTTCAACATAATTACAATCTGTTTTTATATAGTATCCAGTATTTTCTTTACTAGTAAAAGCATTATATTCAGCCCCCAATCTATCAATCTCACGAGTCAAAATTAAAGTATTTTTTCTCTTCTTTGTACCTTTAAACATAAGGTGTTCAATATAATGAGAAACACCATTCATTTTTTTTGATTCATATCGTGACCCAACTGGATATACTACCAAAACAGTTACAGAATGAGTATTGTCCTGTGGTATCAAAACAATATTAGCCTTATTATCCAACTGATATAATTCATGCATATATTATTTGAATTTTTCTAATAAATAAACTTCCAATTCTTCAATTGCAATTCGCTCTTGCGCCATAGTATCACGATCACGTATAGTCACCATTTTGTCTTCCAATGAATCAAAGTCAACTGTTACACAATAAGGCGTACCAATCTCGTCTTGTCTACGATAACGCTTGCCAATACTACCGGTTTCATCATATTGTGTCATGAAATTTTTCCTTATCTTATCTTGGATTTCATGAGTAAGGTTTTGTAAAGGTTCTTTTTTACTCAGTGGCAAAAAAGCAACTTTAATCGGTGCAAGTCTCTTGTCTAAACGCAAAACCACTTCTTTTTCATGTTTAGATTTGTCTTCACCACTTCGTGTCTCCACTTCCTCATAAGCATTCAACAAAAATGCCAAAGTCGCCCGATCAGCCCCATCTGATGTTTCAATAATATATGGAGTATATTCTTCGCCAGTTTCTTGATCTTTGTATTTTAAATTTTGTCCACTAAATTTTTCATGCTGAGTCAAATCCCATTCACCACGATTGTGAATACCAGCCAACTCTTTAAATCCCATACCAGGATAATCAAACTCAATATCCCAAGCCTCTTTGGCATAATGAGCAAGTTCGTCCCCTTCGTGTTCGTGAAAACGAAGACTTTCTTTCTTTATTCCATAATCAATATACCATTGTATTCGCGCTTCTTTCCATTCTTTAAAAATCTTTTTTGCATCAGATGGATGCACAAAATATTGTTGCTCCATTTGTTCAAACTCACGCGTTCTAAATGTAAAATTTCCTGGTGTTATTTCATTTCTAAACGCCTTACCAATTTGTGCCACTCCAAATGGCATTTTTTTTCTCATTGACTGAGAAATATTCAAAAAATTAACATAAATTCCTTGGCAAGTTTCTGGGCGTAAATATATTTCATTACCGTCACCTTCTACTGCTCCCATTTGTGTTTTGAACATCAAATTAAACCGTCTGATATCAGTTAATTCTCCACTACAATCTGGACATTTTGATTCATTTTTGTGACCAGGGGTAAAATCAGGCTTCATACCATTGGCCTGAAGTATATGATCAGCTCGCCAACGTTTCTTGCATTTTTTACAATCTACCAATGGATCAGTAAAATTAGCCAGATGACCACTAGCTTCCCATATTTTTGGGTGCATCAAAATTGAGCTATCAAGCCCAACCACATCATCTCTCTCTTGAACCATAGATTTCCACCAAGCTTTTTTTACATTGTTTTTCAATTCAACTCCAAGAGGGCCGTAATCATAACAAGATGAAAGGCCACCATAAATTTCAGATGATTGAAAAATAAAACCACGCCTCTTGGCTAAACCTACAATATGTTCTAATGATTCTTGTTTCATATTATTAAATATTATAGCAAATTTTAGTAAAAAGAAAAAGACCTTTTGTTTAGGTCTTGGGTCCCATTAATTTGGGAGGTTCCACCCAAGTTTCTTGTCAAACAACAAGACACTTTTTGATTTTTGTACTAATTCCGAAAGCGCCACCTTTCATCAATATTAGTCTCTATATATTATCCTCATTTTGCCTCTGTGTCAAGCAAAATAGTTACTGGTCCATCATTTAGTAATCCCACTTCCATATTTGCGCCAAATTCCCCTGTTTCTACTTTTATACCCTTATCTCTCAACTTTTGTACAAAATAATTATACAAATTTTCTGCTTTCTCTCCTGATGCGGCAGCCATAAAACTTGGTCTATTTCCTTTGGTAGAGTCCGCATACAAAGTAAATTGCGAGACTACCAAAATCTGCCCACCAATATCTAATAAACTTTCATTCATCTTTCCATCAATATCATCAAAAATCCTCATCTTTATAATTTTTTCTACCAAATAATCAGCCTGATTCTCTTTATCATTCTGACCTACCCCAACAAACAACAATAATCCGCCAGAGATTTCTCCGACGGATTTATTATTTACTTTTACAGACACATTCTTTACTCTTTGCAAAACCACTCGCATATTAGACTGTGTTTATTTCTTTTTCTTTTTCTTCGCCAATTTCTTTTATCTTTTCATTATATTCTTTGACAATCTTTTCCAATGCATCAATATTTTTATACCTTTCATCTTCTGTTATATCTTTTGCTTTTTCACCATCCTCAATACCTTTTTTAATCTCATCACGAATTTGTCTGACTGATATTCTTGCAATTTCCAATTTTTGATGTAAAACTTTTATTAATTCAACCCTTCTATCTTGTGTCAAATCAGGTAAAGGCAAACGCAAAAGCTTACCATCATTTACTGCATTAACACCAATTTGTGATTTGTTAATAGCCACTTCAATAGCTTGCAAAACTGATTTGTCCCATGGTTCCACAGTCAATGTTTTAGCATCGGCTACCGAAATTGAAGCCAAAGATTTCAAAGGTTGCTTGACACCATAAGCCTCTACTGTGATATCTTCAACCAATGCTGGTGTTGCCCTGCCAGTTCTCAATGTTGATAATTCTCCTTTAAAGTGTTCTATCACTTTACTAAATTGTTCATTATAATTTTCTGATAACATATTTTATTAATTATTTCTTTTGTGGTATTTTTGTAAACCCTAGATACAAAACATTGTCTTTGTCTGGGTGCATATATAATATTGAAGGCAATTGATTTGAAGGTAATTTATTGGTTATCCAATTTTTTCCTCCATCAACTGATTTGTAAAAAGTTGATCTATTGCCCACTGTAGCCGTATAATAAATCTCATCAACATTTTTTGGACTCACATAAAATCCAAAAATGTGTGTACTGCCTGCTGGGGTTATTAATTCAACCGGTTGCCAAGAATCTCCACTATCAGTGGAATATAATATACCAAAAGTAGAAATCCAATACAATCTACCTGCCACTTCTGGATGTAAAACAAATCTTCTAAATGCATAAGCCTCTCTATATTCTTTCATAGTGACTTTCAATGACTCCCAATTTGCACCCGCATCCTTTGACCTCATCATACCTTGAGATTTGGTAATAATATAAAAGACATCTTTTTGTAATTTGTCAGCCACTATATCCACCAATTCTATTTTTGGAAATCTCTGTAATGTATGCCAGCTTGTTCCATTGTCTGTACTTTCAATTAAGTCTCCATTATTTAATACTGCAAGTACTTGATTTGATACAAAAGGATTAACAGTAATAGAAACTATACGAGTATTTGCACGAGACTCCCGATACAACTCAATCCATGATCTATTACAATCATCAGACTTGAGTATTTTACTTCCATTTGAAACATAAATACCACACTTATTTTCTGGATCAACTGCAATAGCATAAACTGCGCCTTTCTTCAAATCGCCCTCTGGCTGTTGCCAACTAGCACCTTCATCATATGAATAAAAAAATCCATTATCCGGAGTTGCCCAATAAAGTGCTGACGCATCCTGAGGATCTGTAAATATTTTGTACACATCAACTGTGGAAATATTTTTTACGCCTGCAATTGTTGGCAAAAGTGAGATTTGTTTCCAATTCACCCCTTTATCTTCTGATAAAAACATACCAGCTGGTCCTTGTGGCACCTCAACATTTTGAGCACCACCAAAAGAAACACAACCAGCACCAACCAATGCAATTGTGATTGATATCAAACCCAGATACAATGAAATTTTCTTCATATAATTTACAGAATTACTTTTTAAAAATAAATTTATTTAAGGAATATCTAATAAAATTTGTTCTACTAAAATACGTGGATGGATATTATTTTCTAACTGAATTCTTGCATTACCCAATTTATTCATTATTTTTAATATAGTTTTATCACAAACTTTCAATTTTAATTTTGTCTCAATCAAACCATTGTTACTATGCAATAAACCTCTCAATACATTTTGCCAAATATTCAACCCTATAATCAAATTTTCTCTGGCAACTATATGATCAACTTTATCTCCAAAAATATCCTCAATCTTTTCTAATTTTTCATAAAATGGTCTATTGAACAATGTTATAAATCTAACTATTTCTTTTTTGTATTCTTCAAAACTTTCATTATTCATCATCCAATTTATAGCAAGCCCCGGCAAGCCACCACTCAATCTGACTATCTGATCCACCAAATTTTCATTACCACCCATATCCAAAAGTTTATTTTTGATAAGTTGCTTACTCACAATATTGAAATTAATTATCTGGCATCGAGATTGAATAGTGGGTAAAAGTAATTCGTAATTTCTAGTTATTATAAATAATACTGTTTTTCCTTTTGGTTCCTCCAATGTTTTTAATATAACATTTGCAGAATTATTGTTCAATTTTTCAGCATTGTTAATAATTGCCACTTTATAACCTGCCAAAAAACCCTTTTGGCTCAAAAAAATTCTCAAATCTCTTATCTGCTCAACATCTATATTTTTTTTTAATTTATCTGTGTTTTTATTTATCTCTTGATCTACCACAATGTAATCTGGTTGTGTTGTCAATTTTTCTACTTCTACTCCAAAAAGTTTAGCAGCTATATTTTCTGCAACCAATTTTTTACCCAAATGATCTGGTCCAGAAAAAATATAAGCATGGCTCAAATTATCAGTTTCAACCACTTTATCAAAATAATTCAATATTTTATCATGTCCAATAACACTAATCATAGCAAAATTATATCACATTAAGCGCTCATCAACAACACCAATGTTTCTTCTGCACATTTATCCCAAGAAAAATCCTTCACCCTAACCATTCCTTTTTGAATTTGTTTTTTGCAAATATCAGTATTATCTAACAAGGTTGAAATTGTTTTTGCTATATCCCACACATCTTGTGGATCTACATAAAGACATGCATCTGAACCAATTTCTTCCAGACTTGAACCACTCGACGCAACTACCGAAACACCACTCGCCATTGCATCCAAAACTGGCAAACCAAAACCTTCACACAATGATGGAAATACAAACACCTCTGCGCCTTTGAGAATATATCTCAAATCTTCTGGCTCAACATAACCTGGGGAAATTATTTTTTCCTTATATTGACTTTTGTTTATTGTTTTCAAAATATCATTGTAACCATAACCAGGCAAACCTACCAATACCAAACTCATTTCACCAACTTTAGTTTTTTGGGCAATATGATTAAAGGCTTGAACAATTCTCTTGGTATTTTTCTTTTCCTCCAATCGTCCGATACTCAAAATATATGGCTGTTTTATATTATATTTTTTTAAAATGTTTGCAATATTTTCATCACCATTTACAATATTATATCTCTCATCATAACCATGATACAAAACTTTTATTTTACTAGCATACTGCTCAGTCTTCAAGCTCAATAACTCATTTTTTGTAAAATTACTTGGCACAATAATCTTCCATAATTTTTTTAAAGCAATTTTTGCTGACCAGATAGTATAAAATCTTTGAAAAACACTATAACTCTTGGGAAATCGCAAAGCAGCAATATCATGAATTGTCATAACAGTTTTTCTAGGTCTAACAATTGGAAACACATGAGCAGGTACAAAAAGAACATCTGGTGGATTAATCAACATTTCATAACTCAATCTTATTTGTGTCCAAAAACGTTTTGGTGGCCAATATAAAACTTTTGAACTCCAGTTTGATGGTAACTCTGCTATCTCTCCTTCCAACTTTTCTCTTGAATATAAAACAAACTGAACATCTTTACCAGTTTGTGAAGAAATATTTATTTTTTTTAAATTTTGTATTAAATGCCACGCATACCATTCCACTCCAGTCTTATTTTTATTATTTGCACGCGACGCATCAATGCCAATTGTTAGTTTATAGTTCATAGCCAATAGCCAATAGCCTGTGATTTAATTATTATATTTCCTAATTATAAATCTATTAGCTCCGAACTATTGGCTCCGAACTATTTTGTGGCCATTATACTCCTCTTGTAACTATCTAAATTTTCTAAGGCAATACCAGTTCCTTTTGCTACACAAAGCAATGGTTCATCTGCTACATAACATGGTACACCTGTAGCTTGTGCAATTAACTCATCCAAATTACGAAGCTGACTTGAACCACCAGACATTATTATCCCCTTGTCCATTACATCAGCTGATAATTCAGGTGGTGTTTTATACAAAACTTCTTTGACTGCTTCTATCAACCCTTCCATATCATGTTGTAAAGCCTCTGTAGTATCATCTGAAGAAACTAATAATGTTCTTGGTAATCCTGATATAACATCTCGTCCTTTTACTTCCAAAGTTAAAGGCCTATCAATAAACATAGCTGATCCAACTTTGATTTTTATGTCTTCGGATGTTCTGTCTCCCACAGCTAAACCATGTTTGCGTCTAATATATTCTGCAATAGAAGCATCAAATCTGGTTCCACCGATTCGTACTGATCCACATGAAACAATCCCACCCAAAGAAATCACGGCTATTTCTGCAGTCCCTCCACCAATATCAATTATCATATGACCAGATGCAGATCCAATTGGAATATCAGCCCCAATCGCCGCAACAATCGGTTCTTTGATTATATAAGCAGCTCGTGCACCAGCTGCCATCGCTGCATCAATCACAGCTCGGCGCTCAGTTGATGTAATACCAGCCGGTACAGCAATCATAACTTCAGGCCTAAAAAGACGAAAACCACCAAGCGCTTTGTTTATAAAATAACGCAACATTGCTTCAGTTGTATGATAATTTGCAATTACACCATCTTTTAAAGGTCGTTCTGCTATAATCGTATCTGGTGTTCTACCAATCATATCTTTTGCTTCAATCCCCACAGCCAACACCTTCTTGTCTTCCTTAGAAATAGCCACAACTGATGGTTCATTAATCACAATACCCCGCTTTGGCACATGAACCAAAACATTAGTCGTACCCAAATCAATTGCAACTTTTTTAATCCACATACATTATATCTAAAAACTAAATCAATTAAAGTTTTAACCTATCTACATTATAACAATACAACCTAATAGTCAAACCAAATGAACAATAAAATTGTTCTTTACTTAATATATTATTTTCTCTTTTTTTGAGACACATTAAATCCCAAATACTTACCAAACATCAAATGAGTAACTGCATCAATCGCCGGTATAGCACTGACAAATATCATTGAAAATGGCAAAAGAATCCATTGTAAAACTACGGTAATATATCTGTGCTTTGGATGAGATTGTGGGACTTTTGGTAATAATGGAAAACTCAGTAATGCAGATAATAACAAACCAATCATCGCCCCAGTAATCAAATACTGCAACAAAAATGGAGCATTAAAATACAATGCACTTTGTTTTATAGAATCTGACGCAATCATAAGTGGTAGACGCGGTAAAAATGTAATAATTATGGCCACCAATGCCCATGACCATTTGCCCTCCCATTCATTCCATATCCATTTAATTTTTTTTCTAAGGGGTATTAATTTTCCTTTCTTTTGAAATTCCCAAATCAAATATGGAACATGCTCCACTCCCCAAGCCCAACGTCTTTGTTGTTTATACAAATTTTTAATACTTACCCACCAATTATCATCGCGAACCGTATCCATTGAAACTGCTATATACATTGGTGTTACTTTATAATTGCCATTATAAGCTAGAAAACATTGATAGAATATTCTTGAATCCTCACTAACAATTCTTTTATCATGAAAACCTGCGTCTACCAATGCCCGAAAACTCATTGAATGAGATGAAAAAGTAACCAATGAATCTTGTTGAGCCAAAGCTGTCATCAACCAAAAAGTAGTACCAAAAGCCATCACACGCAACACTGCTGGAGACTCCCACATATTGTTATTATACAATGCAACTGGCTGATATGAAGTTTTGGTTGGATCAGGATTTGTGCAATACAAATATGTGAGATAACTAAAATAATATTTATCACACACGGTATCTATATCAAATATAGTTACTATAATATTTTCATATGACCAACCTTTCTCATCAACATATACTTGCATTTTTCTCTCAGCAAAATGCATATTTGAACCTTTACCAGGAATTTCATCCAATAAATCTTTTGGATGCATTATACACACAACATTATCAAACTGATCTCCAAAAAATTCTTTTGTTTTTGCAGATATATTTTCAAAATTTTCCTGTTTTTTTTCTTCTCCGGCAATTATTAATGTAAATTTATTTTTGTCATACACTGATTCTACTATACTACTAATAGCTGGCTTTACTACATCCCACTCTTCATTATAGACAGTCAAAAAAATCAAATGTCTTTTATCTTCTACATTATCAAGTGTTTTTATTTTGGCAAACCAATCTATTTTTTTAGTCTTTTTTAATCGTACCCACGCTATAACCAGATAAACAGAAAAATTAAAAACTTTCAAAACCCAATATATATCATATATAATAATAAAATATACCAATGATAATGGTCTGGTAAAAGTCAAAAAAAACATCAAAAAAATAGACAGCCAAATAGACAATCCTGGTAAAATCTCATAAATTCTATACTTGTGATAATCTGACAACATACTATCTATATAATAAATTTAAATTTATTTACTTCAACTAAAAAACTTCATCAACCAATATTAGGTTCAGACGAATATTTTGCAGAAACATATTGCCCAACAGGAATTTTATCAATCTCAGATATTAATTCTTGAACATTATCAATTTGATTTTTATTAATCGACATTATTGGTATTTGCAAAGCATATCCAAATGTATTAGCGACCACTGCCGATATTCTAGTATTAGTAAAACTTCCTTCGCCTACTACCACCATAATTCCTTTTAATTTATTTTTGTCACACTTGTTGTCAACCAAAAAAGTATCCATTGACTCCAACAACTCACGATTCCGCCCATTATATTTAGTCTCAACCAAACTATCTTTATCAAAAAGAGCCAATTGTATTATGTCATATTCTGAAAGATTGATTAGTATATACATAAAATCTAAACGCCTAATTTATTTATCACCTTGACATGTGGCGCTTCAAAAATAGAAAACAAAAATTTATCCATAACATGACGCCTATCAACAAACTCTTTTTCTGTAAAAATAGTATACCTGATCTCAAAACCAAATTCTTTTTCGTATTTGTCTATCATTCGTGCAATCGTCTTTTCTTTGATATCACCAGCAATCAACATATCAGCCGGCACTGATTTGGCTCCAGTAAATTGCCCACTCAAAATAAGTAATTTAACATCACCTACTTTTTCTACTAATTCACTTGTAAACTGAACTTCACCCAATGCATGCTCTTTTATAAGTAATGCATGCATCTCTGAATACAAAATAGACTCTTTGTTTAAAGTATAATACTTTCTCAATTTTTCGCCACTCTTGCCGTCTCCAGATACATTTTTTATTTCCTTTATCAAAGTTGATTTTAATAATAAGTCTAACTCTCTCCTCACAGCATTAATCTGCACATCAAGTAAGCGAGTTAACTCCCGAACATAAAAAAGTGTATCTTGCTTTCTGAAAAATATCTTAAGTAATTTTAATCTGGTTTTTGAACCAAAAATATGTTCAAGCATAATAATTAATCATTTAAAGGTACACCCAGTTATTTATACTCTATATTTTATCACAGAAATAACTAAATTTTACCTTGTTAGTATTTTTGAAATATAGTATAATTGTCTTAGACTAAAATGTCAAAGTGTATGGTAGAATTGCAAGAATTTTTTGTAGAAGGTGGAGACGCCAAAAAATCCCACGTTTTACTACATATTACTGAACCAACTGGCCCTTATGAAGAGGAAAACAAAGGGTATTTTTTTGCATTGGCAGAAATAAATAATGGAAACGAAGAACAAATTCAACTTTTGCAACAAATGATAGATGATATTGAAACTGGCTATTATGAAAACAAAGATACCGACAACAAAGACTCATTTGAATTAACACTAGAATACATAAATAGACGAGGTCATCTATTATTAGACAAAAATAATAGCAAATTCAACTGTGTCATTGGAACCATAAAAAAAGGCAAACTATCATTTAGTTATCACGGCAATCCATCCATAAAAGTTATTTTTGTAAAAAATGACAAATATCAATTGCATGATATTTTAGAACAAGAAGCAGAAGCATCTGATCAATTGTTCTCTGCCATAATGCAAGGTGAAATAAAAGAAAATGACTTTTTTTATATTGCAACACCCCATGTAAATAACCATATTTCAGACAGACAATTACTAAATACTTTATCAGCTAGGACCACAAAACAAAGTTCAGAATATATCCAAAAGATTCTATCATTTTTGCGTGACAGTCTATCCTATGGTGGACTAATAATGTTTATGCCACCAAACGACAAGCGCATCAAACCACTAAACAAAGAAATCAATGAAAACGAAGATCTTGCAGAAGAAAAAATAACTAAACCTACCACTATATCTCCACCAGAAAAAAAGGATGACTCAGAAACCAACTACAGACCAAGAGAAGAAAAAGAATATGACTCTGTCTTTAATATGATATTAGTTAACTTTGGCAGAGCGCTGGTGTTACTTTTGTCTACCATCCTAAAAATAATAAAAGGATTTTTTGTTTTTATTGGCAAAAGTTTATTAAGCTTATTTATAATAATAACCAACAAAGGCGGACAGAGGGCCATGGTCATTCAATCCATTCACGAATCAATCAATGCAAAAAAAACTTACCTAAAAAATCTACCTCTCATAAGTAAAATTTTGTTCATATTGACCATAATACTTGCAGTTATTTTTACTGGAAGCATAATTTATTTTAAAATTATGAACAATATAGAAAAACAACAACAAGATTATACACATCAGGTACAAGCAATTACCGACAAAAAAACCGCTGCTGAGGCAAGCATGATTTATGAAGATGACAAAAAAGCTTTTGAACTCCTCAAAGAAGCAGAAGATTTGATAAATAAACTTCCAATGAAAAATCAAGCACAAGAAAATACCAAACTTCAACTAGCTTCTGAAATACTTTCAAACTTAAAAATACTCCAAAATTTAAATACAGTAAACACAGAAGTTGTGGCTGATTTTTCTGCAGAACAAGCTTCAGCACAAACAACAAAACTTGCTCGCATCAATGACACTATTATAGCTTATGGTCCAGATGATTTGTTTATATATATGTACAATATAAATACAGGATCTGTAGAAAAAAAAGATCATCAAACCATACCAAACCTCACAAAAGCAAATACACCAAAAGAACAAGATAAAATTGTTTTCCTTACAAATGACAATGGACTAGCATTTTACTCTCCTGAATCAGGCGTAATTACTACCAAAGAACTACCAACAACAGAAGGTTCATCAATTTCAGATGTATTTGTATATAGTCAAAAACTCTATACTATGGATACAGCTCACAATAAAATCTACAAACACAATCCCACCCAACTTGGTTACGACAAAGGTAGCTCATGGCTCAAAGGTGATATAGACATTAACGATGGTGTTTCATTAGCAGTAGATGGAGATTTGTTTTTACTAAAATCAAATGGAGAAATCCTCAAATTTACTTCTGGTCAACAACAAGAATTTACCATCACTGGACTAGATCCAGCTCTTGATAAACCAACCACAATTTGGACATACAACAACTTAAAATACTTGTACATACTAGAGCCCACAAACAAACGAGTTGTGGTCCTAAATAAAACTGGTCAAATGATGCAACAATATACATCTGACTCATGGCAAAACCCAACTGGAATGGTAGTAGACGAAGAAAAAAAAGTTGTCTATGTTCTAGACAACAACAAAATACATAGATTCGGCATTCAATAATAAAACTGACTAATTAGTCGGTTTTTTTATTTTTCTAAATTCAATTACTTTCAAAATTACAAACAAAGCAAAAATTAATGCGTATTTTACAACTTCTTGTTTTGTAAGCGCTACATGCACAAAAGCCGCAAACATCACAAAATATGCAGAATAATGAAGCTTTTTCCAATTCTTTTTCAATTTTTTGATAGCATAATTATTGGCCGTAAGAGTCAAAATTGTCATACCTAGTCCTGCCACCAATCCCCAATAAATTGGTGTCCCCAAACTTCCCCAATATTCTGGTTTGTAAAATTGATACATATAATTCATACCAGCAAAATGGAAAAAAAATAACCAAAAATTTAATACTCCCAATTCACGCCTATACGAAACAATTTTCCAAAATATTTTTAATTTGAATATCGCAGCCAGTGGCTTAACAAAAAGAATCACACCCAACAAATACAATGCACTCTGTCCGAGTAATTTAAAAAACTCCAAACTTTTAATTTGTGTTGCCAATATTAACAGAAACACTGGCGTTAAATAATAAATCAATAAATGAGTAATCTTTCTAAACTTTATTTGCATCATATTATAATATTAAATATAATGGGAATTATTATGAACGGATTCATTTGCCCCAACAGACAAATGCCTCGGAGCCCAAGGCGAGAATCCTGCCTGCCGGCAGGCAGGGAGTGAATAATAATTCCCATTATATTTATATTTATATTTTAACAAAAAAATTACAAAACAAAAAGACCCTTTACTAAAAGGGTCTTTTTGAAAACGAATTTATTTCAAAACTACTTTACCACCAGCTTCTTCAATCTTCTTTTTCATTTCTTCAGCTTCTGCTTTAGCAACATTTTCTTTGACAACTTTTGGAGCGCTGTCAACCAATGTTTTAGCATCAGCCAAACCAAGACCAGTCAATTCTTTAACTACCTTGATAACCGCTATTTTTGTTCCACCTGCTTCAGTCAACTCAACTGTAAATTCAGTTTTTTCTGCTGATTCACCACCGGCTTCACCACCACCAACAGCTGGAGCTGCCATCATTGCCATTGGGGCTGCAGCGCTAACTCCAAATTTTTCTTCTAGAACTTTAACTAGTTCTGAAAGATCAAGTACTGACATTTTTTCAACTTCCTCAACCAAGGATTTGAACTTTGCTGGTACTTCTACATCTTTTTTTTCTTCTGACATATATTTATATTATTATACTTTAGATTCTTTAATTCCATTTAGAACATTCACCAAACCACGCAAATTTCCAGCCAATACATTTACAAAGCCAGAAATAGGCGCATTCAATGTGCCAACCAACTGACCAAGCATTTGTTGCTTGTTTGGCAATTGTGACAATTCAGTTACTTTGACAGCATCAATATATTTACCTTCTAATAACCCACCAAATACACTAACAACTTTGTGAGTTTTAGCAAATTTAGCAACAGTTTGAGCCGGCGCAACTTCATCTTCGTTTCCAAAGACTACTGCTACTCCACCCTCATATGCTTTAGTATCAATATCATAACCTGCATCAGTCAAAGCCTTTTTAAGTAATGTCTTTTTACTAGCAACATAAGTAATATTTTGCTCGCGACATATACTGCGAAGCTCTTCAGATTCTAAAACCTTCAAACCTTGAAAGTTTGCAAAAACTACTGATTTGGAATTTTTGATACCATCAACCAATACTTGTAAACTTTGTTCTTTTTGTTGTTTTGTTTTTGCCATAATTTTCAATAAAAAACTGTGGTTTTCACCACAGACATCTTGGATATCCTCGACCTTTTATTTATTTAAAAAAATAAAGTTAGGATTACCTCGGTAGCTTATTAAGGGTTATACCCTGCTACTGTCTGCGGTTTGCCCCTAATTGGGACATATATTACGCATATATTAACAAAATAGCTTAATCTTGTCAAGTTTTGGTAATGTGTATAAATACTCTTGACAAAACAAGGAAAATATAGTACATTGTTTCCAACCTCATGAGACAGTGAGGGCAAAGCAAAAACAAGGAGCAATTCACCATGAAAAGCGTCCAAGCAGGTTTTGCCTAGCTACGAGGTACAGGCCCAGTCAAACGGGCCTTTTCTATTTTCTATACTTGACTAAACCAACAAAAAATAGTATAATTTTCTCGTTATCCAAAAAAATGGCCCTATCGTCTAGTGGTTAGGACATCAGGTTTTCATCCTGGTAACAGGGGTTCGATTCCCCTTAGGGCTACCAAAACAACGCCATCTTTATAATGGAGTTGTTTTTTGTGATATAATTAAAAAATGCAAAATAATAATAAAAAATTAATAGTCATTATTTTCTCAATATTAATAATTGTTTTATTAAATTGTTATTTTATTTTTCTCAAAAAAATCTATTCTTCTACCATGGTACGACAAACAACCCAGACTAAAAATAATGAAATACAGGCAACTGTCAAAATTGATATAACCCCTGTAAAAGTACCAATTATTGTCTATCACAGCATAAAACCAATGAGCAACTACCCAACCCAAGACGAAAAAACTTTTACAGTTTCTCCGGAAATGTTTGAAAAACAGATGCAGTACTTAAATGAAAATAATTATACTACTATCACTTTTGATGATTTGTTTAATTATTTTCAAGGAAAAAAGTTACCAGAAAATCCTGTTATTATTAATTTTGATGATGGCTGGAAAAACCAATATACCCATGCTTTTCCAATACTCAAAAAAACAAATAATATTGCCACCTTTTATATCTTTACCAATGCCATAGACCATGAAAATTATTTATCTTGGGAACAAATAAAAGAAATGTCTGAGGCAAATATGGAATTTGGTGACCATAGCCACTACCATCCTTATCTTTGGAAAATAGAAGATCAAACTGAACTTGACAGAGAAATAATAAAAAGCAAAGAAATTATTGAAAAGCATTTAGGCAAAACAATCACCACTTTTGCTTATCCATTTGGACTATATTCTTCTACTACTGTTGAAATGGTTAAAAAGGCTGGATTTACTACTGCACGAAGTTTTGATAAATGGGGTAATTACCATAGCAAAGATGATCTACTAACTTTAAGAAGTATTCAAATAACCAACAGTCTAAACAGCTTAATCAATGCTCTAGATTATGATAAATAATACATCCACCCAAAGCCCTTGACAAAAAGCTTATTTTGTGCTATAATTTCAGGTTATTTAACGAGGTACCTATCACTATAGGTATCTTTTAAATTAAAGAAAATTATGATAAATAAGCCAAAAAATACCCTTAAAAAGCTAGTTACTACACTGTTTGCGATGACAGTCATTTTGTATCCATCACAAACCCATGCTAAAACTGATTTTTTTATCTTTTCTGGAATATTCAATATATTCAACACCACACAAACATTACTATCTTATTCCTCTGTCCCATATAATATAACCACCATATATGAGGACGCTAAGGAAAAAATAGATGAAGAAAAAATGGAAAAAAATGAAGATAAAGAACAAGCACAAAGAATAGATGAATACTTTAAAAAACGCGATATGCCATTGGCAGGCTACGGCAAAACATTTGTTGACTCTGCCAAAAAGTATAATATCGACCCTCGTCTTTTGGCCGCCATTGGCGTCCGTGAATCATCTGGAGGAAAGCGCTTGATGAATAATAATCCGTTTGGTTGGGGAGGAGCTCTAATCAAATTTAAAGATTTTTCTGAAGCAATTGATGTGGTATCAATGAACTTGGGTGGACATAATCCTAATACAGCCAAATATTATAAAGATGCTGATACTATGGAAAAACTCTGGTATTATAATGGTACAGTGATACCAACTTACCCAGAAGAAGTGATAGCTATAATGGAAATGATGTAATAAAAAACGGCTAAAAACCGTTTTTTATTACATTGAAATTTTAAAACTCTGCTATCACATTTTGATTATTTTTTATTTGGACTTTATGTAATTTTATATAAAAGATTTTGACAATTATAAAATTTAAGTTTATTATTAACTATATATTTATCAATTTTAACCTTTATGAGTAATGAATTAATAAAAAGACCTCCAAGCGAAGTTTCGTTAACCAATCAACCAACTAACCTAGCAACTCCAGATTCATTGGCAACCAATTTAGAAAAAAAAGAACAAAGAGAACGGCAATTTCCACCTATTGTTGATATGTATAAAACTTTGGAAAGAATAAGAGAAACAGGTAATAGCCGAGCTAATATCCAGGGCATAGCTAGCAACGGCGAAGTACAAATAGACACAAATTTTGAAAAATTAGGTCCAATAATTAAAGAATATAATGATCTTGTTGATAACAAAAAACGATATGATACCATAGTAAATTTAGAAAGTTATCCAGAAATTAACGAAATCACAAATCCAGAACAAGAGTGGCATAAAATTTATAAAGAACATGATGAATTATTACATTTTAATTTTGGTGATTTAAAAATTTCTCTTGAAGGTGCCACAACCTACTCTATAAATGATGATAGTTATGATAGGTGGTCAATAAGACAACTAGCAAACAGCCCTTCTGAAGCCAATAATCCCAATTATGTTTTTTCTATACAAGAAAAAAATGAACCAGCTTTTCGAGTACAAGTAAATCCAGATGGAAATGTAAAAATATTAGATACCAACAGACAAAATATATATTTAGATGCAGAAACAAATAGAAAAACAAACAAACCTGAAACAAAGGTAGAAAAAATTGTTTCACAAACCAGACATGTGCATGAAGAAATTCCTATAAGTTTATGGAAAATACTAGCCAAATTAAGTGCTTGGAAAGGTTTCAAAGCGCTTATAGGGATTTATAAACCAACTGAAAGTGTGTATTCTCATGATGAAGAAGATATAGTAAGTAAATATGAATATGTACCAAATGCACCTATTGGTGGTCCCAATATCAATCTTAAACTAGATCCAAAAAGACCTGACAAATTTCAAATGGCCACAATACTACTAAATTTATTAAAAGAAGGTATGAACAATTTGCAAAAAGCAGAGGCCAAAATGACTGACATACCGTTTGTAAAAAAATAAAATCCATAAAATAACTACTATATTCTACATATGTCTAAACTAGATTCTATCCGTGAAATAAACACAGACTTTAAAAATGATAAACCAATAAATTTTGAAGAATTTAATTTTTCAGATATTATGTGGAAAAATATTTCAGATAAAAGAAATACAGCAGAAATAAAAATGATTATCGACAATAAAACATACAATTGTAAACTTGTAAACAATAGAGACAATCGCGCAATACGAATAAGTTTTGATTTATTTGATGATGAAAATGAGCTAGATCATATTTTGTGGGGAGATATTAATTTTGATGCAGATACTAACAATCCTGATAGTGAAGTTAATGTCAGAATTTCTAGAGAAAAAATTACAAATGAAAACGATAAAAAAAATTCACTTCCAGCCGGTACTGGCATTATTCTTTATCAAAAAATATTAGACTATATCAAAGAAGAAGCCAAACAATACAAAAAAGGCTTACTGCATAGAGTAATCCATGAACCGAGTCTAGGACTTGATCCACAAAAATGGAATAAAATTTTTGAACCACTACTAACAGAAAAAGGTTATAAAAAAATTACAGATGGTGAATGGGAACATTTGTATGAAGGAACAGACGATAAAAGCTAAACTCAATTTTGTTTAAGATGTTTAATAAATCAATATACTCTATAACAAATTAAAATCCCCTAGTTTGGGGATTTTAATTTGTTATATTTACTTCGGAGCACCAGTCAAACCGATAAACTCAGTTGTACTGGTGCGTAGCTCCGAAGTAACGGAGACTACTTGTTGAAAGAGTATCTACCTCCTCTTGTTGTTGACCTCCTGCTTCAAGTCCTTCGGTGGCAAGCCATCGCCACCGTTCCGCTTGCCGACGAAGACACCCCGCCGACAGGCGTCCCTCTGGCTCTTGGAATGAAGCCACTTGCCACGGCAATAGGGACAAGCGTTGTCCCTCTTGACATTGTTCTGGTTGTAAGAAGCCATCTCGAATCTCCTTTCCCTTTGTCTATACAGTTATTGCAAATACAAAAGAATAAAAAATTCTAACATATTTAAGTACTTTTGTCAATATTATTATGGGGATAATTTCACACCTATCCCATCAAAACATAATATGTCATCCCTGCGTAGGCTGGGATCCAGTAATTCATTATTTTACAATATAGACAATACACACTATTTTTCCAGTTCTAATTACAAATTTTGACTAGACCATTTACTTTGTATATAATGGTTGTGAATATGCATATACTAGGGATTGAATCATCTTGCGACGATACATCTGTCGCATTAGTTGAAGCCACTGAAAATGGCTTTGTTGTGGTATCAGAAAAGACCTCAAGCCAAATTGAAGTTCACAAAAAATATGGTGGTGTCATCCCTGAAATAGCCGGACGAATGCATGCAGAAAACATTATCCCCGTAGTAGAAGAAGTAATGAAAAACCAAAATAAACCAGATGTAGTTGCCGTCACATCAGGCCCTGGACTCATCACTGGCCTTTTGGTTGGAGTAGAGACTGGAAAAACCTTATCAAATTTATGGAATATCCCCCTTGTCAGTGTAAACCATATAGATGGACATATCCACTCAGTAGAGCTCAAAGCCGAAAAAACTACAATAGAATTTCCAGCCATTTGTCTAGTAGTTAGTGGTGGTCACACTGAACTACTTCTCATGACAAATCACAATAAATTTGAACTACTTGGCAAAACCCGTGATGATGCATCTGGAGAAACTTTTGATAAAGTTGCCAAACTGATTGGCTTTGAATATCCCGGTGGTGCCAAAATATCCAAAGAAGCTGAAAATGGCAATCCTAAAGCAATTGATTTCCCTCGCCCGATGATCCAAACCGGTTATGAATTTAGTTTTGCTGGCCTTAAAACTTCTGCACTTTATTGGTTGCGCGACAATCCAAAATTCAATAAACAAGATTTTTGCGCCAGTTTTGAAACAGCCATAGTTGATGTCCTAACTACTAAAACAATCAGGTCCATAAAAGAATTTAATCCAAAAACTGTCATACTCGCAGGCGGAGTCAGCGCAAACAAAAAACTTCGCGAAACACTCGGCCAAACAATTAATAAAACTAATGCCAAACTCCTAATACCTGAGATGAAATATACCATGGATAATGCAGCTATGATTGCTGTGGCTGGATATTACAAAACAATTAAAAATAATTATACAGATTGGAAGACTATTGAAGCTGATCCAAATTGGAAAGTATACACAAATAATAATGAGTAAATAATAATGATAATCTCTAATTATTAATTAACCTCATAAAAAATATGACCCTGCGTATCATCGGTGGCACCAGTCACAAAAAATTTACTCAAAAAGTATGTGAACATCTTGGAGTTGAAGAAACAAAAACGACAATTCGCACTTTTAGTAATGACAATCAATTTGTCTCTATTGATGAACCAATCCGAGGCGACGATGTATTTATAATCCAAACCCAAGTGCCACCAGTAGACAAATACTTAATGGAATTATTTATGTTAATTCGCGCCTTGCGTAGCGCTTCTGCTGGCAAAATTACTGTAGTATTCCCATACATGCCTTATGTGCGTTCTGACAAAAAAGATCAAGCTCGGATTTCTCTCACTGCTCGTTTAATAGCAGATCTACTAGAATCAGCTGGCGCAGATCATGCCCTAATTATGGATTTACATTCTCCTCAAGTACAAGGATTCTTTTCCTTCCCTTGTGATCATTTGATTGCTGCGCCAGAAATTATAAAATATTTGAAAGAAAATTGGGATTTGGAAAATTATTGTCTAGTAGCTGGTGATGCTGGAGCAGCCAAAATGCTAAAGATATATGCTGATGGATTAAACTTGCCAGTAGCAATTATGGATAAACGCAGAGATGGCAACGATGAAAAAGTAACCATAAAAGGCGTAATCGGGGATGTACAAAACAAAAAAGTTCTTATCATAGATGATGAAACTCAAAGCGGTGGTACACTCATCAAAGATGCAGAATATTTGCTACAACACGCTGGCGCCAAATCTGTTGACGCTTGTGTCGTTCATCCTGCACTTGGGCCTGAAGCTGATGAAAAATTAAATAACTCACCCATTGAAAGATTCCTCACTACAGACACCATCCCTACTGAAAATCACAATCTTAAAAACCATGAGATAGTCTCTGTCACAAAAAAGTTTGCTGAATGTATTGATAGAATCCACAATAACAAGAGTATCAAATCACTAAATGACCTAGACTAAGATCCAACTTCTATACGGTCCACCCCTAAAATACTTTTTATTTTGTCCTTCAACTCTATACATGGGTCAACAAATGTTTGAGTTTTTATTATATTCCCATTTACTTGCATATATAATATATATGGCCCAGAATATTCTCCAAAAATCTCTTTAAGCTTCTGCGTGTGCTCTCTTAATTCCTCTTTATTAATTTTTAATACCATATATTTTTCTTGTATTTTCTTCTTTGTAGAAGTTTCACCTAAAGCAAACAAACCTGCCACACCTTTTACATTCTCTTTATCCAATACATAGACTTTTTCAACAAACAATTTATTATCTCCGACTTCTCGTGGAGTTTTTGCTACCACACACACTACCGCCCCCACCACCCACGAACTTTGTGTTTGCTCATATGTCTTTGGAAATACCAACAACTCCATATTACCACTCAAATCTTGAATAGATACAAACATCATTATTTTTCCTTTTTTGGTAATCATCTTTTTTAAACCTTCTATCACACCACCCACCACCACCATTTTATCTCTGTCATACTCTTCAATATCACACAAATCAACTGTAACATTTTTCAAAACTTCTTTATAAAAACTAAAAGGATGTGAAGAAACATAAAGCCCAAGCAAATCTTTTTCCCACAATAATTTTTCATCCATAGTTGCATTGTCAGCTTCTTTTAAGGTTACTTTATTATCAAATGAAATTGGCGTTCCAGAAAAAAGCGAATTCTGATTTGAAACACTTTTTTCACGAGAATCTTTTATAAAAAATAATATATTCTCAATATTTGCCAACAATATTCCCCTATCAATTAAAAAACAATCCAATGCACCAGATTTTGCCATACTCTCAACCGACTTCTTGTTCAAATCTTTATCTTTTACCCGCATCAAAAAATCTTCCAAACTCTGATATGTACCATTGTTTTTTCTTTCACGATAAATTACTTCACAAATATGCTCACCAACATTTTTGATAGCAGACAAACCAAATCTAATCCTGCCTTTTTCACCCGGTTTTGAAACCATAGCAAAATTTCTAAAACTCTCATTAACATCCGGTGGCAATACTTCAATATTCATCCGTTTGCATTCCTGCACAATCAAAGAAACTTTTTCGGCGTCCCCAAACTCAGCTTGCAAAACAGCCGCCATATATTGGACTGGATAATTGGCTTTCATATAGGCAGTCTGATAGGCTACTACACCATAACTAGCCGCATGCGCTTTGTTGAAACCATAAGCGGCAAAAGGTTCAATCGCCGTCCACATTTCATCAATAATCTCTTTTTTTACTTTACCATATTCAGCACAACCTTGATAAAATTTTTCTTTTTGCTTGGCCATTTCTTCTGGAATTTTCTTGCCCATAGCCTTGCGAAATTTATCAGCTTCCATCCAATCATAGCCAGCCAATTCAATTGCCGTCAACATAACATCATCTTGATAAACCAATAATCCAAATGATGCTTGCAAAATATCTCTCAATCTCTCATCAAAAAAAGTAATATATTCTGGATGATATTTTCTCTTGATATATTCTGGAATTGATTCCATCGGCCCAGGACGATACAACGCCACCATTGCCATAATATCGTCAATATTAGTCGGCTTTAACTCCTTTAGCCAACGTGTCATCCCAGAACCAGCCAATTGAAAAACACCCATTGTCTCTCCACGCGACAACATTTCAAAAGTTTTTTTATCATCATATGGCAGAGAATAAATATCTACTTTTTCTCCAGTAGTTTTTTCTACGAACTCTACTGCTTTACCCAAAATTGATAAATTCCGAATCCCCAAAAAATCATTTTTTAAAACTCCAGCAGATTCTACTGATTTCATTTCATATTGAGTCACTAATTTGTCTCCACCAGTTTCATATTGTACCGGTGTAAAATCAGTCAAATCTGTTGGCGAAATCACTACACCAGCGGCATGAATAGAAGTATGACGAGCGCAACCTTCTACTTTTTGCGCCAAATTCAAAAGCTTCTTTACATCTGGATTAGTTTCATACAATTTTTTCAAATCTGGCTCTTCTTTCAAAGCACGTTCAATCGTCATCGCAAAGCCTTGTGAACCCATAGGAATTAATTTGGCCACTTGGTCACAAAAATTGTATGAAAACCCAAGAGTACGGCCAACATCACGCACACTAGCGCGCGCTGCCATCGTTCCAAAAGTAATAATCTGCGCCACTTTATCTTTGCCGTATTTGTCCGTCACATATTTGATCATATCGTCTCGCCTATCATCAGCAAAGTCTGTATCCACATCGGGTGGACTAGGACGAAACGGATTCAAAAATCTTTCAAACGGAAGTTTGAATCGCATCGGATCAACTGTGGTAATCCCAATGACATATGATACCAATGAACCCGCTGCTGAACCACGAGTTGATTCTACAATCCCATTTGATTTGGCATACTTCACATAATCAGCTACACACAAAAAATATGGCGCATACCCTTTTGTCTTGATAATATCTAATTCATAATCCAATCTATCGTCCACTTCTTTACTTCGCGACATAAATTTCTCAACATTTGCATATGCCAATCTTCTCAACTCTTCATCATAGGTAATACCTTCTGGCAACTCTACTGGCGCAAAATGCCAATTGTCTAACTCTATTTCAATATTGATTCTATCAGCTATTTTGCCAGTATTTTCAATCGCCTCAGGCACATGCCTAAATCTAGAAGCAATATCTTCTTCAAAATTTAATGACCTATCAACTTGACGAAAATCTTCTCTACTCATTTGGTCCACTCGCCAACCATTACTAATACATCGCAAAACATCTTGAGCCTCAGCATCATCAGTATGCAAATAATGCACATCTCGTGTTACTACTAATGGAATACCAGTATCTTTGGACAACTGAATCATTTTGGTATTCACATCTATCTGCCCTTCAATAGCCGGATGATCTTGCAATTCCAAATAAAAATTATTATCACCAAAAACTTTATTATAATATTCTGCAACTTTTTTGGCTTCTGCCAATTTATTTTGTTTCAAGAGTTGAGATACTTCACCTCTGATGTCGCCTGACAAAGCAATAATATTTTTTGCATATTTTTCTATTGTAGCTCTATCTATTCTCGGCCGACCATCAAAATATCCATCAGTCTGACCAAATGAACAAAGTTTGATCAAATTCCTATAACCATCATAATTTTCGGCAAGCAAAATCAAAGAATGATACTCTTTATCAATTTGAGGATCTTTATCTGACATTTTTCTAGGACACACATATGCCTCCATGCCAATAATCGGTTTTATACCTTCTGCCAAACAAGTTTTGTAGAATTCAATAGCCCCATACATTACTCCAGAATCAGTCAAAGCAATAGCCTCAAAACCATTTTTTTTGGCATATTGAACAAGCGGTTTAATCCTGACCAAACCATCGAGCAATGAATAATGTGAGTGTATATGTAGATGAGTAAACTTTCCCATAGTGGGTGTATATTATATGAAATAGTGGCAAAAATCAAATCAAAAAATAGACTTTAAACTCGCCTATTTCTGTTGTTCAATATAGGTTAATTATTTTTTCCAATCACTTAAAACTATATTTTTACCTCTTTTTTTTACCACAACTTTTTGTTTTTCTTTCCACTTTAAATCTCGTACAATATCAATTGGTAAAGTCAAACCAATACTTTTATTACCAATTCTAGTTAATTTTCTCACATTTTTATCCTCTAATTTTCTTCTAGACATATTTTAAAAAATACTTATTTAAATACCTATTTAAAGTAAAATATAATCATAAAAAATATAAAAACCATTACAACTTTTAACTACACTCTTTCTTAATTTATATATATCATCTTTTGTTAATAGATTTACAATATCATCTTTAGTGATCATTCTTTCCTTAAGAAAATTAAGAGAATTTGTGTTTTCTCTAGCAATATCTAAAATTTCTTGTAATATTTTTTCACTCATAATCTAACTTATTTTACTAAACTAATCCTATCAACAAAAAATTATTAATCAATAATTTTATTTTTACTTATTATAATGTTTTGATAAACACAATAAAATCCATCAATAAAATTTACTTTATTACTTAACATAATCATTTTAAAATTATATTTTGCATATTATAATAATACCATATTTAAAACTCTAATAAAAATCTATAAATCAAAAGGGTCGTGTTTCCACGACCCTTAAAAGTAGCTTTTGTTTTTGTGTTTTATCACACAGCTATCATTTGCTTTTCCCCCTTGGATGAATTAATTAAGCCAAAGCCATTATTCATGAACATCTCTCCTCTGATGTCTAGATTCATGTCGTCCACCACCCTCAGGACGGCATTGTATGCGTCGGATACCCGACGACTTTTGGCATCCAACGTCTCCGTCGAATACCTGTGGTTCAGTTTCTGAGAAATGTCTTCGTAGTACATCGCTGGGTGAGGTATCTCGTAGAAACTAACATCTGCTCTCCCGTTCCAAACACGTAACAAGAGTTCGATGGGAATTCCATACCTCTCCACGATCAAATGTGGAGCTACGAGCTCAACATGCTCTATCCTGAATCCCATAAACCCTGTACGTACATCCGAAAGTGCAACTCCTGTGATGGCTTTAAACACGCTCGAAAACGTGATATTAAGGATCAACCTGTCCAACGGAGTACTGGACTGATCAGATTCAGGGTGAAACCTGGAGCAGGTCACGACGTCGTGATGACTCAAGAGTCTGTAAACCCTAGGAATCAACTCAATATCGTGTTGTCCGTCGGCGTCGAACTTGATCACATGACTTGCGTTGCCGTCTTGTACGATCTTTTGTAACCCCACTTTAGTCGCAGCACCGACCCCCATATTATGGGGCAGTACAATTACGTTATCGGTGAATTCCCTTGCAATTTCTGCACTTCTATCCTCCGACCCGTCGTCGACTATGTACAGTCTAGTCTTGACCCCATCGATTTTGACTGGAATCCGTGCCAAGATCTCGCCCAACGTCTCCTGTTCGTTGAAAATTGGGCTGAACAGTGCGATCTCATTGTTCATCAATGAAAAACCTTTCTCTGTGAAATTTGCTTATCTTCACCAAAAAATATCTTTATAGCTACTTTTTGCTACAGACAAACTTACAAATATTGTTCCAATCTAGTTAATTGTTCTGGTGTATTAGCACCTAATGCCTGAAAATATTCTAAAATCTCAAAAGAAGAAATCACCTGTTTTTGAGATGAGGCCAATTTAGGAAGATCAGTAATATAATACTCTTGAGATGCATTAGTGTTTCCAAGTTTACTCAAGTTAGAACATAACCACCTTGAATCAAAGCAATAATAACTTACATTAACTTCTGTTATTTCTTTTTGTTTGTCAGTGGCGTCTTTATATTCAATTATTTCTACAATTTTCCCATTCTCATCTCTTACTATTCTTCCTGAATGTAAAAATTGAGAAAATACTCCTTCAAAATTTGGTACTTTTACAGTTCCAATAGTAACAATAGCTGATGTTTCCTTATGTATTTCAACAATTTTCTTCAAAGTTTCTGCTTTAATAAGAGGGTGATCACCAGGAAGTATAAAAATATTTTTAGAACCTTCCTTGTCAATATAATCTCTCGCACATGAAACAGCATGGCCAGTACCCAACTGTTTATCTTGAATAATATAAGTAGTACTTTCCCCTTCCAGACATCTACGTACTTGCTCATGACCATAACCAACAACTGTTATTGGTTTTGGAGAAATAGAAATAGCTTCCTCAAATACATACTTTAACATTGGTTTATTTGCCAATTCATGTAATACTTTAGGTTTATCTGAATTCATTCTTGTGCCTTTTCCTGCGGCTAAAATTAATACTTGATCCATAAAATTTACTTTATTTCTTCTAACAAATAATTATCAAACTCTACATCCATAAAATCTGTTCTAATTCCAGAGTAACCTTTCTTAGTGATTGCTGCCCCACCAAAACTCTCCCCATCATCAAAAACTTGTACCGCTTGTTTCCAAGTTCCACTATCTGTTTTTGTAAAAAGGGTAATTTCAACACCATTATCTTTATTTTTTATTTCACTTCTTACACCAATCCATTTTTCTTTAGTTAACAAACTTGTATTTGTTTCCCTATTATAAGTACCATCTAATATCTTTTCAGATGCAAGTGTGTAATATTTACCATTTATTTTCTTTTTTATAACTGCATTACCATCTACCCTTATACCTGCATAATACAAATTATTTTGATCTAAATACCTACTAAACAACAATAAGGCATTTGATTCATATCTATGTTCACTTTTACTTAAATTGTCTTCAATAACCTTAAAATAAACTTCTTGTTGATAATTTAATAGTTTATTTTTATTTATTAATCTAAAAATATTCTGAGAATGATAACCATCATCAGTTTCATCAGAATTATATTCATTATATTTTATTCTCCATTTATCATCCTCTGACAACTCACCTTGTAGAGTCATGCCAACACCATCTTCATTTATAAAATAAGAACCTGAATTAACCCACCAATTTTCACTAACACTCTTTTCCATACTACCAACCTCTTCTAATCTACCAGCCACACTAAAATCATCTGAAAAACTAAAAGCACTCACAAACAGATTATATATCTTTTTAATTATGTTATTTTTCTCGACTTTTATATCCAACACAATCTCAGTTGGGACATATTCTTTTATAACAAGATCAATTACAGATTCATTGTTACTCTCATCTAACTCGCTTAATGTCTTTACGGGTATATCTTGTTTTGAAATAATGTCCATTAGCTTCTCAAAATTATCTACTGGATATCCTTCATCATCTTCTTGTGATATTTTTATTCTATGAAAAGTTAAAAACAAAGTTGTGTTATATTTCTTAGCATCTCTTACTGCCAAATCAATAGCTGATACTGGTGTGTCATCATATACTGAAAAAGTTTTAACACCATATGGGTCAGCAAATGGATACACTTCTGGAGAATTAATTGTTGTTCTAGCAAATTTGTAATACTTAGAAAGTATATTCTTTATCTCTTCATTTGTGGCACCATGTGGATATATGTACCAATTAGGTGCAGAGTTTATATCATTATCTTCTAAATACTTAAGACCGCCAACAACGTCTCTTTCATAATCACTTAAATTATTTTTATCGTAATAATAAGTTACTGCATTTCTATGGTGAGTAGAATGATTTACCATATTCCAATCATCCTCATTTTGAAGTTTCTTCAAATCATCTAAATATAAATAATTAGTATTTATACCTGGACGATCTGCAATAACTGCTATATTACCCTTGATACCATGTTCTCTCATTATGTCTGCAGCTTTTAATACTGTCTTGTGCCCATCATCAAACACAATCACAACAGAACCACCTTCCTGCTCAGGAATAGTATATAGTCCATCTAAAAATATTTTAGGGTAAGCCCCATTGTTTGTAGTAGACCTAAATTTAATACTATCAATTTTAGACCAGTCGAACCCAGGCTCCCCAAATCTCCATTGGCCACCTCTTTCACGTACACCACTTTTTCCTATACTTATATCTAACCACTCTTCATTATATTCGTATCTGTAAGGGTTCAAAAGACTAAAAGAAGCATAATTATTCCAATTATCGTTTGACAATAATATAGAGGCACCAACAGCATTCATTGCATTTTCAATTTTCATTCTTAACCAAAGATTACTATGTGACAAATCAATAGTTTTTTTAATTTCAGCTTCTGGCTTCATACCAGTTAATATAAGTCCTGTATCATCAAAATAACTATACACATAATCATCAGAAGAGTTTAAATTCCAATTTTCAAATCTATTAAATGATAAAATTTGTTTCTTATCTGCAGAATTAATTTCATTATTTGAAACATTTATAATTTCCTCTTCACCTAACATTGTCTCAACATTAATATTGTAAACTTTTTTACCTGTACTTATTTCAATATTTTTATTATCCTTATCAATTTTTGTGACCAAATTATTATCAATATCGCCTATTGTTATAAGTGTGGCAAAAAATGCATTACTATTTTCTTGTTTATAAGAAACAGAATAACAAGGTACTTTTTCCTCATATACAAAAGAACACCAACCATCTACAGGTTCTTCCTGTCCTTTAATAGTACCTACAGTAGTCCCATTATCTATTAATTGACGTATGTTGAAATCAACTTTTTTACCCTTAACATTCAACTTAAGATTATTAACATCTATTTCTGCGTCTGGATTCAAATGAAATTTTTGTTCATATACATGATCCTCCCCAGAGATCAAACTGTCCAAAACTAACACTAAATCATCTTCTAACAAAACTACAGCCCTACTATGTTCAACACCATCATTCAAGTTTTGAGAAGCAGTTTGGTATGAGTATTCATCATCCTCAAAAAAAGTAATAGCAATAGCAGAACCAACTTTTTGATCCTTTCCATCCACTACAACTGTATTATGCGCACTTGTGCCATGAAAATAATCCTTATACTTACCTTCTTCATAAGTGTACAAACCAGAGTCACCAATTAATACTTGACTCTGACTATACAAAACAAAGTTCAAAGCATCTAAATCACTATGTTCAGTTCTATAAGGACCAATATCAAAAATTATTTGAGTTTGTTTTTCAAAATCATCGCCCTTCCCCCAACCAGAACGCATAATTGTTTGTCCAGAAACTGGATAGTATATACTTTTATTTGATGGTTCCTTACCATCTTCACCCCTTGTTAAAACATATAAAAATTCATCATCTTGTTTTGATATATCTTTATATTCTCTAGAAAAATTAATTTCTCTATCTAAAGAAGCACCAATAATAGGAATTCTTAAATTTGGATGTAATATGTATGTAGCATATGAAATTGTTTTATCTATTTTACTTTCAAACTCACTACTTAATTCTATATCATTATCTTTTGCATAATTATATATCTCCCAATACTTTTCCATTGCGTAAAAGTGATAATAAGGAGAATTTTCTACTAAAATACCATCCCCATCTACAATATCAGCGATACCGCTATTTAATCTGCGTTTAGAAATTTCTAACCATTTACCACCATCATCTAATTCAGGAAAATTAACAGCCAAAACTAAAAGAGCTGTCGCTTGGTTTATACCATGATTATATTCTGCTTCATAATGGTTATTATCTAGTAAAAAATCGCCATGCACCTTAATAGATTTCAATAATTTTGTACTCAACTCATAAGATAACTGATTATGTTCCCTTAACTTATACCAGCTATTTGTTAAAACCATAGATCTAAAGGCAACAGCATGATAATCTTCCCAAGATTGCTCTTTTTCCATTCCAACATCAGCAAAACTCTCTAGTATGTCTTTTAATTCATTAAAATATTCTTCATTTTCGGTTTCTATACCAGCATACAATAAATGTCTTGTATGTCTAAGACTATAAAACATAAAACGCCAATATCTTTCATCAAAAGGATCTTCTTCCCAAGTTATCTCATCTTCAATTTTGAAATCTTCGTATCTATCTATTTGATAAATATCCTCCAAATATTTATCAGCAACTTCAATACTACCTTTATCCAAAAAAGAATAAGCAATTTCTCTACCCTTACCAGTTTTTGGATAATTATCAAATATATCTTTCCATACTGAAGACTCAATATCTTTACTTCTACATATATACCCACCAGAGATTCTTAAACGAACTTCATTATCTCCACATTTTAATCTTAAATCTTGTACAAAGTCTACAACATTATTAACTAACGTCTTAGTGCTTGTATAAAAATACCTACCAAAGATAATCAATATAACCACAGTAGCTATCAATAAAAATATTTTTTCAATTGTTTTTATTCTCTTGACCATATCATTTTTTTAATAGTTGCAGCTGAATAGAATATAAGCCAACTTAATACTAATGTTGAAAATAAACTCATAAGTGGTCTATACATGTATATATGTGAACCCTTGTCTTCTGCTTTACATGCTAATGAGAATGAAAAGCCTATGATAAATATCCCTGCCAAATATATAATTGCTGAATAAATATCACCAACTAAAGGCATATAAACAAGATGCCTTATGGCAATAAATGGACCCGCCCATACAAAAAGTATATGCAAATAATAGTTTGTAGCCACAATAGGATGTTTTTTCCAATAAAATTCACCCGTAAAAAACATGTTTCTTATAAAACTCTTTTTCCAACGAACCTGCTGTTTTATTACTGCTCTAAAAGTTTCTGGGACATTTGTTAAAGCTCTTGCAGATTTACAATATATAATTCTCCAAGATTGTGGAGGGTAAGTTTTTTTCAAGAAAGGAGAACCAGCATATTTTTTCTTTAATCTTTTATCAAGTTCATTAGAACCTAAAACAAATCCAGTCAAAGTACGATCAGTTGCAAACCTAAATTCCTGGCCAAAAAAACTATCGTGTTGCCACGCAGGTATATAATTATATATAGCAGAACGACGAAATACCGCTAATGGTCCTGATACACAACTTACTGCACTAAAAACACTCTCAAAAGCTTTTCTTACTGAGAATTGCCCTTCGTACCAAGAGTCTTGTATTTTTGTTATTAAATTCTTTTTTCCATTCAAAGCTCTACAATGACCACTTACACCACCCACATCAGGATTTGCTTGAAAGATTGTAACTATTCTTTCAATAGCATCTGGAGCAAGTACTGAATCACTATCTGAAAATGCAAAGACCTCTCCTTTGGCCACAAGCATACCTTCAGCAAGTGCACGCTTTTTACCAACATTTTTATCTAATTTTATAATTTTAACGTTTTTATTTTTCGAATATTTATCTACTAAAACCTTTCTTGTATTATCTGTACTTGCGTCATCTATAATTATAATCTCCTGATTTTTGTAAGTTTGTCCAAGAAAAGAATCTACACATTGAACTATAACATCTTCTTCATTATGTACAGCAACAAGGGAACTAACAAATAAACTTGGAATCTTATTTTTCTTTTTTAAATATTTTTTTGCTTCAATATATGGATCAGAATAAAAACGAAAAGCCACTACGAAGGTAATTAATAATACTAAAGTAACCAAAAGGCCATATACATATATAAATATATTACCCCTATCTACAAACAAAAGTTTGGCTAAAAATAATACCAAAATCACTATAATAACCACGTACATTATAGATATATAATCCCCTAGTGTTTTTTTACTCTTTTTAGCAGGCATAAATAAGACTTACAGTCTATTAATTATATGACTGCATAACCTACCACAAAATATAATTTTTGTCAAATATCTGTATAGTTAATATTCCTTATGTATCCCTTTTAGACATAATTGATAAATTATGTACTCAATAACATAAATTTAGTGTTCAAAAAAGGTATATATGAACACATTATTTATCCACAGTTCACAGTTTAGCAACCGCTTGGTATAAATAAAAAAAACTGGTATAATGCCAGTAGGTTAATTCTTCATATATTTTTATGAGGGGAGCTAAAAAATCATTTTAAATTTTAAAGCCATTTTTTGATAGGCTATTTTTTGTCTCATTTCTACACTTGACAAAAAATACTAAATATGATAATGTTGCAACCATTTAATCAAAGTACTTTTTATCATCTAATAGTGCCATCTAGTGGGATTGAACCACTACCTCAGGCTTAGCGGGCTCGCGTTCTATCCAGTTAAACTAAGATGACACAATTAGATGATAAAGGGTATTTTAATCCTTTACAATTCCCCTTGCCTCTTGTGAGAGGTAGGACGAAAATTATTTTATAGAATTACGAGTTTTGTTTTGCGACTGGCTCGTTTTTCTTTTTAATTAAATTATTCTCATCTTTTTGTTTTTTCTTTTTGTGTTTTTTCGGTAATAGTAGATATATTGTGTTTTTGGCATATCTCCATATTTTTCCATCTTTGACAGTAAAATTACATAATGTAAAATTACCACAAGGTGATGGAAAGCACCTTTTCGGCGACCCAGTAATTGGGTGTACTAATATTTCCATAGTTTTCATTTTTCATTTCGTCCTACACCGTGCACAAAAGACAAGAGGGATTGTAAAGGTCTATCACAACAAAAAAAGCTCAATGAATGTCACCTAACACCTAACCTACGTTTTTAACGCGTAGAATAGACTGTGTTTGCATACTACAATCCTGTCCTTTCAGTCAGGTATAGTATGGCATTCATTGAACCTTCTTTTAATTACGTTAAAATAAATAGTACAAGAATTATAGTATGCATCTATAACTATAACACATACACTTTTTTTTGCAAATAGCTTATTGCTATATGTGGATAAAATAAATTACTACTGTGTAATTTCTGGATGTTCTTCTAAATATTTATCTCTAATATAAACACCCAAAGTTGGAGATATATTTTCTAGACTCCTACTTGGGTTATTGTATTGATAAATTTTCAAAAATTCCATATAAGGCTCATCATACAGTGTAACCACTGACTTTATTGAACTGTTCTCAACATCAAATTTTAATTTTGGGTTTTCATTATCTATAAACCTAAAAAAAACTTCTTTATTTTTTTCAAACACATTGTCAAAACCAATTTCTTTAATGAAATTTTTACCTTTTTCTGTGAGTTGAAACGGACTAAAAGTCTGCAATTCTGAAGGATCAAATTTTGTATGGTTTTTCATTAAATACTTGCAAACAACATCTAGATTTATTTTTGTTTTATCTGATGTTTCTTTTAAGTTATCTAAAATCTGGAGTTTTCTTCCAATATAGATAAAAGCCCCTAAGACAGACACTATCCCTATCGTAGAGATTATTTGAAATGGAGAAAACATAAATTTCAATTTATATGTTGAAGTATTTTTATATTGATAGTATACTACAACAACTATGAAAAAACAACAAGCCCAAACTCCATTCCACAATCTACTAAAAAAGATTATTTCTTCACGACCGCAGAAAGCAAAGAAGCGAAGCGTAGCCTGTCGTTGCCTCGGTTGTTCCAATGCCAAACAAACTGGTCAAGATAACTCTGCAACTGCTCCTGCGAAATAGATTTGTATGTGCCTCGCAAAGAGGCTTTTACATGTTTCCAAAACCATTCTACATGGTTTATGTGTATGTCCCCCCGGGCATATTCTTTTTTTGAGTGATTAACGCTTTCTCGGTGGTATTCTTTGCTGGCGTTATCATAGCGGTTGCTCTCGTCTGTTAGAAGTCTGGTATTTTCAATTTGCACATTATCTTTCAAAAAACCATCAATCGTTTTGGCGGTTAGATTTGGTACTTTCTTGGCTCTCATGTCACCCTCACGCTCAATGGCGGCGATAACCTTAGCTTTACTTGCCATAACATCAGAATAGTTTTTATTATATTTTCCGCCATTGCCTTTACCGCCAAAAAACGCCTCGTCCATTTCCACATTGCCTCGCAGTGGGGTTGTGTCTTGCCCTATACTATCTCTGATTTGCTTTAATACCCTATAAGCGGTCTTATAGGTAACATTTAGCTGTCTTTGCATTTCTTTAGCTGATATACCTGATTTGGCGTTTGAGAATATCAAAATAGCATGAAACCATTGTTTTAGAGGTAAATGGGACTTTTCAAAAATGCTGTCTGTCATTGGGGCGATTTGATACCTGCATTTTGAGCATTGATATTGTTTACGCCCTGTTAGCCTAACTCGTCCCTTTTTGTCTATTGTGGTCTTAAATAGAGGATTATATTCACCGCCACAAGCGCACTCCTTTGTATGTGATAGGCTGAATAGATAGTCTAGGCATGCCTCGTCAGTAGGGAAATCATGCTCTAGGTCTGTTCTGCCATAATAGTCTTGTTTTGCCATATTGTTATATTTAATTGATTATGTTGTAAGTATAACATAGACTAATTATGTTGTAAAGGGATACATGTGTAATATTCAAGAATTATGACATCTAAAATATTAATAAAATAAAAACTATTGGCCAATATATTGACCAATAGTTTTTATCTTTTTTATTCCAAACCCCAATCTCTCTTCAATTCTGCAATCCCATCTTCAAATTTTATAGTTGGTTCCCAACCAAGAAGTTCTTTGGCTTTGGTTGTATCGGCTTCACTGCGTCTTGGGTCGCCTGGTCTCTCTGGTATATTCATAGTCTCGCCACCGATTAGACGCGCCAATTCATTGACTGATTTGCATTGACCATACCCAGCATTGATCACTTCACCTTTGCCGACTTTGTCAGATGTCATCGCCAATAAATTTGCCCTAGCCACATCAGCCACATGGGTATAATCCCGATAATACTCCCCATCCCCACAAATCGTCATTGGCTCGCCTTTGGCTCTTTGTTTGAGGAATTTACCCACTACCAATGCATAAGCTCCTTCTGGGTCAATATATGGCCCATACACATTGAAATAGCGAAGTGATACTGTCTCAAAACCATAAAGCTCACTAAACAATCGGCAATACATCTCGCCTGTATATTTATGGAGCGCATAGGGGCTGATCGGGTTACCACACATATCTTCTCTCAATTTTTCATTATCATTGCCACCATAGACAGATGACGAAGAGCTAAACACAAATCTTTTGACACCAGCATCGCGCGCGCCTACCAACAGAGTCAGGGTTCCATTTACATTATTATCATTGGTTTCAATCGGATGCTCAATAGAATATGGCACACGTGGTATCGCTGCCAGATGAAATACGCCATCAATACCCACCATAGCGCGCTTCACATCCTCCATATTGCGAATATCCCCTTCTATATATTCAACACCCTTTTGGATCCTATCATCTTTTTTGCCAGCGCTAAAATTATCCAAAACACGAACTTTATGTCCATCACTCAAAAGTTTAATAACAATATTTGTGCCAATAAATCCAGCGCCACCGGTAACCAAATATTTCTTAGCCAATAGTTCAGAGCCAATAGGTTGTGCTTGATTGTTCATAGTATTAGGTTTTAATTTTCTTATTTTGCTTATTCTGCCTATTCTGCTTAATTTGCTGATTCGCCTTTTATAAAAGGACTACCAATAGCGACAATATCAAATCCGGCTTTTTGCAATTCTTCATATCTGTGTTGCAAAATTCTACGCCCATCCATTATCAAAGTTTTATTATCAACTCCATCAATAATAGCATCAGCAAGACTACGAAATTGTGGCCAGTCAGTTGCAATAATTATTATATCAGAATCTTTAATCGCTTCAAATTCACTAGTACAATATTTTATCTTGTCTGATTCAGGAAAATCATATTTAAACAAATCAGCTCCTTCTGGATCATACAATTGCATTTTTTCTACTCCATTTTCTTCCAAATGGCGGACAATATTTATACTTGGCGAATTACGAGTATCATTGGTATCTTTTTTGAAAGATAATCCAACAATAGCGACTTTCTTTCCACTCCAATCTACATTGGCATCATTTTTGGCTCGGCTCAAAAATAATTCTAATTGCCTTTTGTTTGCCAAATAAGTTTCATTGACAAGCACAGCATTTTGACCAGCTGTTTGTAATTGATGTGACAAAGAACGCGCGTCTTTTATAAAACAACTACCACCGGCATAAAGACTATCATAAAATCCCCAATTGCCAATTCTCTTGTCACTAGTCATTATTCCTCGTAAATTTTCAAACTGCAAATCAGAAAAAGCTTCAGCCGTACGGCCAATCACATCAAAACATACCGCAAGTCTATTAAACAAATAGAAATTTGCCAAAAGTTTTCCAGCGGCCGCTTCTTTTGGATTTACTTCAATATATTTAACCGTTGCTGAATCATAAAAACGCTGATACATCTTGCGCATTATTTCAAAATCTTTTTCATTCCATGCACCAACCACCACTCTATCCGGACGAATTGATCCAACGATAGCTTGACCTTCAACCAAAAATTCTGGATTAGAGACAACCCCATAATTTTTTACTCCATATTTATCCATTATTTCTTGTGTCTTATCAACCATTGCAATTGGCACTGTACTTTTGTTTACAATCACTACATATCTATCTTGCTTTCCACCATTTCGTTTAGCAAGATTTTCTCCCAAAGCTTCAGCGGCAGAATTATAATATTCCAAATTACTTTCCCCAGTTTCCCCTATCTCTGGAGTTGGTAAGCACATAAAAATAGCATCAACTGTATCCAAAAAATCAATTACCCGAGAATAATCAGTGGTAAATTCAATCCTATCTTTGTGACGAATTAACAAATCACCTAAACCATCTTCAAAAATAACTGCTTCAATTACATCACGATCCCCTGACCCCAAAGCTTTTATTTTCTTTTCATCAATATCATAAACAAGCACATTGTGCCCACTATCAGCCGAAACAGCAGCCGAGCATGCGCCTACAAAACCTGAGCCAATATATAGAATATTCATATAATTTACTTAAAGGTTATAAAACCTATTTTAGCCTATAGAGATATTTTTTTCAAGTCATTGACAAAAGCCATGTATTTGAGTAATATATCTCATGTTTCTTTTTGAAAAAATTCTCAAAAAGAAACATTGACAAACACTTCCTAGATTTTCTAGGAGAAAAGAGCTAAAAATGCCAAAAACGATCAAAGAAATAACTGTTGAAGAAATTGGTAATATTTGGTTAAATCAAGGTACAGTAGATGCTAATGATCTGCCATTACGCACACCATACCAATTGCATAATCTACCCAAACTAATGCAAGCAACATTGTGTGCCCAAAGATATGCTCCAAATTGTGAACGAAGACTCACATTTGCCATAGAAGAAGGACATTTCTTGAGGCGTATGGGAACATTAGCAACAAACATAGAGGCAAAAGTTGCTCTAAATATCGCTTTGGAACAAATCAAAAAGTTACCAAATACAGAATCACGTAAAACACGCTTAATGGAATTGGCACACTATCACCTATGTTGGGTGAACTACAATCTGGGTGAGTTCGCCATGGCATCTGTTCATGCAGTGGGTACAGCTCAATGCTCCTCTAAATACCAATTGAGTAGTTCAGCAGATAATGCCTTTTTCATTACTTTGGATGCATACGTTGGTGCTAGTGATAGAACAACAATTTATTACCATAGATTCATACAAAAAGCCTATAGTGCCGTATATGATCTAGAATCCCCAACCGAAGAGGCCAATCGCATTTACCAAAGATGTGTACTTGCTTCTATTATACCAAATATTGTAGATTCAAATCTGCAAAAAGATGTCTTAAATAAACTCCTTGCTCGTACACTAAATGGCAATATTGACCATAATGCTTTTGCCGATGTAGCACATGTATGCTTGGCTTATTTGCTACTTGAAGAAGGTAAGACAGAACAAGCATATAGCCTTCTAGAAGTAGGTACAGCAGGTAATATAATTGACGCTTCGGCTTTTGCCTTATTCATAAAACTGAAGGCTACAATTCTCCTTGGAATGAAAGAAGAAAAAGAAAAACTCATACAACTGATTAATGATTTCAATGGAGGTTTAGGAGGTCATATCTTCAAAATTGCAGCCTACCGGCTGTAACACTTCAACCAAAACTGGTTTGAAACAACCCCGACTATACTGTAGTAAGTCGGGGTTTTTGCATATCACATACTTGACAAACTCAATATACTTGTGCTATTATGACACGTTGGTATTTCCAATTGGGGGGAACTTGATAAACGCTACCGTAAAGCACTGGAAACTCTTGATCGAGTCATCCAGCAAAGAGGATATAACAAAACTAAACTGGACAAGAGAGGATAGAAGAGATTTCGAAAAAATCTCTGTGGCACTAGGTGTAGTCATAGTCTCTTTCACAAGAGAAGTCTACCCTATTGTATTTTCTGAAAGAAGAAAAAGGGAAAGAAGAGAAAATCTAAGAAAAGCGCTTATGGCGCACCAAAGTTTATCAAGAAGTGTTCAAAATGCTCTAGATCCAGATGGCTATATGAACAAAATTATGGCCAGAATGGAACTAGAAGAAAGGATTCAAGGAAACCAATAAAAAACGAGGTCGTCCCCGCGACGACCTCAAAACTCCACTACTTTTAAATTATTGAAATTAGTGGAGTTTTTTATTTTATACTAAAAAACAAAATAATATATAATCTATATACTAATTATAAAAAAATTGGCCAATTAATTGGCCAATTTTTTAAATCTTTTTAATACTCTACATCTTCCTTTGAAGTAATGAGGTGGACTTTTTCAACACCACTCATTCCGGATAGTTCACGAACAAAATCTTCTTTTTTATTTTCATCCACAAAACTAGCATGATACGTCATCTCTGAAGCCTTGCCATCTCGTTTTGAATTGATATTCAAAAGCATACTGTTTTTAAGATGTTTTTTGAATACTGATTCAAATGAATTCCCAGCTCCTTCATCATGATTAACTACAAATGAAAGTAAATATTCGTGTTTTCTCATTGAACCAAAGTTAATCTTATCCAAAATCAATATTATCAACAAAATCAAAACAGTTCCGATGACCGCAATACTATAACTGCCTGTTCCAACTGCCATACCAATAGCTAAAGCAAAGAATATATAACCAGTATCTTTAGTATCCTTAACAGCTGTACGAAATCTTATAATTGAAAAAGCTCCCAAAAGCCCAAAAGCTCTGGCAAGACTATTGCCAATCACCATCATCACCACTGAAACAATCACACTCATCAACACCAAAGTAAAAACAAATGATTGTGAATAAGAAAGACCTTTGTGTGTTTTTTTGTATACCATTGCAATCACAAATGATAATACAAAAGTTAATACTATATTCAATACAATTTGTGACATTGAATATGTTACCGTTCCTCCTGAAAATAATTCAGCCATATATATATTTATTAATTAAAATTTAATTTTATTTTTATATTCCAAAAGCTCCATCTGCAACCATACCATTATTTAACATTTTCTCTCTGACATCCATTATGCCTTTTGTTTGTGGAAACTCATATGCAGACAAACTTCCTGAAGCTTCAATCGCCTTGCAATACTTTGAATATGAAATCCTCTCCAAATCAAATTCCCTTATTACTTCACTCACATAATGTGGCAATGAACCATTAAATTTGACTTCCATAACCGTATTATTCCCAGATACATCCTCAAAATCATTGCCTTCATAAAATAGATTATCATTTTGCACTGCTTTGATATTTTTGTCAAAAGTAATTCTGAAATTATCATTATATCTACCAAGGTATGGCTCCCTATCATAATTTATCAAAACTTTTGGACCGATTGATCGCAAATGTTGTTCCCACTCAAATTCTTTAATAATATTTTTTCTATTCTGATCACGAATCGCTACTGTGCTATGAAAATCATCATTTTTTATGAGTTTATCATAATCATCTCTACTCATCAAAAATCTATCTTTCAATATTACCGTATCATGACGTCTCTTTATTTCAAAAAATGAATACTTCATAAATTCACCATCATTTCTATAAGTTCTAAGTCTAATTTTTTTTCTTTTGAGTACGCCGTCAATTTTTTCTTTATAATAGAAAAAACCCGGACTATCATAATACAAACTTATCACTTCATACATTCCATTTTTATTTTTTTCAACAAATGAATCTTTTTTGATATATGGCGCAATTCTTTTTTTAATTTCTAATTCTAAATCAAAAGTAATTAAATACTTGAATTCAAAACGCTGAAAATGTAATTTTGGATTCATAAATAAATTATCACTACTTTAATTCATACACCAAACCGACTGGACCCTCATCAATCCTTATCCCCAAATATTGCTCCAAAATTCCAGAATCACCACCTGTTTTGAATTTCATACTAGCATATTCATCACTATTTGTAAAGGTATCAGTAAATGATGGCTCTTTATCAAAATTTCCTTCACCATCATAATTACCTTCCACATCACTGTTTGAAATATCTATCTTAGAAAACTTATCCAAAATAATACTCTCTTTATTATCCCAAATAATAGTATTATATACCTGTGCCATACCACCTCCAAAAATCTCTTTTTTCTTGTATTCATTTATACCAATATCATTATTTATGATGATATTATTTATTATTATTGGTTCAGACAAATCCTTTACTTCTATACCAATATGACATCCATCCAATAAATTATTAAATATTATTGGAGTTGACTTCTCTCCAGAACTAATACACTTGTCACCAGAAGACCTAATTTTATTATAACGAATAAGTACTGGTGAACCTGATGTATCTACCGCATCATTACCATTCTCCCTAAAATCATTATATTCTATAACCCCATCTGAAAAATCATAATCTATCGCATCAGCTGAATTAGCCACAAATAAATTATTAGCAACTGTACTAGATGCATATTTGATATTCAAAGCATCGTCCCCTGTAGCATTTTCAAATTTATTATATCTGAGAATACTATCAGCATGGTGAATGGCGAGCATTCCCGAGAAAAACGCCCCATTGACAGTTGACTCACCACCGCCAGAAAATTCTACATACTCAAACTCACTCAAACCATCATTATCAAGCACAGCAAAATTTTCACCCTTGCTATCAGCCTCACCACGAACATAAATTTTATTATTTTCTACTCCTTTTGCAATCACAGGACTATATGAAACAAAAGATGCATCCTGCACCAAATTTATATTAGCCCCAGGCAATATTGTTAATTTTGTATTTTTTGGAATTATCACATTTTGTGAAAAAATATGAAGTCCAACTGGCAATACAATACCACTATCATTCAAATAAAATTGTGGATTTTCTACAATAAATTCTTGGGGAGTTTTTGATATATCATAAAAATTTGTAAATTCTGTATTATCCACAAAAACACCTACCACATCTTTTACTTTTTTATCTGTATATGAATTTACGACTTTTAATTCAACACTTTTCAAGTCATTTAATTTTATGTCCCCATTAGGTATTATAACAAAATCATATTTCTGTTTTTCTGCACGAAATACATTAAAGGCATAAAGATTAACTCTCTCATTATTTTTATCAAATTTTGTTATTTTTGGCATCAAATCATACTTTTCACAACCAACTTCAACTGTCATTTTAGCTTGATCTATTTGAGCTCCACTACTTGAGCACAACAACTGTCCATCCTTATACACATCAAAATTTTTTAATTCAATATCTTCATTATACTCAAAAATTACTTTATCTAAATGCACAGGGGCAAAAGTCTTAAAACTAGCCACCTCCAAAGACAAATTACTATTATCATTACTATTTGATATTACAAATGAAGCTTCAGAATTTTCAAAAAGATATTTTATTTGATTAAAGTTTTTTGCTAGATCACTACGTGTAGAATTTACTTCTTGCGCAAAAAAATCATATGAATGTCGACGAATCGGATCATTGTAAAATACTTTTTGAACAGACTCAAATAATTCATCATAATGATTCAAATCATCTTCCAAATTTTTGTCATCCATAACATACTCCCATAACATAGCATTCCTTTTATGCATTATTTTTTCATTGCTAAACAATCTATCTACCAAAGGATTAGCAGTTGCTTCCAATGCATAATCTAAACTTTCTGTTGTATGTTCATTATCATAAACATACACATCCCAAGGCAGAAAAATAAATTTGCCAATACTCTTATCAAAATATATGCGTGCATTATGAGAATAATCTTGATGCCAACTACCAGCTAGCAAATTATGAATACTCCATTTATAAAAATTTTCTTCATCAAGAATATCAAAAATTCTTTTATAAAAAGTTTCATTGTCAGCATCGTTTAATAAAGAAATTAATAGACTGATTTGAGTATGCTCATTTTCTCTTTTAGAAGGATCAGACACATACTTCTGCCAATAATTTTCATCCGTATACAAATGCTGTTGAAAAGTATCACCTTCACCATATAAATTAGCATCACCACTTAAATTATGTGACTCAACAAATTCTTTTGTAAAATGTTCAACCTCCCAATAAAGCGCTTGTTTGTCTCCATTTATCTCTACGGCCACAAACTTACTGTCTGGGACTACTAAACCCATTTTTTCTGCCCTATAATTATTAAATTCTTCAGCAAGATATCTTCTGTCAAGTGGAATAACCAAATTTATATCCTGTTTACCAAAAAATAAATCATCTTTTGAAAATCTAATCCTAAAAGACTTTTTTGGAAAAGTCCAATGTGGAGGTCCATTACCACGAAAACGAACTTTTACATCATAAACTCTACCTTCAAATGTAAACTTGGCTGGTACATAATCTCTATTTTCATCAGCCAACCTATCATCAACACCATCTACATAACCAGGTGAATCCTTACGAGCTTCAAGATCAGGTATATTACTTTCCAATTTTTTCAAATTATCTTTAGATATATCTAGTTTATAAACTGGTAAACTACTTTCTGGAAATTTATGAAAAACATACTTCAAATCTTTAATACCATCTCTAGTATTAGTAGCCATTTGTACAATAAAACTAGGTAAAATTTTCTCTACTGATGCTTTGCCAGAACCACTAGCATATATAACAAAAAATACTGTACCTAAAATAATTGCCACTAAACTCAAAAATATACTTAAATATGATAATTTAATGTATTTTTGCCATATTCTTTTGATTTTATCTTTCATATAATCTACTAATTTATATTAAATTCAAATAATTGATCTGTATATTTATTCCTTATTAAAATTTTAACATCAAAATCTTCTTCATACCCAAAATCAATATTATCAATTTTTATATTTAATTGAGAAAAATTTAACTTAAAAGCCTTATAATAATCATTTATCACTGGATAAATCTCTTTTGGACTTGGCAATTGTATAAGTTCAATATCTGGTAAAATTTCTAAATTAATTTGTTTCTCCGTTTCTTCGTCATTAGATAATATTTTAATTTTCTCAACAAAAAGAGGTGATAATGACCTTGTTTTTATGTTAAACACAAAATTATTGTCGCCCTCTCTGACAGATCCACTAAAATTAATATCATTAAAAAGATCTCTCATAGTCTCTACATTGCCCACGATCTTATCCCTATATACAGCCACTTCTTTATCAAAATCCTTATTTGCCCCCCTCCTTATATCATCCTGATAAAATGCAATTTTAGTATCATAATACAACTGGTCATAATATTCAAGTTCATCTTTTAAATTATTTTCATTACCTACATATTGCCACAATCTATAATTTCTCTCAGACATAAACTCTGGTATAGCCAAAATTTTATTAATCAATATGTTTGAATGTTCTTCAAAAAACATAGGATCAGACGAATCATCATCTATAGAAAACATTACAACATCAATAGGAATAAATTTAAACTTGCCCAATGAAGAATCAAAATAATACCGTATATTATGACCCCAATCCTGATGCTGTCCAAATGCCAAAGCATTATGTATACTCCAAGAATAAAAACTATCCTTATCAACAATAGAAAATATATTTTCTTTAAATTCTTTTTCATCCGCATCATTTACTAAATATCTCAATAATTCCACTTCTGCAAAATTACCTTCTGCAAATCTTAAATCATTATTATACTTTTTAAAATTATCCAATGAATCAAACAAATTTCCATATGATGTATTATTGGTATATTCATCACTCTCCCCATAAAAATTAGCGTCACTACTCAACTGAGCAACTTCCAACATTTCTTTTTCATAATGCTCTACTGTCCAATAAACAGCCGGATCTTTTCCATTAATCCTAACTACTGAAAAAAAACTTCTTGGAACTGTCAAACCTAGACGTTTTGCTCTATAATGATTAAATTGTTCAACTAAATATGATCTATCAAAAGGAACAATAAAATTTAAATTCTTTATTCCTAAAAATAAATTATCATCAAATTGAATTCTCCATGATTTTTTATCCCACAACCAATGATTTTTTGAAACTCCTCTTTTTCTTATTTTTATTTTATATTCTCTATCACCATCTACAAACTCCGCATCTTCATAATTTTTATATTCATCAGTCAATTGTTCACTTTGTTTCGGTATTTCATTTCTAAGAGATTCTAATTTATCTTTATCTATTTTTATATTGTATTCAGGAAGTCCATGCTCTACATTAATATATTTTAGATAAGACAAATTACGAATAGATTCTAAACTCTCTCTAGTATTAACCCTGATAAACGATGGCACCTTGGATATAATCAACCACTTATCTGGCCCAGTTATATAAGCAAAAACAAAAATAAAAACTAAGCTAAGTGAAATTAAGCTTAGCAGTAAACTAAGCAGATTTTTTTCTAAAATTTTTTTAGATATTTTTTTAAAAAATTTTTTCATACTATCTTTTAATAGTAGTCTTTTCTTTCAATGTCTTTATTAATTCTGGATCCGTTTTATATTTCAAAGTACAATTGGCATTTATTTTTGCTACTTCAGGATTATTATCTAAATAATTAAAAAGTTCCTTGATAGAATATTCTTCACCAGTCTGTTGAAAATATTCTTCTATTTTTTTAAACATTTCTAAATCTTCTGGATAATCTAAAGTCAAACGATAACCACGTATCAAATCCTTTGGCAAATCTACAAAATTTAATTTGAAATAATCAGGATTATTCCAAAAATAATATGACATATATTCAGAATAATCTGCGCTTGGAAAATACTTTTTTATTTTCCGCATAGCCCTTACATTCATTATTTCCAAATTAGCCCCAATAGCTGCTTCACGAGCATTTGTATAATCAGCTCCAGTTTCAAAATGAGATTTCAACAAAATTTGTGCAATATCATTTGAGATATACTGCATATCCCCTGTCACTCTCACCACCACATCAATTCCTCTTTTTTCAGCAACACCCAAATAACGCTCAATTACATCATCTGGATGTCCTTTATGAAAAATAACTTCATCAGAATAAGTATACTTTTCTAAAATAGCATCTTCATCTTCAGTTGAAGTTGCTAAAATTACCTCATCAACATTTTCAAATTGCAAAGTATGCTTAATACATAGCTCAATTGAAGATATGTCCCCAATTGGTAAAATTGCCTTTTTAGGTAAGCGAGTTGATTTCATACGACAAGCAATAATAGTAGCAATTTTTGCTTTTCTAAAATCCCTCTCTTCAAACCCTTCATTCTCTTGCTTATTTTTATCCAAAATACAAAAACTTCTTACCAACTCCTCAATTTTATCAATAGTTATTCCAGTTGCAGGAGAACGCTTGAATGATAAATCATCTTGTAAAGATAAAAGTTGACCAGCTTCTAGATTGTGACCCGCTAAAGGTTTTTGTTTTGATTTATACAAATATTCTTTTTCATTTTCATTTACAAAAGGAATACTTGGCAAAAGCAAAGTTTTTTCTTTTTCATTTAAAAAAGTTTCCAAATTATTATTCTCTTTTAATAACTCTATGTATTTTCTATACATATCAATCTTAATACTAGATTGAAAATCATATTTTGTTTCTAGACTTGAATGTCTAATATGCTTTTCTATAATATCTGCGCCAAAAAGAACCGCAACTACCGGCAAACGAATTGATTCTTCATCATTTGGATCCAAATGTTCTGTAAAAGAAATTCTATAATTTAATTTGTCTTTTATAATTTTTATTTTGTTCAATCCTGAATCTTCTAATTTAGTTGGATAACCTTGAAAACCGACCTGCACTATTAATTCTTGAGGTTTTAATTCATTTTTTATTCTTTCAGCATAGTTTCTTATGTCCTCTATTCTATGACCAGCCACATTTACTACAACTTTTAATCTACTCAAATCTAATTTAGACAAAGCAGTAAATAATTTTCTATTATCCAAGACTGATGTCTGAAACTTTAATCCATAAATATCTGACAAATTATCTTTTATAACTTCAACTGAATAAATATCAAAAACATCAATCCAAATATCTTTTGTTTTTTTAGCCTCAATAAAAACCTCTTTCCATTCATCAAGTGTAAAAAATAATTCTTCATATACTGGATACCACTCAAAATCTTTTGTAGCAATTTCATCATACTTAAATGGCTGAAACTTCATACCAAAATTACCTTCAAATTCTGAAAATTCATTGATCAAAGAAAGCAGATGCTCTTTGTCACCTCCATGAACATTTGCTAACTCCAAAATATTATACATATTATTCTTCCTTATAAATTTTCAAAATGTATTTTTTACCTTTATATTCAAAAAAAGCTGGATATTTTTCATTATCCACCACCCGCAACAAATTAAACTGTTCTGCTAAAGTCTTTTCTGTATCCAATTCACTATCTTCATCTGATCTTTTCTTATAAAAACTTTCCTCACCACTTTGTGGCTTACCATCAACACTTGGATATTTATCAACAAAGTCTAAAATCAGCTCATTTATTTTTTCACCCTGTTTTTGATGCAATTCTGATAAAAGTTCATGTCCTTCAAATTTAATTTGGTTTTGCATATAAATGTTACCTGCATCTACTGCGTCCACCGCCTCAAAAAGTGTATTAGTAATTTCTGATTTGCCTTCCAAAATAGACCATGTCATAGGCGACCAACCTTTACCATTTGGCAAATCACTAGAATGAACCACTAAACTAAGTTTACTAAGATCCCTAATTTCTTTTTTAATTATTTTTTCACAACTCAAAAAAAACGCCAACTCACCATTCTGTACCTCATCTATAGTGTGCACCAAAAAAACCTCATGCCCTCTTTCTTCTAAAATATTTTTTAAATCTTTGGTATATTTATAAAACCAACTTTTTGGATTATCCATTAAAAGTGTAATCTTCATAATATTATTTTCTAAAAAAATCCATATTTTTTATATCATTTTCTAAATCCATTCCAACTTTAGGTGTCTCAAACACAAGAAATATATCTTTATCTTTTGCATATTTTTCTAGAATTTTATACACCCAAGAGACATCAAAATTAGCTTCGTACAAATTTCCATGTTCATCAATTGGATTATCAATACTGCAACCAGAAATATGAAAATATTCTGGTTGTAAATCCTTCAAAGCTTCTTCAATACTATTTTTATAATCTAACTTATAATAAACACAAGCCTTTATAAATTTAGATATATCTAAACATATCGGTTTTTGTTTATATATTTTTCTTAAATCATCCAAAGAGCCACCAAATTTTCTTAATTTACTATCAAACGGACTAACAATTGGCATACTCTCAATTAATATTCTAGGATCATCTATTTTTGCTAAATTTTCTTGAAATGATTCCCAATTATGTTCAACAGCTGGATGCACTATTATTCTCGGTGCATCAAAAAAATTACTCAATTCTATAGTCATATTCCAAGGTTTTTTCTGTTCTTCAGTAAGAAAAAAATTATGAAAACCTGCTTTGTCTAAATGACCAACATGAACACCTTGGACTGACAGCTCTTTTAATTTGTTAAGTGCATCATAATCATGCTCAAACTCACTATTGCTATAAACTTCTGCAAAATCAAAATATCCTTTTTTATATCTCTCAACGGCCTCATCAAAAAGATGCGTATTATTTGACCAAATTTTTAAACCATATTTTATCATAAAAAATAAAAAACTAAGATTATTTACCTTAGTGTAGCAAAAAAAAATAAAAGATGCAAGATACTAAAAATAGAATTAATTTAAAATTTTTAGCTTATTTTAGCCAAAAATCTTTATTATTAAAATTATTCCATTTTAAAATAAATATACCTTTAGCAAAACGTAATAAAGTTTTCCAATTAGTGTTTGTAAAGCCACCTCTTCTCTGTTCCCATTTTATAGGAATTTCTACTATTGGTACCCCATTCAAAAAACTCCAATACATTAATTCTACATCAAAAAACCCGTCATCGGATGGCATTTTAGGAATTTTATTCAAAACTTCTCTTGAAATAGCCTTTGGCGCAGCATTCAAATCAAGAGCTGGAATCTTGAGTATTGCCCTAACTAGCATATTATAAATAAAAGATATTCTCTCTCTTGTCTTACTTTCTCTATGTATTCTAGAGGCTTTTACCAATACACTACTATCCACTTGAGCATATTTAAATATTTTTATAACTTCAGAAACAGGCGCATATGAACCATTTGTATAGCATACATGTTCACCACATGCCTCCAATAACCCCTCTTTTATAGCAAAACCAAGACCACCTTTTTTAGTACGCACCTCCACAACATTGCTAATATCAGATCTATTTATAATCTTTTTTTCTTGATCTAATTTATTATCACCATTTATTACCAAAATTATCTCAAAACTATTTTCACCAAAAGCCTCTAATAAACCTTTGTGATGATCAAAAAGAACCTCTTCTATGTGGTCTTCTTTTGCAAGTAAAGGAATAACTAAACTAAATTTCTTTTCCATAACTACTATTCAAATTAAGTTATGTGATAATAGCATTATACATACAAAAAGTCAATCAGACAGATAACTTTTATCCTTTAGTTTTTTGTATAAAAAATTAAAGGAATAGGCAGTAAGTATAAACATAAAAGGTTCAGTCGGTAATCTGTAACGGGCATTAGAAACAGGTCCAGTCAAACCTGCAAAAAAAGCAATCAAAGATAAAAAGAAAATAACAATAAATATTTTTTGTTTATCTTTTGATTTTATACTAATAAAAAAACTAAACAACAAAGACAGGCTGACTAAAAGCCATACAAAAGAACTCAAAATACTAGAAATTATATAAGCATTACCAGTCTTCAAACCGTCAAAAATAAAAGTATTCAATTGTCTAAATTCTCCTTTTAAAATAAGACCACTTATATTTATTCCTTGAAAATTGTTTGGATCAGGTGGATCTATTGCTGCAATATAATCACGGATACTATCACCCAGAAAAAAAGGCACAGTTTTGATTAAATGAAATATACTATACTCCCAAAAATTATCTTTTATATAGTTTAACCCTCTAGATTTTAATTCTTTAGTATTTTCTAATGATCTACGATTAAAATCTAGGTCATCCTTTGAATGTTGGAAAAAAAATTCAGTTGCTTCACGTAAACTAACATCATATTTATGAACATAAAAAAATGGTAAATGATTTTTCATCAAAACATACCCCGGCGTAGATGATAAAGTAAAAGTATTATATAATCTATAATTTCTATAAGACCAAGGAAATACCACAATAAAAAAACCAAACAAAAAAACAAATAAATAAATCACTGATAATCTTATATTTTTGTTATTTTTCATATTATAAATAATATAAAAAATAACAAAAATTACCACAATATATTGTCCAACTGCTCTAGTTAAAGTCATCATACCCAAAAAGAGGCCAGTTATAAACCAAAGATAAATAGGTATTTTTTCTCTCTTTAGAGAATATAAAAATAAATAAACAGATAACAAAAGAAAAAATACAAAAAAAGTTTCAGATAAAACAAAAAAAGAATGATATATAGAACCAGGTTCAAATAGATAAAGTATAGCAGCAATCAAAGAAATGCGTTTATCAAAAAATAACAAACCTATTTTATATATAATAACAACCGAAAAACCCAAAATAAATATCTGTATAAAAGTTATTGGATTTACACTACCAAACAAAAAAATTACAGAAGATAATATAAAAGGATAAGCCGGTGACCTAAAAGTCTCGTGTACAAGTTCACCTCTTGGATTTGGGTATATAAATTGTTTATACTCTAAAATATTTTCTGCTAAATCAAAATATTCTTGAGAATCAGCGCTAGTAATTGGAAAATTTGTATTTTTTCCACCCAAAGCAAAAAAAATAATTAAAACCAAAACTGAAACCAAACAAGATGTAAAAAACAACAAAACCTCTACTCTATATTTTTTATATATATTTTTAACTACATTTTTGTCCATATAACCATAAAAACATAATCATAGCATTTTAATACGATATATGCTATCATAATTTTGATTTTAATACTAATAAATAAAATAAAATGTTTAAGGAAAAATTACCATCAAAATATAATATATTCCTAACCATAATTGGAATATCCTTTTTTATTGGGATTTGGTATGCATTCCCTATGCTTGATGTTGTAGCAGATGAAAATTATTTTACAGGTAGCGTACTTCGGTCAATCCAAAATCATACAATAATACCAGCTATGGGCGATGTGCCTTATGGAGTCATCACATACTTAGTCAATTATATTTTAATAGCTTTTTCTTTGATAGGTTTTCTTCTTTTTTTCAAATTTGATGTTTCTGCTTTAAAAGATTATCTAATCCAATCACCAGAATTTATATACATATTTCCTAGACTATTAAGTGCTATGCTAGGGATAGTAATACTATTTACTCTAAATAATTTTTTAAAAAAGGAAGTAGAAGATATAAAATCTAAAATATTATTGTTGACTGTAACTTTTACAAACATGCTTACAGTTTTTATGTTGCACACAGGAAAAGTATGGATATTGAGTATGACATTCCTGACAATTTCCTTTTATTATTTATACAAAGCAATAGAATATAACCAAACACCAAAATACAATATAAACAAATATATTTTTATAAGTATACTATGTAGCCTTCTTGCAACAATAAATTTTTCATTATTTGGTTTTTCACTAATAAATATATTAATTCTGTTATATTTATTTAGAAAAAACAAACAGATCCAAAAAAGTATAATAAAATATTCTTTTTTAGCAGGTCTTATTACAGCTATTTTCGCTTCTCTTACTTTTAAAGATATTACCAAATTGTTAGTAGATGTATTCACTTTTATGAATCCTGTGCTAGACAAAAATATAGTTGATACACGAATAAATTTAAGTATACCAGAAGAAATGTGGTTAAATATAAAAAAAATATTAGCCTTTTTCCCTATTCATATTATATTGATTTTACTATCAATAAAAAATAAAATTAAAAATAAAAAATTATTTATACTCTCAATAATATATTTTATTGTATATTTTCTGTTTATTTCATCAATTGCAACCTGGCCAACAAAAATAGAGGCTTTTGCTAGATATATGTTCCCTTTTGGTTTTTTACTTACATTTATATTAATGTCCCTCAACATAAAATTTACAAAACTACATTATACACTTGGTGGAATATCAATAATATATTTTATTTTTGCAATGACATTTATTTCTATACCAACCAGCTACAATCTAACCAGAGATTGGATAATTGAAAATTTAAACCAAGACAAAACTATTGTAGTAAATAAAATCCATGGTTTAGAATTACCTAAAAATAAAGATTCATATTATACATACCAAGACTATTATTGCGCTACAAAATGTAAAAATACCATAAAAAATAATATAAATAATCATATAAAATATATAACCATAGACCTACACAGCAAAAAAGAAGACTATGAATCTTCTTACACTAACATATATTATATAACAAAAGAAAAATCTACTGAATCAAATTTAAATTTAATAAAAAGCTTTGCAGAAGATGGGATAGATAATTTTGAATTAGACGGAAGAATGGGAAATTATTTTGATCTAGATTTTTTTAGAATAAAAATGTTTGGTCCAGATATTTATATATACAAAAAAATTTAATCCTACAACTTAAAAATATCTGACTCTGGTTTATCCAGCCAACCATTAAAACTATTAGCATCTTTATCCCTATCAGAAATAATAGGATTTTTTATTGGCCAATTAATATCTAAAACGCTATCATTCCATAAAATATTAGATTCACCCTTTGGATTATATGTAGTTGTATATTGATATTCAACTTCAGCAACATCACCCAATACACAGAAACCCGAAGCAAATCCTTCTGGCACATACATCAATGTTTTATTTTCTGCACTCATATCTTCTTTAACCCATTGACCAAGAGTTGGAGAATTTTTCCTAATATCAACAGCCACTACAAATGCATCCCCATTTATAATACGAATAAGCTTACCTAATGGTTTATCATATTGAAAATGAAGACCCCGCAAAACACCAACACCAGATCGGCTATGATTTGTCTGCACAAAATTAAGATCTAATCCATTCTCTTTAAAAACATCTTTCCGAAAAACTTCCATAAAAAATCCGCGTTCATCACCTTTTACATCCGGTTGAATGATATACAATCCTTTTAGTTTTGTCTCCCTAAACTCCATGCTCATATATTAATACCATTTAGCTCTAGATTGCTTATCATAATGATCCTTAAACTCTTTTTTTTCTTTTATTTTTTTCCACCAATTTTGATTGTTTAAATACCATGAAACCACCTCACCCATATCTCTTTCCAAATTATAAGCTGGTTGCCAACCTAGTTTATTATATAATTTTTGACCATTAACTGCATATCTTTTATCTGCGCCCGGTCTATCACTGACATAATCAACATAATCTTCTAATCTTACATTTAAAGATCTTGCTAATAAATTTATTATATCCATATTTGTTTTTTCCTCTCCATGAACATTATAAATTTCATGATCTGGAGATTTGTGAGCAATGATATCAATTGCACTACAAAAATCATTTACATGAACCCAACTACGAATCTGTTGACCTGTGCCATGTATTGGAATTTTACTTCCTTCAATAATATTAGAAATTGCAAGTGGAATTAACTTTTCTGGATATTGGTACTGTCCATAATTATTTGAACCACGCACAATTACTGCTGGTACTTTGTGTGTACGAATAAATGATTGCACGATTAAATCAGCCGCCGCCTTAGACGAAGAATAAGGATTTGAAGGTCTCAATGGAGAATCTTCATAAGAATAGCCCTCATCAATATCCCCATAAATTTCATCAGTAGAAATATGTACAAAACGTGGTACATTATATTTTCTGACGGCTTCAATCAAACTTCTTACACCACCGATATTGGTATAAATAAAATCATTCATATCAATAATTGATCTATCAACATGAGTTTCTGCCGCAAAATTTATCACCATATCAAAATTATGGCGAGCAAAAATAATATCTAAAAATCTAGTATCGCATATATCTCCATACAAAAAATTGTATCTTTTTTGATTTGAATCTAAACTACATTCTTTCTTTTCAATATCAAGAAGATTGTCTTGATTGCCTGCATAAGTTAATAAATCAATATTATAAATACGATATTCAGGATATTTTTCGTACAAATGTCTTACAAAATTTGACCCAATAAATCCATAACCACCAGTAACTAAAATATTTTTATTTTCTCGCTTTGGCAAATTGACCATGCTTGAAGTCAAAAACCCAGCATTCCTATTTTGTAATTTTTTTTTAAAAAATTCATTAAATGTATCCTTCAAATATTGAATCTGTTCTGTTTGTAAACCGTGGTGACAACCAACTACAAAGCCATTTCGCATTACTTTATCAGTAATCGGGAAATTATTATCAGCCACTTCTTTACTTTCCAAATTACTAAAAGCTGGTTGTTTTAATACATTGCCAGTAAAAATAGGTCTTGTTTGAATATTTTTTTCTTCCAAAAATTTAGTTATCTCATTTCTTGTAAAACCAACATTATCTTTAAGTGTCAAAGGAAAACATAACCAATTTGTCTCTACTCGTATATCTTGTTTTGGTAAAATAAACAAGTCTTCATAATCTCTAAAAAAATTCATCAGTTCAGCAAAATTCTGTTTTCTCTTCTCCGAAAAAGAATCTAGACGTCTCAATTGAACAAGACCAAAAGCACCATTTAACTCTCCAGATTGAAAATTATACCCAACTTCACTAAAAATAAATTTTGCATCATAAGTTTCTCCATCTAATTTACCAGCAAATCTCTTTTCAATATCCTCTGATTTTTCATAAACCCCAAACAATGTTGACTCACGCCCCCAATTACTCTTAACAAGAGCGCGTTTTGCTAATTCTTTGTCATGAAAACAAACCATACCACCTGATCCAGCAGCGGTTACCACATGTGAAGCATAGAAACTTGTAGTTGAAATATCTGAATAAAAACCACTTGGATTACCATCAAATTTTGCCCCGAGTGTATCACAAGAATCTTCTACTAAAAATAAACTATATTTATCTGCCAACTCTCTCAATTTTTTCATATCTGGCACATTGCCAAGCAATGATGGTATCATCAAAACTTTTGTATTCTGAGTGATCAATGCTTCTATCTTATCTACATCTATCAAATAAGTACCTGGCACAACATCTACAAAAACTGGCTTCAAACCCTTTTGTAAAATTGGAGACAATGTGGTCCCAAAAGTAAGTGCAGGTGTAATAACTTCAGAGCCAACCGGTAAATCCAACACATCCAAAGCAATTAGATTTGCCGAAGAACCAGAATTTACCATAATGCCATATTCTTTTCCAAAAATACCTGCAATTTTTTTCTCAAATTCTTTTACTTGTGGTCCAGCCACAATTTTTTTAGGATTTCTCAAAACATTCAAAACAGCCTCAATTTCTTCTGGTCCATATATAGCGGCTGCATAAGGCACCTCCATACTATCTCTTTTGTTCTCCATATGAATCTATTTTTTTAAATAATTAATTACCTCCTTCAAACCAGCCTCTAAACTATACTTAGGCTTCCAATTGAAGTTCTTAAAGGTATTTTCCATATCAGCTTGCCACAATTTACTATCATAGTCAAGTAATGGTCTTTCTCCCCAATTTATATTACTCTTTGACCCCGTAAGATTCATAACGATTTTAACCAATTCACCAAGCTGAACCGCTTTACCACTACCAGCATTAAAAATGCCCCCTTTATTATTTTTAGCAGAATCAATAGCGCTCATATACAAATCAACCAAGTCACCAACATAAATAAAGTCGCGCGAAACATCTTTATTGGTTATTTCAATATCTCTTCCATCTAAAGCTCTTTTAACAACCTCATAAACTAATCTACCTTTTTGTATTTTTGGACCATAAGGAGTAAATAATCTAAAAGTAATTATAGGTTTATTACTTGTTTTAGCTACAGCTTGACCATATAAGGTGGCACTTAATTTTGAAATACTATACAACTCTGTTGGTTCACACAAATCTGATTCTTTTACTGGATATTGCTTTGGTCCATACTCCATAAAACTACCCGTATTAACAAAAAAATTATAATCAATATCCTTAAGACTATCTACTAAATTTTTAAACCCTAAGATATTTGTATTCAACACATCCTCATCTCCGGCTGTTACACCGCTGGCTATATTTGAAGCCGCCAAATGAAAAACACCATAAGGTTTTAACTTGTTAACAAAACTTTCCAAACTATTTTTATCAAGCAAGCTAACATAATGCAAATTTACTTTATCCAAAATATGTTCTATACGCCAAGTATCCGTAGTCTCTTTAATTAAAATATTGACATCGTAACCTTCACTTACGAGTCTTTCTACCAAATGCGAGCCAATAAACCCAGCCCCACCTGTTACTAATATTTTTTTGTTTGAATTGCTCATTTTATATCAAAATTTTCGTATTTTTTAATTCCTAACTTTTGAAAAGTAAACTTTGCTAATACCCCCAACGTCATCATTCCATATTCCAAACTTTTATAAAAACTTGGAGATTTTGATTCTTCTGTATATCTTGTAGGAATAGGGATTTCATATACTCTAAATTTTCCTAATGAAATTTCTGCAAACATCTCTGTATCAAACACATAATTATTTGAATTTTTTTCAAATGGAATTCTTGTCAGCAAGTTTCTACCATAAGCTCTATAACCTGTGTGATATTCTGTTAATCCTAGACGAAAAAAAGAATCTTCTAAAATTGTCAACGCTCTATTAGCCACAAATCTCCATAATGGCATTCCACCTTTTCTAGCATCGCCCTTGTTATGCATCCGGGAACCAAAGCACACATCGGCTTCACCCAAAGCTATTTTTTTAACCATTTCAGGAACCAAACTAGGGTCATATTGAAAATCAGAGTGAACCATTACAGCCACATCTGCGCCCATATTAAGCGCTTCTCTATAACCGGTTTTTTGAGCACCACCATACCCTTTATTCTTTTCATGAACAACCAAATGCACACCCAATCTTTTGGCAATTTCGCTAGTTTTATCCCTACTACCATCATCAACTACTATAATTTCGTCTACAGAACCTTCTGGTATAGCTTTAATAGATTTCTCTAATGTTTTCTCTGTATTATATGCAGGTATTACTACTATTATTTTTTTATCATTGATCATAAATTAATATAGAACTTTTAACACTATTTTTTTAACTTCTTGTGGAATGTCTTCCATAATACCAGTCACATGACCATCTTCTGGAAAAAAAACTACAATATCATTTTCACTCAATATAAACTTCTCCCCATCACCATTATACAAAATATAATCACCATCTTCATTATAGTCTGTTTTTAATTCTAATTTTTTTATATCTTGATAACAAACTTTTTCCGTACCAGAAAGAATACAATGTACATCAATAAATTTTTTATGTGATTCCCATACACATTCAGATTCTTCTTTTGTGGTGTAATTTAATCTCAAGAAAAAATTATCACCAGATAGTTTATGCTTCCCTTCTTCAAGATTTAACAAATCCAAACTAAACACTTCCAAAAGAGCATTCTTAACTTTTTCTGTAAGTTTTTCTTCTAATACAAAAACTTTTTTATCAGTAAGTATCATATTATTTTTCTACCAAATCCAAATTCATTGGAGTTCCACGTTCTATATCTTGCGTAGATTTTTTCCCTAAAATTTCATCCAAATATTTTGGTGCCACTCCAATACCCGGTCTAATTGACCTAAGATTTTTTTCTGTAAATTCTTCGCCCTTTTTCATATCTTCAACCACAAATAAAGATTGACGTAAGTGTTTAGCATTATAAGCCTCCTTTTCATTAGCTGGCCCATAATGAATTTTGCCTAAAACTTTTTCTGCTTCACGTATACCTTCTATCATAACTTTTAACTCACTCGGAGTAACAGAAAAATCAGAATCTGGAGTTTTTTCTTTTCCTTCAGGCATTACATGTTTTTCTATAACTTTGGCACCAGCCAAAACTGCCATAGCGGCTGTTCTTGTGCCACCAATATTTTCTGAAAATCCAGGTATGACATCAAACTTACTTTTTATGTCAGCAATATTTTTCAAATTTAAGGTAGTAAAATCTGGTTCATGTGTATACGTAGTACTACAGTGCAAAATTACCAAATCTTTTATACCATTTTCTTTCAAAGTATCTATGCCAAGTTTTGCCTCTTCTTCGGTTGCAAAACCGATTGACATTATAACTGGTTTACCAGTCTTAGCCACACGACGCAAAAGTGGAATATGTGACACCTCATAGGAAGCAATTTTGTACATTCCAACATTCATATTTTCCATATAGTCAACTGCCGTAATATCATATACAGTTGAAAAGAAAAACAAACCAACTTTTTCTGCCTCTTCTTTTAGTTGTGGTAGCCATTCCCATGGTGTATAAGCAGTTTTATACAAATCATAAAGTTTAGCCCCTTTCCATGGGTTCTCATCCCCCTCCATTACAAAACCATTTTTATCACAATCAATAGTCAAAGTATCAGGAGTATAAGTTTGAAATTTAACCGCATCAGCACCTGCACCAGCTGCTGCGTGTACTATTTCAATCGCTTTTTCCAAATTTTGATTATGGTTTGCTGAAACTTCAGCAATTACAAAAGTTGGTGCGTCCCCACCAATCTCTCTTTCTCCTCTTGGTGTTTGTAATTTAAAAGATTTTGACATATATTTTTTATTAAAAAACTAAGCAGGTTCCACATCTATATTATTTTTCTTTAACCATTCTCTGTGTTCTATTCTCTTCTTTTCCAAAGTATCCTGATCATCCCATATATTTTCCTTTATCCATTGATTATTTTCATCCTTCCACCAAATCTTTGGATCATAAAAATTCTCGTCACAATATTTATCAAATTCTTCCTCAGAAACTCCTGCATAATCAAACCAAAATTTAAAATCTTTGGAACGCACATGGTCATATTTTTTTATCATTTCAATTCCTTCTTCACGAGTCATATAACCCAGTCTAATATCCTTACAAACATGATCACTACATCTACCATATCCAAACTTCACATATTTTAAGTAATCCTTAATACCTGTTTCATATTTATCATCTAAATTAGAAATAGTACGATATGTTCTTTCAAATGGCTCTGGTGAAGGTTCCCAACCAAGTTCTTTCATTATAAAATCAGTTTGCTTATACATATCCCAATGTACATAATTGCCCAAAAATATTCCTCTGATTCCTAAATCAGAGATCTCTTCCATAGTAGGATACTGATAAAAGTTAAAATCATTTTCTTTTAAACCTTCTCTCAATTTTGAACGCCCAATTTTTTCCAACCCCTCATCTGTTAAGTCTCTAAAATTAAAACCTCTCTGATGATGCTCATGGAAGTCCCTAGCACTCATTTCTACCAAATCATAAAGAGAATATTGACCTCCACGATCAAGTCGACCATGTTCACCCCACATTATAAGGGGTACATTGTATTTTACTGCCATCTTAACTGGAAAACTAAAAATACCAGAATGGCAATGCCAACTCATATCACCCATCAAACGAAAAGTTAAACGGTTTAATTTTTTCAAAACTTTTATACTGGGGTAACCAATGATATGATCAACATCAAAAGTATGACGCATTTTGTATAAATTTTTCTCACCAATTGGGTGGTAATTGTTACCGTGATATGTCACTAACAATGGTTTAAGTTTTAAAACTTCAGTAGCATACCAAGTTTGATACCAACTATCTTTTCCACCACTTACTGGTATTAAAATATCATAACCACCAGTTTTGGAACGATAAGGCTCTACCAAATCTTGTAACATCTTGGCCCTTTCATCCCAGTCTATTTTTGGTTTTTCAGCATTAACAATACAACCACTACAAACCCCATTTTCATCAAAAGATAATTTTACGGCAGAAGATGCTGGATAAATACATTTTGTACACCATTTCATATATTTTGCTTAAAATAATATTTTAATTACCTAACTTCAATCCCATTTTGTTTCATAAAATTTTTGGCATGCATAGTTGAATGTTCTGTAAAGTGAAACTTATTTCCAACCGACACAGCCGAAGCTCCACCCTCTTTTATTCCCTCTACCAAATGTTTCCAATCTCCGACACCACCTGAGGCAATTACTGGGATATCTACTGCACTTGCTACTGTTTTTACAAGTGCAATATCATAACCCCGCATAGAACCATCTTCATCTATAGAAGTCAAAAATATTTCACCTGCCCCCAATTCTTCAACTTTTTTAGCCCAACCAACTACATCCATACCTGTATCAATTTTACCAAAACCTTTCATAACTTTATGTGTCCCATCTGTTTGTCTTTTTGCATCTATGGAAATGACTATACACTGACTACCAAAAACTTTTGCGCCCTCTGTTATAATTTCTGGTGTTTCAATTGCAACTGTATTTATTGTTATCTTGTCAGCTCCCATTTTTATATATCGCCTAATATCTTCCACACTTCTAATACCACCACCAGCGCACAAAGGAACGAAAGACTTCTTTGACACATATTTTATCAACTGGTCAAAATCAGTCAATGTATTATCATAATTTACATCTGGCCTAAAAAAATCATAATTTTTCTCTCTGTTTATATCCAACAAAATTATTTCATCAATTGCCCAAGCATTGAAATGCTCTACTGCCATAATAGCATTTCCCACCACCAAAAATTCAGAAAAATGCTTGCTCTGCACAATTTGACCATCTTTTATTATAAGACAAGCTATTAATCTTTTTTTCAACATATTAACCTCAATATTTAACAAATTTTCTCATCATTTCAATGCCATCTTTTTGACTTTTTTCTGGATGAAATTGTGTTGCCATTATATTGCCACGCTCCAAACTACACACAAACTTACCACCATAATCTGTAACTCCAGTAATATCCTCTTTATTTTCACAATCAAAATGAAAACTATGCACAAAATAACAAATCTTTGGACTCATATCATTACCATACAACACACATTCTCTTTGTGGTTCAACATCATTCCAACCAATATGTGGAATACGATATTCATCGCCTTCTGGAGTCAATTTTTTTACTTCACCTTTTATAAAACCTAGCCCATTATGCTCGCCTATTTCATAACTTTTATCTGCCAAAAGTTGCATACCCAAACAAATTCCTAAAAATGGTTTTTTAACTTCCATTACTTCATTGGACAAAACTTCAACCAAACCAAGCTTTTTTAAATTTTCCATTGCCTCGCCAAATGCACCCACACCTGGCAGAATTAATTTGTCGGCTAATTCAATTTCTTTAGTTTTATTTGTAATTATGTTTTTCTCGCCAATATAATCCAGAATATTTGCTACTGATTGCAAATTTCCCATTCCATAATCAATAATTGCTATCATACTACAATTGCTTTTACTTTTTCTATTACTTTCTTTTGTTCATCTTCGGTCAAATCAGGATACAAAGGCAACGAAATTACACTATTATACCATTTTTCTGTTTGCTCTAAACCATCACTTGTATAACCTAAATTTTTATAAAAAGTATGCATATGTACTGGAATATGATGAACTTGAACACCAATTCCCTCCGCACGCAATTTATCAAAAATTGCTACTTTCTTTGACACCAGATTTTCTTTTAATCTGATTGTATACAAATGCCAAGCTGATTTATAAATTTCATCATCCTTAACTGGAGTAATTATGTTATCAAAATCTAAAAAAGCTTCATCATACTTCTCCACTATTTTTTTTCTTTTTTGTAAAAATAAATTAAGTTTTGATAATTGTCTTATACCAAGCGCGCAAGCAAAATCTGGCAAACGATAATTTAATCCCAACTCCACCATATCAAAATACCATGCGCCAAGATTTTTATCTAAATTTTCTTTTATAATACCATGAGTAATAAATCTTTTCATTTTTTTGTAATATTCCTCATTATCAGTCAAAATAGCCCCACCTTCACCAGTAGTAATATTTTTCACAGGATGAAAACTAAAAGTAGACAAATCACTTATTGAGCCTACTTTTCTACCATTGAAACTTGCCCCCAATGCTTGTGAAGCATCTTCTATAACTTTTAAATTATATCTATCAGCAATTTCTTTTATTTTTTCCAAATCAACTGGGCGTCCAGTATAATCAATTGGTACAATCGCCTTTGTTTTATCTGTTATTTTTTCTTCTATTTTAGAAATATCCATATTACCTGTAGTAGGATCAATATCCACAAATACTGGTCTAGCCCCTTGCCACACACCTACATTACTAGTAGCCACAAAGGTTAATGATGTGGTTATAAATTCATCTCCTGATCCAATTCCAACCGCAACAAAAGCTGAATGTAAAGCAGCCGTTCCATTTGATACAACTACAGCATATTTAGCGCCACAATAATCTGCCAAATCTTTTTCAAATCTTGTAACCCTTTCACCTTGAGTTAAACAATCTGAACCAAGTGCGTCTACAACTGCATCAATGTCTTCTTTATCAATTGACTGATGTCCGTATGGTATCATATATTTTTATTCAAGCATGTCCAAAAGTTTTTTTAAACCTTCTTCGTCCAACCATTTATCATTTTTATGACTAGCAAAGAAAAATCCTTCTGGAACTTCTTTACCCCTTATATAATTATCTGACTCATCCCACCATTTATCATCTTGATAATCAGGAAAAATTATATAATGATTATCAAACTCACGTACATTACGTGCTTCTTCTGGAGTAATCAAAGATTCATGTAATTTTTCTCCTGGACGAATACCAATATACTTTAATCTACAACCTGGGGCACAAACTTGTATTAAATCTTTAATACCCATACTAGGAATTTTTGGAATAAAAATTTCTCCACCTCTCATATCATTCAAAGAATCCAAAACAAATTCAATACCCTGATCCAAAGTAATCCAAAAACGAGTCATTTTTTCGTCTGTTATAGTTATTTCTCCACTTGCTTTTTGCTTTGCAATCACTCCAATTATACTGCCACGGCTACCAAACACATTACCATATCTCACAACACTCAACTTTGTACCACCAAGTCCAGAATAAAAATTACTATTTACTACCAATTTTTCAGCACAAAGTTTTGTGGCTCCATACAAATTGGCTGGATTAGCTGCCTTGTCAGTTGATATAAGTAAAACTTTTTTAACACCTTTTTCAATCGCCGCATTTACTACATTCTCTGTGCCAAGTATATTCGTCTTAATTGCTTCTGTAGGATTATATTCAAGAGCAGGAACTTGTTTCAAAGCTGCCGCATGCACAACATAATCAACCCCTTGAAATGCGCGCTTTAGACGATCTAAATCTCTAACATCGCCAATAAAAAAACGTAACCTATCTCTGTGTTCTGCAAAAGTTATTTTCATCTCATGCTGTTTCAATTCATCACGACTAAACACTATAATTCTTTTAGCACCACTTTTCATTAATAATGTTTTTACAAAAGCTTGACCAAAAGAACCAGTACCACCAGTAACCAAAATAGATGAATCTACCAAAAAATCTAATGACATATTTATTTTACAAATTAATATAACGCCTCTTACTTTAGCAAAAAAATACAAAAATTGCAAGTTGTATTGTCTTGATTTTTAAAAAATAAAAAAATAGCTAATTTAAGCTAAAAATATAATCAAAAAACAAAATAAAAACTACTTAATTTGTAAAACCTTTTTATATATTTTTATATACTCACCTGCTATTTTATTCCATCTATGATTTTCTGCATACTTTTTACCAGCCTCCCCCATTTGTTTAGCTAAATCTTGATCTTTTAATATTTTTATAATAGCCTCAGCGGTAGAATCAATATCATTTTCTGGTACAAGAATGCCAGTCTTACCATCTAAAATTGCATCTGGTACACCTCCTGAACGACTACCAACAACCGGTTTGCCAGTAGCACCAGCCTCCAAATAAACTATACCAAACCCCTCAAAAGCGCCATCTGCATTCCTTGGAGTATGACAATAAACATCACACATATGAAAATATGCCGGCAACTCTTCATCACTTACCCGTCCAGCAAATAATATAATCTTCTCCAGTTTTAATTCTTTGACCAAATCTTTCAAACTTTTTTCATCAGTTCCAGAGCCAACCAATACATAAATTGCATTTGGCACAACTTTGATCACTTTTTGCATAGCTCTAATTACAATATCAAAACCTTTTCTACTTTTAAGCGCACCCACACCTATTACAATTTTTTTATCTACTCCATATTTTTCTCTCAATTCTTTTATATCAACTTCTTTTTCAAATCTAGCGTAATTAACACCGGCATGAACTACGTCTATCTTATTTTCACTTATATTATATCTTTGCTTAGCGACATTCATTGTAAAATTACTAATTGCGTTTACATTGACAGCCTGCTTATAAGTTTTACTAAACAAAAAATTATCCGGAAAACTTTTAAAAGGTTTATAAAATGTACCACACAAAGTAATAATGTATGGAATTTTTTTATGAGAATTTATCATAGCCGAAAAAGCATATGGAAAATCAAGCGCATGAATCAAATCTGTTTTTCCAACCAATGCTTTGTTATTGACATAATTCCATAATCTTTTTGGATTTCTAAAAGACCATGCAAACTCAGGTAAAGTAAAATGGACTTTATCTACAAAACTGAAATTGTCTGTATATCCTTTATTTTTCTCAGATTTAGGTAAATACAAATCAAACTCTAATTCATCACGATAAAAATTAAAATATGAAGTACAAAGTTCTGAAGCAACTGCGCCCCATCCATTTTTTTTATCAGCTGACGAACTAAAAAAAGCAATCTTCATAATTAGTGTGAATTAATTTATAAATATAAAATAGAATTAATAATTAGAGATTATTATGAGCGGATTTGATGCCACAAAAGACATCACCCTCGGAGCCACAGCGAGAATGAGCGAATGATAATCTCTAATTATTAATTATTCTATTAAATAATAATTTTTAAATTAATTCACACTACTCATTAATTATTCAATCCTGGACTTTTTACCTAAAAAAGGCTAAAATTATATTACTATTAAATTAATCTTACTCTATATAGACTTCAATTTCAAGCATATGAGCAAAGAGGGTGTTTTAGGAAAATCAATCAAAAGTGGGAAATGGTTATCTATTGGTTATGTAATTCAAAGAACTTTAGGCATAGCCTCTTTTGTTGTTTTAGCTAGAATTTTAAGTCCAGAAGATTTTGGTGTAATGGCAGTAGTACTCATTGTGCCAAATTTTTTACAAGCCACCACTGAAATGGGTTTTTATCCAGCCATTATCCAATCTGAAGGGTCATTTAAAAAATATCTTGATCCTATCTGGACCATAGGTATTATAAAATCCATCATTATCTTAATTGTTACTTTTTTTGGCGCGCCAATAATTGCAGATTTTTTAAACGCCGAGCATATAGAAAGTGCAATTAAATTGGGTGGTATATTTTCTTTTATTCTACGTCTTGGCAATCCAGCAGAAGTAACCACTTACAGAAATGTAGAATTTAAAAATGTATTTGTACGCGATACAGTCCGTGAAATTACATACATAACCATCGCTATAATTTCTGCAATACTCCTCAAATCATACTGGGCTCTAATCATTGCTACATTTGCTTCTAAAATTGCTCAAGTTACTATAACATATATTCAATATTCATACAGACCACATTTTTCTTTTCACTGGAAAAAATTAAAAGAACTATTTGGTTATAGTAAATGGATTATAGGACAAGGTTGGTTAAATCAAATTTACAGCGCAACTGAAAGTATGACCATCACTAGATTGTCTGGTATATATAATATGGGTCTATATACAAAAGGAAAAAACCTAGCTAGTGTTGGTCCTGGTTTTATAAGTTCAATCATGAATCAAGTAAGTTTCTCTGCATATTCAAGATTAAAAGATTCTCTAGATAAAATAAATGATGGCTTCAAAAAAAGCTTAGATATTCTTTTCTTTTTTGTAGTTCCAGTTGGTTTTTTATTATTAACAGCTGGTGGCAAATTAATACTTATATTTTTAGGAGAAAAATGGCTACCTATGAACGGCACAATGCAAATAATGTTTATCTATTTTTCACTTAATCTAATTTTGGAAATACTATATGCACTTTTCAACGGCGTCGGACACCCACAAAAAAAAGTTAAGATGGATATGATCAAAATTGTTTTAACTCTCAGTATGATTATTCCTTTTACAAAAATGTATGGCATTATTGGAGCAGCCTTGGCACTATTGTTTGGCATGCTACCAGTCCTTTTAATCGCATTAATACATTTGAAAAAAATTACAAAAATAAGTTACAAAGAAATATTTAAAACCACTTATTCCCCAGCAACCCTATCAATATTTATGATGATGCCAATTATAATCTTCAAAGATAGTTTCTTATCATGGAACACTTCAATGCTATTATTATACGGAGCTTTTTCTGGAATTTTTTACTTGGGCGGTACCTATATAATGGGTAAAAAATTAAATACAGGCCCATACAAAACCATAGAAACTATTTTAAAACATGTATTATAAAATAAAAAATAGTCTAATTAATTAGACTATTTTTTATTTTATACTTTTTTAAACGCCATCATAAAGTAAGAAGTAAACAAATCACGCAAATCTATATCAGCCCTAAAATGATTTATATCACGCAAGACTTCCTTGGCATTTATATCTCTATTTATTGGATCTCCAGGTTTATAAGTTTCGTCAATTGTATCGCTCAAAAACGGTACAACTAATGGTTTAAAAGCAATCAAATTTAAACCAGCATCATAACTGTGATCAACATATTGCTTGATTGACGTTCTGGTTGGATCATGATGATTGTATAATTTTTCTACATACTCTAGTTCATCTGGTTTGAATTCCTGATAATATTTCTTTATATCCTCAAGTGTCATACGTTTCTCAAAATAAGGAAAATCTCCAGACAAACCAGTCACAGGACCCGGCCCCCAAGTATAACGTTCAAAAAAAGCAAAAACCCCACCCGGTTCTAACATACTAGACACTTTCTCAACCAATTTCTTGTAATCTATTAAACATAAAGCCAAAAAGCATGTAGCCATATCAAACTTACCATCAACACTAGTATTTAAAAAATCACCAACCATAAACTTGTCTACATCAGCTTCTCTTTTAAAATTGAAATTATAAAAATTTTTCTTTGATGGCTCCACACCACACATTGTCATATGACGACGAGATTTTTTACCAGGAAATAATTTCCCCAAAATTGGCGCAGTGATTGGATTATCCTCCAAAAGCATTTCACCCCATTTATGCTTTTTTTGATTTTGTATTATTTTTTTCATTTTTTCTGCAAAATCAGGGTCATTACCATCCATCAAATCAGCCGAAACAGCGTACTTTGAGTGTTGCGCGCGAAAAAGAGCCGCATGAATCCCCTCTCTTCCACCAATATCAATAGACCTATTGTAGCCTTCTTTTGGCAAAAGTCCATTATCCTCCAAAAAATCCATCAAGAGCGCATAGGTTATCACATCACGTCCAAAATTATCTACTTCAATATTTATAGAACTTCCTTCTACATAATGCAATCTTTCATATACTTCATTCAATTTCTTTCCAGCAAGTGCTTTTTTCTTATTAAAACCAGTACTATCTCCATATCCTGGTATCAATTCTATTTTCTCACCAAATTGAGTAGTAAAAAATTGCTTTCCTTCCATAATTTTAATTTAAATTAATATAGGTATAATAATAACAAATATACCAAATTGATACAATACCCTTGATTTTTAGCCATATTTTGATACAATAAACTCATTATATTAATTTTCTCTTACCTTATGAAAGGATGTATTGTATTACAAGGAGACTATGCCAAACTTGGACACTCAATAGCGGTAGCCCTTAAAAATCACGGGTTTACTGATTTTTGTGGATATATATTTACACCACACGCAAAACAATTAATAGAATCCCAAAATGACATCCAATATACCCAATTGCTAGTTGATCATGAATTACACGAAGGCTACGAAAAAATTGAAATAGATTATGATTTTATAAAAGAATTTGAAAAAGAATATGGTAATCCAAACTTATGGCCTTTTTTCTATGGAGATAGACAACTACTCCTATCTACTCCACCACTAGACGAGACGACCATGGAAATAAACGCAAAATACAACTACGAAGATCTTTTGCGAATTTTTCTATCACGCGTCAAAAAAATTGAAAAAATGATTAACGAAGAAAAACCTGATTTCATATTTTTCTTCACAGTTGGCACAATAGCGCATAAAATACTTTTTCATATTGCTAAAAAAAAAGGTATAAAAACTTTTGTAATACACGAAGGTCGCATTGGTAGCAAAGTCACAGTGTCCGAAAACTACAGTACCATAACTGAAGTTGAAGAATTATTTAAAAACCCAGAGAATATCAAATCAGAAAATATTGAACAAGCAAAAAAAATAATAAAAAAATTCAGAGAAACTGGCTCACTACAATTAGAATTTTATACCGAAACAGAAAATAAATTTATAAGAAAAAAACTAAACCCATTTAAAAAAATACACAATAGTTTAAATTGGCTATTCAAACTTACCAAAAATTATTTCAAAAATAAAAAATTATTTTTGTATGGTGTAACATCTTTAAACCCACTTAGATTTGCTTATTATCAACTAAGAAAAAAAGTAAGAAAACTGATTGGCTTTAATAAATTTTATTCTGAACCAAAAAATGAAAGATATGCTTTTTATCCACTACACATGGAACCAGAACAGGCTATTTTAGATTATGCTCCATACTATATAAACCAAACCGCCTTAATAGAACAAATCGCCAGATCATTGCCAATTGATATGAAACTATATATAAAAGACCACCCAACTATGGCTTTCAAAAGAACTAGATCTTTTTACAAAAAACTTCTAAATATTCCAAATGTAAAAATAATTAACCACAAAACCAGATCATTTGAAATAATTAAAAACTCTACTATTATAATTACTACTACCAGCACAGTTGGCTGGGAAGCGCTATTTTTGAAAAAACCAGTTATAACTTTTGGTAATGTTTACTATAATATTTTTCCAACTGTCAAAAAATGCAATGAAATAGAAAAATTGTATGAAATGATTAATGAACAAATAGCCAATACTAATTTTGATGATGAGCTATTTAGCAAATTAGTCGCATCAGTTTTGCAAGACTCAGTAGATATGCGTCTAAACAGTCTATGGTATGAAGATTTTGAAAAAATAAAAAGCGACAAAGGCATTAAAGCTTTTGCAGAACTAATAGCAAATAAGGTTAAAAAATAATTATGGACTTATCTATTGTGGTGCCAATTTACAATGAAGAAAAGCTACTCAGAAATTCTATTGAACAGATATATAATTTTTTAAAAGAAGCAAAAAAAATTGATTCATACGAAGTCATATGTATTGATGATGGTAGCACAGACACGACTAGACAAATACTTGAAACATTAAAAATCCAATATCCTGACATTATTATAAACCAAAAAAGACCAAACCACGGAAAGGGATACTCTGTCAAAGAAGGTATACAAATGTCCACAAAAAACTATGTGGTATTTTTTGACGCCGACCTCTCTACACCTCTATATGAAATAAACAATTTTATAGACGAAATGAACAATACTCAACCTGATATAATAATTGGCAGTAGAAATAATGAAAAATCAAAAACAAAACGATCATTCAAACGTACTCTCATAAGTAAAACATTTGCTATACTAAAAAAATTAATTTGTAATATTTACTACCAAGATACACAATGTGGTTTCAAATTTTTTAAAACTAATACAGCCAAAGATATTTTTGAAAAAATAACAATAAATGGTTTTACTTTTGATGTAGAGATGTTGGTAATAGCAAAAAATAAAGACTATTCCATAAAAGAAAAACCAATTGAATGGGTTGAAGCAAAAACTACTTCCCTGAATATTTTCAGACAAGTTTTCAAAATGTTAAATGATTTATTTTATATAAGAAAAAATATCAAAAAAGGACTATACAACTAGTCCTTAATTTTATATAAAATGTGCTTCCCTTCTCTCTTTACTTCTTCAAAATTTTCTTCTAACTCTGACAAATAATCTTTTAATAACTCATTATCTTCTGGATATATTGCTACGATATAATCTGGATAAGGAAATTCTTTAAACAAATTTTTACCCACACGTAAATGACTATTTATCCTATAATTGTGATAAGTATTTTTATGTTGCACCAAAAACCCAATTGCCGCCTGATCCACCATAAACAAAACCTTGTCTTCTTCTATATTTTTATTTAAATATTCAGCAAATATTCTTGGCGATTTGTTATGGTACAAAATATCCCCCCTACTATTTATCAAATGAAAAGTCTGTACAGATAGCAAAAAAATAAAAGCAAATCCAAGTATTTTTTTAATATAAACTTTATGATCAAAATATTTTTTACAATACAAAAATGCAGGCCCAGCAAAAATCAAAGCTATAATATGAGCTGGAAAAAAATATCTATACCAACCTGGACTTTTCAAAAAGTATACAACATCTACCACAAGAAAAATCCAAAAAATCATCTCTTCTCTACTTAATTTTCTACTATTACTTTTAATCTTAAAAAAACAAAAGAAAACAACCAATAAAAGAAAATGTATAGGTGTACTTTCTGTAAAAAACTTTAAAAAATTAGCCTTAAGAGTTCCTTCATTGGTAATTTGAGAATTACTATAATAATCAAAAGTTTCTTTTAAATATCCTATTGTAAGCTCTCCTGGAAATAATGTTTTAAACCAAAGAAACAAAGGCAAAATCATGCCCACAAACAAAAGCAACCACCTTTTCCACTCCACTCTTTTACTTTTATACGCAAAATATAACTCTTCTACTGCCAGCGCAAAAAGTATTGGCAAAAACAATGGTTTGGTTGCTACGCATATACCAATCAAAAACCCAGCCAAAAGCGTCTTCCAGATTTTCTCACTATTTAAAAAGAAAAAAGAAGCTAACAAAAAAGTTATTCCTGGCAATTCCCCATTTGCACCCGTAAGACCATTTCCATATAATGGCAAAAATGATACCAACAAGGCAATACTTATATAAGCCGACTTTTCTGAATACCTATCCTTTACAAAGAAAAAAGTCAAAAATAAAAAAACAAAAATAAACATTATCATCACAATCTTTACTTGCCACAACCCAATACCAAACAATAAAAAAGATAAAGCAATTGGCGCTAAAACTGGATAATTATTTGTTATCAACCACGGCAATTGAGACACATAATCTTCTGGTGAAAGCCTAAAGCTATAAACCCCCGTCTCTACCCATGTTTTAACTATTCCTATATTTATACCCTCATCCAACCAAGGAGACGGGCTATCTGGAAAACCATAAAAAATAGAATATAAAAATATACCCAATATTATCGGTATCAATATTTTCTTATAATTTTTATCCAAAAAAGAAACGGCTTTGTTTATATTCATAATTATGATAATATATCTCTATCCTAAGGATTTAACCATAAAATACAATATTTTTCAAATTTTATGGACATAAATATATTATGAAATTAGCCATAATTATTCCAACTCTAAACGAACGAGGCTCTTTGCCACTATTATTTAACGAGATGGATCAAATATATCAAAACATAAAAGATAAAGGATTTGAACCAGAAATTATTATAATAGACGATAATTCAAATGATGGTACACAACAATTTGTAGAAGAATATTCCCATAATTCACCCTACAAAACAAAACTGATAGAGAGAAAAGAACGAGGTCTAGCAACCGCAGTCATTCGTGGCTTTACAGAAACAGAGGCTGATGTACTTTGTGTTATGGATGCAGATTTGTCTCACCCACCTGCGCTTATCCCTAAATTAATCGAAAATTCAAAAAGTTTTGACATAGTTCTGCCTTGCAGAAATATGATTGGTGGTGGCGCAGAAGAATGGCCAATACATAGAAAACTCACATCAATGTTCGCCACATCACTTGTGAAATTACTCGGTATAACAGTGCGAGATCCAATGAGTGGCTTTTTCTTGATTCACAAAAAAGTTATAGAAGATGTAAAATTAAATCCCATTGGCTATAAAATACTTTTGGAAATCCTAGTAAAAGGAAAATATAAAAATTATATAGAAGTACCCTATATATTTCGCAATCGTGCAGTTGGTAATAGCAAAATGAGTGGAAAAATAATCGGTCAATACCTCAAACATCTCTGGGAACTCAAAAAATGGCAAAAACAAAAAACAAGGACTTAGTCCTTGTTTTTTATGTATATTATCATTCCTTGAGCATACATAGACGGCCATATTTTATTCAAAATTGGCAATCCTTCGTATAAAATAAATTTAGACAGTCTAAACCCAATGGCCCGCACCCAAAATTTCATATCCTTTACTGTCCAAAAACGCACATGCTCTCCCGGATGAGCTATCCACTGCAATGGAAATCTACCAAACAAAAGTCTCAATCTATGCGCATAATAACCTGTGTTTGGAGTAGAAAAAATAAATCCTTTTTTTGCTTTGTCTTTTAGTCTATATACAAATTGCTCTGGATTTGGCATATGTTCTATTATTTCAAACCCAGTAATATAATCAACTTCTGGTAAATTTTTTATATTTTCCAAATCATTTATATCCATTTTTATAGCTTCCAAACCCAAACTTCTTACCCTCTCAATTGATTTTTCATCAATATCAACCCCTATTCCTCTTATATCCGCCTTATCTTTAAAATATTTCAATATGGCTCCGTCTCCACAACCAATGTCAAGTACAGTACTGCCCTTTTCTAGAAAACCCAGTACCAAATCAGCTCTTTGTTTTTGCCAATTAGACAAAACTGGTTCATCTGTTTGTCTACGTTTTTCCCAATAAGCCCCATGATCTTGAGATAAATTTGGACCAAACTTACACTCTGGATAAAAAGTTATTTTCTTAAAATCCTCTTTGATTTTCCAAACCAACTGCTTTAACATAATTATTTTAATATAAAATTTACTATCTCCTTAGCCCTACTTTCCCAATCATATTTTTTAACATCCAAATTAGCTTGCTTTACCAAACTATCAGACAAATCTTCTTGTGTCAAAACTTTTTTTATGCCATTAGCTAACTCCACAACATTACCCGCTTCTACCAATACAGCATTATCTTCAGACAATACTTCCCTTATAGATGGCAAATCTGATGCCACAATTGGCGTGCCAGAAGCCATATATTCAAACATTTTCATTGGAGATGTATAATGCGAAGATATTTTTTCTTCTCCACAATTTGGCAAAATTAAAACATCAACTGCATTCATCCAGTCTGGCATCTCATCGTGACTCTGCCAACCAATATACTTAAGATTTTTAAAATTATATTTTTCCTTAAATCTTTTCAAATCCACATCAGTACCACCTACAATATAAAAATCAAGCTCTGGTAACTCTTTGGCAGTCTCCGCAAATATATGCGCACCCTTCCATTTATAAAGATGTCCGGTATACAAAGCAATCTTTTTATCTTTTGGTATATGCAATTTTTTTCTTGAACTATCTTTTGTTCTATTGATATTAAATTTTTCAATGTCAACCGCATCACGAGCAATAATTATTTTATTTGCATCTACACCAAACTTGACCAAATCATCTTTTATATTTTGGCTAATAACAATTATACCTTTTACTCTTGACCATGTCTTTATATATTTTGATGATGGTTGCTGAGGTAGACTATGCACTTCATAATAAACGCTATTATAGACCTTTGATAATTCCAATGCTATATATAAATCACGCGTATAAAAAATATCAATATTCTCTTTTTTAATATAAGCTCTGACTGCATAATAAAAAGTCAAAGTTTCAATCCAAAAAAATATCTTTTTAAAAAATGGTAAATTAACCAAATCCAAACACCATACTTTAATAATAGAAAAATTTTCTTTTATACTATAAAATTTAAAAGGATTTTCTTTATGATTATTTTTCCTTGTCGGAACAACTAATACAACTTTCAAATCAGATGAAACCAAAGATTCACATGTCTTCACAATCTGGATTCCATGTGCTTTTTCAGTTGGTAAACGAATATTTGCAATATAAGCTAACGATTTCATATTTATATGTAATAAGAATTGAGGACATTATTTATAATTAAGCATTAGTTTGTTTATTTATTTTTACGGATTTGATACCCATAACAGGCATCACCCTCGGAGCCAAGGCGAGAATGAGTAAAAACAAATAAACAAACTAATGCGATCGTAGATGAAATATAAACAATGCTATTATATCTTACAACTTATTATATAAACAAACCCAATTTTTCCTTTAATTTGTCCATGCTTAATAGTAAATCAATTATAGCATTTAAACTTATTATTCCAAAAGCCATAATAAAAGCTTTTTCTTTGATATTTTTCTTATTTTGCCACAACAATACCGCTCCATATCCAGCTAATAATGAAAGCAATGGATATATTTGAAATCTATATCTAGTTTCAACCACAGTAATAAATAATATCAGTGGAGTTAAAAAAATAAACGCAAAAATATAATTTAACGTATTTGATCTTTGCGACCACAATTTAATAGAGGCATACAAAGACAAGACAAATAACAAAAGTGACCAAACAGCCGAAGACATCAAAAATAAAAATTGACTAATACCTGAATCATAAAACCAAAAACCCATCGGTCGTATAACACTAAAATATCTATTTATCCTAAGTGCGGTCAGACGAATAAAATCCAATGGATAATTACGAACAAAAATTTTAAATTCATCGATAGACTTATCAGATACCAAATATGCGCCATATTCTACTATAAAATCCTCTACCTCCTCTGGCTTGTCTTGTTCACCAGTTGCACCAACATGATTGCCTATCCAAAAATTATAACCACCAGCTGCGCCAAAAGGCATTATTTTTTCATAAGCCATATAATTACGGACTGTCCACGGTGTAAATATAGCACCGATAGCCACAGACATTATAATTATTTGTTTGTATTTTTTCTTGAATACAAAATACAAAAATATAACAGGCAACACAAAAAGTACCGGTGGTCTCGCCAAAACAGCCAAGCCACTAATTATCCCTAAAGATATAGCATTAATCCAAGATTTTGATCCAGAAATTTTCTCTTTATCAATAAAGTTTAAAAAATACCAAATAAGCCATGTCCAAAAAAATATATATAATGTCTCTGTCATAAGCATAGCAGAAATCTCTACTAAATCTGGAGAAAAACCAAATATAATAGTAGAGCCCAAAGCCATCAATTCAACTTTTTCGTATTTTTTAAATAAAATTTTAGCAGATAAATAAACAAAATAAGCGGACACAGTATGTAACAAAGCCTGAATTATCCAAACTACTTCATAATTGTGCCCAAATACCAAATAAATAAATGCCAAAAAATATTGGTATAATGGACCGACTCTGGTTATGGCTTTATCAAACTTAACATCTGCGCCAGCATCTTCTACAAAACCATTACCAGAAATTATATTTTGAGCAATATGATCATAGGCTCTAGCGTCAACCACTGGATGAATTCTAAAAACAAAAGAATAGGCAATACACAAAAAAAGAGACCCTAACAAAATATATAATAAAGGTTTCTTTTTGAGATTATTTTTAACCTCCTCAAACATAGATGAATTTAATTAGTAAACCTGTATTTGATTATACAATAAATTGCACGGACTCCATCTTTCCAATTTATCTTTTTACCTTCTTCATAAGTTCTATGATCATACGAAATAGGTACTTCAAAAATTTTAATACCTTTTACTTTAGCTAATTTTGCGGTAAACTCTGGCTCAAACCCAAATCTATTTTCACGCAACTCAAAATTATTTAATATCTCTTTTTTAAAAACCTTATAACAAGTTTCCATATCTGTGAGAATCAAATTTGTAAACATATTAGACAATAATGTCAAAAACTTGTTACCCATAGTATGCCAAAATTTTAATACTTTATGAGAACCTGGTTGTAAAAATCTAGAACCATAGACCACGTCCATACCATCTTCCAATATTGGTTTTAACAAAACTTTATATTCATCTGGATTATACTCCAAATCAGCATCTTGAATAATTATTATCTCACCTTTTGCCTCCTTGAAACCACGACGAATGGCAGCTCCTTTGCCCATATTTTGTTCTTGACTATAAACACTAAGGCTATACTTTAACGCCAATTCTTCTAAAACTTTTTTTGAATTATCTCTTGAACAATCATTGACACATACTATTTCTTTTTCAAGTCCAAGGACATCCGCCTCTTTTACTCTTTTCAATATTTTTTCAACTGTTTTTTCCTCATTATAAACTGGGATAACAATAGATACTTTACTAAACATATATTTATTTAATTATTTCTTTTCAACTATTAAGGCCATTTGCTTAGCACCAGGCCTTATCGGTGAATTTAGATAAGCTCTAATTACTAACCTAGGTGTAGGTATAGAACTACTCTTAAATGAATAAGGAGTAATTTTTGGTAAGACTTTTATCAAATCAAAATTATTCTCTTTAAGTAAAGTAGAAAGACCCTCATGGGTAAATATTGTCCTATGAGTATAATCATCAAAATACTCACGCCAACAATACCTAAAGTTTGGTTGTAAAATACACAATCTTCCACCCTTTTTCAACACTCGGTTAATTTGTAAAATTATTTTTTCAACATCTTCAATTATAAAATGTTCAAAAAAATTACTTGCTAAAAACATATCTACTGAATTATCTTCAAAAGAAGATAATTCAGTCGCATCTTGGACTAAAGCTTCTGTGCCATTTTTAGCATAATCTCTAACAATTGGAGAAATATCTATTGCTACCTTTTTATTTGCTTTTACATTATTTATCCAACAACAATAACCAGCGCCTAATTCTACAACTTTATCTAATTGTTTTGGATAATAAGCAGAAAAAAAACGATTCAACTCTTCCCAAACAATATCTCTTCTGCCATCAGCTGTTAATCTTTCTTCAAAATATTTTTCTGTGTACATACTTTTTTATTTCGTATATATTTACAATAAATCTCCCAAGCTCCAAATACACCCAACATAACAACAAACGGAAAAAATGGCATATTATATCTACCAGAATTTGAACCATTAGCTATGTTCCCTGTCAACAATACATTCAAAGCCAAAAAGCTCAACAAAAAACTAGTCCAAAGTCTATATTTTTTAATCATTAAGGTAGATAAGGCTAGTAGTACTAAACCATACCAAAAAATGAACAAAAATGCAACCACAGGCTTAAGTACATACTGAGGAAAATCTGGCTTTTTAGGAAGAAGCACATGATCAGCCAAATACCCATAATCAGCCTTAAAAAAACCTTTAAACGCACCCGTTAGATGAAACCTAATAAAATCTATAGGATGTCTAGTTATCAAATCTCGCAAATATTCCTTATAAAATGGATGATTATTATATTCATAATGATAATATGTATATTTATTTGGTCTTCTCATATTATCTGATCCAGGAAACTGATAATAATCAGGTGGTGGTTCAAGCCAATAATGTGGAATATTATGCAATTTAGCAAATGGTTCTGAAATATATATATGAATTGCCATCCACCCATTGCTAGACAATGAAAAATGTCCAAACTGTTTATAATTTCTTGCCATCCAAGGAAAAAGAACTAAGCAGAAAAAAAATACTACTAATACTACAGGTTTTATAAAAGGCTGTTTTTTTATTTTTTTTGTCCTTAAAAAATTTTTTACACTATCTTTGTGCATATAAAGAAGTGTTATTATTACAATCGGAAATAAATACAAAAAAATTGGCCTTACTTGAGCAGTAATCCCAATCATCAAACCAGCTAATCCATATTTTTTCTTTATAAAAAACAAAACAAAAAATGCAAAAAATACACCAGCAAAATGGTCAGACATCAAAAGATTTGACCAATAAATCATTGTCGGATCAAAAGAAAAAATTACAGACGATATTATTCCTACGTATTTGTTGTTGAACAATAATAATGCTATTTTATAAATCAAAACTGAAACAATACCAGCTAAAATATTTTGCACCATTACTATAGTAATATATGGTGTACTAAATAATCTAAATGGCAATAAAAACAATGGATATCCTGGAGTCCTCATAGCATCTGGTACTAACTCTGGATGCACCAATGCTTCACTAAAAATATTATTATACAAAATATTATTTGCCAACTTTACATACACAGTCGTATCTGAATAAGAAACAAACACATCTTCACCAAACATTCTCTGTATTACTATTGCATAAATTGCACGAATAGAAAAAGCTAATAAAAAAAGTATAATTTCTATATTATATTTTTTTATTAATTTAATCATAATTATTTCTCTTTATGTTTTTTTGAAAATATCCGTTCTTTGAGTATAAAAAAAATCATTATAATACCAAGTTTGACTGCTTTAGAAGTTTTTCCTGTTATTTTTGATTCCCCTTTTCTTGGACAATAATGCACTGGAACCTCAACACAAGGTATATTATATTGCAAAACTCTTATCATAAATTCTGGAGAAAACCACGAACCAGGTACTGTAAATCTATGTTTTATTTTATCATAAGCAAGTTTATGAATGACTTTGAAGGTGCAACCGACATCAGTAAGAGATGGTCCATTAAACAAATACTCTAAAAATTTTGCAACTCCCCAATTGCCCAAGCGAATACCAAATTTCATATTAGCGCCAGACCATATCAAAGCTCTTGATGTTCTTGTACCAAAAACAACTTGATAATCAACCGAATAAATAAGCAACTTTTCTATATCTTTTGCCAAAAATGTACCATCTGGTTCAACAGTAACAATCAAATCCCCATTAGCTTCCTGCATACCTCTTTGCAAAGCAGAACCATAACCTTGTCTTGTTTCTAGCACATACCTAGCATTTGTTTTCAAAATCTCTTCTTTACTCCTATCTGTAGAATTATTATCTACTGCAATAACTTCATCTACTGACGGTTGTGATAAAAAAGATTTTATTGCATTATGTATATTTTCCTCTTCATTATATACAGGCAATACTACTGAAACACGCATTCCATTATACATATAAATATTTTAAAAATAAAAAATTAAAATAATTTATCCTTCCACGTACGTGGTGTAATATCAGAAACTATTTCCAAATCCAAATGATACCTAAATGGCTTGACACCACGATCTCTTATATAATTAATCATAGAACGAATGCCATCTTGCAAAGATGTTTGTGTTTTATAGCCAAGTAAATTACGAGCTTTTTGAGCACTACAAGTAGCAACTTTAACTTCACAAGGTCTATCAGCCATATAAATTGGTTCTAAATTAAAATTAAGTTGCTCTGCTATCACTCTGGCAAGCTCATTAATAGTAATCAATTCTTCATCAGGTCCAATATTTACTATATGTCCAACAACTTCATCAGAAGTACCCAATAATTTTAATGGATTAACAACATCTTCAATAAAAGAAAAACATCTCTGTTGTTCACCATCACCATATATAACAGGTTGTCTATTTTGCAACATTAAATTGATCATAATAGAAGCTACATTTCTATAAGGATCATCATATTTTTGTCTAGGCCCTATAATATTATGTGGCACAGCTATAACATATTCCATATTATGTGTTTCACAAAGATTTCTAACGGTTAGTTCTGATGCAAGCTTGGCTATGCCATATGGATCCTGAGGTTTGGGAATCATTTCTTCTCTAAAAGGTAAACTTTCTTGTGTGCCATATCTAGCCATACTAGAACAAAAAACAAAGCGTTTCACTTTATTTGAAATTGCAGATGAAAGTACTGATGTCGCAATACCATAAGTATTCTTTGTAATCAGATGAGGAGAAAACACACTCAAACCTTCATAAGCAGTACATGCGCAATGATAGACTATATCAACGCCTTCCATGATTTTTACCATAGCTTCCCTATCCCCACAATCATACGAAAAAAACTTAACCCCCGGTGGGACATTATCCAAATAACCTCCAATTAAATTATCACAACCGATCACTTTATAACCATCTTTTAGCAATCTATCTGCCAAATGACTTCCTAAAAATCCAGCGACTCCTGTAATAAAAACTGTCTGTTGAATCATGTTAAAATATTTAAATAATGATTAAATCATATATTATTAAAAATAAAATTGCAAGCTTAAAATAATCAACTATCTTATACCAAAATTCTTAATTTCCTTTTGGCTATGCTTATTTAAAACTACAAAATTAATATCCACTAAATCAGATAATAAAATATTATTATTACTGACTAGAAAAAACCGATTTTCAGTTACTGATTCTATAACGCCTTTTTCTAAAAGATACTTTGTATACATAACACCGTCAAGGTCTTTAAACACAATTTTATTATCTTTTGTAACACTACTAATTAATAACTCATCTTCAGTATCAAATACTTTATTATTATTTGTATCCTGATAAATACTAAATAAAGACTCAGTATCTAAATCATTGGATAAACCAAAAGCTATTTCATCCAAAATATTAGTTACAAAACTTTCAGTAATAATATCTATAGAAATAATTTTTTCATCATATTTTTTCGTCTCTACAATATAAGAACCTTGTTCAAAAATATTTTTTAAATTATTAAAATAATTAATAAAATTATTTCTAAATCTCTCAACATCATCATCAAAACTAAAATTACTCTTCCTTTTTAATCTATCTCTATAAAAATCTAATTTTGTATCTTTATAGACTTCATCATAAAAAGAAATATCATCATTCAAATTATCTTTATCACTAATATATTCCCACAAAATTTCATTACGCCTATGACGAAATTCAGGCACACTCAAAAATCTATCTACAATTGGATTATATTTTATGTCAATTTGTTCTATATTAGATGGAATATTTTCATGCCTATGATTCATATCCATATTTACATCCCATACAACTGGCTCAAATCTTTTACTCTCCGGATCAAAATAAAGACGTAAATTACTTATACCTTGATGATAACTCTGAGCTAAAAGATAATGGACATTCCATTTTAAAAATTTTTCAATATCAACAATTTTTTCTACTTCTTCTGCAAATGATTTATTATCCTCAATAGAAAAAATCTCAAACAATTTTTTTAACTCATCATATTCATCACCATCTTCATTGCCAGCAGATAATTCCCACAAAGATGTATAACTTTTTATACAGTCATAATATGCTTCACGATCCTTACAAAAATCACTACGTATATCTCTTGTCTTAAACAATTTTCCTTTACTACTTTTTCCAATATTATCCAAATATTCATTAGACCAGCCTTCTTGCTGTAAATAAACCCCATGTAACTTTCCATTGATACGCAAATTAATAAATTTTGTATCTACATATATAAGGTCAAACTTTTTTGCTCTATAACTATTTAGATATTCAACAAAATATTTTCTATCTAATGGCAATATAAGATTCAATTTTCTAATCCCTTTAAATGTTTTATCTTTATCAAATCTGATTGAATAAGATTTTTTATCAGCATTCCAATGAATATCCTGCAAGCCACGATAACTTATCTCAATATTATATTCCTTTCCATCAAAATAAAATTTTGCTGGAACAAGTGCTTTCATATCATCTTCAAAAACCATATCATCCCCTATCTCATTTAATCCTTCATTCATTTTTTGTAAATCATCATATTTAATTTCTATATTATATTCATCTAAAGTAGACCCACCTCTCATTTTTGGTAAATATACCAAATCTGCCAAATCTCGCATCTTATATGCTACATTTCTACCAAATTCAAAAAGACTACTGCCATAGGTAACTCTTTCCTTTATTTGAGGAAGAAATTTAAATACCAAAAAAGAAAATAGTAAAAATATCCCCAGCAATATTATTGATACTATTTTAAATCTCTTACTTATTATCATATCTTTTTTTCTTTTTTAATCTATAAAAAAAGTAAGCAGAAACACCTACAAAAAATAAAGTTGATAAAAATAATAAAGCTGTTATTTTTTTTAAATAAACAATCATAATCATTCTCAACCTTTCATAACTAAACCTAGGAATATTTTCTCTATAAGAAGGTAATCTTTCTTCTATTTTTTTAAAATTTAACCCTGCTATATCCTCGTGTACTGCAATAGGATTCACAACTATATCATCCTCAGACACAACTACATGCAAAAAATGTTGGGGAAATTTATATTCTCTTTCTGAGAAACCTACCCCATAATAATCAATACCATTTTCTTGATAAGCAAAATATGGCTGTCTAGAACCAACATCACCAACAAAAACTCCCAAAGTATTACTGTTTATAAATGGTACTACTTCAAAATTCCAATTATTTGATTCACTTATTGTCTGTCCCCTATTATTGCACAAATCAACCTCATCTTCATAAAATAAACAATGATGAACAAACACTATATTTTGCTTATCTTTTTTAAAATTTTCTTTTAACCATTCAAGTTGAGTACCCAATATATCATAAGTAGCAATTGGCGCAACCACATCAGAACTGTTTAAAAATAAAAAATTTATATTTTTTAATTCAAAAGATTGATATAAAGGTCCAATTTTTTCTATAAAATTTTGTCTATCATCAGACCTATCCTCTATATCGTGATTACCTGGTACAAAATAAACCGGCATACTAAATTTGTCGGTAATTTCAAGTATTACCTCCCATTCTGTTTGATGATTATTTGGTAAAGTGTCACCATTAAAAACAACGAAATCCGGCTTAAGCTGATTAACTTTTTCTACACTTTTTTCCAATGCTTCATAATCTGGATATATATGTCCAAATACTACAAAACTAACATCTTCTTTTTTATCAATCTGCGCAAAAACAAAATCTGGAACTAATAAAAATGCCAGTAAAAAAATTATTGTATATACTTTATTCATAATAATTTTTTAATAATCTGTTCAACAGTACTTTCAAGACTATGATTTTTAAACACTGCATCCCTCAAACTATCAGTATTAATTTCTTTGTATTTTGTTATCTTCTCAACCAAGTCATTTAAATCACCATCTTCAAATAAACAATTTTCAGGAAGAATATTTTTAAAGGTAAAATTGGATGTAATAACAGGTAAACCACTGGCCATTGCCTCAAGTACCGCTTTGTCTACCCCTCCAGTTCTACTAGCATTCAAAAATAAATCTGCTCGCTTATAATATTCTACAATATTTTCATATGGTACTTTTCCAACAAATTCTACTAATTCTTCCTCCTGCTCACGTTTTAAGTAACTTTTTAACTCTTCTAAATATTCCCTATCTTCATCCAAATAAGGCTCTCCAACAATCAAAAATCTAACTTTTTTATCAAGCTTTTTTTGTAAAATTATAACAGATTTGACTAAAATTAGCAAATTTTTGCTACTAGATACTCGCCCTACTGTAAGCATAACAAATTCATCATCTTTCATCCCAAGGCTGACTAGCCTCGGGCTGACTTCTCTACTTTCTATATTTGAAAATATATTCAAATCAATTCCATGCCCAGTAGCAATTACTTTATGTGATTTTATTGGAAATCCATCAATATGAGCTGTAAAAACATAATTTGTAATTATATGAGATAATTTTAATTTCCAAGTTAGAGATTTATGCAAATACCAAATACCCACTTTTTTACCAAACAAACGCGCAACCCAACCACCATAGACAATGTATTCAGGACACATATGTATCAAAACACTTCTTACTTTTGGTAAATATTTAAATAACAAACTCCAAAATATAAAAATTCTTTTGAATCTACTTATATCTTCTTCTTTTTTTAGAGAAGATACAACTACATTATCCGGTAAATTATATTCACCAACTTTATTTGCAATCACATAAACTTTATCAGCTTGTTTAGAAAATTCTCTAAGCCAACCACAAAAAAATCCAAGATTAGAATCTCTTTCATCTACTGTTTGAGTTATAATCAACAAATTTTTATTTTTCATAACATTCACTCTATTATTTATATCTAGCTATTAGTGTATTTGTATCCCTTGATCCTGGCACTAAATCAGCTAACAATCTAAATATTGCAAGCATAATATTTCTTGGAAATTTATCTTTGCCATTAAATAATGGAGAGGTGCGAGAATTCTGTGCTTTGATAATCTCTAACCCAGACCACTCTGCCATCTGAGCCAACTCTTTTATAGTATATTCTCGCCAATGACCAACAAAATTATCCCCTTCATCAAAAAATGGCTTCAAATCACGGCAAGCTGAACGTCCACACATTACACGACATCTATTCAACAAATCTACCATATTAGGCACAATACAAAAAAATAAACCACCTTGTTTCAAATTACGCAAACAAGAATCAATAAACTTTTTTGGAGATTTTTGATGTTCTAATACAGCTATATTCATCACACAATCATACTTTGTAGTATTTACAAAATTAAATATATCTTCATTTAAAATAGACACGTTATTCTTTTGCCATACTTTACTCAAACTTTCTAATCCATTTTCTTTGACTGATAAATAATTATTTGGTTGAAAAATATATTTGTCTAATCCAATGACTTTATATCCCAACTTGGATAAAGTAATCATAGATATACCTATACCACATCCAACATCCAAAACAGTAGATCCAACCGGAACATACTTTACAAAAAATTCTAAATTTTTTAAATTATTCCTAAATTCCCATCTCTGCCTATCACTATAAGGTGAAAGTTCATTGTAAGAATACTCCAAAGCTTCTTTTATATTCATATATATATTAAAAAAATTTCTTATACCAAATTTGAAAAGTAATTAATGCCCACAATAAATTCATATTATATGCTTTCTTATTAATATGATTATCTAACATTTTTCTTATTTCATCAAAATTAAAATATTCTTTTGTTTCTGGTATATAATTCTCAGACAAAACTTCATACGCCAATTCTTTCATATCAGTCCGCAACCATTCTGAAACTGGTGAGAACCACCCTCTTTTTGGTTGATTTAAAATATAATCTGGAATATATTTACTCATCGCTTCTTTAAAAATTGCTTTCGTATTTTTTCCTTTGATCTTCCATTTTGTTGGAATTTTCAAAGATAATTCTACCAAACGATGATCAAGTATTGGTACCCGTTGCTCAAGTCCGTAGGCCATAGACATTTTGTCACTACGAATTAAAGATTCGTCTACTAGCCATGAACGAATATCTGCCCACATAAATTGCTTTTCAAAATCTTCAATTTTATTATTAAAATAATTTTCTCTATATATTTTCTCTACACTCAAATAATTACTATATTTATTTTTTAAAAATAAAGAAATATCTTTCTCTTCTTGGGCCATAAACGATAAATATCTTTTCTCGTCTGCAGGTAAATTTAATTTTGCTAAAGACTTATTTTTATGCTTGAATAAATTAATAAAAAGATTTCCAAATGACACTCTCAAAAAGCTAGGAATTTTTTGGTAATTACTTATCAATTTACTCATACGATAACGTTCATAACCACCAAACAATTCATCCCCACCGTCTCCTCCCAAAACTACTACCACCTCTTGACTAGTCCTCTTAGATAAAATATAAGTAGCAATTTGCGTAGCATTAGCGACTGGCTCATCCATATGTTCAATCACATCAAACAAATTATCTCGTGCGTCAGAGCCTGTAATTTCTATTTCTGTATGGTCTGTTTTATAATATTCACTTGTCCTTTTTGCCAAATCTGCATCTATATTGAATTTATTGACCTTCACATCATAATTGGCTGAAAAAGTTTTTACTTTGCTCTTTGTGATTTCACTTACAAGTCCTGTTATAACAGTAGAATCAATTCCACCACTTAAAAATACCCCAACCGGTCTATCTGAAATTAATTGTAATCGTACAGAATCTTTCATCAAATTTCTTATTTGCGATATTGCTTCTTTCTTGTCTTCAATATTTGCAAAGTCCTTTGGCTCCCAATATTTTTCTTTAGTTAATTTATTATCCTTGTAAACTAAATATGAACCTGATTCTAATTTATTTATTCCGTCAAACATTGTTAATGGCGCTGGCACATAAAGAGTCCTAAAATATATGTTTAGTGCATCAGTATTTATTTTCCTCTCTATACCATGCTCCAAAATACTTTTAATTTCTGAAGAAAAAATAAATTTATCATTATCATAATAATAATATAATGGTTTTACACCTACTCTATCTCTAGCCAAAAATATACTTTTATCACTCTTGTCAAAAATTGCAAATGAGAAAATTCCATTAAATTTTTGCAAACATTCAACTCCATACTCCTTGTATGAATTTATAATAACTTCTGAATCACTATCTGACAAAAATTTGTAACCCTTACTCTTCAAATCCTTCCGTATATCTTGAAAATTATAAATTTCTCCATTAAATACCAAAACCAATGAATCATCTGTACTAAACATAGGCTGACTAGCTTTGTCTGACAAATCAATAATCGCTAGTCTAGTATGTCCCAAAGAAATATTATCACACACAAATATGCCATCACCATCAGGGCCACGGTGCTTTATTTTGTTATTCATTTTTCTTATTAATTCTTCACTGGAAAAATTGAAACCATTTATTCCACACATAAAAATAGTTCTTAGCTATTAGTCCATAGCCAATAGTTCAATTGATTTTAAACATATAATTTCTCACGATATTTATATAACATTTTTAAAATTTCCAATAAAAGATTATCAGCTTTAGTAAATAATTTTATTCCTGCAAAATTTAATTTTTTTGCTATGACAATTTGAGTTTCAAGTTCAGTTGCAGAACCAAAGGAAATGTTAACAAACTGCGCATTTTCTTTTTTACTCTTTCTTGCATACCCTTCGGCAATATTGGATGGTATTGAAATTGCACACCTTCTCATCTGTGAAATAATACCAAATTTTTCTTCCACTGGAAACAAATTTGTTAATTTATAAATTTCTACCACTAATTCAATAGATTTCTGCCAAACAATCAAATCTTTATAAGTATTCATAGTTTTTACTACTGGCTACTGGCTATTGGCTATTGGCTATTGACTAATGGCTTCCAAATCTGCTTCTACCATCAATTTAACTAATTCCTTAAACTTTACTTTTGGTTCCCAACCAAGTTTTTCTTTGGCTTTTGAATAATCACCTACCAATAAATCTACTTCGGCCGGACGCAAGAATCTCTCATCAAACTCTACATAATCTTCCCAATTCAAATTAACAAAACCAAAAGCCTCTTCCAAAAATTCTCTAACTGTATGTGTCTCACCTGTAGCTATAACATAATCATCCGGTTCATCTTGTTGGAGCATCAACCACATTGCCTCTACATATTCTTTTGCATAACCCCAATCCCGTTTAGAATCTAAATTTCCTAATATAATCTTATTACTTAATCCATTTTTAATTTCTGCCACCCCTTTGGTGATTTTTTTAGTGACAAAATTCTCTCCTCTTCTAGGAGATTCATGATTAAATAAGATTCCACTACAAGCAAACATCCCATAACTTTCACGATAATTTATTGTCTGGTGATGCGCAAATACTTTTGCACATGCATAAGGACTCCTAGGATGAAAACAAGTTTTTTCATTCTGCGGAGTTTCAGATACCTTCCCATACATTTCACTACTTGAAGCTTGATAAAACTTTGTTTTTATTCCACTATCTTTAATTGCCTCTAACAATCTTATAACACCCACACCTGTAATATCTGCAGTATACGCTGGTATATCAAAACTAATTCTAACATGACTTTGAGCTGCTAGATTATATATTTCATCTGGCTGTATATTATACAAAAGCTTAGAAATATTTGTCCCATCAGACAAATCACCATAATACAAAAATAATTTTTTATCTTTATATTTTTCAAATAAATGCTCAATTCTAGAACGAAATAATATACTATTTCTTCTTACAATTCCATGAACTTCATAACCTTTCTCAAGTAATAACTCCGTCAGATATGAGCCATCTTGCCCTGTAATCCCAGTAATAAATGCTTTTTTTATCATAAATAATAAATTTACTTGATTATATTGATTAAACAATGTCTATATTAAAATAAATATATTTTAACTATTTAATTTATTAAAAAAATCTTTAAATATAGAAATTGTATATTCTCGTTCTTCTTGACTTATTTTTTCATGACAACCAATATAAAAACCATTGTTATTAATCCACTTGGAAACTGGATATTCATTTTCTATTTCTCCAAAATCTTTAATAACAACCGGTTGATTTATCAAAGGGAGCATATCGCGAGTCTCAATATTATTTTCCTCCAAAAACATAACCAAATCTTTTTTTATTATTTTTTCATCTTTTATAACTATCGGAAACATCATATAGGCATGTTCTCTATTAGGTTGGATATGTGGTAATTGGATAAAATTTTCAAATTCAGATAATTGTGAAATATAATATTGAGCGCACTCAAACCGTCCATCAATAATTTTGTCATGCTCCTCAAACTGCGCTAAAGCCAAAGCGCCTTCCATCTCTGTAACCCGAGCGCTATAACCAGGTCTCACAAAAGAAAAACGTCGCAAAACAACATTCTGTAACTCCTCTTTTGACAAACCCTTGTCATCATCAATAGATATATAGATTGAATCTCTTCCATGATTCATCAGACTTCTTAAAATAACGGCATATTCTTTATTGTTAGTAAGAGCTAAACCACCAACACCAGAAGTAAGCAAATGTGCCATATAAGTTGAAAAACAACTAATATCACCAAAAGATCCAACTTTTTTTTCTTTATAGGAAACAAACATTGTTTCACATGAATCTTCAATTATTTTTAAATTGTATTTAGCACTAATTTCTAAAATTGGATCCATATCTGCTGGCTGACCAAACAAATGTACTACCATAATAGCTTTTGTATTTGAGCTTATCTTTTTTTCAATTTGTTTTGGATCAATATTGTACGAATTACTTTCTACATCCACAAAAACTGGCTTCAAACCTTGGTCAACTATTACATTATAATCAGAAATAAAAGTAGTTGCTGGTAAAATTATCTCCGCTCCTTGAGACCAATTATGCGCTTCTTTTAAACAAGCTATAGACAAACGCAAAGCATCAGTCCCACTATTCATCATAACCCCATATTTTGCACCGTGATATTCCGAGAATTTTTTCTCAAATTCCTGAAGATATTTGCCATAAGACAATCTACCAGAATCTAGTACATCATTTACATATTTTTTGGCATTTTCTGAAATATTAGCTGTACCAACACCAACTTGTTTTTTTGCTTTATCCATAAAAAATATTATTTTTTACCTAAATATTCCAACCTCTATTTTCTTTATTATTACTATAGTTTAGCACATTTTTCTTGCCTGTCAATCTTTCAATAATCATAAAAAATACCTAAAAATCATTTCAATGCCTCTAAAACCAGACTATCATATTTTTCATTAGAAAATAGATCTTTACTTTTTTCTACAGCTTTTAAAGAAATTTCTTTTCTAAAATTTATATCCAATAATTTTCCTAAAGCCAAGACAAATTCCTCTTTGCTTTTGGCACACAAAATATCCTGTCCACATTCAAAAGAATAGCCTGCCAAACCTCTTTCTGAAACTATTGTAGGGAAACCACGCACAATTGGTTCAAAAATTTTTTGTTGCATACCAGCACCAGAAAGAGACGGTATCAAAGCAATATCCATACCATCCAAAAATTTATTCAAATCATCAACAAAACCTACATAACTTATAGAGCTAATCTCATTACATTGGTTTTTAAGATATTCAGGCAACTTTCCACCAGTAATAAAAAATTTAAATTTACCTGGATATTTCTTATTAGCTAATGGTGCAACTTCCTCTATCACAAATTTTACTGCCTGAAGATTGTGCTTTACATTATAAGTACTGCCCATAAAAAAGACATTCAACACTTTTTTATCCTGTATATTATTATTTTTACCTATAAAATTTGATAATGCTCTGAGTGGTAGGGTTTTAATTTTTTTAGCGCCTAATTTTTTATACAAAATATTTTCATCTGGAGTGATTGCAAAAAAATAATCACTTTTTTTAATACTTACAAATTCAGTAAGTGTTTTTATCTTTGATTTTAAAATATTAACAAAACTATAACCCTCCTCTTCCAAAAGATTATTTGGATCATATATAAGTGAATGAGTAATGATCTTGCAACCATAACGACGAGCGATTGGATACAAAGGCAACATAAAAGTATAGTCAAACCAAACTATTTCTGGCTTCCAACTATTTAAAATTTCTTCCATTTTTCTCTTTATTATCAAATCATCATATTCATATACAGAACCATCCCAAAATGGTGGCCATAAAATTCTTTTTAATAAATATTTTAACTTTTCAAAATATTTCATTTTTTGATTATAACGATATGGAACCAAATGAATAGGAATATTATATTCCTTTGAAAAATTCAATATATCTTCCTTACTTTGAAAATCAAAAATCTTCCCAATAACTTGGACATCATAACCTAACCTTTTCAACTGTTTTATTCCTTCCATTCTGTCTTGCTCACATGCTCCTGAAGTAGGTATAGGAAAACGTGGTGTGATTAATAAAATTTTCTTACTCATACAATCAAAACTATATTTAATATTATATTATTTATATATCCCAATAATTATATATATCTTCAATCATTTTTTCATAATTTATCAAAGGACTCCAATCAATTAACTTTTTTAATTGTCCATTATCACCATATATGTCTATGACATCATCTTGACGAACAAATTCAGGATTAACTCTTATGTCAATATCCTTTAACCCAGAGAATTTTTTCCCATATTGAATGACATCATTTAGACTTATTGACTTGCCTCTGCACACATTAACTACAACACCAAACTTATCTTGCTCCAAAAGCATTACATAAGCCCTAACCACATCTCGCACATCCAATATATCACGCTTGATATTTATATCTCCAATCTCTAAAAATTCTCTCTTTCCATTCTTGATATCAACTATTTGACTAATAATTTTAGGAATTACAAAAGCGTCATTTTGCGCAGGTCCAGTATGATTAAAACTCCTAACCACAATAGTATTAATTTTATTTGAAAAACTCTTGACTAATGTTTCTTGCTTTATTCTTGACTGCGCATATGCGCTTTCGCCATTCAAAGGATGATTTTCTCTTACTGGTAAATTATTTGGTTTACCATATACATGGCTAGAACTCACAATTAAAACTTTTGTATCTCTTAGAGAAGATAATACCTCCAATAAATTTCTTGTGCCCTCTACATTGACATCATAAGTTCTTTCTGGATTAACTGATGCCAAACTCTGAGAACTTACACCAGCTAAATGAAAAACATAATTAGGTTTAATTGATTCAATAGTAGTACGAAGCAAATCCTTATCAGTGATATCAACACAATAATAATTTTTATTTTTTAAATTTTCATAGCCAATCCCAAAAACATTATAACCACCATCTTCAAGTTCACGCTTCAAGTATGGACCAACAAATCCCCTACTACCGGTTATCAATGCTATTTTACTCATATTTTTTAATTTCATTAATAAATCTTTCTTTATAATCAATTGGTAATATAATAACATTTTCACTTGGCTTCAATTCATAGTTAGCTACACCAACATCTGACATAATCACTTTTTTACCAGCCATATTTGCCTCCATTGGCACCATACCATAACCTTCACTTAAACTTGGAAACAAAACAACATCACAAGTCTTTATATAACTTATATGATCATCTGTCCAATCTTCAAATTTGATATTATTTTCTAGACCTAACATTTTTACTTTTTCGATCAAAATATTTTTCTGCGAACCACTACCAACCACAAGTAATAAATAATCTTTTTTTTCTTTAATTACTTCTGCAAAAATATCAATTAAAAAATCAATATTCTTGACAAGCTCAAGCCTACCAATACTTAAAAATATTTTATTATAAGCAGAATATTTTTTCTTCAAGTCTGTCTTGATTTGATATGATTCAATATATTCTTTATTCACTTCTATTGCTCTCAATTCTATTTTGTCTTCATTCACTCCCAATTCTAATAAATTATTCTTTATTCTTTCCCCTACTACTCTTATTTTATCTGCATTATACAAAACTATATATTTTGCCAAAAAATATTGTATAAAATTTTTAAAACCACTTTTTTTATAATAACTATTACCAAAAAAATCTCCGTGCAATTGAATCTCCAAATTAATTTTTGTCTTTTTCTTTAAAATCAAACCTAATAAACCAGTAAAAAATGGATCTTGTGTTGTTATCAAGTCAATAACATATTTTTTAATGATAATCTCGCCTTTCTTTTTTAATTTTATAAATTGTTTAATTTTATTACCACCAATTCCCCAAACTTTAACCTCTGGAGACAATTCTACAAACTTATCTATAGTATTTGGTACAATAATATACAATCTATCATATACACCATAATCAACCATGCGTTTCGCCACCATAGAGTTACTGTCCAATATTTTATTGTCTAAACTTATCATTAATTTTGGCATATTTTTTTTAATATAGAACTTGTACTATCAACCATTGATTTTAAGGAAAATTTTTCAAAAAATATATCCTTTTCTTGATCTGACCATTCTAAATTCATTTCTCCATTTAACAAATTCAGAATTTTATTTTTTATATCTTCCTTATTGTTCAACTCAAACAAATCGCCATTTTTACCAGGAATAACTAATTCTGAATTTCCGCCTGCTCTGCTTGCCAAAACCGGCGTATTAACATGCAATGCTTCTAATATCAAATGCGACAAACCTTCATAGCCACTATTTAGCACAAAACAATCAGCCTTATTTATTTTACACATCAATTCTTTGCGACTTAATTGTCCAGGAATTTCAACCACGCCTTCCAATTTTAATTCTATAACTTTATTTTTCAAAAACTTCAAATCTGGACCATTTCCATATATCTTTAATTTTGCATTTTTTTGTTCTTTCAATATTTCTGGCATAATTTCAATCAATTCCAACATCCCTTTCCAAGGTACAAGCCTACCAGCAGAAATAATCCATTTTTCCTCTTCTGCTTTTTCAACCGGACACACCCCAACATAACTAGATGAATTATAAACTACAACTACAGAATTTTCAGATACACCCCAACCTACTACAATATTTTTCAAATAAAAACTAGGAACTATAACTATGCTACTATTTTTAACAACTATTTTTTGAATCCATTTTAATAATCTGACCATAAAAGAATAATTATTTTTTGTCTGAAAAATATCTATAGAATCTTTTACACCAAACCTCTGCACACCTTGTTCCCAAGCATAATCTCCTACAACTTTTACAACTAACTTTTTGCCAGTCAATTTAGATGCGATCATGGCTGGAAAACCAGCATTGACCGGTCCCATAGCATAAATTACATCGCTCTTTATTGCATTTTTAATCAAAAGAAAAATATATTCAAAATATTTTAAAAATTTATTTTTATTTTTTACAATATCTATTTTACAAATAACAACTTTTTTATCTGAATCTGGATTTAATGAAACAATTTTAACATTCTCACCTTTTTTAGTAAGTTCATTCGCAATTGTAACGCTATATGTAGCCGGACCACCAAATTGTGGTGGAAATATATCGGCAGCGATCAATATATTCATAAATAATCAAATTAAATCTTTAAAAATATTATTCATATTTTTTGCAATCAAATCCCAATTATACTTTTCTATTACCATCTTATGTGCATTAATCTTGACTTTTTCTACCTCTTCTTTATTCTTTTCATCAATTATATATTTAATTTTTTCTGCAATACTCTTAGGATTAAACACTTCACAAAACCATCCTGTTTCTCCTTCTACAAGAAAATCTGGTATACCACCGACTTTTGTACCAATCGTCGGCAACCCACTTGCCATTGCTTCTAAAAATGCATTACCCAACCCTTCAGACAAGCTAGGTCTACAAAATATATCTGCCTTTGATAAATAGTTACTAACTTCTTTTTGATTAATACTACCAACAAAATATACCCTCTCTCTTAAATTATTTTCTTTTACTACATTTTCAAGATGATCTCTCAATTCCCCATCACCTAAAATAGTCAAATGCACATTATTATCTAAATAACTCATTGATTTAATCAAATCTTCTATTCCATTTTTTTTGACCAATCGTGAAACTGTAATAACTTCTATATGATTAGAAAATTTTTTGTACTGACTATTACTTTCATCAGTAAAATTAACTAAGTCAACTCCATTGGGTATTATATCTACCTTAACCTTTGACCCCATATCACAAGCCCAATCTCCAAGGTATTTACTAATTGCTTGTATCCTATCAGCCATCTTAAATATCTGTTTAAAATATGGCCAAATAAACCAAACTCTTTTATAAATATGATATTTACTATCACCTTCTTGTAATGTCAGTAAAAAAGGTACTTTTTTATTTTGTTTTTTATAACGTAAACCGGCAAATCCACCAAAACTAGCCATGATTGACCATACAATATCAAATTTACCCAAAGATTTTGCGTATTTTGGCCCGGAAAAAATCAGACGAAACTTGTCCCAGTTATTCCCCTTGCCAATCCGGTGGATATATAAATTATGTAATTTCTCCTCTCTTGGTAATTTTTTATCTAACTTTGATGCAATCATAACAAATTCACAATCTTCAATCCTGTCAGTGATTTCTTTTACCGCAATTTCCGCTCCACCAATCAACGGAAAATAAGCAGTTGAAAAAATTAAAATTCTTTTTTTACCCATAAAAAAGTGCGAGGTTTAATTTCTGGCATGTTATAATTTTATATTTTAAGCCTGATTTTAAAATTTTCTATAGTTTTTATCAGACCCTCTTCTAATTCAATTTTTGGTTCCCAATCTAATACCTTCTTAGCAAGTGATATGTCTGGTTGGCGTTGCATCGGATCATCCTCACGAAATTCACCATTAAATATTAACTGACTTTTACTATTTGTTAATTCAATAACTTTTTTGGCTAATTCTTTTATAGTAAATTCATTTGGATTACCTAAATTGACCGGACCTGTAAAATCAATATCCGAATTCATCATCTTAGTAATACTATCAACAAGATCATCAACATAACAAAAACTACGAGTCTGTGAACCATCACCATCAATTAATAAATTTTCATCTTTCAAGGCATTTAAAATGAAGTTAGATATAACACGACCATCCTCAAAAGCCATACGTGGACCATATGTATTGAAAATCCGGATTACCTTTATTTCCATTCCATGCATACGACGATAATCAAAACAAAGTGTTTCAGAAACTCTCTTCCCCTCGTCATAACAAGCTCTCGGACCAATTGTATTTACATTGCCTCGATAACTTTCCACTTGAGGGTGAACATCAGGATCACCATAAACTTCCGAAGTTGATGCTTGTAAAAATCTAGCATTGTGTCTACGAGCCAGTCCAAGCATATTTATTACGCCGATTGTATTGGCTTTGATTGTCCTAACCGGATTTTCTTGATAATGAATCGGGCTAGCCGGACAAGCTAAATTATATACCTGATCAATTTTTTCATCCAAAAATAAAGGCTCAATAATATCATGTTCAATAAACTTAAAATTTTGATTACTTTCTAAATGTCTTATATTGTCATATGAACCAGTAAAAAGATTATCAACACAAAAAATTCTATTATTATCAGCAAGTAATTTTTCGCATAAATGAGAACCAATAAAACCGGCCCCACCTGTAATTAAAATATTCATATTTAAATTATTAGAATCATCAGTATTATTTATAATTAAGTATTATTTCCAATTATTTATTTTTACGGATTTGTTTGTACCAACAGACAAACACCTCGGAGCCCGTAGGCAATGTGTAAATTGAAATCCAGCCTAAGGAGACATACAACCATAATAATAACTTTATTTATCTATTTTGTCAAGTAAAAAAATGGCTAATTTAAGCAAAAATTTTATATAATAATGATGATTGATGTAAGAATTAATAATTAAAATTTATAGACTTTAAAGACATCTTCATTACGATGATTTTTAATAAATTCAGGTTCAATACCCTTCTCTAATAAATATTTCTCAAAAGCAGTAGTCTCTACTTTTAATTTGTATGGCGCATAGAGCGGACCGACATTAAAATCTTTTTGTTCCACGCCGGTAAAATAAAGAAAATGTTCCACTCCTTGTTCTCTATAATATTCATCCCATTTGTCCCCAGTAATATTGAAAAACGCCTCATCAGACATTACTGGCCAACTATTATAAATAAGCCTTCTTTGAAATGTCCATAAACGAGACAAAAAATTAAAATCATAATCATAAATAATAACCAATGCATATTTTGTAAAATTTTTTCTTGTCTCATTTTCTATCTGTTTATTTTGCAAATCTACCATAAATTGATATATAGGCTTGCCAAAGGCATCGGAAGTTTTGCCATACAAATAATCATCTAGGTAATCATTTACCTCAACAAAACCAAAATTTTGTTCTTCAACATTTATTTGCGCATAATCAATATTCATTTTCCCTAAAGAAGGTGAAATTAAAAAACTATTGACAGTAAACAATAACTCAGACACAAAAATAAAACCTAAAAATAAATAAATAAATTTTTTATATTTTCCCCATTCAAATAATTTTGCAAAGATATATGCAATGAGTAAAATAAAATATGGTATTATCATCACTACAAAACGTAAAGTTGAACCAATAATCAAAAACCAAAAACTTTCTAAAATAATTGTAGCCAATAAGAAAAGGACAAGCTTTGATCTATTTCTTATATACAAATAAATTGCAGTCAAAATAGAAAAAGAAATTATAAAATTAAAAATTATACTATTAGCTTGACGCAAAATTTCAAAGAAAAATATAAACCTATCACCTACTCTGCCAACCATTGCTCTTCCTTGCCTAAACTGCCACCGCTCAACATGCTGATTTAATAAGGCCGAAACTTGAAAATCAAAATGCCCAAAATTTTTATAAAGAAACAAATTATATAACCAAAATGGAAAACTAAAAATTATAGTGCTTAATACACCATAATAAAAAAATTTATTTTTAATAAAACTATATTTATAAATTACAGCATAAATGAGTAAAATAGGTACAATTATCAATACTGTAAGTTTAGTAATAATCCCCAGGCCAAGAGTGATTCCCCACAAAATCCACAAATACAATTTGTTCTCATCTAATGCTTTTATCCAAAGAAATAGTATAAGTAATGAAAAAAAGATAACTGTACCATCTTGAATACCCAGTCTAGACACCCATACATGATAAGATTGCATTGAGAACAATAACCCAGCGATATAACCAGCTCTCTTGTTTATAAGACGAGTAGCAATAAGATATATCAAAAAAACCGAAGCAATACCAAATAAAACAGATGGCGAACGCAAACCAAGCATATTCTCGCCCAATATACCTATACTTATGTGCTGTATTAAGAAAAATAATATAGGGTGATCATGAAAAGATAAATGCATCCACCATGGTACTTTATCTACCCATTGCCATGGGGTTGTTTGTACAAGAGACAAATCATAATCAATCATAGAAATTGCCCTAAAACCTGTCAAAACTTCATCAGTATATGGATCATGAGAATCTACATTGAAAAACCTCAAAAAACTGGCTAAAAATATAATAGCAATAATAAGTAAAAAACCTTTACTTTTAAATTTTTTTAACATAATTTAGCCATTATGTAGAAATAAAATAGACCCATAATTAGTAGGTCTATTTTACACTTTTTTTTACTCGTATTCAACTTCTTTGATTATGATGACAATTCTTCACCATCTGGATATTCTTCTGAATCTTCTACTGTTACAATTCTATCCCATCTATATCCTAGATTTTTAAAAGCTTGTTCATCAGTTATATGTCTCTTTAAACCACCTTCTAGACGATATACTCTTGAATCATCTAAATACTTAATAAGAGTAAAATTAGGATGACGATCTGTATAATTTATCTCAGTTCCAACTGTATATTTGTCCAATAATGATTCATCAATATCTTCTATCCAATTCCATTTATATCCCAATGTATTAAACACTGCTTCATCAGTTATCCAATATTTTTCTGTACCAAGTAATAAATAAACTTTTGGATCACTAACTATTTTGACTAATGCGCCATATTTTGGATCATATTTTGATCCCCATGGCATAAAGCCTAAATTATCCTCATCCAAAGCATCCAAACTTTCTCTTGAAACAACATTTACATCATTCCAACTATCAAAATAAGTAAAGAATACTCGTGAATTATTGAAAGATCTTTTTTTACAATCTTTAGTCACATAATATACAGCTGAAGATTGTGAACGCTTGAAAGCCTTACCAACTTGTAATGAACAACCCAGAGGGCCCTGTTCAGGTTCTAAATCTGACACAGCCATAGAATCTGCTGACGTCAATTCAACAAACTTAAACTGTGGTTTAAGACTACTGGTTGACAAGCCATAATAAGTAACCCGTAAATCAGTCCAACCATTGCCATCAGTATCTATATCTTTAGTTTCATTCTTGTTTAGAGACATTCTGAGAGGTTTTGATGAGATTGTTAATAATGCAATTGCATCTGACGCGCTTGTGACCACAACTGTATGAGAAGCTGATGTTAATGATAAAGCAAAAGGATCATTTACATTCAAGGTTACCTCTACCGTGGTTGTGTCCGGAGTTTGAGTAGTACTACTTCCTCCGCCACCACCACTACCAGGACTCACTCCACTACCACTACCGCCACCACTACCGCCAGTACATGAATTGGCTGCACCAGGAGTAATAGTCAGAGTTATACTAGATGAACACTGCATTGCAATTGTAGACAAACTATCTGTACAGGTTGATGCTAGCACTTCACAACCAGCGCTAGGTGTTAATTTACTTCTATTAGTAGATCTAATTTCAACAATAGAGCTATCCTGCATTACAAATGCTATATCATTAGTATTTACAGTAAAAGATTCTACACGTGTCGCATTTGTCAAAGTATAAGTTAAACCATTACCAGGAAGTAAAATATCTGCACTACCAGAAACCGTCACATCGTTAAATGCGGCTAATACGACAGATGGTACTAACAACAGCGCAAATATAATAAATAATATTTTCTTCATAAGGTTTTAATTTTGTTCCAATCTAATAGGAATTAATTAGAAACAACTGGCAGTGGATGTTGCCCAACCAGTAGCTTGCATAGCTACAGTAGGACAAGCTGTACCATTACAAGGCCAATAATAAAGTTGTGTATCAGTTCCAGCTACATCAACTGTTGTTCTAAAACACAATTGTGGTACATCTATAGTTGAAGAAGTATTTACGGTTCCGATAGAAAGTTTTGCTGATGGAGTTGAGCTGGATATACCGATACGACTATTAACCTTATCTACATAAAGCAAATCACTTAAATCACCCACAAAAGCTGTACTTGATACATATATATCCTTATAAGCAAAACTAAAAGCTCCCAAATCTATTGTATTGTTAGCATTTGGGTCTAAATCTGCTGCCAAACGAGCTGTAACTGTAAGAGTGTCTGTGGTTGCATCACCAACAGTAACACTGCCATTAAATGTACTTGCGCCAGTCACAGTCAAAGTACCTGTTACAGATACATTTGTACCAATTGATGTGGCATAAACATATGATAACGGCACAAGCATAGCTACTATCACCAAAATTAAATAAAACAGAAAGTGACCCACTTTCTCCCTCCCCAATGTATTTGATATGCTCATATGCATATATAGTTATATAAATAAATTAAATTAAACTTAATTTTCTTCAAATGGACTATTCGGAATATATGTCCCATCTGGCAAACGGCGCATTACATCCACAATTTTATCCAAAATAGGATCATAAATTATAATTCCCAATTGATAAAATAATAACTTATCGCCATTTTTTGCATATTGAAACAAATCTGGATAATCTGTCCTTAAGCCATCAATATTTGTGACACTAGCAACAGTCACATCGCCATCTACCAAAAGCATATGTTTGCTTACCATTTTTACTACCTCTTCCACACTTAACTCCTCTGGCAAAAATATTTTTTCTTCAATAACCTCCTGCTCTGTTTTAGGTTTAGCTTCATTTTTTATAAAATCAACTTTTTCTTTTTGAAAATCATTATAAATGACCTTTCTACCTAAACTGTATTTAAGTACATAACAACTTAATACAAGAACTATAACAAACATTATAAAACTTGAAATTGATAAAGCGATTACTAACTTCTGCATCCTTGAATCTTCTTTCTTTATCTTAGTCGTAGGCATAATTTAGATAAGCAAAACAAAAAATATTACTTTCATTATACCACATAATAAATAATTAATATAGAAGAATATAAAAAAAACATCATACTGTGGATAAATCCTTAAAATTAGACAAATTTTTAATATTACAGTATATTTATTAATAAATTACCTTATGAAAAAAAATAAACTAAAACTTCTCTATCTTATCACCCAAGGACATTGGGGTGGAGCCCAAAAATATGTATTTGATTTAGCTACAGCGCTAACTGATGAATATGATATTACAGTAGCTGTTGGAGAACCAAATAATCTACCTGATTTACAAAAAAAATTATTAACCAACCAAAAAATCAAACTAGTTCAACTTAATTTTTTGCAAAGATCTATTTCTCCTATAAAAGACTTTTTGGCTCTACTTGAAATCAATAATCTATATCGCAAAATCAAACCAGATATTGTCCACCTCAATAGTACCAAAGCCGGCATTCTCGGCTCATTTGCTTGTCAAATGTCAAATGTCAAATGTCAAATGTTGGTATATACTGTCCATGGCTGGGTTTTTAATGAACCTATGAACAAATTTAAAAAATACATATATAAAATAATGGAAGGTATAAGTTCACGACGCAAAGATAAGATTATTGTATTATCTGACAATGAAAAAGAAACAGGTATAAATTTATTGAATATCAAAAAAGATAAATTTGTAATAATTCCAGTCGGTATTGAATCTAACATAACTACCCTAAACAGAGTGAACGCTATAAACAAAATAAATAATACTTTCAAAAAAAATATACTAAAGCAAGATGATTATATAATTGGCACAATTGCAAACTTCTATCCTACAAAAAATTTAAGTAGTCTAATAGAAGCAATCAATATTGTTAAAAACAAATTAAACAATTTTCATAGTATAATCATTGGCGAAGGAGAAGAAAGAGTACATCTGGAATTTTTGATAAAAAAATATAATCTTGAAAACAATATACATTTAACCGGTTTTATTGATAATGCTCAAAACCTCCTAAAAGCATTCAATGTATTTGTGTTACCTTCCAAAAAAGAAGGTATACCTTATACCATAATAGAAGCCAGAATAAATAATATCCCAATCATAGCCACCAATGTTGGTTCTATATACAAAATAATTGACAATATGAAAACTGGCATACTTCTGGAACCAGAAAATACTCAAAAACTTGCCGAGGCATTGATTTATGCCTATGAAAATCAAAAAGAAATGATCGCAATGGCAAATGCATCCAAAGAACAAAATCTACCAGAATATCTCAAAAACACCATGATTATAGAAACAGCCAATATATACAAAAATTTTACCAATAAATCCTAGAATTTTTGCAACACTATATATCTATCATCAATTATTGTCATTTTGTATAATCCAGAATTAATTCTAGAATCAAAATATTGTTGAAATTGCTGATCAGAACTAAATCCTAACTTATCAAATCTATCAATTATTACTATATCTACATAAAAATCTTCATAACCTATCATTTTAATATATTCTCTATGTGATAAATAAGGTAATAAATTTGTATAAGTCGCCACAGACACATCATCCGGTATTTGTTTCACTATTTCTCTAAATGTTTCAGCTCGCAAATTTTTTTGAAATAAATAAATAGGAAATTTTTTTGGACCAACAAAAGAGAAAAAAGAAAAAGATAATATTGAAAAAATAATTATTGAATAAAAAATAATCTTTTCTTTTTTAATTTTATTAAACAAAAACAAAACTCCATATACAGTCGAAATATACAAACCTGGTAAAATTACCGCATCATATTGAAACAGACCTGAAAATTGAGGTTCATAGTTCGTTAAAATATTCTCTAATACTCCTGGCAATACCAAAAATATAGAGGAAATTGATAATAACGGCAATAATACTACAGGTAAAAGCAAAAATAAAATATATTTTAATTTTACTATTGTAAAAATAGTTGAAAAAAACGACAACGGATTAGCTACAATATTTCTAATAATACCAACAAAATCAGCCCCTAAATGACCATACCTATCCAGACGCAATAGCCCTCCACCAAAATAAGGCATAAGAAATTGTATTGAAATTATAAAATATAATAAAAGAAAAATAAAAAGAATAGCTATACTCTTTGCTTGTTTATTGATCTTTATTCGTATTTTCTTATTTTCAATTCTAAAAATTGACTGGATTAGCCAAAATAAAACAATTGATACACAAATCAAAACTGAATCTTCCTTTGTCGATGCTGACAATAATATAAAAATCCAAGCCAAAAATAATCTTTTCTTTTCAAAAAAATAAAATGCTGAAAATACAAAAGGAATAAAAAAAGCCACTGGATGAAAATCAAACAAATTTATACTATGAAGTGATGGATGTAAAAGATAAGATAATATAATAACTTTTACCAAACGATCATTATTCAACTTTTCTTTGGCAAAGAAATACAAAGGAATTGCCCCCAAACCAAGCGCCAATGTCTGGATTATTATTAAAAAATAAGGACTTTGAAAAAAAACATAAAACGGAATCAATAAAAATAAAAAAGGGCTCATATGAACACCCAAATGATTTGGTATTTCTTCCAAGCTATTTTGCATCACCCTACTATTGACAGTGTTCCACATCGTTTGCTCAAATATACCCATATCCCAAGCCTGAGTTTGAAATTGATAATGACGCAAAATTGATACAGTTCCCAAAATTATTAAATACAACAAAATTACAATAGACAAAAATTTGTATTGAAAAATTTTTTTTAAAAAATCAGCCATATAAAAACTACTCTACCAAGTCACCCTCGGCTTTATTTTTTTCTGATTTGTATTTATTTAATATACTTTCAATCACTGGCTCACCCTCACCACCAAAATTAATGCCTTTTTCAGTGGCTTCATTTATTGTCGATATTGCATCATCCATAGTCCTAAATACACTCTGCAAAAGAGCCAAGCGCCACCAACTTTCACCAATCGTTTCATCATCTTTTATGGCTCGCCTATACAATGCCTCTGCTTCATCAACTTTATCCAATTGAATCTTGATTCCAGCCAAGGTATAAATAAACTGCTGTCTTTTTGGAGACTTTTCTAAACCATCTTCCATAATCTTTTCTGCCTCAAGCAATAAGCCTTTATTTCCTGAAAGCGTAGCTGCTTCTTGGATTAACAAAGCTTGTTGAGAATGAATACGCAAATCCAATGGATGCAATTTTCTATTCTTTTCTAATTCTTCAATAGATAATTGAAATAAAGCTTGAGCCAATTCTGGTTTCCCCGCTTGTACATATCCACGCAAAGATGAACTTATAGTTCTGGTAACATCATTGCGAATATCATCAATATGCGGAGTTGGAATACTAACAGCTTTTTCATAAAGTGGTCTTATATCCTCCATACCATAAATCCCTCTCAAAACTATTAAAGTTGCCATATTGGCCCGAGCTGGATTTAAATTGGTTGCATAAATAAATAAAACCATAGTCAAAATAGAAACAACTGCAACTGGAATAGAAATATTTTTATTTTTTGCATCTGCTATATTCTCAATGTCTTTATTCTTTATTCCCAAGATCTGACTATTTATCATCGCCAAAAAGAAAAAGAAATATAAATAAGAAGTAGGGTTGTCAAATACTGATACAGTCTGCGCTAAATGGGCTATCAAAAAAGCCGAAGTTACAGCCAAAAGATGTATATCAAATCCATCTGAATTTTTTCTATATAATTTCCATATATAAAAAATAGCAACAAAAAATATTCCCAAATAAATTATAACACCAACAATCCCCCGTTCTGTCAAAGTATTAAGAACAATATTGTGAGCATTGTCAAACCAGGTTTCACGATAACTAAAATGTAAAAATTCTGCTTTATAATATTGATTAAAAGCAAAATAATAATTGCTAGGGCCCCAACCAAAAATTGGATAATCTTTCCAACCTTCAATCGCTATTTGCCAAGCCATAAACCTAGTCCCAAGAGTGCTATTTGAAGTATTCAATAATCTGCCAACAGTGGGAATACTCTTGATAAAACTAGTCTGTCTAAAACTAAATACAATACCAAAAAAAACTATTAAAAATACAGTCAACAATAATAAAAGTTTTCTAATCTTTGTATGTTTTTTGAGAGTAATAATATATGAAATAATCAAAATACCAATACCCACTATAAACGCTAATAAAGCTCCTCTGGAACCACTAAAAAATATACCCAAAAAACCCAAAAAACCAACAATGCCCACAAATAACTTCCACCCCAACGACTTCTCTTTCATCAACATAAGCCAGCCCATAAAAGCCAAAAATAATCCATAACCACCAACATAAATCGGATTGCCAAGTGTAGAGGCTGATCTATTTCCACTAGTATTTAATAAAAACTCCTGATCAAATTGTTGAATTAAAGCAATCCCCATCACAATCCCTCCAGCCAACAAAAAAGTTCTTAGCAACCATTGCCAATCGTCCCAATTGCGTACTACCGATGTAACCATCAAATAATACAAAACATAATGAGCTACAGTAAAAAATCCCAACATCCTTTCATGATTATCCCAAAAACTTCTGTACCAATCTAACCCAACAAAGGTTGAGATACCAAAACTAATCAAAAATAACAAAATAACTATATTTAAAGGAGAATTTCGTATAATATATTTTTTCCAATCACTAGCCAAAAGAATAATATACAAGGCAAGAAGTACAAGAGTAAGCGATCTGAATATCACAATCTTTGGAACAATAAACGGAAAAATAAAATTTGTCGGAAAAAAAGCCAATGGTACAAAAAAAGTTAATCCAACCACAATTTTAAATAATAATTCAATTCTTTTTTGCATACGAAATATTTAAACATTAAAACATATAAACATACAAACATATAAACATTTTACAAATCTTAAAATACTCTACTAAAAATGTTTAAATGCTTATATGTTTGTATGTTTATATCTTAATCTATTGTGTAGTAGCTGAGTCTGGGTAAAGTTGATTAATTTTATTCTGTACTTCTTGAGATTTTTCTGGATTATTACGATTATAAAATAATAATAATCTATTCAAAATATCAAAATTATTATTGGTTGTCGCCAAACCATTTAAATATGTTTGTTCTGCAGATGCCATATCTTGTAATTGAAATTCTTCAACCAAAGCAAGAGAAATATATAAGTCTGGATCTCCTGGAGATAACTCTATAGCCAATCTATAATATTCTTTAGCAGATTTATAATCTTTTAGATTATTTTTATAAACTTCAGCAATATTTCTATAACCCAAAATATTATTATTCTGTAATATTATTGATTGCCTAAAAGCCTCTACCGCCCCCTCATAATCTTCTAAAACAGTTTTAAGATTGCCAATAGCAATCCAAGTCTCCCAAATATCTGGACTCTCCAGATACATTGCTTTAGTCTCATCAATTTTTACTTGTATTACCGCTCTGGTTGCCTCATCTTTTCCTTCTGGTATAGAAATATTCTCAAACGGATCAATCACTTTGTCAACCATTGCGCTATTATCTGTAATTTTTGCTTCTTTGTTATAAATATAATATCCAACCGCACCAATTAAAATGGCAATTATTATTATATATAATAGTATTTTTTTATTTTTCATAATGTTTATATATTTTAATGTTTATATGTTTATGTATTTCATATTTTAACATAAATACAAAAAAAAACAATCCCCTGGCTTGCGCCAGAGGAATTGTTTTTTCGTCCTAACCTTAGGACCACCGATGTATATGCTAACTAATAAATTAGAGAGCAACTACAGTAGGTGTGGTTGAAGCTGAGCCTAAACCAGAAATCAAGAATCCATTTGTCCAGTCATTTGTAGTCGTAGCATGTGCGCTAAGATGTCTATCTGACCAGATAAAGTCATCATGTGTTTCACCGTCAACATTAGTTGCTTTTTCCATCAACAATGCAGGTGTACCACCTTCAGCAACAGAAGCGTCGCCACCCAATCTAGTGGAAACTGAAGCGCCTGATGCAGCACCAGTTACAGTACCACGAAGAACATAAGTTCTAGGTGTACCTAGAGCAACTGTTCTAGCTTCACCACCTTGACCTGTACCACTTGAATCTGTATCAAATAGAGCTTCAAAGTATCCATTTGCATAAGCTGTTGTTGCAGAACTATACAATGACACTTCTGTCTCATCTGTTACATCTAATACTTCAACATTAGTTACAGTTGCAGTTGTAGTTGTCATATCAAATACAAATTTGTATAGATCAATATCGCTAGTATTAGCGGTTACTTTGAATTTATACAAATCAACTGAACCGTTAGACAATGTTCCACCGACTGTAAGTTTTGTTACAGTTGGAACACCTCTATACATGTAGTTAGTATTTCCAGTTGGAGCAGTTGTACCAAGATACTCTACCGCACCGCTTCCAGTTTGAGCACCTTTAGCAGTCATATCTCCAGCAGCAGTAATCTTGAAACCAAGTCTATGTCCGCCAACTGTTACATTTTGTGATGAACCAATATTACTCAAATTAGCTTTCAAGTACATTTTTTGTCCATCAACATCATCTTTGTTAACTACAAAGGCACCTGAGCTGAATTCTATTACTGGAGTAGTTGAAGTTGGAACAACTGAACCAACGACTACACCAGCTTCATTTTCAAGATACAACAAGTTGTAATCTAGGTAAGATGAAGATGCAGTGGCTGTAACGACTTGAGTGAATTTAACTCTCTCCATTTCTACATTTTCTGTAGTAGTAGCCAAGAAGTTAAATACAGCAAGAGTTGCGCCTTGAGTACCAGCAGCAAATAATTTTGCAGTTGGGTTTGAACTGTCAAGAGATGCTTGAACAACACCACCAGCAGTTCCCACTGTCATTGAATTTCCAGAAGCAGTATCAATTGATTCAGTTACAGTGTTGTTTGTACTAACACCAATAGCTGTTACAAAGTTTGATGTACTTACAGCCATATTGTGAGTTCCAGCTGTAGCGCCACCTGAGATGTCACCACGAACTTCTACTACCAATGATTTGCCTTTAGCAACTGTAAATTGGTCAGCACTGGAAAGATTGAAGGTATAATCTTCAGATCCACCGGTTGTACCTGTACCAGCGTTTACAACTGATAATTGTTCAAGTGTACCACTACTATTGAATGAATCACCATCTTTGTCTACCCATAGAGTAACATTTTGAATGTGATTAGTTGCAACATTAGCTGCATGTCTAACTTTGAACTGAGTAACTTTCAACGCTTCAGAAGATCCGGTAGCATCTAATTGTACTTTAGCAAAGGTTATACCACTTGTTCCAGGAGCAAATGTTTGTGCTGCAGGAGTAGATAATGTGGTTATACGCAATGCTGCTGTAGTAATAGTTCTTGCATTAGCTGCCACAGTACCTGAACCTGGATATACTTCCTGTGTACTACCAGAAAGTTCATAGTCATCCCCACTATCAACACCTTTAGCAACAAAATTGTCAGCTTTTTGGTCAATAGCTACAGTAATAATATCACCATTTGCTGGTGTTGAATCAATATTACCTTTCAAAGTAAGAATATTGTCTCCGACTGGAAGAGTCATTGTGTCAGTTGAAGTAGCATATCCTGGACTGGCAGCGCCAACTCCATCTACTCCACTTATCAATGCTTTGCCAGCTGAATCATACAATGTCAAAGCATCAAAAGCGGTTGGTACTGCTGTACCGGTACCGGTAACAGTAAGCTTGAACACTATAGTTGAAACATCAACTGCTTCACCAGTAACTCTGAAATTCCATGAACCAAGTTCTACACCATTGGCCGCTTCTGGCACATTACCAGCTGGGACATTGTTTACTTTTGTAATATTCAATGTTCCAGGACCAACCTGAACAATGTTTGACATATCTGAAGCACTGTTTGTAGGCAATCTGTAAACATTGGTATTTAGTTCTCTAACAAGAACATGTGATGCTCTTTTAACATCCAAGTCCATGTTACGGGTTGTACCGTTAAGTACATCACCATAAACTCCATACTGTTTGTTATTACCTTTTACTATTTTACAATCATCACCACAGCTTGTCAGATCAAAGCTAACGTATTTTCCATCCCATACACCATCAGCAATTTTATTGCTATTGTATGTAAGGTGAATATTAGCAAAATCAGAAGCTGAAGCTGTACCTCTGTTATAAAGAGTAATTCTCTCTACTCTTCCATCTTGAGTAGCAGTAGAGATTTGTAAGTTAGCAAGATTTACTCCTGTTTCACCGACTCTCTTTGTTACTGTTCCAACTGAAGCGCCCTGAGTTACAGTGGAAGTTCCCAAAGTAATACTAGCATTCAAGCTAACTGGATTTCCATGTAATGGAAGAGAACCGACTACTGTTGAGGCTGTCTCAACTGAGTAAACCGCCAATGTTGGCACGTTACCACCTGTTACAGTACCCATATCGCCAACAAGAGTATATGTTTTTGTTACTCCTGATGGGATTGTTAGATCTTCAGAAAAAGATACTAAGTGATCAGAGTTAAGTGTTTTACCAGCTTCATTCAATAAATTTCCATCTGGTTTAACAACATTAATTGTACTAAAATCACCATCAACTCCTACTCCACCACGAAGCACTTTCAATGTTTTGATTACTACATCACCGCCTGTGGCTGTGAAGTTAACCTTTGTGAAAGCTAAACGTGATTGATTGGAATAACCATAAGTTCCAGATGGAGTGTCAGAAGCCAAAGCTACTGTCAAAGTTCCAACTGTTCCAGTACCTGTTCCTGTTCCTGTTCCAGTACCAGTTCCTGTTCCAACTCCGCCTGCTCCTTGTGTAGGATCAGCGTAAAGACTAGCAGATGTTACACTACCAGAACCTTCAGATACAGAATCTAATACAGCTTGTGATACAACTTGTACGTCAGCCATATTGCGAACAGAACCGTCAACCATATAACGCATACCATCCATTACCTTATAAGTAGTACCGCCAGCAACTTTTACTAGCATACCATTATGAGGTACGGCTTCTGTAAGCTCAGCACCAGAAGTTGAGTAGTTTGGCCAGAAAACATCAGCGATGTCTACTACCTTACTAGCCCAGTTACTTCCATATAGAGCTGAAGCTACAGCTTCGCTACCAACTTTGGCAAGAACATTGCCAGGTTGAACAGCGTATACACTTGGTGAGATTTGAACCTTAACTAACATTGAGCCAGGTCTGTAGTTAACACCAAATGGGGCACTTGATGGTGCAGGGTATGCATCCACACAAGTGGTTGGGATTTCAACAACCCCAGAAAAATCACTGAACCATGTTTTGTACACAGTTGAGTGTGGGAAATACAAACGTTCCATGTTGCCATTTAGCAAGTACACTGCACTATTACCAGGCACCTTGAAAAGGTCTCCAGCTTCTAGTGTAGGACAAGCTGCTTGTGCATTTGCAACCACTGGTACAAGAGCAGCAACGCCCATGCTCCAAAGGATTGTAAGCACAACTACTGACCATGTAAATGTTTTCTTTCCTAATCTTATTACATTCGTCATAAATTATTTATTCGCCTTATCCAGAACGCAAGCTTACCTTAAAGGTAGCCGTCTCCAGACTAAGACATATTTTTACAGAGCACATAATGACCCTATATTGGACCTCGACCTTTGTTATATGCGATTTATACGGTTTGCCCTCCTTGACAAATGCCAAGGATCACATACTGTATGGCACAAGTTTGTCCATAATTTTGAACAAACCTAGCTATACAGTCCCCGTATACACCGAATTAAATTAAAATTTAATTAGTTAATTAATTGATTCTCATCAGCCTGATTAGTCTTTTTTATTTATTCAACTATTTTTACTGCTTCTGTACTACTGACTTTTACTGTTTCAATATTATTAATCTTGCTCGCATCAATCGCTTCTTGGACTACTAGATCTTTGGCATCTTGTACAACCACTTTTTCAACTATATTAACGGCAATGGATGCCTCATCTACTACAACTTTTGTTTCCGTCTTTATCGTATCAAGTTCAATTATTTTCTGTAATGCTGCGGTAAAATTATCCTGTTCAATCAATATCTTTACATCAGCTTTAGTTGTCTCGGCTATTTTATTTGCTTCACCAATCTTTTGTTCTGCTACCACGACTTTTTGTTCAGCATCAACTACTTTTTTCTCGGTCTCCACAGCTTTAATCACTATGTCTTGAGTACTACTGGTTGTAGACTGTTTACTATTCATTTCAGTACTACTAGCTGTCTCACCAACTGCACCTTCTATACCAATAATATTTTTTGTGGTTGTAGTTGTCTTTATAATAGCAATGGTACTACTAGCCTTCTCACTGGTTTCAACTACTGTTACATCTAGTTTTAATACTCCTTCTGTCAATTTGTCCAATCTGCGATTGATCGTATCAGTTACTTCTTTTTTTGTGATAACACTTTCTTTGACGTCCTCTTTGTTAACATTCTCTACTAGAACACCGACTGCTTTGATACCAGCATTTTGTATCAAAGCTTCTACTTCAACCACATCTTTTTTAAGTTGTACTTTGGTTACCTCTGGAGCTATATCCTTAAGCTCAATAGTTCTTTCTTTTTCTTTTGGCTCTGTCAATGAATCTAATATCTCACTTGTCTTTTTCTCAACTACTTTGGCAACCGCTACAACTTTCTCCGGAGACTTACCATTAACCTTGTCCATACTATCCTGAGTTGATTCAATTTTTTCCTTCAAAGATTTGATGGCTACAGTTGCTTGTTCGGTTGATTCTGATCTTTGATATTCATCAACTCTTGAAGAAGCGTGCTTCAATATAGTAGTTACTTCATCTTCATCTGATCCAATCACAGATGCCACCAAAAGTTCTGTTGATTCGGCTGCCATCTTGACTCCATACAATGCCTCGCCTGGCAAACTATCATATGACGCGCTTACACTAGCAATCCAACCACTCACAGCTACCGCTCCTACCAATAATATAGTGAGACTTGATCTGGCCATTGATAATACTCTACCAGAAACAAATACATGCAAACCTTCACTAATAGTATCAAACACACTTGTCTTTACCATCTCTTCATTCACTTCAGTATTTGTTATATTACATTTGATATCTTCAATCAGCTTGACACGAGTTTGCGCAACCCAAGAGCGGTCTGGATTTAACCGACCGTTTTCATTTTTTATATTCTTGAGTTGTTTTACAAGCTTTCGGCTCATAATATAATATTATTTTTTCTTTGGGCTTTTAGGCTCAACAAATTCTTTTAATTTTTTGGTAGCGCGATAGATTATTATTCGTACATTTGTTGCGCTGATATCCAATATGCCTGCAATATCTTTGGTTGACAAACCTTCTATATATCTCAAATGTATTACTTCCTGATACTCATGTTTTAATTTTTTTATAGATTTTATCAAATCTTGCTGTTCTTCTTTTACTTCAATATCTATTCGCAAATCATTACCAACCAATGTCTCAGTCGCCACATCAATCAAACACTCATTCTTTCTGGCGCGCTCACGATACACATCAATTATTCTATTTCTAGCAATTCTATAAACCAATTGTCTAAAACTGGTAATATCTCTCGGTTTCTCAATCAAATAATCCCAAGTTTTTAAAAAGACTTCAGAAGATATATCTTCAGCATCCTCACGATTGGATAATTTAAAAAAAACAAACCTATAAATCGGTTGAATATAAAAATCATACAATTTAGCAAATGCTTCTGTATCTCTCTTGCTGATCACTTTGTAAACTAATAATTTCTCTTCTATATGAGTCTTCATATATATAGACGGGAAAATGGTTAAAATGTTACACTCTATGGCATTTAAACATGTAAGCATATAAACATTTAAACATATGGTGATTTCATCAATATGTTTCAACCCACATGTTTAAATGTTTGTATGTTTTAATGTTTATATGTTTTAAATGCCAAAAAAAATCGGAAATCCCGAAAGTGTACAGATACGAGTATACTATATATATGGTAAAGAAGCAAGTGGAAAGAGTTAATTGTGCCATGTTTAATACACACTATCATTACCCCGCAACAGGCGGGAATCTATTAATTTACTCTCTATAAGCTATATTTCCGCCTATGTGAGAAAGACAAATTATGTCTTGAAGAAATCGGCATAAATTATATTTATAAGTAAAAATAACCAAAAAAGCAATACTATTCAACAAAACCTCAAAATACACTAAAAAGTTATTTGCAAATAAATTTTTACTGATTACACTAGCTAATATAGCTATATTTGTATAGACTATTGTATACAAATATGATTTTATATTATTTTTCAATCGCTTAAATTAGCTATTTATTAATATTTTGTATAGACTAGTCTATACAAAATATTAATAAAAACACCTAAATAACCAAAAAATCTACAAACAAGTATTGACAAAAACCTCATTATATGCTATAATTGTATATACTATTCTGTACAAAAAGTATAAATATTACTAAATTATGACAGATTTGCCTACAATTGATCAATCCAAAGAAATAGTAAGAGTGTCAATTTCTGAAGCTGCTCGTTTATTTGGAGTGAATGCCCAGACTATACGTAGGGCAATCCAATCTGGCGAGATTACTTATGTGGTGGTAGCTGGTAGATACAAGCTAAACTTTGAAAGCCTTGTCAGATGGTCTCAAACCAAAACTACAGTTAAAAACAAATCAGAAAAGTTTGGTATCGGGCAATATGTGGATAAATGGAAGATAAAGAACACACTCTACTCCCCTAGCACCAAGAGCATAAAAACATCTAAACATAAAAACATAAAAACATCAGAACCGTCAGCCTAAGGCTGATGGTTTTTGTATTAAAAGTTGCATCATTTTAGAAAATAAAAAAAGACGTCGCGAGGCTGGGAGCCAAGCGACGTCGTAGGGGATCTCTGAAGACCCCGTTAGGATCACCTTCGGTGAGGGTTACTCACCTTGGGTGAATCACACTGCGTCATGGGTAGACGCAAGTGTTTGTGCCCACGTCGCAGTATGGCGACGGTGGACACGAATCTCCACACGGCAAGGCCGTGTAAAGGGTGCAGTGCCAGTCTTCATAGCACTGCACGCAGGTGCCATCCAGGCACTTGCGTTTGTCCGACGGACAGTCGGAGTGCCCACTGCACTCCGGTTCCGGCTTGTCGCAGGTGCACTCACCGGCGACGCAGGAGTAGCCGTCGTCGCAGACGACCAGTTCGTGCTGGCAACCTAGAGTTGCGTCGCACGAATCGGTCGTACAGCTGTCACCGTCGTCGCACCCACCCAATGGGGGGGCAACTTGGTCACACAAACATGTGTCCGGGTTTTGTGCCCAGACACCGTTGCACGCGTCCTCGTCATCACAGACGAGGGGCGCGCAGCTCGGCGGAGCGTCACACTCCGGAACACCGGCATCCGGTGTCCCAAGGGGACATGTCGGACACGTCGGTTCCGGAGTGCATCCACTGGAAGTCGAGCAAAACTCTCCTTCGTTGCAGATTGTGCTGTCGGGGACCTGGAAACACCCAGTACCCTCGACACACACGCCGACGGTGCAGACGAACGGGTCGTTGCAAGCGGGCGGTTCGCCCGGACGACATTCGCCGTCCAGACAGCGCTCCGCGCCGTTGCAGAACAACCCGTCGTTGCAGTCCAGATCCATTTCACAGGTCTCCGGACAACCGACACACGTGGGCGGACCCACGCACTCGTTGCGACTCTCGTCGCAGGTCATGCCGTTTTGACACAGGTCACCGGTGTGGGCACATTCGCCCACTCCGATACAGTACTCCACGCCATTACAGAACAACCCGTCCTGCGGACAATCGCAAGCGTTACCGCCTGCATCATCCGCCGAACCAGCGTCAAGGGTAGAATTGCCGTTTGGCAACTCCACCCCGAAGTGGTCACGGCCCTCACCGCAAGCGGCGAGAGCCAAGAAAGCAAGAATGAGGATTCTCATCATTTTCTTTTCTTTCTGCCACCCTTAGCGGGTGGCATAGCAGATGATACCGGTGACGAGAGCCGACGCGCCTGCTCCGGCCGCCGCGAACTTCCACGTGGCGTCGAACCAGACGTCGACGCGAGAGGCCGAAACCTCCACGTCGTTGGGGTAGCGGATGCTGCCGTAGGCAGCACCTCCTGCTGTTCCGGCGAGACCGCCGAGAGCCATTGCTCCCAGACAGCCCCGCTTCTGCGCAGGTACCTTGACCGTGGTCGTGTCCGTGATGGGCACGACCAATTCGACGTCACAGTCCCCGTCAGACGGGCACTGCACCTGGCGGTCAAAGACCGCTTCGCCGTTGGCGGTCACTCCGTCGCTGGTGTCAAGCATCGTGCTCGAGACCACCGGCCTGGCGGTGTGCACCGCACAACCGCTGAGGATGTTGACCACAAGGGCCAACGCGAGGCCGAAAACGGCCAGAAACAAAAGATCCTTCTTCATGTCTCTCTCCTGTTTCCCGACATCTTATCGGGATAGTTTCTGTTTGGTTGAAAGGTTGAAAAGAAAGGTCACCCTGCCTGGTGGTTAAACTGGGCAAAATGACCAGCGATGTGGCTGATGAAGACTATCTCTCCACCGCCACGGTCTTGGTCCTGGGGACCACGACCCGCACGTTTACGGGCTTGTCAGCCCGCTTGCGCAGATCGTCAACCCCGACCGAGAGGTTGCCATACTTCGCCTCCAGGCTCAGTAGATAACCCCTCGTCTCTTCGGACCGCTTTTTGTCGGCCTCTTCATGGCTCCGAAGCCGACGATCATGCTCATCGAGCTTCTTGTTGACCCTGTTGATGGCGCGACCGTTCTTCTCGCTCTGCACGAGGCCCTTTTCGGTCAAGCCGAACAGCATGTTCAGCATGCCGTTCTGTGGCTTGCTCAGGTGGCAACACTCACTCGGAGTCTTACCACTCTTGACACACTCATCAAGCAACTTCTCGTAGGCAAGAACCTCCGCCGGGTCAGTCACGACCCAGCCTTGGAACTTCTTCAGGAGACGGTAGGTCTCCGTATCGGTTCCACCGACCAAACGGCGAGTCTCCTCGCCGTCGATCCTCATCGTCGAGACGATGGGGCCGTCGACGCCAAGCAGAGCCCTGGTGACATCACCATCCTTGGTGACCGCCGAAGCGATCTTGTCGACGCTATCATCGTCATTGAACTGCTGATACAACAGCAGTCCAATGACGACAGCGATCCCCGCCAAGATGGCGACGAACCACCACACCGAACGCTGAGGCGTCGGCGAAGGTGCCGGAGGGGGCAGAGTCTTGGCGACCCCGCCATTGATGTGTGGCGGAAGACCGCCACCACCACCGTGCTGTTCCATGCTCATATTCTGTTCTTTCTGGCGCTCACGACGCCTCTTCTGGTACTCCGTCTCCGTGACGCCGGGAAGCGCCGAATTGGGCTTGGTGTCCTGATTGTCAGCGACGACCGAAGGGACACTCTCCTTTTCCGGGAGAACATCCTTTCCTCCATCTCGAGTTTGAATCTCCCCAGCCGCTTCGAGCTCACGTCGTTCATTTGCGGTCATAACAATCCTCTCCTTTTGAAACCTATGTAGGGACCAGCACCATGCTGGAACTGGCCCCAAGTGGGACCAAAAATCCCACACAGGCACAAAAACACAACCAATGCTCTAATGCCTATGTAGAATTTCCCTACGCTATATTCAATTGTAAGGAACAGAATAATATAGCACATTTTTACACTTTTGTCAAGTTTTTGTAGTGATTAAAAAAACAAAAAACTCTAACTAATTTCTATATTTGTTACATATCAAAAAAACCGCTTAATTAAGGCAGTTTTTTTGATGTTATTTTAATCTTGAACAGTAATTTTGGGTGGTGTTTCACTCAAATCGACGTCTATCAAATGCTCTTTACCGTTACTATCAACGGCAACAACCACTCCATTGTCCCCCTGCAAAAAAGTATATTCTTTATCAAAAATTATATAATCCTTGCCATTGCTGGATATCTTCATAACATTAGAACCACCTTTTACTACATCAATTTCATTCTCATTTGCCTGTTCAGTATTGAATAATAATTCTGCTTCATCTTTATAATCATCGGTAATATGGTTAAGCATATTCATTCTTACTGCTTCGGCAATTTGTTCAGATGATGCTTTTGCATCTGTTTTTAGCAGATCAATTAATTCTTGATTTGAGGAATCAAGTGTAGAACTACTTCCCAAATCCTGTACTATCAAACTTCCAAAACTGGCTGAATCTTTAACATCATGCCCTTCAATGCTATGATAATTAACTCTATTCTTTAAATAATTCAAATATTTATTGAACTCTTGATCATATACTTCTCTATATTTATTTTGTATTTCTGGATCAACTACAGACACTTCTGTATTAGATTCAATTTTTTCTGTTTCTGGTGATGTCTCAGCATCTTCAGCCTCAACTTGAGTATTCTGTACCGGAACTACTTCTTCACTAGGATATGAAACATTTTCTTCGCTTTCAACTTTCAATTTATCTACATCATCTGCGATCGGTTTTTCTACTGCTAGGTTATTTTCTGGTTTTACAAAATGATCAGCTCCAGAAATAGCGTCTACTTTGTTATCTGTAAGTGATATATCAGCCACAACCTTATTAACATCTACTGCTTCAGTCACTCCACTTGGTTTATTTTCAACCGCATTTATCATAGCCTCAGTACTCACAAATGCAGAACCTTTTGGCAATTCACCGGTAAATGGCACATTGATAGTTTTTTGAATAGTTTCAGTATGACCAACAATATCAAAATTTGATCGATCGCCACTCATTGCATCTATTGCAGGACCAGAAACATATTCTGCATGAGGGCCAGCCGACAATTGCGCGTCCCCACTCATCAAAGCTTCATTGTTGCCAACTTCTCCACCTCTTGGACTCATTGCTTCCCATCTATAACCTTCTAATTTATTGCCATCGTACATTTCTACCCCAAAACCATTATCTGTTGGATAATAATGTTTGATTTCACTACCTTGTAATGTCGCTGGAACTTTGGCAAATTCTGTTTCTATTGCAGTGCCATCAACATTTTCAATAGTAACTGGATCAGTTGTTACAGTAACATCCAGTTTACTATAAATTCTTTTGGTAATATCACTATCATCCATCGTACCCATCACATATCTATTGGATTTATTATCAAAAACTACTGCCACATTATCATTTGGTCCTTTTATAAGTACTTCTTGACCAAATCCATTGGTTTTGTCATTTTCAATGAGCCATGCTGCGCGATTTAATTCCTTGGTAGTTATTTTGGTATAGTCCCCATCATGAGCTTGCACAATTTTGTCTACACCTTTTATATGTTGATAAGCCTGCAAATGTTCTGGATTGGCATGCAAATCACGCTGTAAAACATGGGTAACACCCTCACCTTTATGAACCAAAGAATCATAATGTTCCTCTTTGAATTTCTCCGGTGTCATTTTTTCTACCACGGACTCAACACTTGTGGTAGCTGGAGTTGTATCATTAACTATCGGGGCTGTATCTGGTGTAGTATCTGGAATCTTTATATTATCTTCTGGTATAGCCAATCTTCCAACACCAGCAACACTTTCATCTGGTGCATTGCCAAAATAATGTTCATATAAACTCATTACCCCAGAGCCACCTTTTCTGATCAATTTTCCTACCAAACCTGAAACAGCCACGACTCCGATTGCGCCAGCTACAACTTTTCTTTTCGTTCGCCCAGATCGTAAATCTTTTAATTCTTTTTCCAATTCATCATCTGCCTTTTTCATACTACTATCCAAAAAAGCATTGCTATCTTTTTTTTCTATTGTTTCATCTACAACATACTCTTGAGCATGTCTTTTTTTATACTCAGTTTGAAGTAATTTATAATTTTCAAAATATTTACTTGTCTGTAATTTTACCCCATCCATAACTACTACACCTTCAATAGTCCTCATTCTCTTTGATATATCTTCATCAGACAATTTTTCTATTTCTTCTTTACTCATTGGTTTTAGTAATCCTTTTGATTCTTTTCTGGCTTTTGACAAATTATCCATAAAATCATAACTCAAACCACTGGACCCGACAAACCTAAAAGCGCCAGCTAAAGCAATACCAGCAAAACCAGCTAATGTAGAGGCAGCAAATGCACCTGTTCTCACTGACAACATTCTAGTTACGGTCTTGCCAAACCAACTCATTTTTTCAATTTCTCTCTTGCCAAATTTTGTTTTACTAACAAGATTAGCCAAATTCAATTCACCAAGTTTCTTATAAAACGCCATGGCTTTTGCCCAACCTTTTTCTAATTTTGTGTCTTTTGTAATGTCTTCCACTTCTGCTTCTACAACGCTTATTTGTTCATCCAAAGCTTTTTCAATACTAGCTCCAACATACTCTGCCCTCGCCTCTCTATATTCTACTTCTGCTCTAGCAAAATTAGTTTCAATATCAGCTATTTTTTTTCTTGAAAAAATCCGACCAACTCTTGTAAAGGCATCATCCTTTGTTTCATATAATTTTTTTGCTTGTATATATGCTTTTCTTTTTTCTTCCAAATTTTCTTTGAGTTGATTTAATCTTTTGTATTCATCTATAACATCAGCAGAAATAATTCTATGAGATTGTGGCTCAACAAAAGTTTTTTCTGTATCTATATTGTCTTCTAATACAACCGGTTTGCCATCAGATATTTCATTTTCAGATGTTTTATTTTTAGATGTTTCCACTCCCAAAGATGGAGTTGGTTGAGTTTGTTCAAAAGGATTGATTGGATACTTATTTGTATCTACTTGTTCTTCAACTACTGCCATTGGTACTTCATCGCTATCTTTATCATCTACTCTTGAAGTAGGATAAACTCTTCTAGGAGGTTCTTCTGGTTCTACAAATTCTGGTACAGCGTCCACTTCTGGTGCAATTTCTTCCACAGACAATACATCCACATTAGGTATTGCAGTTCTTTGTGTATCTTCATTTATTTCACCATTTACTACCACAGATTCTGCATCTACTGGTAATTCAGTTCTATCAGTTGCCTCATCTAATACTGATTGAGCAACTACTGGTTCAGCTTTATTAAATATTTCTTCATTTAAAATTTCTTTAACCTGTTTTTTTAATTCTTCTAAACTTAATCTACTGGCACCCATAGCTAAACCAAGTAACTTCCTCTCTACAGTTTTGATTTTTTCAAATCCATATTTAACAATAAAATCAGCAGAAGTATTATTTACAAACTCATTCAATATAATATCTGTAGCTTCCCTAGCATTTCCTGTTTCATTCCACACATTATCTATATATTTTTCAAACTGATCTGGTTGTTCTGGAAATGCTCTTGTAGAAGTTTTTATTTCTAAAGCTGATTCTGGTTCAACTGGGATTTCTACTTTATCAGTTTTATCAACAACATTTTGCTCTGAACCTTTTACTAAAATATTTTGATCAGGTAATTTACCTCTTAAACTTTCTAAAATAGCCTTATTTTTACTATTATCTCCTAATGTTACTGATAATTTTTTATCTTCATTTGTATCACTCACCGCTTTTGGTTCTTCATCATCCAATAATAAATCACCATACTCATCTATTACAGTATTATATTTATCTTCAATAACTTTTAGTCTATTTTGTAAATCCCCTAATCTTTTTTTAGCATTATCAATATCCGGATCTTCAAAACCTTTTATTTCTTCTAATAAATCAGACACTTCTTTCAATAAATTATCTAAATCTATTTTTTTCTCTCTGATATCCTTTCCATGTTCAGCGATAACACTCTCCATCTCTGCCTTTAGACCTAATAATTTTCCTTCTATAGGACGAACTTCAACATCAATAGGACTATTACCAACCTCTGTTGGCAAATCAATATTTGGTTTTTTTATATTGTCATCACTCATATTATTGATGCTTATTAATTATGTCTTCTAAAATATTTTTTGTTTTTACTTTATCTACAATTTCTCTTACTTTATTTTTCAATTCTTTTCCTTCAATTTCCAAAAGCTCCAGCTCTTTATAAATTCTCTTATAAATGTCAGCAATTTCTTGCTGTTTGAATATCTCATCCTTGGTTAATGGTTTTGTTTTTTTGGCTGGTGACATAAAAATTTACCCCTTAAACACCCAAACTAGCTGTATTAGCTTTCAATTCTTGTTTTAAATTATTGGTCTCTTCTTCAATCAGCCCAGCCATATCAATATTGTGTTTATCCAATATTGTTTGCACTACTCCATCATCATTATTATCAGTTGCTTCAACAAATTTTTCTTTTTCTTCTAATCCAAGCTTTTTTAAAATATTTAAAGCAATACGTTTTTGCACTAATTCTCCCATCTTTTTGAGCATGGCAATTTTTCTCTCGTCTGGCAATGATCCAATCCCAAGTACTTCAATTAAATTTTCATTTATTAAATCTTGATTTGTCATATTGATTATAATTTTATTTGTAAAAATTAAAAGTGTTATTTACAATTAAGTATTAATTCCAATTATTTATTTTTACTCATTCTCGCCTCGGCTCTGAGGGTGATGCCTGTTGAGGCATCAAATCCGTAAAAATAAATAATTGGAATTAATATAATCATAATTTAAAATACATATATAACTTACATTTTATTTAATTAAAACTTTATTTTTGCCAATCTCTATATCAAATTCTTGTCCATCACGATAAACGGCTACATTAAACTTATCAGGCGACAACAAAACTTGTCTGGCCAAATCTTCTGTTTTTAATGGTTGATTTTGAATCCTAGTTATTACATCTCCAACACCAATAGTACTAGAAGTAACTTTTGTATTTGATTTATCAACATAAAATCCAGATACTCGCTTGGTTAGCCCACCATAATTCACATAACCATTAACCATATATCCTGTCCACTCCACCGCTCGATAATCTGGCGCGCCAGATTGTAAAATTGATGCATATTGACTATCCACTAACCATCCATAAATCACCCTACCATCATTATCCACCATTCCCATCATCTCCCCTTTTTCATTTACCAATATATTACCAACTTCAAAATCATCTTTGATTAAATAAAATAATTGTGGTTGCCATATTTTGTATTCCAAATTATTCAAAGCTAAATCTTTTTCAAAATTATATTGTTGATATTCTGTCAAAGACACCCCCCATACTATTTCATTGTTACCAATATCATTCCAATTTGCAAAAGAAATAAATGGGAAACCATCACCATCAAACTTTATATAAGTTAAATTACTTACAGTGTCCACAAATACTTTTTCAATATTGTAAATTGTTCCTTGATAATCAACCCCTTCCCAAAACTTTTCATCCCCTTTGCGATAATCTGGCACATAAGCCACTGCCCAACCATCTGAACTAAACATAACTGACTGATATTTGTTGGCAGAATCAGCATAAAATTGTTTGTTTATTTTATCCCGAGTATCATATACATACCAAAGCCTCTTTTTAACACTATTTAATACTGATAAATCGACCTCAACTACTTCAGTATTATTTGTTTTTTGTGAACTAACTAAAGTGGGATCAGGGACAAATGAAGGCGCAAACCAAACCAAAGTAGATAAAGTCAAAGAAACACTAGACAAGCCAGCTACAAAAACCAAAAACAAAAGCCACCAAACTGATTTGAAAGTTCTATGTGCCTGTAAATCACAGGCTTTAGCTGGCAAATGTGGTGGACTATTTTCCATAATATATAATATATTTAACAGATTACTATACACCAAATATCAAATTTAATCAAGTCCAGAATAAAATCATACCCATCTTACAAAAAATAATATCAGTATAATAAACATAATTGTATTAATCCCCAAAAACCAAATTTGTTTTTTCCATATAACACCATTGGGACTAAAATGAAATCTAGTAAGCAATTGAAGAATATACCATAACCAAGTCAAGAAAAAACCTGAGACCAAATAACCAAACGGAAGAAAATGCATTACCCATATTAATTCTATCATTAAAAACCCAATTAAAAAAGCCCAAATTAACCATTGTTTGCGAACAAGTTGAAAATACATCTTCCAAATCATTATTGAAATTGCTGAAAAAACTACACCACCAAAAATAGCCAATAACCAAAATGGAATATCTGGGAAAAATAAACTCAATGCAAAAATTGTAGAGATTATGGCAAATGCATCAAATGACCAGATAACCACCATTATTCTACGATAAGGCTTTTGTTCTATTTGCAAAAAACTATCCTCACTAAAAAGTGCTTGAAACAACAGCAATACAACAAAACCAATCAAAAAAGTAAAAAATGGTTTAAGAAATGGCCACTCAACAATACTCACCAGACTCAAAAAAGAAAAAATTGTAATCAAAATTATAGGCAAAAGAGTTTGTTTCTTTTTATTTATTTTTCTTATTCTCCATTCAAAAAATACAATCAAAAAAATCCATAATGGTACCAAAATAAAAAAAACTAATCTACTTTGATATTTGGTAATAAAAAAAAGAAAAAAACTACTAAAAATGGCTGGAGTAATTGAAATTATATTTTTTAATTGCTTTGACATAATTATCAAGTCTTCGCAAGATTTTCAATAATCTTTTGATTTTCATCTTTTAATTCTATAATTGCTGAAATAACTTTTGCTTTTAATTCTTGTTCACTCAAATCTGATTGCTCTAACAATCTATTAACTTCCAACATTTTCTGCAAATGCAAATCCATCAGATCATTTGGTACAAAAAAATCAAAAAAACTATTTTCTGATATTAATACTATATCTTCTCTGCTTTCAACTTCCTCCAATCTAGCAATAATTCTTTCCATAGTTTTCTTGTATGAAGTAGTTATTTCCTCTTGGCTTCGCAATACTTTCACTTCTACATCTGTCTCTGAAGCCTTTTGGCCAGCATTTTTTGTGTCATTTAATTTGTTAAAGACAATCAACCCCAATACCAAAATTATAACCAAAATAACTGCAACTAAACCAATTTTTTGTTTTGAATTATACCTTGCCAAAAACATAAAAAAATGATAAAAATATACTAATTAATCTACAAATAGTGTACACTATTAATGACATTTAATCAATTTGATATAATGCGCAGATATGCCAGTCTATTCAGTAAACAAAAAAGCCAAATTTGACTTCGAGCTCTTGGAGACTTTTGAGGCTGGCTTGATATTGAATGGGATTGAAGTAAAATCAATTAGAAGTGGCCAAGCCAGCTTAAAAGGCGCTTTTGTAACTTTTCATAACGAGGCTGCTTTTATTACAAATTTTCACATTCCAAAGTACAAATTTTCTGGTAAAGTAGAAAATTATGAACCAGAACGTAGCCGAAAACTCTTATTAAATCGCAAAGAAATCAGTTATTTAAGAGGAAAATCACAAGAAAAGGGCTTGACAATTGTCCCTATTTCACTGTATACTAAAGGTCGTCATATAAAAGTAGAATTAGCCGTAGCTAGAGGTAAGAAAAAATATGACAAAAGAGAAGCTATCAAGAAAAAAGACTTAAAGCGAGAGCTAAGTCACAAGATAAAAGAAGGATAGTTGCACCTTACAATAAATGGGGATGACAGGCTTCGATAGTCGGAGTCGTTATCTAAATGGGCATATCGAGCTTGCATATCTCGTAAAACTAGGCAAACTTTTACGTGCAAACGTATTAAGCCGTGCAAAGAACGCACTTGCTCGCGCATTTGCTGTTCCTTCATTGGCTCCTGTTGTTGCTTAAATTCAACAACCATCACTCCCCTCATACTCGATAAGGGAATCGTGGTGTAAATCATCGAGCGTAAAAATATGTTCCTTCCGCGTGCATATTTTGACAATATAGCGGATATACCTTTAGGATAATTTTTGCTGTTTTTAATCTAAAGATTAAATCTCGTTTCGGCGAGACAAAAATCAGCTAATTATGTAGAACATTTATTTAACCCGATATAGACCCGAGTTCAATTCTCGGCATCTCCACCAAAAATGCAAACCAGTAAACTATGTTAAGCTAAATAGTCAGACCCGAGTTTCAGCCAAAGGCTAACATCTCCACTTAGTAATCAAATTCATTTATGCGAATTTCACGCAAAAAAAGACCAGACAAACCACTCATACCTCATTACAACCTAAATGAGCGTATTAAGGTTGAAAAACTTCGTCTTTTGGATGCTGAAGGAAAAAATATTGGTGTATTCTCCACTCCTGAAGCAATTGCGCTTGCCCAAGAACAAGAACTTGATTTGGTAGAAATTAATCCAAAAGCTGATCCACCAGTTGCCAAATTAATTGATTTTGCCAAATTCAAATATCAAAAAGAAAAAGAAATACGAAAACAAAAAAGTAGTTCTCATGTAAGCGATATCAAAGGTGTACGATTGTCTATCAGAATTAGCGAACATGATATGAATATACGCTTAACCCAAGCCGTAAAATTTATTGAACGTGGAGATAAAGTCAAACCTGAAATACTCCTAAAAGGCAGAGAAAATGCTAGACCAGAGTTTGCCTTTGATGTCATCAAAAAATTCTTTACATTATTAAATGAAAAAATAAAAGTTAAATACGAACAAGATCCTACAAAACAAGGCAATAAAATTACTTCCATCATCATAAAACTGACTTAAACTAAATAAAAAATTTATTATCATTAAATCTTTTTTATTAACTTGACAAAAATCACATTATAGTATAGACTATCACCCATTGAATAATAATACATATATGCCAAAATTAAAAACACATAAAGCAACGGCTAAAAGATTTCAAATAAAAAAAAGTAAAAAAGGAATCACAATCCTAAAACGCAATGATGGACAAGACCATTTCAACTCTAGAGAAAGTGGTAAAACAAAAAGAAATAAAAAAACAGACAATACCATGTCTAGAACAATGAAAAAAACTATTCTAAGAGCAATGCCACATAATTAACCAGTTCATAGCCAATAGTTCATAGCCAATAAATTCAATATAACGATTTTGGGTTAATGAACACAAAAATAACTTCTATTGGCTCCGAACTATAAACTAAGAACTATAATAATATGCCAAGAGTAAAAAGAGGCGTTGGACACGTCAAAAAAAGACGTAATCTGATGAAAAGAGTAAAAGGTTTTGAAGCTGGTAGAAAAAATCTTATCAAACTTGCAAAAACTGCTGACACAAAAGCTGGGGCTCACGCATTTAGAGACAGACGTCGTAAAAAAGGAGAATTTCGTCGTGTATGGCAAATACGAATAAACGCTGCTGTCCGTGAGTTTGGATTAAACTACAGTAAATTTATCGGTGGATTGAAAACCAAAAACATAAAATTAGACAGAAAAGTTCTAGCAGAAATCGCCGCAACAGAACCAAAAGTCTTCAAAAAAATCGTAGAACTTGTAAAATAACTTAAATCAAGACCCTCAGAATGTTTGGCGGAAGCCGGAGCCCCCCCTCCTTGGCTCCAGTCGCTACTGCCGAACATTTTGAGGGTCTTTTTTATTTTTACAAATTTACAATAAAATTAAAATATGATTCATTCTGAACGGATTTGTTTGGCACAACAGCCAAACACCTCGGAGCCCAAGGCGATAATGAGTGAAGAATGAATCATATTTTAATTTGTTGTAACATACATGATATAATTGTAATCACTATGTTAAGAAAATTTGTCCAAAAATTAAACTATAATAGAAGCAACAGCATAACCAAAATAAAATTCAAAATATCGCCTGAAGCTAAAAGACTAGCTAAAAAATTATTTGAAAATAAATCTGAAAAATATAGACAAAATATTGGTGATGAGTTATTGGATGAACTAGCTGATATGGCAAAAATCGATATTGTTAACCTCAAGATATCCGACAAAAATCAATATCACAAAAAAAGAAATGGACGAGTATCATCCAAACAATATGGTTATTACAAACCCGGTAGCAAATACATCTACATACACAATAGAACTGCTGTCAGAGGTCAAATATTAGCTAATAAGACCTTCCTAGACACACTTCTACACGAATGGATGCATCATTATGATTTCTGTAAATTACATTTAAACTCAATCCATACAGCTGGATTTTATGCCAGACTCAAAGATCTCAAAACAAAACTGGGCTGGCTAGAATTATAGCCAAAGTCTCTTTATTACAAACGGGGTTGACAACTATCCTAAAATCTTGTATTATATTGCTATTACTAATCAAATTATATGGGTGTAAGAAAAAAAAATAGAAACCTTTGGAAAGCTGAGCGCAAGGTACAAATCAAAAAAATTAGTGCCAAACGTTTAAAAAAATCTCTAAAACTAAAGGCTAAAGAAAAAGCTACTGCTTAATGTAGTAGTTATTACGGACCGGTAGTTCAACTGGTTAGAGCACTGCCCTGTCACGGCAGAAGTTGCGAGTTCGAGTCTCGTCCGGTCCGCAAAAATTAATTGATCTTCTGTTAAAAGTTAATTTTAAATTATTTATTTATCAATACAAATAATCACTTTGCTCTTGTTTTTTATATATATTTATGATTTAATTGTTTTCAAGAAAGGATACTATCTGATGAAAACTCGTAAAGAATCAAGTCTTGATAAATTCAGTCGTACTATGGACATGCACCATTGGGTTGGTGAAGAAGAGTGTCCAGTGTGCAAATACGACAAAAAAGGTACAACTCACCCAATGACATGTAACGACTGTGGCATTCGTCGTACTGCCTGTGCTGAACAAAGTTGTTACCACTATTGGATCTATGACTGGCCAGATGGCACTCAAGAACTAATTCCACCATGCGGAAATAAACAACCAGACCCAAAAGTAGCAATGTTTGGCATTGTTCGAATCTGTGCCCATTGTAATCACTGTCTTGAAACTGACTACGAGGGAGGTACAGGTACCTGTCACTATCTAGCAATGGAACTAGCAAGAAAGCCACCCTCTAAACAACCTAGTAATCCTAACTACAGACGTGCCTTGGAGTTAATAGCCGAAAGAACTATTCTTCACAAAAACGCTGGTACAAAAGAATATAAAGTTGTAATTCGAAAACTATAATACAACCAAGGCACCTGCGAAGAATCTGTTCGCCTGCCTATTTTATTTCTGAACTATATTTGGAAATAAAATAAGGAGTATAATGCGAACAGTTTTTTTGTTTTTAAAATAAAACTATTAAAAACAAAAAATCACCAAATATTTGATGATTTTTTGTTTTTGCCTGTAGCTATTCAAAGCTACAGGCTTATTGGAATGAATATATTCCTCCTCATTATTTATTGAAGTCTACTACATGTTGATGTATGTCTTCTTCAGACTTTTTTTGAGAATTATCCTTATTATGTTTTCTTCGCTTCCCCTTGCCTTTTTCTAAACTAGGAAACATACTATTTATCTTGGATTTAATCTCCTGTGCTTTATTACTCTCAACAAACACGTAAAAAATCTGAATATACTTATTACCCCTGACCTTTACCTCCAAACCAGATCTAGTTTCATTGCAAATTACACTCCCCTGCGAAACTGATTTGATTGATGATATTATACCAATAGAAATTCCTTTGACACCATCAAGTGTCTTCAGAAAATCTACCACTGGACCAGATGCATCAATGATGGTAGTATGTCTACCCCTGAACTTATCACCACTACGATGATTCTTCTTACTCATCAAACTACCCCTCTAGCGACGACTCAGTACTTCGTCCCAAGTAGACTCGTAGTAAGGACCCATGACATTTGATTCCCAAACAAGACCATACTTAGTCCAAAACTGAATTGATTCACTAAACTCATCCCTGTTATACCCAGGACGACTAAATGCAAAATTGGTAGGCTCTTTAGGAGTATTAGCTCCTACGTATCCAGTAATCAAAAACCACTGAATTCCACGTTTTACAGCAACTAGAGTAAACAATGAACTATTAAGCTTCACACCACCAACAACCACGTGTGTTGGCTTATCACGACCAATACGAACAGCAAAGGTATGTGGTCGATCTGGAAACCTTTCTACAAGTGAACTTTGGCCAATAATCTGACCAAAATTAATCTCACCTGCGTGAAATATTTTACCGTAAGGTAGCCTTGTTCTTTTAGCTGCCTCTTCGAGCAACCCTCCTGCTTCTGGATGAGCACGAAGATGTTCTACAGTATCATCATTAAGATGAATAATATTACCACACAATGTTCTGAGTTCACGTGGAACAAGCATGATATGCCTCCATTGAGCTTTTGAATGTCTATGGTTTTCGCCTTACTTATACTGACAAGGCTCATCAGTCCGTAACTCTTACGGAGAACCATAAACTTTTAATTTTCTCAATATAAAAATATACTACAAAACTATACTTTTGTCAATAATGCCCAAAAACAAAAAGAGCGACCAATTGCTCTTTTACTCCTTTCTATTTTTTGGAAAATCTTTTTCTGCTTGTTCAATAATAACTACAAATATTTCAAATTGTGCTTTAGTAAGTCCCTTTGCTTGAAGTATTTCCATATATGCTTCCATAAATTCAATAATTTTTTGCCTCAAAATTCTAAAATCTTTTTTTTCAACAATCTCACGAACTGAGATAAACCGTTTCTGAATACTTTCAATATCCTCCAATGATACTTTTTCACCATGCACCGAATCAACTATTGCTAATTCCAAAAGACTCTTAAACTCTACCAAACTTCCAAACTTATTTAAAAGATCAACTATCTCACCTCTCAAAATATTCAAATTATGCGCAGAATTTTTTTCCATAAACACCCCTCCTTTACCCAAAGATATACTACAATATCACCGCTGTCAACCAAAACAAAAGAGCGACTTCAAGTCGCTCATCCCATTATTTGTCCCCATTTCTTTTGAATGGTATTATTTCTGCCAATTTTTTATCTGAATCTATTTCTTTTTTTATTTCTACATCTCTTGAAAAAATTATTTTCAATTCAGTAGTATCAATTTCTGCAGAATCAACCGGATATTTGTGTTGCCTACTACCACATCCATAACCAGGTGTAGTCACCCAAACATCACTATGCTGATGAAAAGATCTTATAAAAATATGCTCCAAAACTAATAAATTTCGCATTCCTGAACGAATATCAATAGCTGGGTCACTATGATGTTCTTTGAAAAAATCGACCATATTAGAAACATCATCTCTATGAACAATATACAAATATTGAACCTTTTTAGTACCTTCTGAAAAATCAACTACCATCAAAACACAATACTTCAAATGATCCAGGCTAGAAACATTATATGTAGTCTCACAATGCCACTGAGGTATTTCTTTTTTTATTGGTTTTATTGATTTAGTAGGATATTTGTCATTTCCCTTTATTATTGGTTTAATGAAATCTTCAATAAACCACCCAAATACTACAATCCCCAACACCATCAAAGGTATCAAAAAATAATCAGCATAATTCATAATACCCTCCTTATACACACTAAATCACTAAAATATTATCTTGTCAACCAAAAAAGCAGTTCATCAAACTGCTTTTAATTTATTCTAAATCATCTGAATCACATACTTCCCAATACTGCGGTACATCACATGGCGTCGCAAAGGCTTCACATTCACTATCTTTATTTTTTCTGGCATAAGCAATCATTTGTATGCAAACTTTTTTATCACGCACATCCCAATGATTTAATTCTCTATCTGGCAAAGCATTCTCATCATCGGACTCAAAACTGAAACTTTCTAACATTCTTACAAATTTTTCAGAATTACTATTTATTTCCAAAATTGATCCGTCATCCATTTCAACTTCAACCACACTTATTTTGGCATCATTATCAGAAAATAAAACTTCATATGAAAATGCTGGCATATTATCAAGTTTTATACTTTGTTTGTCTAATTGTCTGACTGGATGATCAACCAATTGCATAAATACACTTACATACTCACCAGTTTCTGAATTTTTGGCAGATACGCCATTTTTCCAATGTTCTACTGACCAAGTTGATGGATAATCCATTGAAAATTTTGCAAATGAACTTTCACTCAATTTGCTCATTTTGTTTTCAAATTCTTCTTCTTTGGCTTCAAGCGCTCTTAGATTGTCTTCTCTGGCTTGTGCAGTGAATTTTTCTCTCAATTCAACTGGACTGATCTCACTCATTTTACTATCAAGTACTTTATTGTAGCCAGTTACATCAGTACAGCCAGCACCCAGACTAATCAAACCAGCGCCCATAATACCTACCAAAACTACAATCCCAAGATGTTTTTTGCTAGTTTTACTACCAGTTTTACCAAGAGTTTTTTCTGTATAAGCTATCTTTTCTCGAGCAGACACAACTGTATCAGGATTCAAGGATATACTATCAATTCCCTCGCGTACCAAAAATTCTGCAAATTCTGGATAATCACTCGGTGCTTGTCCACAAATACCAATTTTTTTCTTGTATTTGTGAGCAACATGAATAACATTTCTAATCAAAGATTTTACAGCCTCATCATTTTCATTATATACATGACTTACCAAAGCTGAATCTCTGTCAACTCCAAGTGTCAACTGAGTTAAATCATTGGATCCAATACTAAAACCATCAAAAATTTTGGCAAATTCTTCTGCCAAAATTACATTGGCAGGAATCTCGCACATCACATATACTTGCAAACCATTTTCGCCTTGCTTTAAACCAAATTCTGCCATAGTATTCAAAACTTTTTTACCTTCTTCTGGAGTGCGACAAAACGGAACCATAGTAATTACATTGTCTAATCCCCATTCATCTCTTACTTTTTTGATTGCTTCACATTCCAACTTGAAAGCTGGTTTATATTCTTTTGAATAATAACGACTTGCTCCTCGCCAACCAATCATTGGATTTTGTTCTTTTGGTTCAAATTCTGTACCCCCAACCAAAGTAGCATATTCATTGGTTTTAAAATCACTAAATCTAATAATTACATCATTTGGATAAGCTGATGCCGCAATTCTACCTATTCCTTCAGCCAACTTGTCTACACAATAATCAGTCTTTTTTTTGTATGCACGGGTAATACTAGCTATTTTCTTTTTAGCGACTTTGTCTTTTAATTTATTAAAATGAACTAAAGCAAGTGGATGAATACGAATAAAATTTGTAAAAATAAATTCCTCTCGAGCAAGCCCAACACCATCATTTGGCAAAAATGACATAGCAAAAGCATTGTCCGGATCACCTACATTCATCATTATTTTAGTTTTTGTCTTTTTTATATTTTTTATTTCAATTTTTTTAACCTCAAAAGGTAAAATTGTATTATATATATGACCTTCATCACCCTCAGCACAGCTGACAGTCACTGATTGATTATTTTTTAATAATTTTCTTACATTTGAGGCGCCTACAATTGCTGGTACACCTAACTCACGCGATACAATAGCCGCATGAGAAGTTTTACCACCTTGTTCAGTTACAATTGCAGAAGCAATACGCATAATCGGCTCCCAATCTGGATCAGTTATTCTAGTGACCAAAATTTCACCTTTCTTAAATTTATTCATGTCTTTTGGATCTTCAATAATCCTCACTTTACCAGTACCAATTTTCTGACCAACACCAATACCAGTTGCAAGTAATTTACCTTTTTTCTTTAAAATATATTCCTCTACTACTGCATGATTTGATCTAGCTTTGACAGTTTCGGGTCGTGCCTGCACAATAAATAATTTTCCTGTCTGACCATCCTTGGCCCACTCCAAATCTTGTGGCTTGCCATAATGTTCAGCAATTTGTACTGCCCATTTAGACAATTGAATAATTTCTTTGTCTGATATACAAAATTTATTTCTATCAGCTAACTTTACATTTTCTTGTATAGTACCTCCACCACTTTTTTTGTATACCAATTTTACATCCTTTGTACCCACTATCCGACTAATAATAGACGCTTTACCTTTTTTTAAACCTTCTTTAAAAATATAAAATTGATCTGGTGTTACTCTACCTTTTACAACATATTCACCCAAACCATACGAAGCAGTTAATAATACCACCCCATCAAATCCAGACTCCGTATCTAATGAAAACATTACACCACTAGTAGCCAAATCCGATCGTACCATTTCTTGGACAGCTACAGACAATGCCACATTCAAATGATCATAACCATGACCTTCACGATAAGAAATAGCTCTATTTGTAAACAAAGAGGCCACACAATCTTTAACTGCTTTCAATAACTGTTTGTTACCCACTACATTCAAATAAGTCTCTTGTTGACCAGCAAAACTAGCATCTGGCAAATCCTCTGCAGTAGCACTAGATCGTACAGCCACAGCTACTCCTGTTTTAGTATTTCCAGATAATTTTTTGTAAGCTTCCAATATTTCCTTCTCAATTTCTTTGGGGAATGTCGCTTCCAAAATCATTTCACGCACTTTTTTACCTACTCTTTCCAATTCTACTACATTTGTAACATCCAACCCTTTGATAGCAGTTTTTATATTCTTATCCAGACCTGTGCTTTTCAAAAAACTCCAATAGGCTGAACTAGTCAAGGCATATCCATTGGGAATACTCACACCCTTTGACGTCAGTTTTGAATACATTTCTCCCAAAGATGCATTTTTGCCACCAACAAGAGGCACATCTTTTATAGATATTTCATCAAACCAAAGAATATTTTTCTCTGTTCTTTTTTGAGTATTATTTTTAACTACCATGTACTTAAAAAATATTTTAAAATAACTTTTTACTATATATAGTATACCACATTTTTCAATCTATTGAAAAAGTTAGACAAAACATAGTCAATAATCTAGACTTCTCTTACCTCCAACAAATTAATATGTCCAGCCTCACCAATCGGTTCACCAGCTACAATAATAATTTTGTCTTTTTTCTTTAAGATTTTTTTCTTATGTAATAATTCTATAGATTTTTTTGACATCTCTTCTATAGAACTAAATTCACCATACTTATATGGTCTAACCCCCCATGACAAATTCAATTGACGATTCACAATTTCAGTACGAGTCAAAATCACAATTTTTGTATCTGGCCTATAACTACTCAACAGTCTACCCGTATCTCCTGATACTGAAGCTGATAAAATCAATTTTGCCTCTATACCCTCTGCAAGCATTCTAGACAATCCACTGATAATATCATCAACGTCTTTACTCAAATTACTATATTTTTTTGTAGGCAAATTATCATATTCAGATCTTTCAGCTTCTTCAATAATATTACTCATAACAGCAACGGCCAAATCTGGATAATGTCCAATAGCTGTTTCAGCCGAAAGCATTACCGCATCAGCGCTATCAATCACAGCATTAGCCACATCAGAAACTTCTGCTCGTGTTGGATCAGGACTATATTTCATTGATTCAAGCATTTGTGTTGCGACTATCACCGGTTTTTCTTTCTTTATACACTGAGCAATTATTTTCTTTTGAATCATCGGTACCTTTTGAATTGGAATTTCAATACCCAAGTCTCCACGAGCAATCATGATTGCATCTGACACATCTATAATACTTTCAATATTCTCAACCGCCTCATGTCTTTCAATTTTTGAAATTATTCTAATTTTATTTTTTTTGCTTATTTTTAATTTTTTTTGATGTTTATTTATTAATCTAGATAAAGCTTTAACATCTTTACTACTATTTACAAAAGACAAGGCAATAAAATCTACTTTTTGTTCAATCCCAAAACACACATCCTCTCTGTCCTTTTTTGTCAAAGAAGTTAAATTCAACTTTGTATCGGGAATATTCATCCCCTTATGCGATGTCAAAAGTCCGCCTGTTTTAACTTTACAAATAATTTTTGACCCTTGTATAGAAATAACTTTTGTTTCAATATGTCCATCATTCAAAAAAATCCTCTCATTTTTTTTGACAAAATTATGCAATGGATAATCAATCGTTATCTGATTACCGACACATTCTTTTATTAAATAATTAAAAATAATTTTCTGTCCACTACTCAACTCAATACCCTCTGTTGGTAATTCACCCACCCTAATCTTTGGTCCTTGTAAATCTTGTATAATTGCAATCGGTTCACCACTAGCTTTCTCAAGTCTTCTTACTCTTTTGATTACATTCAAATATTCATCATGATTGCCATGTGAAAAATTTAAACGAACAACATTCATCCCATTTTTTTGCATTTTTTCCAAAACTTCATACTTGTCTGATGCTGGTCCTATTGTACACACAATTTTAGTACTTTTTTCCATAATTACAAATCAATATTTATTTAAAATAACTATATCCTATTTGTTTATCATTCCCTTAACTTGTTCCAATTGTTCTGCTGTAAGATTTGATACGCTATCTAAACCAAAACCTTCTCGAAGTATATTGCCTAGATTCATATTTCCAGGTGCAGTACCAAAAATATTCTGTATTTGAGCTGTATATTGTTCTATAATTGCTGGTAAATATATAATAGCCAAAACTATTGGGGCTACAATGAGTAATAATTTAACATAATTCACAAACACCATCATATTCAACCTACTTTTTATTTTTTTATTCTGCGCATAAATAGCTTTTGACCATTTGATATTTTTTTCAATCAGCTCTTCAAGCGAATCCTTTTTTGCGATCACAACTGGCTCATTTTTTTTATCAGTCTTTTTTTTCTTTTTATTTTCTTCTGGTGGAATATTTATCTCAATATCCATTGGTTCAGGCAAACCCTCATCAGATATTTTTTCATCTATCATATATTTATTATTAATTTACTTATTTTTTCCACTTCCTAATGATTTTATTTCTGTACTAAATTTATCAACATCCTGAAATGACCTGTAAATAGAAGCAAACCTAATATAAGCAATTTTATCAAACTTCTTCAAATGCTTCATAACAATCTCTCCAATTTCTTCACTAGTTATCTCGCGTTTTTTCTTCTTTTGTAAATCTCTTTCAATAGTTGATATTAACTTATCAAACTTTTCTTCAGTATATGGCCTTTTGGCAAGAGACTGTAAAATACCTTTACTAATTTTCTTTCTATCATATGACTCTCTATTTCCATTTCGTTTTACTATCACTATATCCAAAAGCTCCATTTCCTCAACAGTTGAAAATCTATAATTACATTTCTCACACTCTCGCCTCCGTCTAATCGCCACCCCATCTTGAGCAAGTCTAGAATCAATCACTTTTGTATTTTTTGAATTACAAGTAGGACAATACATATTTATATAATTTCATGTTAAGTTGTAAGAATTGAAAACGTTATTTATAATTAAGCATTATTTCCAATTATTTGTTTTTACGGATTTGAGGCCCCAACAGGCATCACCCTCGGAGCCGAAGCGAGAATGAGTAAAAATAAATAATTGGAAAAAATGCGGTCATGATTGAAAGTATAAACAATACTACTATATATTACAGTTAAGCTATTTTAACATTTTATAAATAAAAATAAAAGACCATAAAAGTCTCTTATTTAATTTGTTTTAAATTATATAAACAATAATTATAATCCCATTTTCTTTCTGATAAATGCTGGTATTTCCAAATCATCTTGATCAATATCCTCATCTTGTTTTTTTTCTTGCTGTCTACTTTCAATAATATCATCATGAATTATTTCCAATGGTTTTTTTTCAAAAGCATCAATAAAATCATCTTCATCTTCTTTTTCTACAACCTTTACATTATTTTTCTTGGTAAAAATACTTGATGGATAAAAAGATTTCTTATTATTATATGGAGTATTAATATCAATATTGTCCGGCATAGTAGCTTTTCTTTCTCTGTCTTCAAAACCAGTCGCTATCACTGTTACCCGAACATCATCACCCAAACTCTCATCTATAACTGTTCCAAAAATTACCCTTACATTTTTATCAGTATTCTCAGTGATAATTTCAGCCGCATCAGACACTTCCTGCATACCCAAATTTGAACCACCAGATATAGTAAATAATATCCCCTTGGCGCCTTCAATTGATAATTCCAAAAGTGGACTTGATATAGCAGACTTCGCTGCGTCAATTGCTCTATTCTCTCCAGTACCATGACCAATACCCATCAAAGCTGAACCAGTATCAGACATAATAGATTTAACATCCGCAAAATCAACATTGATCAAACCTGGTACAGTTATCAATTCAGAAATTCCTTGAACACCTTGCCTCAATACATCATCAACAATCTTGAAAGCTTCAAGCAAAGAAGTTTTCTTGTCAATTATTTGTAACACTCTATCATTTGGAATAGTAATAATTGTATCAACTTTTCTGGCCAACTCTTCATAAGCTCGATCAGAAATCGCTTTTCTTTGTGGACCTTCAAATCCAAATGGTTTTGTAACTACAGCTACAGTCAATGCTCCGACTTCTCGTGCAATTTCAGCAATTACCGGACTAGCCCCAGAACCAGTACCACCACCCAAACCACAAGTAATAAAAACCATATTTGAATCTTTTAATGATTCACGAATTTCATTTCTAGATTCTTCAGCACTTCTCTTGCCCATCTCTGGATCCATACCGGCACCAAGACCACGAGTAACTGTTTTACCAATATGAAGCTTACTTTCAGCACTATTGTGATGCAAAGCTTGTACATCTGTATTCATAGCAACAAAATCTACTCCACGTATATTGGTTTTTACCATTCTATCAACCGCAGAACCACCTGATCCCCCAACCCCAACAACTTTAATTTTTGCAAATGTCTCAATATCTGGTTTTATTTGTGGCATATATTATTGATCTAAAATTTGAGTCAATGAAGTATGTATTGAACAAATTTAGTGTTCAAATTTATCTAATTTAAGGTAAAAAACTTCATATCCTTAGTTTATAACTAACAAACATTACTGTCAAGAAGAAATATATAGTAACTATGTTAATAAATAAAAAAAGTCCACTTAGACTTTAATAAAAAAATAATTAATAAACAAATTAAGGGATCAGCCACTTCCCTACTTTTCTAAAAATTAACCAAATTTTGTTGGTCACACCTGATACAATTGACTTTCTTGAATATGACTTATAATTAACATTGCTACCCCATTTTACAAGACCAACCGCTCCAGCAAAAGTAAGTTCATTTGATTTGGGGGTTATGCTTACCACATCAATCGGATAACCAATAGAAACCGGCAATCTAAGCGTACCCCTACCAATATCAACCAAACCTTTTATATTAGCTCCACCACCTGTCAAAATTGCACCGGCTGGCAAAAGACCACTCCGCCCTATGGAGTGTAATTCACTATCTATCTTTTCTAAAATTTCTACAACTCTAGCATTGATTATTTGAGAAACAAGATACAAAGATACATCTTCACTTTCTCCACTACTATTTGTAATTGTTATTTTATCACGTTTATTTATTAATTTTGGATTACAATTTCCATACTTAACTTTTATTTTTTCTGCCATATCAATAGATATGCGCAAACCCAAGGACAAATCATGAGTAATATGCTCTGATCCAATTGGTAAAATAGAAGTATGCATTATATCCCCCTCCTCATATACAATAATACTAGTTGTCGAACCACCAATACTTGCAACCACGACTCCTAAATCTCTCTGTCTCTTGGTTGTAACAACCTCTCCAACAGCAACTATTGTCAAAACTACATCGTCTATATTTATGCCAGCGCGATATATAGTCCTATTAACATTTTTTAATTGTGATGAAAGACCATGAATAATTTGAGTATTTACCTCAAGTCGCATACCAGTCATACCAACCGGATCCTTAATCCCAGACTGACCATCTACAACAAAATTTCGCGGAATGACATGCATTACTTCATAATTTAATGGCGGAGCTACAATTTGGGCAGATTCAATTACCCTTAGCATATCATCAGAAGAAATTTCCCCATCAGTTTTTGATACAGAAATCACTCCTCTACTTTCTTGAGATTTCATATCTACACCACCAATACCAACCCACGAATGTTCAATATGTAGGCCAATCAATTTTTGAATTTGTTCTAATGCATGAGAAACTGATGAAATAGCCTCTTCTATGCTACTTATAGCCCCTCTATATATTCCAGTCGCAGGCACCTCTACAGCTCCTATGATTTGTAATTCTTGATTACCTTTTGTATCACTTGAACACTCACCAACTACAACTCTAATAGAAGTTGATCCAATATCAATACCTGTAATTAATTCACTTTTTCTTTTCCTATTAATCATAAAATAAACAGATCAACTATATAAGGTAGAAAAATTATTATTCCAATAAATAATGCAAAAATTGAAGCTAAAAGCACCATTGATGCCATTATATCTTTTACCACAGCAACATGCAAATGCATTCTTGGCTTGACAATATCCAAAAATTTTTCAATCGCCGTATTCAATAGCTCTAACACCAAAACTAACAAAATTAATAATAAAACTACCACCATTTCCCCTCTTGTCAAATGTAATAATAACATTATTATAACAATAATAAATGATACAAAAATCTGAATTCTAAAATTCTGCTCATGAATATAAACATGTTTTATACCACTATATGCATCTTTTACACTTCTTAACATTCTTTTATAATCCATAACAAAATAATTAATCTACTTCATCAATAATTTTTTTATTAATTTTTCCTGTAAGCCAAACATATTTTCTTCTTGTTTTTTTGTTACATGGTCATATCCATTTAAATGCAAAATACCATGTACTAACACTCTAGTAAATTCTTCTTTATATGGAATAGATTGTTTTTTTGCTTGCCTTTCTACTTGATCAATACTTATAAATATATCCCCAAAATCCTTACTATCAAATACTTTGCCCTCTTGCATTGCAAAAGCTATAACATCAGTAGTCTTATTAATACCTCTATAATCTCTATTAATCATTTTCATTCTACGATCTCCAACAAAATTTACACTAATTTCACTATTTATTTTATTTAATTGCCTAAACGTTGTTTCAATTACAAGTTCAACATACTTTTTAGACAATTTAATAGACCTAACTGACTGGTAGATATTATAAACCATAAATTTATTAATTAAGGTAAAGTTCCAGTAGTAGAAACTTGGGGCAATTCTTTTTGTCCAGGCAAATCAACAAATACTGCGCTCGGGCGGAAACTCTGATACATCAATTGCATTACATGTCTATATGGCACATCTACTGCATTTCCAGAAGCTTGATATATCATCACAAATACTGAATTTTCATTAGTAAAATAAGCAGTCAAACTATCATTTCTCTTATAACCACTAACTACAAATCTATTATTAAATGATGACAAATCAGAAAAACTCTGCCCTTCTATATTCTTGGCAAACCAACTAATAAAATTCTCTTCTGGCATTTTTTTAAATGATCTAATCTCAATAAAATCCCCTGTGATTGAACTAAAAATTACATGGTTATTTTCCGTATCAACCCCTGCTACATCCCACACAGTTGGATAATATACCCGATACTGCCAGTTTGGATTGATATATTCCCTGACTAAACCAGAATCAATAATTTTAACTGGTGCAAATCCTTTTGGATTATACAAATTAAAAACCTCTTGTCCATCATAATATCCATCTTTGTCACTATCCCAAATTCCACTATCAGTCCCAAATATTTCTTCTTCTTGATCTGTCAGTGAATCAATATCAATATCAGCGCTATCTCTCAATAAAATATTTGGAAATACAATCGTATTTTGAAAATCTTTAATTTCTGGTATTGTAACTTCTTCAACAGGTTCTGGAATTTCAACAATTTCTGGCTCTTTTACAACTGGTTTAGGTACTTCAACCTTTTTTTCTGGTGCTGGTGGCACTACTTTCACAACCTTATTCTCACTATTATCAGACACTTGCCTAAAATAATAAAAAGAAACACCACCAATAAATAAACATAATATAATTACAGAAATAATTATAATTTTCTTTTTTGAAATAATTGGCAAAGATGTATTTTTATTTTTTATTTTCAAATTATTTTGTTTTGTATTTGTAGATATTTTTTTATTTTGTTCATGATAAATAAGTGGATCTTTGCCACCATAAAAAATATCTGGTATTACATTAACCTTAATATTTAATTTGTCTTCATCTTTTTTTTTGTCTTTTTTTTTATTATTTTTATTCCAAAACATACATAAATGACTATAGACAATATTAAATATAATTTACACTACTCATAAATTCTTAAAATAGATTTTACCTTAGGTATATTACTGACCCAAATCAAATATTCTTCCTGGACCTATTGGACTATACCCATTTTTTACTTCCGCGCCATCTGGAAAACCATCGCCATCGGTATCTGATTTGAGAGGATTACTTTTCCAAACCAAAACTTCGTCACCATCTCCCAAGCCATCGTGATCACTATCCCAATTATCAGGATTCAAACCTATTTCCAATTCAATATCATCACTCAAATTATCAGAATCAGTATCAACTGGTTCACCAAATAATACTTCATCTTCCATTATCCTATCCTCTATTCCATCTTGTCCACTGTCTATCATTGAGTCATTAGGATCAACTATATCATCCATAAATATAGCCTCATCATTTATATCAGTTACTTCCATTTTTTCATCTTTTGTATCGACTGAATCAAAATCACTTACTTCATCAACTAACGGCGCTGGTGTATCACCTTTGACAAACAAAGAATAAACCAACCAACTTCCTCCACCTAATATTGCAAACCCAACCAAAATAATAAAAAAAATCATCAGATTTTTTGCAAGCCCCGGACCTTTTATTTTATTTAAATCTTCTTTACTTCCTGGCATTATATGTAATTTTGGCTCTTTCGCAAAAATATCCTCACCAAGTGGTGGATTAGTAATTATAGCCCCACTAGTAGATTGAGGAATATTTTGTTTAGTTTGTAATTTTCCAACACCTACAGCTGTTTGTATAGGCATAGACGTTGATTTTGGTGATGGAATAGAACTTAATAAATCAGAAGAATTATCTTTAGCCACTGGAATATCCTCATCAGTACCAGCAAAAATATCTTCAGCTTTACCAACTGGTAAATTAGAAGGTATTTGATTATTGTTTATTGGTTGATCATCAAACATATTTCAAAATTTTAATTTACAATCTTAATTGTAAGAATTTAAAACATCATTTATAATTAATGCGATCGTGATTGAAAGTATAAACAATGCTATTTTATCTTACAAATTAATTAACACTATTCATACACTATTATATAAAATTATTAACAATATTTCAAATCTTTCCTGAACCTAAAGGGTTATATCCATTAGTAATTTCATAACCATCCGAAAAGCCATCCCCATCTGTATCAGATTTAGTCGGGTCAGTTTTATATTCTTCCACTTCTAATTTATCCGATATACCATCCCAATCAGTATCAAATTCTGTATTACTTATACCTAATCTTTCTTCTTCAATATCCAAAACACCATCATTATCCAAATCATCATCTTCCAATCTCAAAGAGGTAACTCCTATATTTTGTTTTTGTACTTTTTCAATTGGCTTTTTAACTTCCACTTCTACGCTCGTATCCTCTGTCTCACTTATTTTTTTAATATCTTTTTTTACAAAAATATTAGTAAAAAAAATTAAATATACTAATATACTTATCAAAATAATGATACCACTAATAATCAAAATCATTTTAAATTTTGATTTTCTTTGTGGATAGTCAAGTTCATTGCTATATACATTTTGATCCACTATTTTATTGTCATCTTGATATTCATTCATCTTATATTTAATTAAATTATTATAAATATTATGGTTCAATATATGGCGGATCAACCACATCTATTACACAACGACAGTCTACATTACAAGTTTCAAGCGCATAACAACCAGCATTTGATCCATCACATTCTTCACCTGGTGGTTGTATAATTCCATCACCACAATAAGCTGGTGGAAGTATAATCAAAGGCCCACATTCACAATTTGAATAACACTCTTCAAAGAAACCACAATTTAATGAACTACCATCACATTCCTCATTTGCTTCTCTACTACCATTACCACACACTGCATAGCCATCACAAGTATTAAGACAATTATTTTGACCTGGAATTGCTGGATCACATATCTCACTTCCATCAATCCTACCATCACCACAAATAGACAATTCACCAATAACTCCACCCGTCTGAATCTGTTCAGCACTAGTAGCAATTCTATTTAACGGCAATATCTCATAATCACCAGAAGTTGCATCTCTATCTATATTAAACAAATGCCAATATCTCGCTGCAGGATTTGAACTCTTTAGAGCATCTTCTATAACATAAGTAATATCTGGTCTAAATACAGTCCGGAAAGATTCTGCTCCGGCTGGAGTTTCTCTATATTCATAAACATAAACTTCCAAATCACTATCATCAAAATATGCCATCGGTACCCCACCGGCCACACTTTGTGCTTCTACAAATACTGCATACGGCCCATAATTCAATAAAGAATTTGGCGCAGTATTGAGTGGTATATTTATGGTCATTGATTGTATAAAAGTATCTTCACCCTCATTGATATCATGCATATAAAAACCTTCATTACCAAGCCCCAATGGCCAAACTGTACAACTTCTGGTTGTATTTGCAAAATTATAGTCAGGAATCCAATAACCACCAACCAGTTCTGTACCGATACAGATCTGTTTTGGTGTTGCCATATTTCTTTGCATAAACCTATCAGTTCCACCCAAAGTATCATCAGCTGACAAAATACCTAAACCAAAATCTGTACCACCAAATTCTTGTGATTCTTCTCTTGTCCATTTAAGCACAACCCTAATTTGTCCTTCTGGTAAAGCAGGAGAAACAATAAAATCATTCACAACAGTATTTAATTCATTATTAACATCATAACTATATACAAATTCTGATTCTGGTGATGTTTCTAGACAATTTTCAGTTCCAGCTTGAGGTGTCAAACACATATAATAACTACCATTACAAGCATTGTCAGCGATAATGCCATTCAATATATCTGTTTCACCCCATGGATAAAATATATTACTAGGTACATACATAACATCAACCAAATCAGGTCCTGCATAAAATTGCACTCTATTATTTACAAGAAGTGAACTACCACTATTAGTCAAAAAATATGGTCCATTAGGCTCTGTATAATCTCTAAAATAAAACTTTGCAAACAATCCATTAGGGTCTGTACCCCATTGCCCACCAGAATAATGCAAACTAATCATCGGATTTAATATTCTCAAACTAGGATCAATGCCACCGCTTGTTAGTCTCTTACTTCCACACTGTATACAATTATTATATAAAAATCCACAACTATTTCTACACTCATAATTACCAGTCAAAGTAGTATAAGTCCCATTCTCTAAAGAATAATTACCACTTCGTCTGCTACATTGATCTAATTCAAATGTGCCAGAATTTGTCACAATATAAGGATTTGGACAATTTGCACCAACACAATTAGGTCTAACATACTCACAAACCTCAGTTCTAGAACAAAAATTATCAACACAATACCCAGAATTACAATCTGTGTTAGCAGTACAATAACCAAGTGGTTGACAAAAACCTGCTGGGCTACAATAATTAGAATCACAATCAGCCACTTGAGTAGCAACAGTACACGGATCATTAATATTTCCACTACCACCATAATCTACCAATGAAATAACATCAATATTCTCATTACCACAATAAGCATTTGGTTCAATATAAAGTACCTCTCTACAATCCCATGAACAAAAGTTACAGCCTTGGTTGTAACCAGGGACACACTGGACACCATTTATACCATCACCTCTATCACATACTTCACCAGCATCAATATTACTATTACCACAATTACCTAAATCAGGCGTAACATTATCTACAGGCGCAGAAGCTTCATTTCTACAATTATTTGCACAACCATCTCCGCTAATATTGTTACCATCATCACATTCTTCGGCTGAAGTACATACTCCTGCACTACAATTATTTGAAAAACATTGACTATTATTTAAGCAGATTGCACCACTATTACCAGTATGCAAAATTCCATCACCACAACGAGGACCTAATTGTTTACAATTTGCTGAACAACTATTAGAAGGTAGAGCAAATGTTGGTGGTGTTAAATATGCACCATTGTTAGCTCCTATATCACAATATTCAACTGGTGAACAAACATTCATAGCCAAACAATTTCTATTTGTTCCACAACTTGTAACACAAGCATTAGGATTACCGGTACAATTTACATTATTAAATGCGCAATAACTATTTACAACATTATCACCACAAAAACTGGCACTAAAAGTACACATAGCCGAACAATTTCCAGGTGTACCATTTAATGCCCCATCATCACATTGTTCTAATCCATCTACCCTACCATTACCACACAAAATATCAACATCACAGCCACTATCCTGCCAATTACACGAACTATTACAAACTCTAGCTAAAGTACCCGAAATAGGTACACCATTCACATCTACTGCACAAGCATTTAATGTGTCAACCAATTGGCCAGGAGGATCACACTGTTCAGTACCATTTACAATCCCATTACCACAAGAACCAGACAAAGGTGATTCTGTACTTCCAGACACACCACACATAGAACCAATCTGAAAATGACTAACATCTATAAATGAACCCAAATCAGACAATCCAAAATATTCTGGACGCCCATAAATCATATAATCATTTGCTACATCAGGTCTATACTCTAATACTGATGAAACTGCTGGACAAATAAATCTACTATTCACTTCATCCCAACAGGTCTGACTATCTACAGTCACACATACCTCCCCAGCACCAGCACAATCAACATCTGTTGAACAGAGTTGTTCAACTCCATCAACCAGACTACCTGGAACATGACAATAATTACAAGTTGTCCAACGATTTATCGGATCAATTCCTACCCCACCACCAATTTCTTGACCCAAATTACCCCAAGATGGCCACAATGAACGAGTTCTACCTGGTATATATGTACCAGCACGCAACTGTGGCGCTTCTGAACCAAAATCAACATATCCATTCATGGCTACTTGCGCATTGCGAATAGTAATGAATCTTGACCAATCTCTTCTCATCTTTGTCTGATCTGCAGAACACATACCAGTTCCACCACCCAAAGGATTACCCAATAAATCCCTACAATCAAAATCAGTACTACAAGAAATATCTACCGCATTTTCACAAAACAAATCATTTGAAATATTAGAATTAAATTCCAATGAATTAATCAATTGTTCAAAAACATCATAAGTATTTTGTTGTGCATTTTCATTTATACTAAATACAAATATATTATTGTATAGCTCACCTAATCCAGGTCTATTAGCTGCCGATATATAATAATTACTACCATTAGTCATAGCTTCATAACCATCAACTGAAATTTGATTGAATCCAGTTGGTTCACCAATTTTTCTCCTAAACCATTGAGTTAATGTTTCCTTTTCTAAAATAGTTGGTGCACTGTCTGTTAGAAAAACTTGCAAACCAATCACATCATCATTTACAGAATTGAAGAATAAAAAGCGTTTCAAATTTTCAGCATCTGGTAAACCAGAAGCTATATTAAATACAAATGGTCTTAAGTATGGCAAATCGTCTACTACATTACCAACCAAACCACTGTCGGCACAATAACTCATTTCAAAATTAAAGAAATCTCCATTTACATTACTCGTTCCAAGCATAGTTGAACCATCAAATATTCCAGCAGTCGTACCATCATTATTTCCAACTTCATCTTCAAATGGGAAATAATCTCTTGGTGGCCAAGGGTTTTCACAAAAAAATGAAACTAATTCGGCTGTGCCTGTAAAGGTTTGTCCAACTTGACTATCTACCAAATCTGTATCCACCAAAACAGTTGCATGCGCACCAGCAGTTCTAGAACCCTCAAGTTCTGTAGAAGCTATAATTCTATTTGGGATATTTCCTGTAGTTATTATATCTGGATCAATTGTAAATAAAGTATCAGCTGATGGAGTCCAAAACCATTCCCAATCATATACACCCGGAATAGGACTAATCAATTGTCCACTGGTTGATTCAACAACAGCTGTAAAATTATAATCAGTATTTGGTGTATCATAAAAATAACCAGCAGGAATAACATTAATACTATTAATCTTACAAACATCATCTCCAGTTCTGAACATAAAACTATCGTCTATTTCTCCAGTTCTAGCCACAACATTATTTAATGGACTTCTAATACCTACACCACGAACATCTTTTATACCATTATTACCCCCTTTTAATAGCACTGTATAATAAGCATTTTGTTCAAGTAAATTATTGAGATAAAAATCAACTCTACTCTCTATTACATTGCCATCAACATCAGTGGTTTTATTTACCAATGGTAAACCACTAAATAAATTCTGTCTGCACCAAGAACCAACAGTAGCGACATTTGTAATAGAAGCTTTAGCCTGACCACCAGTAGCCCAAGTAAAAAAGCGTTTTATTGTGTTCCAAATATTTATAAAAATAGAATCACTTTTTTTATTATTATTTTCATATGCCAAAGTCCCATCAATATCAGAAGTAATATCTACACAATCAACTGGTGGGGCTACCTCATAACCTCTTGCTATCCAAACATTATTCAACAAAGTTGTTTCATTGATATTACCATCAAAAGTCACTGATACTAATGAATTCAAACAAACCACATTTGGATCCAATATACCAGCACCATCATAAGGATATTCATCTACTCGTTCTGGTCTATCATAACAACAAGAATTTGATCCTACACCCAAAGTATTATTAACATTACCGCGACAATCATTATGATTATTAGCCAAATCTGGTTGTTCATACTCAGTAAAACCACAAGCCAAAGCATAATCTGCCTCATCAGATAATTGAGTTTGTTGCGCAGGAATTAAATCTGCTAATTCACCACGAACTCGCACAATATTTGACTCTATCAATGTACTCATCAATTGTGTTCCAGGATCCAGCAATAACCTAGTGCCAACTGATCTTACAGATTGAACAGGATTTTGACCTGGTATGGCAAAACCAGCCATTTCTGCAACGGTATATTCACACCAACCATACTCTCCATCACCAACAACACCATCTCCACAAAGTGATGGAATAGTATATCTATCAATTGAAGACCCGTGTAAAGTACAATCTGGTTTACAACCTTCTTGTGTATTAGGATCACAATAAAATGGAGCTGGAATAACTGAATCACAAATATTTTGTAATAAACAATTTGAAGAACAAAGATTATCAAAATCAGCTACAAATATTCCTGGAATTACAGTCCCATTATCACTAGCTGGGACTCCAAAATCTCCATCAAATAAATGAAATTGTCCACCAATTATTTCACACTCTTCTCCAAATTCTAATTCTCCATTTCCACATTGGCTAACCGCTTGTCTACATTCATCAGTATCCTGCCAAGCTGATCTATCATCACACCATTCTTGTACCAAACCAGTTCCAATATGTAAACAATTACTAGTACAAGTCCTACCAAGCACCTCTCCATTCAATCCTGGTTCACAATCCTCACCAACTGTAACTTCTGAACCATCACAAATAGGTTGACCAGTTGAAGCTTCCTCAATATCTCTAGTTGAACCAATATGTAAACAAGTATTAGAACATCCAACTCGTGTTGATGATGTTAATCCTGGATCACATTCTTCACCCAAATTTGTTTCTAAAATACTATTTCCACAAGTTGCATTAGTGTTTCCCGGTCGCAAACAATTGATAGAACAAGAGTCACCAGCAACCTCACCTACAACAGCAATATCACAATCTTCACCAGGCTCAACGATGCCATTACCACAAAAAGTTGATATACCACCAGAAACTATATCAGAACCTGACGGTAAACAACCCAAACCACAATAAGGTTTTAACTCACCAGCAGATTGAAAATTACTAACAACCGCTACTTCTGCGTCAGCTGTACCCCAATTCCAACCAAAACCCCATGGATTCAATCTCTGACCTGACGAACTACATTGATCTGGATTTGTAAAAGCAAAAGCTGAATATTTTGTTTTTTCTCCTACAAAATAAGAAATAAATGGATCTGGTCTCACATCAATATTGTCTGCCATACAAAATGTTCCATCTGCCTTAGTCTTGAAAGTCCACATAAACGGTTCCAAAGCTGGACCTAATGCAAGAATATCACCTGTCACTTCTGATACTCTAGCAACTGATCTAATACTATCATCAAAATAAACCAAATAATTTGTATCTGGATCTAATAAATCCCCAGGCAAAGCAGTATCTGGTATAATTTCGGCCACAGACCTGTTTGTATCATTGAAAACATTAAAATTTAACTCTGGTAAAGCTGGCGCAACCGGAGCATCAGGATCAAAATCAGCAATAGCATTGATACAAGTATTTCCACCACCTTCTGCAGAATTACCACATCTATATAAATGTATTCCAGTAGCATATAAACTTGGATCTACATCTCTGTTAAATCTAGCTCCAATACCAGCATTTGAACAGGCTTCACCACAATTTGGCCAATAATCTACAATCCTAGGTGGTCCCAAAATTATATTCAAATTACTATCAGCTCCAAACTCAGCATCTGGAACATCTTCGGCATGGATAACAACGGTTCCACCCACTGGTTCTTGAAGAACAAATGCTGTCGCTTTGGTATCATCAAATTCTTCAGTAACAGTCGCATCCAATGGCAAATCTGTTGACCAATCCCACTCATAATTGGAAACAGAAACCATGGAACATTCTTGGTCCCCCCTACCAAAAATTTGATAAACAATCTCTACATTTGAATCAACTGGATATCTATTATTCAATACCAAACCTAGTCTGGCTACTGTATAATCAATTGGTTTAATAGCTACATCTTCCAAAATACATTCAGTTCCAACTGGACCAGTTTTGAAATCAAAACAATAGGCAGTTGTATCACTACATGGTCTTGTTCTTTGCAGTGGTGTTAAGAAATCTGTTAAGACTCCCAAAACCATATCTGAAGAAATACCATTTATATCATTTGAAAGTTCTACATGATACCAAGTATTTGGTAACAAGTCACCAAAACCATTTACGGCTGGGAATAAATCACGAATAATCAATATACTATTACTATCAGCCCCACCATCAGTATAATTATTACTTACCTCAGCTACTGGTATACAACCAGATGGTTCATCAAATATAACTTGCGGATCAGCTACTAAATCATCTGTTCCACAAGTAAATAAAGATACATTACCTACAAAACTCGCCTCTTCCATTGGTCCTGTAAACTGTACAGCAACTTGTCTATTCAAACATACATTTTCACCATCATTATGAGTTCTAAGCGGTGTAGGAGAAAAAACGAAATCATTATTATTACACTCTTCTACAACCCTTCTAAATTCTGGAATTACTCCGGTTGTAAAACGCCAAACATAACCACCATCCCTTGGCACATCTGGACAAGCAATAGATTCATATAACAAACTACCTTGAGCACCACCTTCAGAACAACAATGCATACCAGTCGGTATAGTGGATAATTCTCTACAATCAGTTACAGCATATGAAACCGAATTACTTTCAGGTCCAGCACCTAAATTTGCCACTACTTTGATAGGCCCAGATTGCATTGAAAAACCATCACCATTAATCAGTGGATTTGATTGTACCAAAGGTGGTATTGGTCCAGCATAATCAACTGGAATTTGTGTCAAAACTGATTGTAACTCAGGTCCTGCTGGCACAACTGCACCATTCAAAGCTAGCCATGTATTATTGTTCGTTACTTCACTATTTCTCGCCCAAAAATATAATGTCGGATTTATTGAAAAATTAACACCAATAATATTCAAACCAGCATGTCCATCTGGAAGCGGTGCTGAACCATACACCGGCGACAAAGCACAAATACTAGGTAATGGCGCACCGGCAATCACATTCAATCTATCTGCTTCACTTGGTACACTTCGCAAATTTGGTGGTAAGCCATTTTCTACTACCAAATATCGTGAACCAATTGGAAAACCATTTGGAACTTCTGCAATAATTTGCGTATTTGTCCAAGTAGTACCACATTCAAGTGGCAAAGAAGTATTTAAAATTAAACAATCAAGCATCCCCGTATCCGTACAAGCATACAAAACACCTGGTGTATTTCCAAAACGCTGACCACTGATTGTAACATAGCTTTCCCGAGTAATATTTTCTGGATCAATTGATTCAATCAATGGCGACACTAATTCATCTTCAGACATAATTCTATACGGAATACCATTACTTGATTCAGCTCCAACTCTAGCAATTACACCTACCCAACCTCTATTTAAATTTTCTGGTACTACTGCATCAATTTGATTATCTGCCCATGCATCTACTGATCCTTGTATTCCACCAAAGGTTATAGTATCTGTTACATTACCTAAATTTTGACCAGAAGCAATCACTGCAGTACCAGGAAGTCCAGCATTGGTACCATTATAAGGTTCTGTTGGTTCATTTGACAAAACACTACAAAGACCTGGCCTTATAATAGTATTGTTTTTTGTAAATGCGCCAATCGGTCCGCGATCATTACCAGTTGTATCAAAAAAATCTGGATTAGCAATTGGATCAACCACAAACAAATTGTGATCAACCCTTACTTCTATCCCTCCACCTTCTGGAAGACCAACACCTGGAACTTCCACTATAATATAATCATTATGCCAAACATCTGCTCCACCACAACTTGGAGTATTAGCTAATACTCCATCAAAGAAAACATTACCTTCAGTTTCTCCAAAAAAATTACCCAATATAGTTACCCAATTTCCCTCAGCACCATCCCATGGATTGATTTCATTTATTATTGGCACAGCAAGACACATACCCACATCCTCGTCACAAACACCTGATAAACAATCTGAGTCCCCAGTACATGTACCTACTCCACGACAACTTGGATCAGCACCAAAACCATCTGGAAATGAACAAGAATTAGCAACCACATCAAATTCTGAAACTACAGTTCTAACATTATTATCAATATCATGTACATTTAAAGTAATTGTATAATATGAATTTGGATATACAGCATCTGTCCTCAACGGATAAGTGCCATCTACAATTAAATAATATATAAAATTATATGGATTACCTAAAACCGCCTCAGATCCTCTTGATAAACTTGGCCCATCATAAACTACTCTATGTGGCGCTCCAATTGGAGTAGAATCATTCTGATGACGTTGTACAATCATTTCTACATATCCAACACCATGATCATCAATTATATTGGCTCCAATTTGATAACTGCCATTTTGTGGCAAAGCAATCCTACTACCAGTGGCCAAACCACGATAAGTAATATCTCCAGTATTTGCGTCCAAATCATCAATTATATCCAAAACTTCTGGTGCTTGGTTGTCTATAATAGCAACATCTACAAAAAATCCTGCATCTAAAGGAAAACCACCACAAATTGTATCGGTTTCTAAATCAATTCCTCCCGAAGAAACTAAATCTGTACTTACAGATATATCATAATCACCCAAGTAACCGGCAAGCGGTCCATTTGGAGTCAATTCAACCACTTTTCTTTCTGCATCAATAAAAGTAATATCAAATTCTGCACTTACATCTAATAAATCTCTTTCAACTACAGCAAATACATCACCAACTGTTGTATATGATGGATCTAATCCTTGGCTAAATACTGCTCGAATTGCAAAATTATACATTCCAGTTGCTCCAGCTGGTGTATGTGGAGTAATTGATTTTACAACAAATTGATCATCAAGATTTGTACACGATCCAAAAGTACCACCTCCACAACATTGTGGATTTGCAATACTACAACCTCCCAAATCAGCGCATGATTGCGTAGTACCATTGGTACCATATCCAGTTGCACCAGCTAATCGAGTCAATACAAATGATGTTATAGCAAAAGCAGATAATATTATCACTAATCCTATAGCGCCATTTATTAAAATCTTTTTAGCAGTAGCTAATTTTTGTTCATTGCCACCTGCTGTCATATATACTACTCCACCATATATAACAATAACTAATGCAATGGTTCCTAAAATTCCTAAGACCACTTGTATAATTCTAGCAATTGTGGCTCTCAAATCTTCTTCACCCAAATTTATCTGATCACCAACTTGTTCCAAACCAAAATCAGATTGGATTGTACCAGCTTGTACATTCAAGGTACTACCAAATATAAAAAAACTTGAAAAAACAATAATCAATGCGACTAATAATATTTTTATTTTTTTCAAATTTATATTCATATATATTATGGAGTTACAGGACTAACATCAGCATCATCAAGCCTATCCAAACAATCTTGAATATTGGCTTGCAACAAATCTCCGCCAGCACCATTAAATACGCACGCTGTATCAAATGCACCATTACCAACATAGGTAGTGTCAACACATCCACTTATTTCTATACCATTTATATCTTGTACACAATCAGGTGTTGGCTCAATAACACTATATTCTGGACCACGTCCTGGATAAATACAATTCTGAGATAGACTTTTTACTTTAGTATCTACACTAGTAAAATAATACAAATCCATTTCATCTGGACCAAATGCCCGATGATTAAATCGTACAAGAGTAGTATCATCTGGTTGCAATTCTGATACCCCTCTAAACCAAAATGGTCTGTATATTGGATATTCTTGAACTGTTATATTGCCTAAAGTTGCCGACCACATTGGTTTGCTAAATAATATTTCAAATGGAGCATCTACTGGAATACTCTGTTCATCAGGATTAGGTAAAACACTTATTATATATGGTGCCGTCCTATCAATTATATTTTGTATACCAAAACCCCAAAGATAATTATCTGGCAATTCTTCACCCACATTAATTTCCTCAGGTACTCCTATACCCGGCTTACCGTCAGGATTTAAATCACTATCTCCATCCAAAGCATTACCTGCCATATCCATCACCCCAGAAAAAGGCTGTCCTTCAAAACTTCCTGGAACAACTAAATCTGCCGTACGAACAAGAATACGTCTTGGATCAACACAAGCTTCATCCCCAGTAGTACAAGCTGTAGGTATACAAAACATCTCATCTCCACAACTATTCTGACCACAACTATTATATGAAACAAACTCTGCTGTTTTGTAACCACTTGAAACTTTCCAATAACCCTCCACTATTGAATTTGCTGGATTCACCATAGGCGGTACATCTCTGTCAAAAATAATATTAGTAAAAGTATCTGCCGGACGACCAATTGAACCTTGGGAAGTAGTCGGGTCAATAGCCTCATTAAAATTAATCTGAATAATTGTATTTCTAGGAACATTTTGAGTGTCTCGTGGATAAACATTTAAAACTCTTGGTGGTGTCAAATCAAGTTCTGTCCCAGTTCTGAATCTCCATTCATAAATACCATCGGCATCTGTTTCAAACATGCTTTCAATTGCACCTTCTCTCAATATATTGTCTGTAAGAGTGACAGAATATGAAACATCACGAACCGAATCTCCCAGATAATTTCTAGGTCTAAGAACCAAAGTATAAACTGATGCATCCTCATAAACTGCCAACACATTCATTTCTGTAAGTTGCAAACCAACGCGAACTCCATCATCATCTAGCTCATAAATTTCAATAGCTGGGGCATTAAGCCGATCACAATCATCCCACCAACTAAATAATGGGTTACCAATATTAATACAATCACCAAATGTACCATTGGCATTGTTATCTACTATCACAGAAGCTGGATCAAGTGGCATAAAAAATGTAACCGAAATTCTAGTATTACGTGCAACCTCAACTTGATTACGAAATGGATAATGATCTTTGACAATAGCTCCTAACGATCCACTAGCAGTGTATGTTGGAGATCCTGGTGGTCCACCACCACGTGGATTTGCATTATAACCAGTTGCTTCAGCTAATTTGGTCAATATAAATTGAGTAATTGCCAAAGAAGACATAATTATAAGCAATCCTATTCCAGCATTTAATAAAATTTTCTTGCCTGTCTCTACTTTTTGCGGATTTCCAGCTGAAGTCATAATAGTGAAACCAGCATACAAAACCAACACAAGTGCAATAATACCCAGGAAGCTTAATACTACCCGAATTATTTTTGCGATTGTAATACGAATATCTTGAGTTCCCAATATCAATGTGTCTTCAATTGGTTCCAAACCAAAATCTTCTGAAAAAACTTCTGTCGTTCCAGCATAAACAACATTTCCAACTGGTAAAAACAAAAAAACTGCTACCAACAATATCAACTGTATAGTAACAATTTTTTTCAATTTTTGATTTTGTATAAGCCAACCAAGCATGGGAAGCTGTACTTAAATTTTTAATTATGCAAATTTTTCTGTGACTATTTTTCTTACTTTGTTACCATCTGCTTTACCTTTGACAGCACTCATTACTGCTCCCATAACTTTTCCAATATCTTGCGGTCCAGCAGATAACTGTTTAATAGTTTTTTCTATGACTGTATTCAATTCATCATCAGACATCTGTTCTGGCAAATAAACCTGTAAAACTTCTATTTCTTTTTGAGTTTTATCTACCAAATCACTACGACTACCTGCCTCAAAATCTTTCATCGCATCTTTTAGTTGTTTTACTTGTCTGACAATAATTGAAACTACTTCTTCATCATTTAATTCTCTTTTTGAATCAATCTCTTCATTTTTTATTGCACTCATAAGAAGACGCATTACTGATAATTTGTCTGCGTCACCTTTTTTCATGGCATCATACTGTGATTCCTGAATTTCATTGCGTAATGTCATAGTGTTATCAATAATTCCAATAAAGGAAATTATCTAAATCTATTAAACTTTTCGTCTTCTGGTGGTAGTTTACCGATTTTGCGCAAGTAATTGGTTTTTGAAATCAACTTAGCTCTCTTTACACTATTTTTGCGCTGTAGATTCTTACTTTTCTTAGGTGAAAAAAACTGAATTTTTTTTGCTTGAAGCAATCTTCCAGATCTTAACCATTGTCTTTTAACACGACGGATAAAACCTTCAAAAGACTCACCTTTTCTTCTTTTTAATTCTGACACATTCTCACCTCCTCGTGAGTTTAAAAATAAATATATTACCTTATTATAATATACTAAAAAATTGTAATTGTCAATTTTTTAGTATAGTAATCCACAGTTTCTTACTTTCTTATTTTAATTATATTCTTCATTAGTTTTTTTACTTCTAAAACTAATTTGTTTTGATCCACAATTTCTTGATTTCCTGAATCCATATCACGAATAATCACAGTCCCATCATGCACTTCTTTTTGACCCAATATTAATGTATGGGTTGCACCAAACTTATCTGCTAACTCCATTTGTCCTTTGAGTGATGACTTGGCCAAATTATGTCGTACTACAATTCCTTCCAATCGCAAATCTTCAATTAACTTCAAAGTTCTATAATTTGCTTGTTCACCAAGTTGGGCAAAAAATATTCGTGACCATTCTTTTTCTAATATATTTTTATTACCTTCTTTACTTCTCAATATACTTATTATTCTCTCTAACCCCATTGCAAAACCAGCTGAAGGTGTCGGTACTCCACCCAATTGTTCTATCAAAAAATCATATCTTCCACCACCACCAAGCGCATTTTGAGAACGCTCTTCAACGGCATCTTCATAGTATTCAAATACAGTATCAGAATAATAATCCAATCCTCTTACTAATGTTGATTTCAAAATATATGGAATACCAAGCTCATCAAGACATTCCAAAACTTTCATAAAATAATTTTTTGAATCTTCTGAAAGCCAATCTATTATTTGTGGACTTTCAGATATGACTTCTACACAATGCTCTTCTTTGCAATCCAAAACTCGCAATGGATTTTTGTTAATTCTTTTTTTACATTGTTCACACAAATAACTTCGCTTACTACGCAAGTACCCAACTAATTCAATCGTATAATTTTGTCTATCCTCTGCATTTCCAATACTATTTATTTGTACATTTGCAGAAATACCTAGATCCTTCAAAAAATTATATCCAACCAAAATCAACTCTGCATCCAAACATGGATGTCTGTGGCCTATAGTCTCGCAACCAAATTGATGGAATTGCCTGTATCGTCCAGCCTGTGGCCGATCATGACGAAAAACTGGACCATAATTCCAAACTTTTACTGGTTGTGGCCAAGTTTGCATTCCATGGGTAACATAAGCTCTAGCTGCTCCGGCAGTCCACTCAGGCCTGAGAGCTACTTTGGTTCCATCTCTATCTTCAAAAACATACATTTCTTTTTCAACCACATCAGTATCCTTTCCAATGGAACGCGTAAATAATACGGCTTCTTCTAGTACTGGAGTTTCCATAAAACCAAATCCATATGCATTAGCCAATTCTACTGCTTTTTGATAAATATTTAACCAATATATTTCATCTTTTGGAGTTATATCTTTCATACCTCGCAAAAGATTTATAGCGCGAGCCCCTCTTTGAGATTTAGCATCTCCTGACTCTGTATTTTTTGCATCTGTTGCAGATTTTTTTGACATCGACTTTGTTTTAGTTTTAACAACTTTTTTTTGTACTGATACTACTTTTGTTTTTTTCTTTGCTGGCATAAAAAATATTTAAACTTTATTTTAAATTATATACTGGAGCTTCAAATAATGTGATTTTATTAATCGGCCAACCTCTAAACCATGTTTTACCTACTATCACATCTTTTTTTATTGGGCCAAACCTTCTTGAATCATAACTAGCATTACGATTATCCCCCATTACAAAATATTCATCTGGTCCTAATGTAATTGTTCTTTGACCTGGGGTAGATTTATTATCCAAATATACTTCATCCAATAATAAACCTTGAGAATTTTCATTATTGTAAATAATCACTTTGTTATCTTCTACTTTTACTCGTTCACCAGGTAAACCAATTATTCTTTTTAGATAATAATCTTTTTCTATAGTTGGCGCACGAAATACAATTACTTCACCTCTTTTTGGCTCAGTAAATCTATAACTTATTTCATCAATTATAAGATAATCTTTCTCGTGATAAGTGGGATCCATTGACTGACCCTCTACATTGAAAGGTTTAAAAATAAAATACCTAACAACACCAATTGTAATACCAGCCAACACGGCAATCTTGACTAATTCTAAAAAAACCAAGACAGCATTTGATAGCCAACTTTTTTCTGTAGCACTCACATTTTCTGCTTCATCTTTTGTAAGCTTTTCTGTTAAATCGCTATTTTTTTTATCTTCATCTTGCATAATTTTTTATGACTATAATCTCCATTATATTACAAAAAATGATAAAAAGCAAACCTATTATTTAATCTAATTTTAAGTATTTTATTACTAGATTTGTTCAATATAATTCCGAACTACCGGAAAATAGGTTTACCTCTAATCACCACCCAGACAAAGTGGACCCAAGAGGATTCGAACCTCTGACCTCTACAATGTCAATGTAGCACTCTAACCAACTGAGCTATGAGTCCATTTATATAAAGAATTCCTGTGGGCGACCCGGGAATCGAACCTGGGACCTCAACATTATCAGTGTTGCGCTCTAACCATCTGAGCTAGTCGCCCATTATTATGTCAATGTAGCCATCATTATATACAAAATAAAATATTTTGTCAACTCAATCACCCTCCTATTTTAAGACAAACAAAAATTTAATAATTATACTTTTTACGAATTTAATTGTTACAATAAATAATCAACTTATAACCAAAACAAAATTTATATTTACCAACAGAAACAAAGTAAAAAGTATACAAAAAAATTCACCCCAGATTTCTCTGGAGTGAATTATTTAACTTTTATATTGTTAAGTTATCAACTGCACTGGTATCAATTTCATCTCTTGACTCCTGTCGTCTAGGAGCTGGACGACCGCCTTCTGGTTCGTTAATTTTTAGGTTAACGCGTGCATTGTTTTTGGCTCCAACAATCTTCAAAAGAGTGCGGATAGCACGAGCGGTTTGACCTTGACGACCGATAACGTATCCCATATCACTTGGATTCAAATCCAATGTAATAAGAACACCTCGTTCGTCAACAGTGCGAGAAACCTTAACGTCATCTGGGTTGTTTACAATTGCTTTGACAACGTATTCAACAAACTGTTGATCAAATTCCATAGTTTCTTGCTTTACTTTGAATTACTGAACTGTCGACTTGCTGAACCCCGAACCGGGAAGCCAGTTCTTGTAAAAACATTATATCACAATTATAAAAAAGGTCAATATTAAACAGAAAAGCCCACAAATGCAGGCTATGATTCAAGCAGGTTCATGAGCATGAACTAGCTTAGTTACTTTTTTTTCTTGAGGTGGCGGAGTGTTTGGAGTTTTTGCAATATAAACTAATAACAAGAATGAAAAAAATGTTATGTTGTGAGAATAAATATAAAAATTACTCTGTACATCAATACCAAAAAAAATCACTTCACTTATATGAAAAATACAAAAAATTTTTATAATGCTATCAAATTTTATAAGATTCAAATCACTTCTAAAATAGACTGTATTACTATTTTCATCCTTAACATCATCATAATAATTTATATGTTGGACAATTAAAGAACAAAATAACCACAGTACACCTAGACAAACCTGTACTACATGACCTTGTTGGAAATCATAAATTATCATACCAATAAGTCCAATAATAAAAAGGCTTGTAATTATATATTTTATAATGGATTTCCTCAATCCAAACATTCGCATTAAAAAGAACATTACTGAATCTACACCTTTTTGAATTAATTGATCAATCCATACAAATGGAGAAGCAATCAAATCTCGCATTTTAAACCCCCTAGAATTTGTCTACAAAACTGTAGATACAGCAAAATATATACTATTTTTGTTAATTTGTCAATAAATAATAAAGAGAATTAGGTATTTAATTACCCAATTAAAATAAACCTATCAAAGTATAAAAACAAAAAAACTTATTTTAAAATAAGTTTTTTTGGTATTTTTTGATGTTTTTATTCTTTCACTTCCTTTGTTTCCTCAACTGGAGTTTCCACTACCTCTGGTTTTTCTGCTTCAGCTTGTTTAGCAGCTTCTGCCTCTTCCTTTGCTTTAGCTACAGCTTCTGCTTTAGCAACTTTTTCAGCTTCTGCTTTTTCTTTAGCTGCTGCTTCTCTCTTTTCTTTTTCTTCTGCGTCAGCAACTTTCTTTGTTTCTAGTTTTCCTTTGCGTTTTTGACTCAAAAATACTGACTTCTCTTTATCACCCTTAATAATACCTTCATTGATCAATAAATTATTAACACTAGCTGAAGGTTGCGCTCCGACTGATATCCAATATTTGATTCTCTCAACATTCAAATTAACTACTTTGGGTGTAACCACTGGATTGTATGTACCCAAATGCTCCAAAGTACCAGCTTGTGTATCTTTGGTTTTTTCAGATACCATCAGGCGGTAACTTGGATTTTTTTTCTTTCCAAGACGCTGTAAACGTAAAACTAACATAACTAAATATTTTAATATATAAATTCTTGAATGACGATGCCACCCTAGATACTGAGTAGCGAGAGCGTCAATACTATAACCCAAACAAGATAATTTGTCAAGTAACTATATATTTGTTAAACTTGGATTTAATAATATAACTTTAAATATATGAATGATTCTGTCTACAAACGCCCAACTTGGGATGAATATTTTATGGAAGTAACACGAGCCGTGGCCAAAAGAGCTACTTGCGACCGAGGACGATCTGGATGCGTCATCTCCCGCGACAAACAAATTATGGTAACTGGATATGTCGGTTCACCAAAAGGCTTGCCTCATTGTGATGAAATTGGGCATCAGATGAAATCAACTACCCACGAAGATGGTCATATTTCCCAACATTGTGTCCGTACCGCCCATGCAGAACAAAATGCTATAGTCCAAGCCGCCAAACTCGGTATCAGCATAAATGATGGCACACTGTATTGCAAAATGACCCCATGCGCTATCTGCGCCAAAATGATCATAAACGCCGGAATTAAACGAATTGTTTGTGAAAAAAGATATCATGCCGGCAGTGAAAGTGAAGAAATGTTCAAACAAGTCGGAATTTTTTTAGAATTTTTTGATGAAAATATAGAACAATATGACAAACAATAAACCTGAAAAAAACATTCTTGGTTTTGTAGGCCTGCTTGCTAGTGGCAAAGGTACTGCTGCCAAATATTTGGAAGAAAAATATTATGCTGATACTTTTAGGTTTTCTACTATGTTACGAGACTTGTGCAATAGAATATATATTGAACAATCACGCGACAACTTGATAAAAATGTCTGAAATTATTCGGGGTACATTTGGTGAAGATACTATGGCAAAAGTAATGGCAGAAGACGCAAAAAATGCAAAATCTAACATTACTATAGTTGAAGGAATCCGTCGCATGGCTGATATTGAACACTTATCAAAATTACCAAATTTTATATTAATTGAAATTTTTGCAAACCCTAAAACTCGTTATGAGCGCTTAATCAAACGCGGAGAAAACTCAGATGATAATAATAAAACTTATGAAGAATTTCTAGAAGATCACAAACGATCAACTGAAATGAGTATCCCAGAAGTCGCTAAGAACGCCACTGAAAAAATTGACAACAATGGCAGTATAGAAGATTTACACCAACAACTAGATAATCTAGTAAAAAAATATGCAAGTTAAAATCAAGCGCATAGACAAATCACTCCCCTTGCCCACATACCAAACTAATGGAGCCGTTGCTTTTGATTTATATACTCGTATTGACGAAATAATTCTCGCGGGTGAAACCAAAATGTTGCCAACAAACTTGATAATACAAACTCCAAATGGATATATGCTAATGATAGCCTCTCGCTCTAGCCTAGCCCAAAAAAAAGGTTTGAAAATGGCCAATGGTGTTGGTATAATAGACCAAGACTATTGTGGAGAAGATGATGAAATAAAATTATTAGTGCACAACTACACTAACAATGATGTAGCTGTTAAAAAAGGCGAAAGACTTGGCCAAGGTGTATTTGTAAAAATAGAAAAAAGCGAATGGGAAGAAATTGAAAAAATAAATAATGAAAATCGCGGTGGATTTGGATCAACAGATTAAATATTAATATTATGGAAAAAGAAAAATTTCAACCAAACCCAATTCAAAATCTACTAATGAAAGTTATGAGTGAAATGAGAAATAATCCTGGTTTATTTCAAGAAATGAAACAAGCAAAAAGAAGTGAAAAATTTTATTCAGAACCACTAGAGCAAAAAGATGAAACAAAAAGAAGTAAAGATACAGTAGGATTAACCCATGCAATAAATACACACAACATAACAAAAGAACTGACTGATATAGACTTAAAAAATAATAAGTTAGACGAAACACAAAGTTTTAGATTACGAATTACTGCTCTTATACATGACATGGGTGAACTTAGTCCAAAAGGTGATATTGATTACAATGAAAAATCAAGTACAGATACAAAAGAAGAAATAGAATACTTTGAAAAAAATATACAAAATCTATTTCCAAACCTATTAAAAACAGAAATTGAAAATATTTTGGAAATATATAAAGAAAATATTCATTACAAAGATAAAGGAGAAAATACACAAGAAGCTAAATACTTTAATATGGTTGAATTTGTAGGAGCTCTAATGCACGCTCTGGAAGAATTTGATGAAAAAAGAGACAATATGAAATGGAGACGATTCTGTGATGATTATCTATATAATATAGCAGAAAAAATAGAAAATATAATAAATAATTATCCTGCAGCAAAACAATATCTATCCAATCACAAAAATAAATTACAAAAAATGATAAATTGGGCAGAAAAAGAAATAAAAGAAAATCCAAAACACAAAGAAATGGAAAAATTGACAGATGAAAAAATAATTACTTGGAAAAATATTTTAAAAAAAATATCTTAATTTATACAAAAAAATGTATATTTATAAAAAATTAAAAATAAGTTAATAATATAAATAATTAAAATTAATAAATTAACAAAAATTTTATTTAATTAATCTAAGCAAAAAAATATGAAACGGCCACATATAGAAGGAAAACTTCCTGGTGTAAATGAAGGTGGAAACCCACCACCAATTAAACCAGGCGAAACTATAGAAGACGCAGCCAAAAGACTTGGAATCAAAACAAAGACTGACTTAGAACAAGAAGAATGGGAAAAAGTAGAGCATGAAGCACGTAGACAATTAGCTAATGGTACAGATACAGAAATCCATTTAATAGATATAGAGGATATAGAAGATACACCTAGAGAATAACAAGTATAAATAACTAAGTCTAATACAATATGCAAGCATATCTAGATATTGTAAAAAAAGTATTAAATGAAGGCATAAAAAAAGATGATAGAACTGGAACAGGTACGCTCGCAATTGCAGGGGCGATGTTTGAGCATGATATGTCCAAAGGTTTCCCATTGATTACTACCAAAAAAATGCCTTACAAAGTAATCGCTTCTGAACTTGAATTTTTTATAAAAGGATTGACTGACAAAAAATGGCTACAAGAAAACAAAAATCATATTTGGGATGAATGGGCCAACCCCAAAAAAGCTCCTTATGGCCATGATATAGAATCAAAAAATAAAATGGCAGAAGAACGAGATTTAGGACCAATCTATGGTTTCCAATGGCGCCACTTCAATGCACCATATTACAATTATGATACTGACTATCGCAACCAAGGAGTGGATCAATTACAAAAAGTAATAAATACTCTCAAAGAAAATCCTACTGACAGAAGAATGATAGTTTGTGCATGGAATCCTACTATGATGGACCAAATGGCTTTGCCACCATGTCATTATTCTTTTCAAGTTACCGTCCTTGACGGAAAAATTAATTTACTTTGGAATCAAAGATCAGTTGATGTAATGTTAGGACTCCCCTTCAATATTGCTAGCTATGCAACCATGCTTCATCTACTTGCCAAAGAAACCAAGCTTGGTGAAGGAAAATTGGTTGGATTTTTGGCAGATGTCCATATATATTCCAATCATATTGAAGGCGCACATGAACAAATTACTCGTGACCCAAACAAATTTCCACTTCCTAAACTTGTAACCGAAAATTTTACTAATATTTTTGATTGGCAATGTCAGAATAGTAAAATAGTTGGATATGAAAGCTACCCAAAAATATCATTTGATATAGCAATTTAAGCATTTCAAATTAAAAACTAACCAATATGCCCTTCTCTCTTATAAGTGCGATTGCAAAAAATAACTGCATTGGCAAAAACAATAAACTTCCTTGGAATATCCCCGAAGATTTAGAGCATTTCAAACAATTAACTCTCGGCAAAAATTGTATTATGGGCCAAGCAACCTTTGAATCAATCTTGGGTTATCTTGGCAAACCACTACCAGGCAGGCAAACAGTCGTATTAACTTTAAACAAAGACTATACTGTACCTAAGGGCGTAAAGATATTTCATTCAATTGAAGATGCTTGGGAAACTCTCAAAGATGAAGATAATTTTGTCTGTGGTGGAGCAACAATTTACAAATTAACCATAGACAAAGTTGATACTCTATATATTACTCATGTTCATATGGAAGTTGATGGTGATGCATTTTTTCCAGAAATTGATAAAAATATTTGGCAAGAAGTAGAAAGAGAAGATCATGAAAAATTTTCATTTGTAACCTATAAAAAAGTTCATAGTTCAGAGCCAATAGCCAATAATTCATAATCAATCAGATTATTAATACATACAGAGAACTCATCGTATGGCAAAAATCAATAGAATTAGTAATAGAAATTTATAAATTAACAAACTTATTCCCTACAGAAGAAAAATTTGGTTTAATTTCACAAATGAAAAGATGTTCAATTTCAATACCATCAAATATAGCAGAGGGATATGCAAGAAAAAATAAAAAAGAAAATGCTCATTTTATAAATATATCATTTGGTTCTGCAACAGAACTTGAAACACAAATTATTATTTCTAAAAAATTAAATTTTATTAACAACAATCAATGGGAAAAAGTAGATCAACTTTTGCTTGAAGTTTTACGGATGTTATATAAATACCGACAAGCACTTTATACTTAATTCTATTGGCTATGAACTACCAACTATGAACTACAAAAAAGGATTATTCATAATGCTTGAAGGAACAGATGGTTCTGGAAAAACCACTCAAACCCAATTATTACTTGATCATATAAAAAAAGAAGGTAAAAAAGTAAAAGAAATAAGCTTCCCCCAATATGGCACACCTAGTGCCTCAATGGTAGAAAAATATTTGAATGGCGAATTTGGTACAGCTGAAGAAGTCGGGCCATACCGTGCTTCTATTTTTTATGCAATTGATAGATATGCCCATAGTCAACAAATAAAAAAATGGTTGGAAGAAGGTTATATTGTAATCGCCAATAGATATGTCGGATCAAATATGGGACATCAAGGTGGCAAAATAAAAAATGAAATAGAAAGAAAAAAATACTTTGAATGGAATTATAATCTTGAATACAATATATTTGGGATATCCAAGCCTGATATAAATATTATACTGCATGTTACACCAGAAATCTCACAACAACTTGTCGACAAAAAAGAGACAAGAGACTATATAAAAACTGACAAAAAAAGAGATATACACGAAGATGACCTCAACCATCTTAGAGATGCTGAACTGGCATATTTACAAATAGCCAAATCCTTTCCAGAATTTCACCTAGTAGAATGCGTTGAAAAAAATGAAATATTACCATCTGAAACTATTCACAAAAAAATATGGGGATACATACAAAAATTTATATAAACATGCTATAATGAAAATATATTTATTAATTTACTCATATGCTTATCTCAGCCCAGGATTTGGTCAAAAAAAGCGCCAATCTATATAAAGACAATTTTAACTTATTTTTCAAACTTGCTTTCTTGGTTACAATACCTTCAATCATCACAACATCATTGGTAGGAGCCTTAACAGCAATATTTGGTCGACAATCCCAAGAATTTTTTGTAACTGTCATTTATGGATTATTTTTTATAATACTTTTTATAATTTCATATGTTATTGGCATTTGGTTCTCAATCGTCAAAGTAAGAATTATTGCCGCAAGATATGAAAATAAAGACATTGCATCAATCAGCAGTTATATTCATTCCGACAAAAAATTAATTTTACCAGTCATCGCAGCCTCCATACTAGCTGGAATTGCCATAATTGGTGGTTTTATATTATTTATTGTTCCTGGTATAATTTTTTCTGTATGGTTTGCTTTTGTAATGTACGCTGTAGCCATAGACAATAAAGAATCAGTAGACTCTCTCAGTTACAGTAAAAGTCTATCCAAAGGAAGATGGCTTGCTGTTTTATGGAGAATATTAGTCCCTATATCATTTTTCTTAGTTGGAACCTATTTAATGCAAACTCCTCTTTCAATAGTTTTAAATACATTTGATTCTGTAATTATAATAACACTTGTTGCTATTGCATCATTCCTAATAAATATATTATTTACCCCATTTCTAGTAGCTTCACAAGTAATTTTATATTCCAATCTTAAAAATACCATGGCTACAGAAAATTCTATTTCCGTACCAAACACCACAACTGACGAGCCTCCTTTTTAATTGAATAGGCCCTATAATTTCTTTGAAAACCCTTTAATACAGGGCTTTTCATTTTTTAGCTTAAATGATAACATATAGATAAATGCATAAAATAAATTAATTATAAAATATTTAACAAACAGAATAATTAATAATTAGAGATTATTATGAGCGGATTTGGTTGCCACAACAGGCAACCACCTCGGAGCCATAGCGAGAATCCTGCCGGCAGGCAGGGAGCGAATGATAATCTCTAATTATTAATTTCTATTTCAGATTATAAATTAATTAATACTCCTCATAAATGAATAATAATCTATGCCAAAATATCAAGCAATAATTGGAATGGAAGTACATGTTGAATTCAAAACCAAAAGTAAAATGTTTTGTGCTTGCAAAAATGATCCTGAATTAAAAGAACCAAATATTAATATCTGTGAAATTTGTCTTGGTCACCCTGGAACTTTGCCCACAGCCAATAAACAGGCCATAGAATGGACTGTGCTAGTTGGCAAAGCCCTCAATTGCAACATAAGAGAACTTTCCAAATTTGACCGCAAGCATTATTTTTATCCAGATTTACCAAAAGCCTATCAAATTTCTCAATATGATGAGCCAATTGCAGAAAACGGTTATATCAATATAGATTTAAAACTCGAAGACAATCCACGCTCAGAAGTTAAAATTGGAATTACCAGAGCTCATCTTGAAGAAGACACCGCCAAACTAACCCACAGCACCGATGGCAGTACTTTGGTTGATTTTAATCGTGCTGGTACTCCCCTATTAGAAATAGTAACTGATCCTGATTTCCAAACAGGGCTAGAAGCAAAAACATATTGTCAAGAATTGCGCACTCTAATGCGATTTTTAGGAGTAAGTAATGCTGATATGGAAAAGGGACAAATGAGATGTGAAGCCAATATTTCTGTTCAAGAAGCTGGCTGTTTTGAAATAAAAGACGGAATTGTCAAAACTATTGGTAATTACAAACTTAATAATAAAGTAGAAGTAAAAAATATCAATTCATTCAAAGCAGTAGAAAAAGCCATCAATTATGAAATCCAAAGACAAACTGAAATGATTGAAAAAGGCGAAGAATGGCCACAACAAACTCGCGGTTGGGATGAAAACAATAACCAAACCGTACTTCAAAGAATAAAAGAAAATGCTGCTGATTACAGATACTTTCCAGAACCAGACATTCCACCATTTCACCCAAATAGACTTACAAAAAATTACACAATGCCAGAACTTCCCCAAGCAAGACGAGCCAGATTTCACAATGAATACGGTCTTTCATATTCTGATGCAAAAATTCTAACTACTGACAAAGATTGGGCTGATTTCACTGATGCCACTATGTCTGAGCTTTATGAATGGCTCCACTCTTTACCAGAAAACACAAAAATAGAAGAACAACAAATTATTGAAGGTAATAAAAACAGACTCGCCAAATTATGTGGTAGCTGGATCACCAGTAAGCTAATGGGTATTATGTCTGAAAAATCAGTTCATATAAAAGTACTCAAAATCAGTCCAGAAAATTTTGCAGAATTGATTATTTTGATTTATTCAAAAAAATTAAGCCCAACCAATGCTCTCCAAGTATTGTCAGAAATGATTGATAGTAATGTCAATATGGATCCAACTCACATAATGGAAGACAAAGGTTATGGCCAAGTTTCTGACATTAATCAACTTGAAAAAATAATAGATGAAGTAATAACTAGCAATCCAAATCAAGTAACTCAATTTATTAATGGAAAAGATACTATAATAAAATTTCTTATTGGTATGGTTATGAAAGCAACAGAAGGCTCAGCTGATCCAAACATTACCGAAGAATTATTACGAAAAAAACTATCAAATTGAAAACATTTTTAATTAAATAATTAATGATTAAAGATTATTATGAGCGGATTTGGTTGCCACAACAGGCAACCACCTCGGAGTCAAAGCGAGAATGAGAGAATAATAATCTTTAATCATTAATTTCTATTTCAGATTATAAATTAATCCACAGCTATACAGTTGCATCAATTACAATATACTGATAAACTGAATCAAACTATGAAAAAATTAAAATTACAGACAATTGATTATAAACAATATTAGAGACTTACCATCCCGAAAGGGGTGGTATTTTTTTGAAAATATGGAATTTATAGAATCACAACTTATACTCAAAAAAGGTATAACTTTCAAAGGCCTGTCTCCTTCTAATCAAAAAGAAATATATTATGGTGAAGTAGTATTTACCACTGGAATGACTGGCTATATAGAGACACTCACCGACCCATCATATGCTGGCGAAATTATTACTTTCACCTACCCCCTCATTGGTAACTACGGCGTTCCCGAAAAAAAATATTGGGAATCAGAAAAAATACACGTCAGTGGCATAATTGTCAGTGAAGCCTGTACTAATTGGGATCATATAAACGGCAAATCTTCTCTCCTCAATTGGCTAGAATCCCAAAAAGTACCAATAATGACCAATGTTGATACCAGAGAACTTACCAAACAATTGCGTGAATATGGAGTAATGCCTGGGGCAATATTACCTACAAATTATTCTTCTAATTCTCAAAATAAAAAATTAAATTATACAAATTTAAGTGATCAAAATCTTATACCAGAAGTTTCTACAAAAATAAAAAATATATATAATCAAAAAAAATCCAACAACAAAACTATAATCGTAGTAGATTGTGGAATAAAAAATAATATTTTGCGTTCACTTAAAGAACTTCCATTGACAATTCACCATGTGCCATACAATTATGATTATACCCAAGAAAAATTTGATGCTGTTTTTCTATCAAATGGTCCAGGCGATCCAAAAGTTTGTATAGAAACAATCGCCATATTAAAAAAAGCTATGAAATTAGAAAAACCAATTTTTGGTATTTGTCTTGGCTCGCAAATATTAGCTCTAGCTGCTGGCGCTGACACTTACAAATTAAAATATGGTCATCGTGGACAAAACCAACCTTGTCGTGAAGAAAAAACTGGCAAGTGTTTTATTACCAGCCAAAATCATGGTTATGCAGTTGATGAAAAAACCATACCAAAAGATTGGTATATAAATTTTAGAAATTTAAATGATAATTCTGTTGAAGGAATTAGTCACAAAACTTTACCATTTTTTTCTGTCCAATTTCACCCTGAAGCTTCCCCTGGTCCAACTGATACAAAATGGTTATTTGAAAAATTTTACGATTTGATATGAATAAACTAAATATAAAAAAAGTTCTACTTCTTGGTTCAGGCGGACTACGCATTGGACAAGCTGGCGAATTTGATTATTCTGGTTCACAAGCAATCAAAGCTTTAAAAGAAGAAGGTATACATACTGTTCTTATCAATCCAAATATCGCCACCATTCAAACTGATGGACAAGGTTTTAGTAAATCAAAAAAAGCCGCCGATACTGTATACTTACAACCATTAAATGTTCAAACTGTTACTAAAATTATTGAAAAAGAAAAACCTGATGCAATTTTTTTGAGTTTTGGTGGCCAAACTGCTTTAAATCTTGGCTTAGAACTAGATGAAATTGGTATATTTAAAAAATATAATGTCAAAGTGCTGGGTACACCTATAAAAACCATCCGTCTCACAGAAGATCGTGAATTATTCAAACAAGCTCTCAAAGAAATTGATGTAAAAACAGCTAGAAGTATTGCTACTGATAATATTACTGAAGCAATATCTGCAGCAAAAAAAATTGGCTACCCTATAATGATGCGCTCTGGCTATTCTCTTGGCGGACTAGGTTCTGGCCTCATCAAAACAGAAGAAGAACTTAAAATACGCGCTAATGAAGCTTTGCACCAAGCACCACAAATTTTGATTGAAGAATACCTTGGGGGTTGGAAAGAAGTAGAATATGAAATAGTGCGCGATTCAGCTGACAATGTAGTAACTGTGTGCAATATGGAAAACATGGATCCAATGGGAATCCACACAGGCGAAAGTATAGTAGTGGCACCATCACAAACTCTCAACAATCACGAATATCATCTCTTGAGAGAAATTGCTATTAAAACTGCTAGTCATATTGGAATCATCGGTGAATGTAATATCCAATATGCCCTCAATCCAGAAAATGGCGATTATCGGGTAATTGAAATCAATGCCAGACTATCACGATCTAGCGCCCTTGCCTCCAAAGCAACCGGCTATCCATTGGCCTTTATAGCTGCCAAACTTGGAATTAATATTCGCTTGGATGAAATCAAAAATTCAGTCACCCAAAAAACCTCAGCTTTCTTTGAACCAGCCCTTGATTATTTGGTTATCAAAATACCAAAATGGGATATAAACAAATTCAAAAATGCTGAACAACATATTGGTTCAGAAATGAAAAGCGTCGGTGAGGTCATGGCAATTGGACGATCTTTTCCAGAAACACTGCAAAAAGCTGTGCGTATGTTGAATATAGGCACACAAGGCCTAAATGATTATCCTTATAAAATAGAAAATTTAAAAGATGAAATAGAAAATCCAACTTTCCGCAGATTATTTGCTATTTATCAATATTTTAAAAAAGGAGCTACTGTAAATGAAATATTTAAACTATCCAAAATTAATCCTTGGTTTTTGCATCATATTTACTCAATTGCACAGATGGAAAAAAATATAACAAAAAATAATTTAGATAAAACAACTCTACAACAAGCTAAACAATTTGGATTCTCTGATAAAACTATAGCTAAACTTAAAAATACCACTGAAAAAGAAATTCGTGCCAAAAGAATTAATCTCAATATTAAACCAATAATAAAACAAATTGACACTTTGGCGGGAGAATTTCCAGCCAAAACTAATTATTTATATACGACTTATAATGGGCAATACCATGATATTTTGCGATCAAAAAAGAAACCAATTATTGTAATTGGTTCTGGCCCATATTGTATTGGATCTTCAGTAGAATTTGATTGGTGCGCAGTAAATACTGCTAGGACTTTAAAAAAACTAAAAGAATCAACTATTATTATAAACTCAAATCCAGAAACAGTTTCAACTGATTATGATGAGTCAGATAGATTATACTTTGAAGAACTAACGGCTGAAAGAATTGCAGACATTGCTGATTTTGAAAATACCAAAGGTATTATTGTATCGGTTGGTGGACAAATACCAAATAATATAGCCCTACCTCTCAGTAAAGCCGGCTACCCAATCTTGGGTACAAATGCTACTTCCATTGACCAAGCAGAAGATAGACAAAAATTTTCTTCACTTTTAAATAAATTAAATATTGATCAACCAACTTGGGAAGAAGTCAGTACATTATCCAAAGCACGCTCATTTGCTGAACGTATTGGTTATCCTGTTTTAGTCCGTCCATCATATGTTCTATCTGGCGCAGCTATGAATGTCATATATGATGAATCTGAACTAAAAAATTATCTGGCAAATTCAGCCACAGTATCACCCGACCACCCAGCTGTACTATCCAAATTTATCCAAAATGCCAAAGAACTTGAAGTTGATGGCGTAGCTAAACAAGGGCAAATTATCATAGAAGCAATTACAGAACATGTAGAAAATGCTGGTGTACATTCTGGTGACGCTACCATAATCCTTCCACCCCAAAGACTATATTTGGAAACCATCCGCCGTGCCAAAAAACTTACCGCCAAAATAGTAAAAGCCTTAAATATTACTGGCCCATTCAATATTCAATTCATTGCCAAAGATAATTGGTTAAAAATAATTGAATGCAATGTCCGCGCTTCACGCTCCTTCCCTTTTGTATCCAAAGTAACAAACAACAATTTTATTGAAATAATGACAGAAGTTATTTTAAACAAACACAAATCAAAAACCTATCAAACTCTTGAACTTGATTATGTCGGCGTAAAAACCCCACAATTTTCCTATAGTCGCCTCAAAGGTTCTGACCCTGTTGCCCATGTAGAAATGGCTTCTACCGGTGAAGTAGCCTGTATCGGTGACAATTACTTAGAAGCCTTTTTTACCTCATGGTTATCAACTGAACAATCAATTTCTGGCAAACGTATTCTTTTGAGTATTGGGGACGAGAAAAAAAATAAATTAATTAATCTGATACAAGCACTTGATGAACAAAATTGGGAAATATTTGCAACTGAAGGTACACATAAATATTTAGCAGAATATGGCATTGCTTCAACTTTTTTACACAAAGCAAGCGTTGATGCTTCACCAAATATTACTGACACAATTGAAAACAAAAAAATTGATCTTATCTTAAATATTCCTCGTAGCAACGGCACAAGCAATAAAACCGATGGTTTCAAAATTCGACGACTGGCTATTGATCATCAAATCCCTCTAATTACCAATCTACAAATTGCCCAACTTTTTCTACGCTCTATCACAGAATTAAAATTAGAAAATGTTCCAGTAAAATCTTGGCAAGAATTTATAAAAAATTAAATCATCATACTATGCCCACTGAATTTAAAAATAGAGATATAATCTCAATCACAGATTTATCAAAATCAGATATTCTCCATATATTAAAAGTAGCAGAAGATCTAAAAAAGAAACCCAGACCAGATTTATTAAAAGGAAATATTATGGCAAGTTGTTTTTTTGAAAATTCAACTCGCACTCGCCTATCATTTGAAACTGCTATGCTCCGACTAGGTGGTAATGTAACTGGATTTTCCAATGCAGATGTAACTTCAATAAAAAAGGGGGAAACCTTATATGACACCATAAAAATAATTGGACAATATGTAGATGTAATCGCGCTACGACACCCGCTTGAAGGCGCAGCCAAATTAGCCTCTGAAGCAACTGATAAACCTATTATAAACGGTGGAGATGGTGCCAATCAACATCCAACTCAAACTCTATTAGATTTATTTACAATAAGAGAATGCCAAAAAAAATTAACTGATCTCAAAATAGCTCTTGTCGGCGATTTAAAATATGGTCGTACCGTCCACTCACTTGCTCAAGCACTTGTCCACTTTGGTGTACGACTTTATTTGATTGCGCCAAATGTATTACAAATGCCAAACCATATTCTAGACACATTAAAACTCTCCGGTATAAAATTCTCTATGCATGAAAATATGGAATCAATCATAAATAAAGTAGACATTATATATATGACTAGAATCCAAGAAGAAAGATTTACTGATAAGATTGAATATGAACGTTTAAAAGACTCATTTATTCTAAAAACTGAACACTTAAAAAAGGTCCAGAATTCTATGCGAATCATGCATCCTTTGCCTAGGGTAAATGAAATTAGCCCTGATGTAGACAAAACTAAACATGCCTATTATTTTGAACAAGCTAAAAATGGACTTTTTGTTAGACAAGCTATACTTGGTTTACTTCTTGGAAAATTAAATTAAAAAAATATGACCATACAAAATAAAAAATTATTAGTATCAGCCATCAAAGATGGCACTGTAATTGATCGGATTGAATCAGGAAATGCTCTTAAAGTTATACATTTTCTTAATATAATAGATAGTGAAAAAATTATTACCGTTGGACTAAATCTTCCAAGCAAAGTTATGGGAAAAAAAGATTTAGTAAAAATAGAAAATCTAGAATTAACAACAAAACAAATAAATGATCTTGCAATTTTGGCTCCTAATGCTACTATTAATATAATAAAAAAATATAAAGTAATAAAAAAATTTAAAGCTGAAATTCCAGATTATATTCACAATATAGTTACCTGTCCTAACCCAAAGTGTATAACAAACAATGAAAATATTATTACCAAATTTGATATCATAAACAAAAAAAATCCCATAAAAATAAAATGTAATTATTGTGAAAAAATTTTTGAACAAAATGATATACTAAATTATAAACACACTTAATGTGAAAATAAAAACTTTTGATAACCAAACTATTGACTTACCAATAGAAGAAAACATATCTCAAAAAAATATTATTGCTTTACCAGGACTCATTGATCCTCATGTACATTTTCGTATACCTGGGGGAGAACACAAAGAAACTTGGGAAACTGGCGCCCAAGCTGCCATCGCTGGTGGTGTCTGTACAGTCCTTGATATGCCAAATAACAACCCTTCAATAACCGATGAAAAAACTTTTTTAGAAAAAAAAGAAATAATAAAAAAACAATTAAAAAATACAGACATAAATCTAAACTATTTTTTATACTTAGGAGCAACTGAAAATAATATAAATGAAATAAAAAAACTAAAAAATGAAATAGTGGCAGTAAAAATGTTTATGGGATCAAGCACTGGCAATCTTTTGGTGGCAGATCTTGAAAAACAAAAAGAGATTTTTAAAATATGCGGTGAATTAAATATACCCCTAGCAGTCCATGCTGAAAATGAAGCCATGATTATTGAAAATACACAGAAGCTATCAGACTCAATCAATAATATTACTACTCATTCCAAGATTCGCTCACGAGAAGTAGCCGAGTCTGCTGTAAAACAAGCAATTAAACTCGCAGAAATTTATAAAACTAAATTATATATACTCCACTGTAGCACAAAAGAAGAAATGGACTTAATAAGACTTGCCAAACAAAAAAATATTGATGTCTCAGCTGAAGCTTGCCCACACCACCTATTTTTAAATGATACAGCGTATGAAAAATTTGGCAGTAAAGTACAAATGAATCCACCTATACGTACTAGCACAGACAATGAAGCATTGTGGACCGCCCTTATTGATGGCACTATTGATACCATTGGAAGTGACCACGCTCCTCATTTATTATCTGAAAAAGCAAATCCTTATCCTAATTCCCCTTCTGGAATACCCGGTATAGAAACCACTCTGCCACTTTTATTAAATGCTTATAATCAAGACAAAATAAAACTGGAAAAAATTGTTGAACTGACAAACACAAATGCCAAAAAAATATTTAACCTAAAAATAACTGACAGTTGGGTAATAGTTGATTTGGATTTAGAAAAAGAAATAAAAAATGAAAATTTAAAAACTAAATGTGGCTGGTCCCCTTTTGCTGGACAACTCATCAAAGGCTGGCCAATCTATACAGTATTAAACAATAAAATATATAAATTATAGTAAAAATATAATAGTATTGTTTACACTTTTACAACGACCGCATTATTTTCAATTATTTATTTTTACTCCCTGCCTGCCGGCAGGCAGGATTCTCGCTTTGGCTCCGAGGGTGATGCCTGTTGAGGCCTCAAATCCGTAAAAATAAATAAACAAATTAATGCTTAATTATAAATAACACTTTTAATTGTTATACCTTGCATAAAATAATATATTATGATTAACACCCCATTTTACGACCCAACAAAATCCTATGAAGAAAATTACTCAGATGGACCTTTTGGTGCATTTGCTGACAATGAAATATATCAAAACCAAGGTGAGCCAAACTATGATTATCACAATCACAAAGTCTATTCACCTTTCGGTATTCCAGCTGGTCCAATTATAAATAGTAATTTTGCCAAAAGCGCCTTTGAAAAAGGATTTGATTTAGTTGTTTATAAAACTGTCCGCACTGGTATTTTTCCCTGCCACCCTCACCCAAATATAATGGCCATACATATTGATAAAATAACTCCTGAAATAATGGCTGGCAAAATAACCGCTGACACCAACTACACTGAACCGCTAACCATAACAAATTCTTTTGGCGTACCATCCAAAGATCCAGATGAATGGCAAATAGATATAAAAAAAGCTATTAGTTATGCAAAGACTGGACAAATGTTAATAGCTGGCTTTATGGGCACAGTAAAAGAAAATCAAACCCAAGAAGAATTTATAAAAGATTATGCTTTGGCAGCGCGACTAACCAAAGAAACTGGCGCAAAAGTATTGGAGGCAAATCTATCTTGTCCAAATATTGGAAATGAAGGTCTTGTCTGCTACAACATTGATATTACTCACAAAGTCTGCAAAGCTATACGAGATGAAATCGGCAATACACCACTTGCTATAAAACTTGGTTATTTTAATAATGATAATGAATTAAAAAAAATAGCTGAAATTGCCCATAATTATGTTGATGAAGTAATAGCCATAAATACTCTACCCTCAACTATTGTCGACAAATATGGTAATCAAGCTTTGAAAGGTCAGAACCGAGTAAAAAGTGGTATATGTGGAGCCGGCATCAAATGGGCTGGACTTGATATGGTCAAAAGACTCAAAAAAATACGAGACGAAAATAATTATAAATTCTCCATCACTGGAGTAGGTGGAGTAATGAATAAAGAAGATTTCAAAGAATACCAAAATATTGGAGCAGAAATAGTCATGTCTGCAACTGGCGCTATGTGGGATCCATACTTAGCTCAAAAAATTAAATCAATTTAATAAATAATTTAAATCAATTATAAAATACTTAAATTATTTATTTTTAACAATACAATTAATAATTAGAGATTATTATGAGCGGATTTGGTTGTCACAACAGGCAACCACCTCGGAGCCACAGCGAGAATGAGCGAATGATAATCTCTAATTATTAATTTAACAAATTTATTATGAATTCAGACTTAGATCAATTAATCTTAGACCTCTATGATATTGAGGCTATCAAATTTGGCGAATTTGAATTAAAAAGTGGCTTAATATCACCAATATACATGGACATCCGTCTAATAGTTTCATATCCAAAAATACTAAAATCAATTGCAAAAATAATGTGGAGTAAAGTATGTAAAATTGAATTTGATATAATCTGTGGAGTGCCATACACTGCCCTACCAATCGCAACTGTTATGTCTACCCAAAATAACAAACCAATGATAATGCGAAGAAAAGAAGTAAAAAAATATGGAACAAAAAAAATAATAGAAGGTAAATTTGAAAGTAAACAAACATGTCTTGTAGTTGAAGATCTCGTCACTAGTGGCTCCAGTATTTTTGAAACCATTGAACCAATTGAAGACGTCGGATTGATTGTAAAAGATATTATTATTCTAATTGATCGTGAACAAGGTGGAAAAAATCATATTGAAAACAAAGGCTACAAACTACACAGCATAGCAAAAATATCTGAAATCTTGAAAGTATTAAAAAAATATGAAAAAATAGATACAAATACTTTCAACAAAGTAAATAAATTTATTAAAGAAAACCAAGTATAATATGTTAACCTACTCAAAAAGAATAGCTTATACCACAAACCCAACTGCACAAAAACTTTTTGAAATAATAGAAGAAAAAAAAACCAATCTCTGTCTATCAATTGATGTTACTACCAAAAGCGAACTATTATTATTTGCTGATTTAATTGGCCCACAAATCTGCCTTTTAAAAACTCATATAGATATAATCGAAGATTTTGATTTTGAAACTATAAGCCAACTACAAAGGCTTTCAGAAAAGCATAATTTTTTATTATTTGAAGATAGAAAATTTGCTGATATTGGTAATACTGTGGCTTATCAATACCAAGACGGGATATACCATATTGCCGACTGGGCACACATAACAAATGCCCATTGTATCGCTGGCCCAGGCACAATAGAAGGACTCAAAATAAATGGTATGCACAAAGGCAGAGGATTATTATTGATAGCGCAAATGTCATCAAAAGATAATCTGACCACCAAAGAATATACCCAAAACACAATAGAGCTAGCCAAAAATAATCAAGATTTTGTAATAGGATTCATATCAATGAAAAAGCTTGACGATAACCCTGGTTTTATTCATATGACACCCGGTGTCAAACTAGACACAGGCTCGGATAATTTAGGACAACAATACAATACTCCTGAATCAGTAATTTATGAAAACGAATCAGACATAATTATTGTCGGCAGAGGAATAATAGAATCTACAAACCCAAAACAAGAAGCAGAAAATTACAAAATTGCTGGATGGAATGCTTATACCAGAAGATTAGAAAAATAAAATAGACTCAAGACATTTTATTTTAAAAATTTTTGAACCAAACTCTCAGCTTCTTCATAATTTTTACACCAATTTATATCACGATCTTTCCTAAACCATGTAAGCTGGCGCTTGGCGTATTGTTTAGTTTCTTTTTTTAATTTTTCCACAACTTGCTCAATAGTAATAATACCCTCAAAATATTCTTTGAACTGCTTATAACCAATTCCACTCATACTTGGCAAATTCCAATTATATTTTTTGTCCAACAAACATTTTACTTCTGCTTCCAAACCACCCTCTATCATTTTATCAACTCTATTATCTATTTTTTCATATAACTCTTGTTTATCAATATCAATGCCAATTTTAAGACAATCAAACAATTGCTCACCTTTAATTTTTTGTTTTGAAAAAGGCTCTCCACTCAATATTGAAACTTCAAGTGCCCGAATAACCCTTCTTTTATTATTCTTATCAATCTTGTCTGCACTGACTTTATCAATTGATAACAATAATTCATGCAATTGATCTACACTTTTTTCCATCAAACTATTTCTCAATTTATTATTAGCCAAAACCATTGGTACTCTAAAATTCTCAATCAAAGTTGATATATATAACCCAGTACCACCAACCACTATAGGATATCTTTTATTTTTGTAAGATAATTTAATATACTTAAAAGCTTTGTCTCTAAAATTTGGTGCCGTAAATTGTTTCCCCGGATCCAAAAAATCAATAAGATGATGTGGAATGTCTTCTACAAAAAAAGTCTTGCGAAGCCCCACTCTTCGCCATTCACCATTACCTTTGGCCGTACCAATATTCATTTTTTTGTAAACCTGTCTAGAATCTGCTGAAATAATTTCTCCATTAATTTTTTTGGCCAACCTCAAACTCCAACCTGTTTTACCTGAAGCTGTCGGCCCAACTATTACAATCAATTTTTGTTTATTTTTGCTTACCATATATAATTATTGATTCTATATTATATATGCAAATAAATATAAAATCAAGACCTTGACATATACCACAAAATAATGTATAAATATAGCTATTAATAACGGTGGGACCATAATCACAAATATGGGCTAGCACCACTAAACTATTCATTTATGTCAAAAAGAATGGACCAGCTAAATACAAAGGTAAGCAAAACAAAAGTCTACACTTTGGAAGAAGCTATAAAACTTGTCAAAGAAACAAGTACAGTAAAATTCGATGCATCAGTCGAAGCACATATAAAACTTGGAATTAATACAAAAAAGAGTGACCAACAGCTAAGGTCAACCGTAGCCTTACCTCACGGAACTGGTAAAACTAAAACTGTGGCAGCATTCGTTGGCGCTAATGACGAAAAAACTGCCAAAGAAGCTGGAGCAGATTTCGTATACAATGAAGAAGACATTAAAAAAATAAAAGATACCGGTAAAATAGAATTTGAAATTGCAGTAGCCACACCAGATATGATGCCAAAATTGGCTGTAGCCGCTAAAGTCCTCGGACCAAAAGGCCTAATGCCAAATCCAAAAACAGAAACAGTTGGACCAGATATAACCAAACTAATCACTGCCTTAAAAAAAGGCAAAGCAGCTTTTAAAAATGACGATGCTGGTATTGTCCACATAGCCATTGGTAAAGTAAGTTTTGATGAAGCGAAGCTAATAGATAACTTTAATGCATTGATTGAAGCTCTCAAAAAAGCCAAACCAACTGCAGCCAAAGGTGTATTTATACAATCAATCCATCTGACTAGTAGTATGGGCCCTGGAATCAAAGTTGAAGTCCAATAAAATACAAAAAATAAATTAAAAAACTCCTCACAAAATTATGAGGAGTTTTTAATTATTTTATTATAATTCTACAATGCAAAAACCATCATCTCCAATATAATAATCGTACACTAATGGATGTTTTTTTATCAATTCGATTATTACTTTTTTTAATATACCCTCACCTACACCGTAAACAACTTTTACATACTTCTCTTTATTTTTTGCATAATAATATAATTCCTTTTCAAATTGTTCTTCTGCTTCACTTATACCAGAAGACTTATGCAAATCAATTGTTAAAATATTGTCACCATTAGACATTGTCCAAAATAATGTTTCATTCATATATACTATATAATATACTACAAACTAATCAATGGTTAATGGTCAATTGTAAAATGTTAATAGTCGTAATGTGCCGAAGGCGGGACTCGAACCCGCACGCTGTGAAGCACCTGCTCCTAAGGCAGGCGTGTATACCAATTTCACCACTTCGGCATATAAAATACTCCCCATATTTAACCATATTATTGCCCACCAGTCAAGGATTAAAAAACCCTGCTTACGCAGGATTTACTTAATTTTATTTTTTATCTTCTACTTTTTCTTCTATATTCTTTCTTTTGACTTCTTTTAATTTTCTTTTATGATTTCTCAAATATAATGGTTTTGATTGCCTTACTGCCATTTCTCTTACCAATTCAATCTTGGCCACAACTGGAGAATGTAATGGAAATATTTTCTCAACGCCATAACCTTTTGCGTCTTTTCTAACTGTAACTGTAGCTCCCTTTTCTTTGCCATGTTTTACAGCCAATACAATCCCTTCAAAAAGCTGTATACGCTCTTTTTCTTCACCTTTGGCATTAATTTCTTTGATCAATTGGTGAACTTTTACGATCATTCCCGGCTTTAAAGAAAAACGAATATCTTCTGACATATTTTATATATTTAATTGAGAGGTTGAGCAAGTTAACTCAACATCATAGTATTACTAATAGTGGCAATATATTACTATATTGCTCATTTTTTGTCAACCTTATTTATAATTTTCTCTATTTCTTTAACAGCCATATCAAGATAACCCTCTTTATTGACCACCTTATAATCATACTTATTGGCCATTTTAATTTCTTTTTTTGCTATCTTAAGCCTTTTTTTAAGCTCACTTTCTTCAACCCCACCCCGTTCTCTTATTCTATTTTCCAAAACATCAATACTATCTGGCAACAAAAATATAGACAAATGATCAACTCCACTTTTTTTCAAGTTTGCCCTACCATTAACATCAATATTAGTAAAAACTAATCTATTATTCGCCAATGTTTTTGCTAATATTTCTTTTTCAATCCCATAATAATTACCATTAAAATTATTATATTCTACCAATTCATTATTTTTTATTTTTTTTTCAAAACTTTCTTTTGATATAAAATTATAATTTATACCAGACACGTCCCCAGGCCTCTTGTCACGAGTAGTAGTAGTCAAAAGTTTTACTGAACCTGAAAAAATATTCATTAATTTTGCTATAATTGTATCTTTTCCTCCACCAGAGGGAGATGAAATAACCACAAAAATACTTTTTGACATATTAATTTAATTCTTTAATAAAATCTTTTAATTTTTTGGGTAAATTACTATTATAACAAACTTTCTTACCTTGCAAATCTTCAAAACACAATTCGCTAGCGTGCAAAAATATTCTACCTAATTTTTCATCCTTTTTTCTATTCAGTTTTTTATTAAAATGCAAACTATCCCCAACAACTGGATGAGCGTATGCCAACATATGAACTCTAATCTGATGAGTTCTACCAGTATGAATTTTAACTTTTAATAAAGAAAACCTAGTATATTCTTTTTCAACCCAATACTCAGTCAATGCTTCACGACCCTCTTGTTCTTTACCAACATTTTTTACCTTGAAATTATCTATTTTTGGTCGTGCAACCATTTTACCATCATGCCCCCTATTGATATCAAAATCAATTTTATCATGCTTCATATCCAAAATTCCATGCACCAATACGGTATAATACTTACTAATAGTTCTATCCTTAAATTGCTTTTTAAGATGTTCAAACATCTTTTTATTTTTTGCAATTACCATCACACCAGATGCTTCCTTATCAAGCCTATGCACAATACCAGGCCTATCCACACTTTCTCCAACACCTTTTACTTGAGAGTACTCTGACAACAACCAATCTGTCAATGTATTAACTTCATTGCGATCAGTAGGATGTACCAAAAGACCGCTAGGCTTATCAATAATAATATAATCATTTGTATCTTTAATAATCTTTATTTTTTTTGTAAAATCTACCCCTAATTTAAATTTCTCTTCCAATATTTTAATATTAGAACCAACCTTTAATGATTGGCCAGCTTTTTTTGGCAGTTTATCATTTAACAATACCAATTCTTTATCAATCATTTTTTTTATCTCTGATCTAGTATTATTCATTTTCTCAGACAAAAAAATATCAAGTCTCTTACCTTTATCTTCACTATTTACTGTAAAATTAATTACTTTTTTCATAATATAATACTAAATAAACCTGCTTATGAGCAGGTCTTTAGGGTTATACTTTTTAAAAACTGATTTGCATCTCTTAAAGCTCTGTCTACCCATTTTTTACCAAATTGTTTTATATGCCAATCAAAAATTTCTTTTTGTTTAATCCATAAAATAAACTTTCTAATCATTTCAACTAATATTTTTCTAGCTTTTTCAGTCCTGAGCTTAAATTCACGACTTTTTAAACACCATGATACCACCACTCTATAACCCATTTTATATGTACGAGAATTTTCTATCATAATCAACATTTTTGATACCCTCTCACTATTCAACATATCAAGAGTATCAGCATCGTCAAGCAAATTTACAAGAATACGGTGCTTCTTTCTCAATAATAACCTTGTTAATAAAGCGCCAGTTCCAAAACTCTTACATACCAAAATTTTAGTTGACAACCCTACTGTTTTACCAAAGAGACCACATCTAATTGATTTCATCCATAACATAAATGCAGAAATATTGTCATCAACAATAGACATCCATATAATAGAGGGATTTTTGGTAATTGATCTAGCCACATCATGCCACCAAGCAGCCAAAATAACTGCCTGTTTTTCATCATGACTTAAATCCATATCAGCAATAAATTCCTTAACACGTTTTACCACTCTAGTCACATGATCAAGATCATGAACTGGGTCATTACTGTGTTTCATCTTTCTTTTTGCTATATTTATAAGTTGTTCTACACGTAAATTCATATTAGATAAGTATACCACAAAGCCATAAAAAAAACAAATATGACCTCTTGATTTGTTTATATATTTCTGATAGTATATCAAAGATAAATGCTCGCATAGCTCAGAGGTTAGAGCACAACGCTTATAACGTTGGGGTCGATGGTTCAATTCCATCTGCGAGCACTAAAATTAATAAAAACTTAAACAAAGTAAAGAACTTAAATACATCATTACCATCGCGAATGGTTGTTTCCATCTGCGAGCACAACTTATTACTACAATCTTAGTTAAATTCAAAAGTCTAAATACAGTATTACCATCGCGAATGGTTGTTTTTATATGTAAATAAAATACCATACAAACAAACTAATGAATATTTTGCCTAATACAAATAATAATATAAATTTAACTCATACTATATAATAATCATTCCCATATACACGGAAATAAAAAATAAAAGATATTAAATCTAGTATTTTATTTATATTTTATAAATACAAATCTAACTTATTATTTTCAACAAATTCTAATAAAACTATTTTCTAATTTTTTTAAAAAAAATAAAATAAAAAGTTATTAACAGTTTTTGTTGCAAAAGTATTTAAAAATATTGTAAAAAGACTTATAATATATATAGGTCGTTAAAATTTTATTCAAAAAATTTTTAAAAGTTTTTTACATCCATGCTTGTCATGTAAACAACTTATTATATTTAAATTTAGATTTGGTATGTACCATGGTATTATCAAAGTTTAAATATATTATCTCAAAAAAGAAAGGCGGTGTTATTATGCCAGCAAAAAAAAGAAAAGCTGCTCCTAAAAAGAGAAAAGCTGCTCCTAAAAAGAGAAAAGCTGCTAAACGTAAAAAGAAATAATTACGTTTACAAAAAACAACTCGCAAATGCGAGTTGTTTTTTTACCTAAAATATACTCTCTAATTAATTTTTACAATACCAAATTTACCATCATACCCAGGACTAATAAATATATCTCCCTCTCTAGCTTTTATAATTGTTTCTGCTACTTTTTTGTCTGACACTTTTTTAATTTGTTCAAAACTTGCATTCAACAATACAAAAAATTCACCACCCAAACTATTAATTAATTTATTATAATAATCTTTTACTTTTTTTGTACCTACACCAACTTTCAACATATCCGACAATATCACATCAAGTGGCACTACACTTTTATATGGTATTTTATTTAATTTTAATGCTTCTTTTTTATTTCTAGTAGCCAGTGCCAACACACGATTACACACTCCGATAACTAATTGCTTATTACATTTTGGACAAATATTATTTAAACTTTTACTCTCCTCTGGTTCACAAACAAAATTACAATCACGATGGCCATCTAGATGATATTTCCCCTCCTCTGGATAAAATTCAATTGTATAGAGAAATTCATTTTTATTTTTCTCTCGTATTATCCTCATTATTTCACTATATGAAATACTATTTTTATTTTTAAAATTTAAAACATTGGCTTCTCTACCTAATTTTGGCAAACTATGTGCATCAGAATTTGATACAAGCGTAATATCATCAAGTATTGATAATCTTCTATTCATAAGAGGATCACTTGATAAACCAGTTTCGATTGCAAAAATATGTGCAGTTAAATCCTCAAAACAATCATCCAAACTATCATAACCACCCTTTGATCCAAAAACACCAAACCAAGGCGTCCAAGCATGGGCTGGTATCATAACCATTCTAGAATCAATCTCTAGCATTAGCTCCAATATATCCTTTGCTGTCATTCCTAATATTGGCCTGCCATCTGCTTTCAAATTAATCCCCCTATCATTAATTTTTTTATTGAATTTTTCTGCAACTTCAATATTTGGCGCAAAAACAAGCAAATGCAATCTTCTTGTCTGGCCATTATGTTTTTTTATAGAGGCAATTTCTGTACCAATTATAAATCTTGTTTTACTTGAGTTATCTCTCAATTTATAAACACCACCTGAATCTTCTATCAAATTTTCCTTTATGTGTTTAAACCACGCAGGATGTGTAAAATCCCCAGTTACACAAATATCAATCCCTTTTATTTCACAAGCACGCGCAATCTTAGGCAACTCCAATTCCTTTGAGCAAGCTCTAGAGTACTTAGAATGTATATGTAAATCAAGAATTTTTTCCATAAACAAGTGAGTGAACAAATGATCAGACGGCAGTCTGAATCATTTGTGAACGAATGCAGTTTATATCGGTACGCTTCTAAACAAGTGAGTGAACAAATGATCAGACGGCAGTCTGAATCATTTGTGAACGAACGCAGTTTATACTGATATGTATATAATTATATAAATTTATTAATCCTTATTTAATTGTTATTTTATAAATCAATCCTAAAATTCTTACCATAATCAATCATTCCATTTTTTTTATAAAATTCATGAACTGGGCATCTTTCATTTCTACTTTGAGCCGTCAACTTATAACAATTATTTTCTTTGGCTAATTCCAATATAGCTTCAAAAAGTTTTTTTCCAAAACCTTTACCACGAAAATCTTCTTCTACAAACAAATCTTCCAAAAGCCCATAAGGTCTATCATGCAAATCATTATTTATAATATACAAAAAAGCCCTACCGCCTATTTTGCCATTATCTTCTATTTCAATTTTGATTGATTTACAATCCTTTGGTTCATGTTTTATTAATTTCATACTAATTCTCTTTTAAAAATATTTCCTAATATATTTGCATCAAGCCCGCCTATCTTGCGCTCAAAATTTTCACCCACAATAACGGTACTTTTTACATTTTCTGGATCATAATCTAAAAGACCCCATCTTTTATTTTTGTAATATTCTTTTTGTAATTCATTTAATTCATGCACATTAAATATCATTTTATCAATTCTCCTTGGCAAATACTCCTCAAGAGTATTTAAATTTTTACTCATACAAATTGGTCCGGTTTCACCATCAAGCTCAAACTTATTACCCGCTATATAAATAAACTTTGCATTAGACTTTAAAAATGCATCAGCAAAACCATCAGGTAAAATAGTGGCAATCACACTGCAAAACAAACTACCCGTACTAAATATTATATAGTCTGCTTTTACAATTGTTTCAAATGCCTCAGGATAAATAATGGCTTTATCACTTAACTTTATTTTTTTTATTTTTATAGATCTATCATATTTTGGTCTATCAATTTCAGCTTCAGAAAAAACCTCATCACCATTATCAAGTTCTGCCACCAATTGCACCCTATTAACTGTAGACGGATAAACTTTACCAACAGCCCCAACCGATTGTTCCAATGCTCGAACGGCTGAAACAAAATCTCCAGAATACTGTGACGCAAGTACCAAAAATATATTTCCTAAATTATGACCATTCAATTTATTAATTCCTTGATATCTTTTTTTGTAAAATAAAGGTTTCAATATTGTTTCATAATCATAATTTGCAGACATTGCCAAGATTGCTCGCAAAATATCCCCCGGCGGGAGCGTATCAAATTCTTCTCGCAATCTACCAGATGAACCACCAGAATCAGCCATGCTTATTATAGCACTGATATCAAATAAATCTACATTACATTTCAACGATCTTATTATGGTTGCACTGCCATTACCACCTCCAATTACCACCACTTTCTTTTTTTTATTCATATTTTTATTCTACTGTTACAGACTTAGCCAAATTTCTTGGTCTATCAACATCTCGTCCAAGAGCTACCGCTATATAATAAGCCAACAATTGCAAAGGTAAAGTATTTAATAATGGCTCTAATAATTCCATTGTATCTGGCACATAAATTACATCATCAGCCAAATCTTTAACCTTCTCGTCTCCAATGGTTGCAATAATTAAAACTTTTGAATTTCTAGCTTTGACTTCTTGTATATTATTCCACATCTTATCGTACAATTGATTTTTTGTCATAATAGCTATTACTGGAAAATCATCTGATAAAAGCGCAATTGGTCCATGTTTCATCTCACCACCAGGATAAGATTCACTATGAATATATGAAATTTCTTTTAATTTAAGTGACCCCTCTCGAGCTACAGGATAATTAGAACCACGACCCAAGAAAAAACAATTTTTATAATCTTTGTATTTTAATGCTATTTCTTTTATAGCATCAGCATTGTCCAATATACTCTGCATCTTTTCTGGTATTTCCAAAAGAGCTTTACATATACGCTCACCAGTTGCAATTGACAATCTCCTTGATCTACCAAACTGCAAGGCATATAAAAGTAAAATTGCTGACATATTTGTATAAGCTTTGGTGGAAGCTACTGCCAACTCTGGACCAGCATGAATATATGTTCCACCATCTGTCTCGCGAGCAATAGTTGATCCAACCACATTTACAATTCCACGTACATAAGCGCCTTTGCGTTTTGCTTCTCGCAAAGCCGCAATTGTATCGGCGGTTTCACCAGATTGTGAAACACCAAATACAAGTGTATTTTCAGTAATAATGGGATCTCTATATCTAAATTCACTCGCAACATCCACTTCTGTCGGGATGCCAGCCAACCTCTCAAATGCATATTTACCAACCATAGCCGCATAAGAGGCTGTACCACAAGCAATCAATATTATTCTATCTACTTTCTTCATCTGTTCAGGTGTCATATTAAGTCCACCTAGATGTGCAGTTGCTTCGTCCAAATTTATTCGCCCACGAATAGCATCTTTATAAACAGTCGGCTGATCATAAATTTCCTTTAACATAAAATTCTCATAACCTTGCTTTTCTGCCTGTTCATCATTCCAATCAATTTGTTCCACGCATTTTACAATTTGTTCATCTTTTAAATTATATGTTTGGATACTATTTCGACAAACTTCAGCTATTTCACCATCTTCCAAGAATACTACTTTATTTGTATGCGCCAAAAGCGGAGTAGCATCAGACGCCAAATAATATTCACCTTCTCCAACTCCAATCACCAATGGGCTCCCCATACGAGCGGCTACCAAACAATCTGTTTTGTCTTTATGCATAACCACAATACCATAAGTACCACGAACTTTAAGCAAAGCACTTTCCACAGCAATCCTTAAATCCCCCTTATAAAAATGAGCAATCAAATTTACCAAAATTTCTGAATCAGTTTCCGATTTATATTCAATATTACCCAAAAAATCTTTTAACTCCCGATAATTCTCAATAATGCCATTGTGCACCAAAACAATTGAACCATCGGCTGAAAAATGTGGATGGGCATTTTCAATTGTAACTCCTCCGTGAGTAGCCCAACGAGTATGAGCAATACCAATATTGCCAGTAAATTTTGTTTGTTTCAATTTTTCTGCCAACTTGTCAATTTTACCAACGGATTTTATACAATTAAAATTTGTATTATCAATCACAACCATACCAGCACTGTCATATCCCCTATATTCAAGACGACGCAAACCTTGCAACAAAAATGGTGTTGCCTGTTTATTCCCAATATAACCAATTATTCCACACATACATCTTTATTAAACATATTTAAAATCATATTTTTATTTACTTCTTCTAGTGAATTCAAAATTAAATCTGCTTCTTTAAATCGCACATCATTCTTTTCTTCAAATGCAGGCACGGCTATACAATACATTCCAGCTGATTTGGCAGCCATCAATCCAAACACAGAATCTTCAAAAGCCAAACAATTTTTTGGATCTACATTTATTCTTTTGCAAGTAGTTAGGTAAACTGCTGGATCTGGTTTTCCTTTTAGCTCACTTTCTGCAGAGTGCACACAGTCAAAATTATTCAAATTAAATTTCTTCAAAACTGCTTGAATCAAAGCAATATGAGAAGATGAAGCCAAGCAAACTTTTTTAGAAATATTGTGCGCTAACTCTATTGTATCCATTGCCCCAGGCAAAAACTTTCCTCTCTCTTCAACCAAACAAATAATTGTATACAAAATATCATTAACTATTTCATCTTTACTAGGCGACTCCCACTGATTTTTTTTATGCCAATAATCAACCACTTCATCAATCCTAAGTCCACGAGTCTGCAATATCATACGCTCATCAAGATTAATACCCACTTTATGCAAAACTTTTTTTTCTGCCTCAAACCAAAGAGGCTCACTGTCTATTAACAAACCATCCATGTCAAATATAATTGCTTCTGGTTTTTTCATATACTTTGGTTATTTCCAACCATAGGCTGGTCAGCCTTTGGCTGAAATTTTCTATTATTTGCTTCTTCCAATTCTTCTGGAGTATTTACCCCAAACCATTCATTTGGATTATTCATCTTTACAAATTGATGAGGCAAATGATTATCACGCGCCATAGCTACTGCAGTTGGTAATCCATATTCACCTAATTTTCTCAATTTTGGCATACTTTTAAATATTTCCTCAAACCATGCTCTGTCAAAACAAAAAGTGCCAGTACTAATTTCTTTTATATTCTTTTGTTCATCTGTCAAATACTCCTTTTCAATCACCTCTATTCTTCCATCCTCATGCCTGACCACTCTTCCCAAAGTTTGGACATTTTCTAATTCGGCCGTTAAAAGAGATAAAACATTATCAGATTCAATATGTTTATTAATAAAATTTAATAAAGTTTTAGAGGTATAAAAAGCACTATCATCCCCACCCATTACCAAAGCATACTCAATATCCAATGGAAGTGCTTTCATACCAACGCTCGTAGCATGAGCCGTTCCATTTTGTTCTGCTTGATATGCATAAGTCACTTTATCCCCAAAATATTTTTCTACTTTTTCTTTTTCATATCCGACTACCAAAACAATATCATTTGCACTAAAACCCATTTCTAATAATGTATCTACTGCATAACTAACAATTGGTCGCCCGCCTATTTCCATCATTACTTTTGGACAATCTGTACAACCCAAACGTGTACCCTTTCCAGCAGCCAATATTACTGCGCCTATTTTTTTTCCATTTATATTCATAAAATTTTTTTTATATCATCTATTAAATTTAAATCATTTGATATTTTTATTACATTTTTATCTCTCGCCAAATCAATAAAATCATTATCACCATGCCGTTTATCATTTTTTTCCCTTCTAATAAATACTTGTAAATCTGGAAATTCCTCCATTATTTTTTTTGTCTCATCAGGCCTATCATTAAAAAAAAGTATATCCTTACAATTTTCCAAATTTAATTCCTTCAATATCTCTCTTATTTCCTTAACTTTACCTTTTTTTGAATCTTCTTCATTAGTATATTTTAAATTTTTAAAATCAACTCCTAATATTTTTTCTAAACCACTAAATTTAATTTTAATTTTTTGCCAATCTTCTACACCTAAAGTTAAGATATAAATAGGGATCTCTCTACCTTTAAAAAATTTAAGCAAATCTTCTGCTCCAGCTATTAATAATGATTTATCTACTTTATTAAAACTATCTTCAAACTCTTTCCATTTATTTTCATCAAAATTTTTAATACTTTTCTTTAATTTACTTTTTAAATTAATTAAGTTAAAAGTTATTTTACCAGCATCATTACGGACATCATTATATACTTGTATTGCAAACCGATCACTCTCACCAGATATTTGTTTGATAAAATTAAAAATATACTCCTTAATTTTTTGGGTATAAATCAAAGTTGAATCTAAATCAAATATTGCAACTTTTATCATAAAAAAATATAAAATATTTAATCATTATTCTTTTTACAAAATAATTTGTAAGAATTGAAAGTGTTATTTATAATTAAGCATTAGTTTGTTTATTTGTTTTTACGGATTTGATGTCCCAACAGACATCACCCTCAGAGCCGAGGCGAGAATGAGTAAAAACAAATAAACAAACTAATGCTGTCATGGTTGAAAGTATAAACAACGCTATTATATATTACAAATAATTAAAGATTACTCCACAAAGAATTAAAAATTAATTTTTGTGTTTGATATACTCCTTCATTTTCAATCACCACGCCAACCGGTTCATCTTTGGCATCTATTGAAATATAAGCAGTCTTACCCGCATATATTAAAATATATGTTGGTGTTTCAGTTTTTACTTGCAAATATTTTCTCTCGTCCAGACCCCTTATTTCACCACCCTGCCCAATAGCAATTACTTTTACACTGATACCCTTGGCAATTCTCACATCACTAAAAGTTGGAAAAACATCATAAATATATTTTCTCACCCCTTCGGCTGAATAAATATAATAAGTTTTATCCTCACTCTCTACACAACTTTCAATTACATCTTCCAATATCTTACCAATCTCCTTTTTATTATAATACTTTGCGACTGGACGCTCCCCACCTTTATGAAAAAGAGCTTGAAGCTCTGGAATTACCGTCGCTAATTTTTTTTCAGCCATATCTAACTTTTCCTTATTTTCACGGACAATATTGCTAAGTTTGGCTGGATCTTCAGCTACAAAGGTCTGCTTTTTGTCTTTATTATAATAATTTACTACCCCACTATCTTGTAGCCATTTGAGAGCATCATAGGTAGTACCACGATTAAGATCACAATTTTCGGCCAATTTACGCACCGAACTGGGACCAAGACTAAGGAGCGCCAAGTAAACTTTGGCGCTTTTGTCAGAAAAACCTAATTTTTTGAGCAAATTTATATCCATTTTTCTATGGTATCACAACCAAAAAAACTGTCAATTTTTTCTCGACAGTTTTTGTGGATAATTTTCAATACAGTATATATTAACTCCTTTAACCTAAAGACAAAACACCCTTTGTCTGTTATTTGGTATCTTTCCCATACCCATATTTTTATTCTAGCCGGTGAACTCCTTTCTAAATCAGCAATAAAATAATTTCTTTTGTCCTTTTCCAATTGAGCTATATACTGTGCAGCCTCATCTTGTGCAACATCTAAATTGTACAGTATATATAATTGCAAGTGTTTTGTACACAAAACAAAAAACCGCCTTAAAAGACGATTTTATGCTTTGGTTTAAACCAACCCAACCAAGGGTTTTATTTTCTCTATATCTTTCTCAACCCTCTTTACTCTCTCGCCCATAAAAACCTGTTCTTGGTCTCTTTTCTCAACTAATCCAACTATTTTATCAAGAGTATCATGAATACCACGAATATCATCTTTAGTAGCCATATTTTCTTTAATCCAATCAATATCTTTATCATGCTTCAGTACAGTCATAACAATAGTGTCTAATTGGGCTTCATGATTTGCAAGTGTACTATCAACCTTCTCAAACCTTTTGTCAATCTTATCAAACTTTTCATCAATCTTATCAAACTTTTCATCATGTTCTTTTAATTTGTCCATTATTTTATCTTCATTCATAATAATATTTTATTTATATTATCCCTACAGCATAACAATAAAATTAAAATAAATCAATCACCTATTCAATACAAATGTCCTGATGTAAAATTGAAATTTAAATATTTATGCAATCGTTACTTCATCACAAGCATAAACATCCTGTACTGCCTGAATAATCTTTACTCCTTCTTCTCTAGGCCTCTGGAAAGCTTTTCTTCCCAAGATTAAGCCACTGCCACCGGCTCTTTTGTTTACTACTGCAGTATACACAGCGTCTTTCAAATCATTTCCACCAGAAGCCCCACCCGAATTTATCAAACCTACTCGTCCCATATAACAATTGGCTACTTGATATCTACACAAATCTATTGGATGATCTGAAGATAATTCTGTATATATTTTTTCATCATACTTACCAAATTTTGTACCACTATTATTTAAGGCTACATAACCACCATTATGAGTCGGCAATTTTTGTTTTATAATATCTGCCTCAATGGTAACACCAATATGATTGGCCTGTCCGGTCAAATCAGCACTATCACTATAATCCTTACCATCAGCTTTAAAAGCATCATTACGAAGATAACACCACAATATTGTAAACATACCCAAACGATGAGCTTCAGCAAAGGCCTCGCTTACTTCATGTATTTGTCTCTTAGAATCCATAGAACCAAAATAAATTGTAGCACCTACACCGACAGCACCCATATCATAAGCTTGTTCAACATTGGCAAACATTATTTGATCATAATCATTTGGGTAACGCAATAAATCATTATGATTCAACTTGACAATAAAGGGAATTTTGTCTGCATATTTTTTGCTCATCATCCCCAAGACGCCCAAAGTAGATGCCACCCCATTACAACCAGCTTCAACCGCAAGACTCACAATATTTTCCGGATCAAAATACTCTGGATTGGTTGCAAAACTTGCCCCAGCTGAATGTTCAATACCTTGATCAACTGGCAAAATAGAATAATAACCAGTCTTTTTAAGTCTTCCAGTATCACGCAACCTCTTTAGATTTTTTATTACTTTCTCTGATCTATCAGAAATAGAAAAAACATCATCAATATATCCCGGTCCTGGAATATGAATATCTGATTTATCAAATGTTTTACAAATATGATTTAACAAATTTTCAGCATCTCCTTCCAAAACTTGTTGAATTGTAGAATAATCATTTGGCATACAATTAATTTATTTGTTAAATAATTATTTACTTTTTATTTTTTATAAATTATTAAAGACAATATTTAATATAATTATGTAGTAACAATATTCCAACTCTACTACTTAATCAAATAGTAAAAAGTCATATACATAGTATTCTTTTGTTAATATACCACATTAAAAAACCGCCTGCAAATACAGACAGTTATATAATTAAGATAATTTATTCCTCACTCTGACTCACAGCCAAATCCCATAACTCATCAATATCATGCTCAAAATCTACATCATCAGCATGATTAGCATACCATTGCTCAAAAGCAATTTTAAGCTCACCAGCATCACCAGCATTTTCAAATGCATCTTCAAGTAAAGTATATTTTTCCTGATGGGACATGATCATTTCTTCTTCCATTTCTTCAAACAATTTCTTTACAAAACTTAACACATTCGCTTTGATTTCTTCATGATTTTTTTCATCCATAAAATTCTATTATATATTTATAAACAAAAATATATCACATATAAAAAACTTTGCAATCATATTATGTGGATAAACCCCAAATATAGTCATATACGCTTCTTAATGATATAATATTTTATATGAACAAAGAAATTTCTCTAATATCATGGAATGTAAACGGTGTGCGGGCTGCTGAACGCAAAGGTTTTTTGGATTGGCTTTACCAGCATAAATATGATATTGTGTGCATCCAAGAAACCAAAACCCATGACCCACTCAACCTAAATGAAGAACTCCTCAAACCAAAAGGCTACAATTCATATTGGGCCTGCGCTACTGAAAAAAAAGGTTATAGTGGAGTAGCAATATTTTCACGCATAACACCCAAAAAAATCAAACTTGATTTTGGCAATAATATTCTTTCAAAAGAAGGTCGCATACTACAACTTGATTTTGAAAAATTTACTTTATTAAATATTTATTTTCCCAATGGTAGCGCCAGTACCGAAAGATTAAATTACAAATTAGAATTTTATAAAGAATTTTTAAAATATATTATCCAATTAAAAAAATCTGGCAAAAAAATAATATTTTGTGGCGACGTCAATACAGCCCACAATGAAATTGATTTGGCTCGTCCAAAAGAAAATATAAATAGTAGTGGTTTTATGCCGATTGAAAGAGCTTGGTTAGACAAATTTGTTGAAAATGGTTTTATTGATACTTTTAGACATTTTCATCCCCAAAAAAGCAATGAATATACTTGGTGGGATATGAAAACTAGAGCAAGAGAGAGAAATGTCGGCTGGAGAATAGATTATTTCTATACCTCCAAAGACTTGAAAAATAAACTAAAAGGTGCTACAATTATGACCTCAACCATGGGTTCAGATCATTGCCCCGTTGGTTTAAAATTAAATATATAACATTATGTCTATTGTGTGGTTTTATACTCTTTTGAGTATTATAGCTGTAAGCCTAGTATCTCTAATAGGGATTTTTACAATTTCAATAAATACAAACAAATTAAAAAAAGTTTTAGTCTTGCTTGTCAGCTTTTCTGCTGGCGCTATGATTGGAGACGCTTTTATTCACCTACTACCAGAGACTGTTGAAAGATTTGGTTTTGGTTTGGATGTTTCTCTACTAATTATCGGCGGGGTTGCTATATTTTTTATATTAGAAAAAGTTATTCATTGGCAACACTGTCACAACCCAGTCACCAAAGATCATATTCATCCTTTTGCAATTACCAATTTAATTGGTGACTCAATCCACAACCTAATTGATGGTATTATTATTGGTGGTAGCTATGTTATCAGTATACCAGTTGGTATTGCCACTACCATTGCAGTTTTAATCCATGAAATACCCCAAGAAATTGGCGACTTTGGCATTCTCCTTCATGGCGGTTTTTCCAAAAAAAAAGCAATATTTTTTAATTTTATTACAGCCTTGTTTGCAATAATAGGTGGCGCGCTGGCATTATTTATTATTGGATATAATGAAAATTTTGTGTATTATTTTATACCATTTGCTGCTGGCGGTTTTATATATATTGCTATGGCAGATCTTATTCCAGAACTTCACAAAGAAACCAAAGTCACAAAATCACTCATACAATTCATCTCATTTTTTGCAGGAATTGTTATAATGATAATTCTCCTTTAAATTACAAAGGCGGGTTCAAATGAATGAAAACCCGCCACGTCAACTAGTTCCTCCTACCTAACTCTGGATAAGCATCCAAAAGTCTTCTTTTTAAGTTCTCATGATCAACAAACAATCTTTGATGCCTTAAATAGGCAATACTGTCACTGAAAATCTTTCTATCAACTTCATCTCTTAGGTTTATACCTTCATATTTTTCAGTACAATCATAATATTGAACCAATACTGCATTTGCTGCATTGATATACTTCTGAAGAAGTAACTCTAAATCTACAACTTCATCCAAAAGAGGATCTTCTTTAAGGACTACACCTAATGCGGTTTGAAGAAATATAATATTTCTGGTAAGTGACCAACGCCAACTTGTGGCATAATGCACTGACCAGAAAACAAGATTTGGAGATACGACTCCATACTTGTTTAACTGATAAGAAATAATCGGTTTAATTCTGATACGCAGAAAACTAAATGTATCTTCTATTTCTTTCTCAATATCAACTTCCAATACATCCTTCTTATTTGTCTCAGTACTATGCTGTACCATGTGTCGATCTCTCCCAAGAGAAATTGTTTGTGGTGTTTTCTTCAGCATGACAACACCTCCATAAAATCACCATCAAAGATGATGACATTCCTAGTTGACAATTGGCTCACAGACAAAGAATCTAAAATATTTTAAAACCTTTTTCTATGAGCCACTCTAATACCCCCCATCAAAACAGTATTGTACAAAAAAAAATTTAAAAAGTCAAGTATAAAAAAAATCGGCGGGGAAGGTTGAAACCCTCTCCCGCCAAGTGACACCCAAAGGCATCACTTCTACCGAGTAGCGCCCGAAGGCGTTACTCACTACTTTTTCTTGCCCTTCTTCCCATTTCCTCCACCACTCTTACCTTTCTTGGGTTGGGCATTCAAGCGCTCTTGTCGCAAGGCATTGACACGCGCTTCTCTTGCTTGACGAAGCCTATTGCACTCAGCGCTAGAAATCACCTCTTTGTTGGTAGTGCTGCTGAATCTGGACAACCCATTGTTTGGAGCAACGGCCTGCCCATTTGGCACCGCATTTGGCTGAACTCCAGCAGCCCGATGTTGATAAGCAACGTCACGAGATGCCCACTCATCTTCCAAACGCTTCCGCCCCCCATGACGATCACAATATCCGTTATCACCAACTTCGATCATGCAAACACCATGTCTACAAATCATTGGCTGCCCCTTTAAAATTGAAATGCGTTGTAACTACCAACATAAATCAACAAAATTTTATTAACTTATGTAGATACAGCCCCGTCACACCGAAGTGATCGGGGGCTAAGATAAACTAAATGGTATCTGTTGCATGCATTAACTACTTATGATACATACAGATACCAAGAATATTGGGTGACTACTACTCCTCGTCGCCACCGTGGTGGTGACGGCGGCGCTCGCCACCCTTGTTGTGGTGGCGCTCAGCCACCGTTGCCCGAAGCGTCGGCCTGATGGAAGAATTGTGTTCCTCCTTCAGCTTGACGACGCAGTCGCGCACCATCTGGTACGCGAACCGAGGATTGCTCGGGCGCAAACCCTCCGGGATCTCCTGTCGAACCTCCTTGATGAGCTTCGCACAGCCAGCGCAGACCAGGACCGGCTGTTGACGCAACTGACCCTGCTTATCCCCATGGATATGGCAGTACTCCTCAGCACCATCCTCGGTTCTGGCCGACAGCCAGACGAACTGGACCGAGAAGATGTCCACCATCTCCCCAGTGTGACTGTTCCTGTACGAGAACGCCACTTCGCCGAGGCGATTGTTGTTCTCACAGAAACAGCAGGTGATCTCCACGTCGACGAGGTTGCCCACGTCGATGCAGGTCTTGGCCACCTCCTTGGGGTGGCTGATCGCCAACTGGCTGTCGTTGCCCATCAGGGCCGTCGGGTGACGGTTGTTATCAACCGTCGCCTTTCCCTCCGAAAAGAAGAGAATGCGTTCCGCCACCTGGCGACGCTGCTCCTCCTCGGAGACCTTGCTCTCCATCTGCTCCGTCGCGGTCAGCGACAGAGAGGTGAGGCGGTCGGCCTTCGCCTTCTCCGCATCACGCTTCTCCTGTTCCCGCCGCGCCCTCTCTTCGAGACGCTTGGTGGCGTCCTCGCGAGCCTTACGCTCCTTCTCCTCCGCGTCGGTGGTCCCCGTCGTCGTCTCCTGAACCGTGGTGAACTTCTGGTGCTCCTTGATCGCATCGACCAAGGGGATCCACAGCAACGGGACCGCCGTGAGATCCTGGCTCTTCAGGAGCTTGTCGGAGATCTTGATCTCCTCCACCAGCTCCGTGATCACCTTGGCGTGATCGCTTCCGGTGTCGTGAACAGCCTGGATCCTGGGATCCTTCTTGAGATCATTGAGGATCCCCTGGAAGGCCCGTCCCATCGGGCTGTTCTTGTTCATGAGTCTGGAGAGCAACACCCTCTGGTAGTTGAGGGTCTGCGCCTGCGTGACAGGCACCTTGTGACCGTCACGGGTGTTGACCATCTCGACCGAGGAGCTCTTGGTGTTCTTCTTCGACATGATGTATCGTCCCCTTTTAGCCAATTTGTGTTGTAATGTGATTAAAATATAATGTCTGGCTAATAACATTAATTTTAAGCTTCCCAACTCTGGGTTGCTTTTTATACTTGTCTTTTACCAGCACAAAAAGCAAACAAGAATTTTTTGACTAACATACAATAATACCATATTTTTAAGCTTTTGTCAAGTATAAAAAGTGAACAAAAAAATAGCTGAAATCAGCTATTTTTTATATTAAAAAAAGGAATAATCTTGGCGGCTGCTTACTCTTGCCTTTCGACTACCATCAGCGCTAGTGGACTTGACTACTGTGTTCGGGATGGATACAGGTATACCCCCACCGCAAGGACCACCAAGATTATTCCTTCTTTTTTTCAAAAAATTTACTAAACCAACTCAATCATTACAACACAATTTTGTGCTTCCGTAGTACGCTTGATCGATTAGTACGCCTCGGCTCAACTCTTTGCAGAGCTTACACCTAGCGCCTATCAACGTCCTAGTCTCGGACAGATCTCAAATGAATATTAATCTTAGGAATAGCTTCGCGCTTAGATGCTTTCAGCGCTTATCTATGCCAAACTTAGCTACCCAACTATGCCATTGGCATGACAATTGGTACACCAGAGGTTTGTTCATTCCGGTCCTCTCGTACTAGGAATGAGCTCCTTCAATATTCGACGACCACAGCAGATAGGAGACCGAACTGTCTCACGACGTTCTGAACCCAGCTCGCGTACCGCTTTAATTGGCGAACAGCCAAACCCTTGGGACCTTCT